>NZ_PRDN01000001.1:0-809882 GCF_003600855.1 Xanthomonas sp. CFBP 7698
CATGGAACCTCCTCGGAAAAGGGTACGAGAAAATTCCACTTCTGGCGTCAGCTAACCTGTGGGGGGATTACCAGGCATCCGCATCGTCAACGACGATGATGTTGCTTAGGCTTGCCTCTGCGGCTGCATAGCGGGTCCGCGATGTGGTGCCACCAGATACGGCACTGAGCTCTGCATCGGTCAGTTCGCATGCCAGGTTACGGCTCAGCAGGCGGAAACACCCGGTCATACCATGCTGCTTCGATTCTTGCTTGGACATCGGGAGGACCTCCTTGGGTTGAGAGCGATCCACGAAAACTGGCTCCGGACTTCCCTATCATCTCCTAAAGAAGTGAACCTGGAACCCTTATTCGCCAGCCCCCGCTCACCGCCTGCGGTGGGATGTGGGCGAAGTGCTGCGCCGGCTGGTCGCGCGCGCCGCCGTTGAGCAGGCCGACGACGATCATGCGCAGCAGTTGCTCAACCAGCCCGGCGTATTGTCGCAGGCCTTGCATCGCCTTTCTGCACGCATCGACGTGGTGTTGCAGCAGTACGTCGCTGCACCCAGCGCTACCCGCCGCCAATCGGAGGCGCCATGACACGCCGCCGCCCACCCACCACATCTGCCAGCGCACGGCCCACCCGCACGCGTGCGCGCCCCACGCCGCCCAAGCGGGTGCAGTGGGTTGTTGTGGAACCCGACCGCACCAAGCTGCCACCGATGCTGCCACCCGACCCGGACGCCTCCCCGCAAGGCCCCGGCACGCTACGCGCACCCCGCCGCGCCCGCCGCCCGCGCCAGTGCACCGTCAGCTACACCCATTACCCCGGCGCCCATGACCGCGCCGGCGACCAGCACGTGCCGCACGTCCGCCTCAGCGGCTTATGGCTGGAACAACTGGGCTTTGCCATCGGCACCAAGCTGCGCATCACCGCCAGCGAAGGGCAGCTGCTGATGGAGGTGTTGCCGCCGGTGGAGGCACCGGCCGCATCCCGCAGAGCGCGACGGTAGCTGGAACGAAGTCGCAGTGGCGGTATCGTGGTTCAACAGGCCAACCTTCCCGACTTAAGGAGAACGAAGTCTCGGGCCTTACATTACCAAGGGCCTGGGCCAGATATGCGCATATCGATTGCTTTACTTTCAGTAGCACCTCTTGTGCTTGGCTGTAGCGCCGTGCCCGCTGCAAAGACGCTTCAGCCTGCTGCGTATCCCACGGATATTGCAATTTAATCCTAAATGGATTTTCCTCAAGTTGCCATTTTGGCACCACCTGGCTATATTGCGTCTACCAACAGTAGGAGACATGAGATGAAGTAGGCACGATCAGACCATATAGGCAGCGAGCTCAGACCAAGCCAAGAGCTTGGCCAGCTCCGGTGAAGACGAAATACACATAGGAGTTACCTATGCATGCGACCAGTAATGACCGGGCAAGAATAACGACCCGAGTCACCGCTTACGCGCAGCAAGCAATTGAACAGGCGGCTGAGATGACGGCAACAACGACGAACCAGTTCGTCGCCCAGGCCGCGCTGCGGGAAGCTGAGAGAATCATCGAAGAACATTCGATCATTCGACTAAGCCAGAACGACATGCAGAAATTTCTGGATGCGCTCGATAACCCGAAGCCGGTCTCCGATCGTTTGGCTGTCTCCCTGAAACATCATATGGAGACGAGAAACCATGACACTGGAAGTAGAAGTAGTACCGTTCGCTGGACACCTAAGCCGCGCTGATTTCGATTGCGGCAACAAGGAATTGAACGAGTGGCTGCATACCACGGCGAGCCAGCACCAGAAGCGCGGCGTCAGCCGCACGTTCCTGGCAATTCCGATGAAGGGAAGCTTGTACGCTTGGCACCAGGAAAGATTTGAGGGCATCGAGGACACCACCGTCCTTGGCTACTTCAGCCTGTCATCAGCGCAGGTAATGAACAGCGAGCTGCCACCGGCTGGCTCAAAGCTGCCCCGCAATGTTCCTGTAGTCCGCATGGGCCGCCTGGCGGTGCATCAACGACTGAAAGGGCGCGGCTTCGGCACGATGCTCTTCATGGAAGCCATCGCGCGAGCCGCACAGGTGAGCGAAGCCATTGGCGTCACGGGACTGTTCGTGGATGCCAAGGAAGATGCCGCCCCCTTCTATCAGAAGTTCGGGTTCCAGCCTGCGGCGTCGAACCCTCTCAAGCTCTGGTTGCCTATGGCAAGCATCACTGAGCTTTTGAAAACGTAATACCTCTCCACAGCTCCGTGCGAAAAATCCTCTGACTCAGGTCGGTTCGGGGGTTCTTGCGTTTGGGTAATCGCCCTGGCGATTAGATCCACTTCGGAGCGCGCATCCAGGCGTGGAGTGCAGCGGATGCGCATCGGACGCCCCTTTTACAGCAAGAAACGGATTTTCGTCAGCCAAGTATGTAATGACCCAGCGGTCTCCGCACAGGTCATGTAGCTAAGGCACATGCTTCATCGGGTGCCTTCATGCCCAGCGCCTGATGCGGGCGCCGGTGGAGGGGATTACCCCCATCGAGGTGTCTACAAGCATGAGACAAGTACACCACCGCATAGCCGCGCGTAGTGGCGTAAATCGGCAGCGAGGCTGGATGGAAAACGACAACGGCCGCAGTACGCGGCCGTTGTCGTCAAATCGGGCAGCCAGGATCGTCTTGCCGATTCCCGATTCCCGAATCTCAATGATCGCTGGAGCGCAATCCATCCACATCCAGGATCAGCGCCATGCGGCCGTCGCCGATCAGGGTGGCGCCGGCGTAGCCGGGCAGGCCGCGTAATGCGCGGGGCAGGGGCTTGATCACCACTTCCTCGCGGCCGCGGACCTGGTCCACCACCAGGCCGAAGCGGGTTTCGCCGGCCTGCAGCAGCACCACGGTCAACAGTGGCGGTTGTTCGGCGGGCACGCCTAGCCAGCGGCGCAGGTCGATCAGCGGCAGGGTGTGCGAGCGGCGGTCGAGCACGGCGCGGCCGTCGAACCAGCCCAGCGAGGTCTGCGGGGCGTGCAGCACTTCCACCACGCGCGCCAGCGGCAAGGCGTAGACCGCTTCGCCGGCCTGCACCAGCAGGGTCGGCAGGATCGCCAGGGTCAGCGGCACGCGGATCATGAAGCGGCTGCCGCGGCCCAGTTCGGACTGGATCTGGATCTGCCCGCTGAGTTCGCGGATACGCGATTGCACCACGTCCATGCCCACGCCGCGGCCGGAGATGTCGGTCACCTCGGCCTTGGTCGAAAAGCCCGGCATGAAGATCAGATGCAGGCACTCGTCGGTGCTCAGGCGGGCCGCGGCCTCGGCGTCGATCAGGCCCTTGCCGCGCGCGATCTCGCGCAGCCGCTCCGGGTCGATGCCGGCGCCGTCGTCCTGGATTTCGATGCTGACGTAGTCGCCTTCCTGCTGCGCCGACAGGCGCACATGGCCGCTGCGCGGCTTGCCGGTGGCTTCGCGCAGGGCAGGCGATTCGATGCCGTGGTCGATCGCGTTGCGCACCAGGTGCACCAGGGGATCGGCCAGGGCTTCGACCAGATTACGATCGAGCTCGGTTTCGGCGCCGATCAATTCCAGTTCCACTTCCTTGGACAGGGTGCGCGCAACGTCGCGGGCCACCTTGGGGAAGCGCGAAAACACCTTGCTCACCGGCTGCATACGGGTACGCATCACTGCGGTCTGCAGGCGGGCGGTGGCGATGTCGAGCGTGCTGACGGCACGATCGAGTTCTTCGTCGCGCAGGCGGGTGCGCAAGGTCTTCAGACGGTTGCGCGAGAGCACCAGCTCGCCGATCAGATTGACGATGGCATCCAGGCGTTTGGTGTCCACGCGCACGGTCTGTTCGGCTTCGGCGCCGCCCTTGGCTGCGCCTTTGCCGGCCGCCTTGGGAGCGGGCGCATGCGCATCGTCGGCATGTGCGGCAGCCGCTGGTTTGGCAGTGGCTGCCTTGGGCGCGGCCTTGACTGCCGGTGGGCCGCTCTTGGCATCGAACTGCGCGATCAGCGTGGCCGGTGCATGCGGCACGGTCTCGCCAGAGCCCATCGCATCCAGCATGGCCTGCAGATAGTCCAGCGATTGCTGCGCGGCGTCGAAGTGATGCGCCTGCAGCACGGCTTGGCCGGAGCGCGCCATGCCGAGGGTTTCTTCAGCGGCGTGGCAGAGCTCCACCATGGGCTTGATCGCCAGGAAGCCGGCGCCGCCCTTGAGCGTGTGGAAGCCGCGGAACACCGCATTGAGCTGATCGGCTTCGTCTGGCGCCTGTTCCAGCGAGACCAGCTGTTCGCCGAGGCGATCCAGGATTTCCTGGGCCTCGACGATGAAGTCGGCAGCAATATCGTCTGGAACGGCACTCATGGTTACAACCCCAATCCGGACAGCAAATCGTCGGCGTCGTCCTGCGACACGGCGTGACGGTCCAGGCCCTTGATCGCAGGACCGGCAAGACCGCCGTCGTCTTTCTTCGGCTCGGGATTCTTCGGCGGCAGGCCGAGCGCACCGAAGCCCTCGTGCACGCGGCGCACGATGCCGGCCACGCGGCGGATGATCTGGCCGCTGAGGTCCTGGTAGCTTTGCGCCAGCGACAGCTCGGTGAGGTTGTGGCGCATCTTGTCCATCAGCGCGCCCTGGTCCTGATTGAGGCCGCCATCGCGCAGCTGGTTGGCCAGCACGCGGCATTCCTCGACCAGGTCCAGCGTGCGGTGGCTGGCCTTTTCGGTCATCTCCACCACGTGATCCAGGCGCGAGCAGGCATCGTCCAGCTCACCGGCTTCTTCGGGGACGGTGGGCAGGTCGCCCAGCGCCTGGCCAAGTTCGCGGGCGAGCCGGCTCAGGCTCTGCATCATCGGGCGCGTGCGCAGGGCGGCGAGGTGGTCGACCTCGCGCCGCCAGGCGACCTGGTCACCGCTTTCCAGTGCATCGAGTGCGCCTTGCAGGCGCTCGATCAACGCGGCACGTTCGGCATCGGTTTCCACGGTGGCGTTCATCAGGCGGTCGCCGCCAGACGTTCGAACACCTTGCCCAGCTTTTCTTCCAGCGTCTGCGCGGTAAACGGCTTGATGATGTAGCCGTTGACGCCGCACTGGGCCGCTTCGATGATCTGCTCGCGCTTGGCTTCGGCGGTCACCATCATCACCGGCAGGTGCTTGAGCTTGGCGTCGGCGCGGATGTTGCGCAGCAGGTCGATGCCGGTCATGCCGGGCATGTTCCAGTCCGTCACCACGAAGTCGAACGGGCCCGCGCGCAACGCGGCCAGCGCGCTGTTGCCGTCTTCGGCCTCTGCGGTATTGGTGAAGCCGAGATCCGCCAACAGATTCTTGACGATGCGTCGCATCGTCGAGAAGTCGTCCACGATCAGGATCCGCATGTTCTTGTTCACATCAAGCTCCTAACACGAAAAATTACGCGAAAAATTCAGTCGTCGACTTCGACGCCGGCATCGGCCAGTTCGAAGACCTTGAGGCGGCCACGCAAACGCACCACCGCCTGGCCATGGATCTGGCACACGCGCGATTCGCTGACGCCCAGCACGGCGCCGATTTCCTTCAGGTTCAATTCCTGTTCGTAGTACAGCGAGAGCACCAGCTGCTCGCGCTCGGGCAACTGGCCGATGGCCTTGCCCAGCTCGCGGCCGAATTCGCCACGCTCCATCATCTGCTGCGGATTGGGGCCACCCTTGGCGGTGGTGTCCAGCTCGCCGTGATCTTCGATGCGCGATTCCAGGCTCAGCACCTGGCCACGTGCGGCGTCTTCCATCAGGCGCAGGTAGTCGGGCAGCGGCATTTCCATGGCGGCGGCCACTTCGGTGGCGGCGGCGGCGCGGCCGGTGTTCTGCTCGATCTTGCGCACGGCAGCAGCGGCGTCGCGGGCGCGGCGGTGCACCGAACGCGGCACCCAGTCACCCCTGCGGATCTCGTCGATCATCGAGCCGCGGATGCGGATCGAGGCATAGGTTTCGAACGAGGCACCCTGGTCGGAGTCGTAGCTGCGCGAGGCTTCGATCAGGCCGATCATGCCGGCCTGGATCAGGTCGTCCACTTCCACGCTGGCCGGCAGGCGCGCGGCCAGATGGTGGGCGATGCGGCGGACCAGGTCGGCGTGCTGGGTCACCACGTCGTTGGCGTTGTTGCGCTGCACGGCGCGGTACTGCGCGCTGGCCGTGGTGGCGGTAGCGGTGCTCATGCGGCCACTCCCCGTTGGATGATGCGTTCGACAAAGAACTCGACGTTGCCGCGCGGCACGGTGGGTGCCTGCCAGCGCGAGGTACGGCGTGCGATTTCGGCAATCGCCTGCGCCGACGGACTGGACGGGTAGGCCTTGATGACGGGTTGCTGACGCTGCACCGACAGGCGCAGCCAGTCGTCCTGCGGCACGTGGCCGAGATAGTTCAGCGAGACGTCGCCGAGGAACTTTTCGCAGACCCGGGAGAGCTTGTCGTACAGCAGGCGGCCTTCGTTGGGGTCACGCACCATGTTGGCGATGATCTGCAGGCGGTCCACGCCGCGTTCGCGCGAGAGCACCTTGATCAGCGCGTAGGCGTCGGTGATCGAGGCCGGCTCGTCGCAGACCACCACCACGGTGTCCTGGGCGGCCTGGCAGAAGGTCAGCACGCTGTCGGTGATGCCGGCGGCGGTGTCGATGACCATCACGTCCAGGTCGCGTTCCAGTTCGGAGAACACGTTGACCAGGCCGATGTGCTGGGCCGGGGCCAGTTCGGCCATGTGGCGGCGACCGGACGCGGCCGGCACCACCAGCACGCCGCCGGGGCCTTCGATGATCACTTCATCGAGCGTGCAACGGCCGGCGATCAGGTCGGCCAGGGTGTACTTGGGCGAGAGTCCCAAGACCACATCCAGGTTGGCCAGGCCAAGGTCGGCGTCGAGCAGCAGGGTGCGCTTGCCCATGTCGGCAAGCGCCACGGCCAGGTTGGCGGAGATGTTGGTTTTACCCACGCCACCCTTGCCACCGGTCACGGCAATGGTGCGCACCGGGCCCAAAGGCTCGGGACGGGTCGCCGACAGGGGGAAGGCGTTGGTCAGCTTGGCGTATTCACGCGACTGCATGGTTGTGCTCCGGAGTACAGGGCTTATCGGCAGCGCGCCGCAAATCTTCAAGACGAAGAACGAGACTGGCGGCATTGGCGCGGTGCAGGTCGTCGGGGACCCGCTGTCCGTCAGTCACCCAGGTGATGGGCATTTGGTGGTCGACCACCACCGACAAGGCGCTGCCGAAGCGGCCGGTCTCGTCGAGTTTGGTCAGCACCACGCCTTGGGGCTTGGCGTGGGCGAAGCGGCGCACGACCTCGTCGAGGTCGGCGAAATGCGAGTTGGCGGGCAGCACCAGCAGCGAGGTGACCTGCTGGGCGGCGCGCAGCCAGTTCAACTGAGCGGCCAGGGCGCGGTCGCGCTGGCCCATGCCGGCGGTGTCGATCAGCACCAGCTTGTAGTCGCGCAGACGCTCCAGCAGCTCCAGCAGGCTTTCGGCGCTATCGGCCTCGTGCACGGCGATGCCGAGCTGACGGCCGTAGCTGTGCAGCTGTTCGCGGCCACCGACGCGCAAGGTGTCGGTGGTGACCAGGGCCACGTCGCGCGGGGCGTGCTGGGCGGCGAAGCGCTGCGCCAGCTTGGCGATGGTGGTGGTCTTGCCGGCGCCGGTGGGGCCGACCAGGGCGATCACGCCGCCACGTTCCAGCGGGTCGACCGGGGCCACCGGCAGGCGCTTGGACAACAGGCCCAGCATCAGCCCGCGGCCACGGTGCAATTCGGTATCGGCCGGGATCTGCATGGCGATGTCGCGGGTCAGACCGGCGTCGAAGCCGTAGTCGTCCATCAGCTCCAGGGCCTGCGCACGCACCGGGGAGCCGCGCAGGCGCTCGTCGGTGAGGCGGTTCATTTCGCGCTCGATCATCTGCCGCATCAGCGCCAGTTCGCCGCGCAGCTGCTTGAGTTCTTCGTCGTTCTGCGCGACCGGCGCCGCAGCCACCGGCACCGCGGCCAGCGCGGCGGGGGCAACGACGATCGGCGGCAGCGCAGCCGGCGGCAGGATCTGCGGCAGGGCGTCGTCCAGATCGAAGTCGGCCTCATCGGCGAAGGCGTCGTCGTCCTGGCCATGTGCGGCGTAGGCCGGGGCGGCGGCAGCGATCGGAGCCGGAGCCGGGCTCGGAGCGGTCTGCAGCGCCGGGCGCTGAACCGGGGCGGTGGTCAGGAAGTCGGCGAACAGCTGTTCCGGCACCGCCGACAGCGCGTGGTCCTGGCGCTGCGCCACCGGGGCGGCCAGCTCCTGCACGGCCGGCATCGGCGCGCCGCTGCGGATCGGGGCGGCCACCGGGGCCTGACGCGGCACGCTGACCGGCTGGCGCAGGGCCATGGCGGCGATCATCTCTTCAGCGGCGCTGGCAACGCGCTGGCGGTGGCTCATGCCGGCCTCGGCGGCTGGCTTCAGCGGAGCATGCACCGGCGCGGCGGGGCGGGCCGCCGGCTGGGCCGGGGCCTGCTGCACCGGAGCCTGCTGCACGGGCGCCTGCTGGGCGGGCGCGGCGCTGGCCGGGGTCTCGGCGCGGGCGGTTTCCAGGGCGCGCTGCACCAGTTCTTCGTCGTAATTGCTGGCCGCGACGATTTCGATGCCTTCGGCAGTGCGGCGGTTGGACAGGATCACCGCATCCGGGCCGTGCTCGTCACGCACCATGCGGAATGCGGTGCGCATGTCCGGGGCAACAAAGCGTTTGATCTTCATGCCACGTGCCTCCAGGAACGGGACCCGCCGGACGCCGGACGGGTGCGCGATGAATGTGGGTGTGTTGCCAGCGTCATGAGTTGCATGTCCCGTTTGTGTTCCAAGTCCTGCCATCCGCCCCGCAGCGGTGGAGCTGTCTGCGGTCTCGCCAGAGCTAATGCATGTGGTGTGCCAAAACCGCAGTGCTGGATTTCTGGCGCTCGATCAGGAGGGTTGCGCGTGCGGCGGCTGCCCCTGCTGCCCCCATCCGCCCTTCGGGCACCTTCCCCCGCAGGCGGGGGAAGGGAGGCGTTTGCAGGCAGGGGAAGCAGGCGTTGGTGCAACGTCGCTGCAGCGCTGGCAACCCGTTGCCTTCTCCCGCGGGCGGGAGAAGGTGGCGCGCAGCGCCGGATGAGGGGCGTTGGTCTTTAGCTGATCGTGCCGACCAGCTTCAGGCGCTTGTCTTCCGGCACTTCGCTGTAGGCCAGCACCGACAGGCTGGGCACGCTGTGGCGGACCAGGCGGGCCAGCGCGGCGCGTACCTGGCCGGGGACCAGCACCACCGCCGGTTCATTGCGGGCTTCCTGCTTGCCCACGCAATCGGCCAGGCTCTGGTGCAGGCGCTCGGCCAGGCCGGGTTCCAGTGCCACGCCATTGCCGTGGGTGGATTCCTGCAGCACGCGCTCCAGCTGCGGGGCCAGGGTGAACACCGGCAGTTCGGCGGACATGCCGGCGATCTCCTGCACGATGAAGCGGCCCAGCGAGGTGCGTACCGCTGCGGTGAGGGTGGCCGGGTCCTGGCTGTGCGGGGCGTGCTCGACCAGCGCTTCGACGATCTTGCGCAGCTGGCGTACCGGGATGCGCTCGATCAGCAGGTTCTGCAGCACGCGCACCACCACCGACAGCGGCAGCGCCTTGGGGGTGAGGTCCTCGACCATCTTGGGCGCGGTCTTGGCCAGGGTTGCCAGCAGCTGCTGCACTTCTTCGTGGCCGAGCAGTTCGGGGGCGTGTTCGCGGATCAGGTGCGACAAATGGGTGGCGACCACGGTGGCCGGGTCGACCACGGTATAGCCCATCGATTCGGCATAGGCGCGCTGGTGCGGCTGGATCCAGGTGGCGTCCAGGCCGAACGCCGGGTCCTTGCCGGGAATGCCGTCGAGCTGGCCGAGCGCGCCGCCCGGGTCCAGCGCCAGTTCGCGGTCGGGGTAGATTTCGGCGGTGGCCACCGGCACGCCGTGCACCAGCAGCCGATACGCATTGGCGGACAACTCCAGGTTGTCGCGGATATGCACCGGCGGCACCAGGAAGCCGATGTCCTGGGTGAGCTTGCGGCGCACGCCCTTGATGCGCGCCATCAATTCGCCACCCTGGTGCTTGTCCACCAGCGGGATCAGCCGGTAGCCCACTTCCAGGCCCAGCGGGTCGATCGGGCGCAGTTCGTCCCAGCTCAGTTCCGCGCTGGCCTGGGCGGCAGTGGCCGCCGCAGCCGCCTGCGGGTCGGCGGCCGCATCCCCTGCCGCCGGCGCCACCAGGCTGCGCTTGTACATTTTCCAGGCGATCACGCCCAGGATCAGGCCCAGCGTCAAAAACGCGACGTTCGGCATGCCCGGCACCAGGCCGACCAGGCCCAGGATGGCCGCGGCCACCGCCAGTGCGCGATGCTGGCCGAACACCTGGCTGATCATTGCCCCGCGCATGTCCTGCGCCCGCGAGGCGCGGGTCACCAGCAAGGCCACCGAGGACGACACCAGCAAGGCCGGCAGCTGCGCCACCAATCCGTCGCCGATCGACAGCAGGGTATAGGTGGACGCGGCATCCACGAAGCTCATGCCGTGCTGGAACATGCCGACGGCCATGCCGCCGATGAGGTTGATGAACAGGATCAGGATGGCGGCGATGGCGTCGCCGCGGATGAACTTGTTGGCACCGTCCATCGCGCCGTAGAAGTCGGCTTCCTCGCGGACTTCCTCGCGGCGGGCCTTGGCTTCCTCACGCGTCAGCAAACCGGCGTTGAGGTCGGCGTCGATGGCCATCTGCTTGCCGGGCATGGCGTCCAGGATGAAGCGCGCGGTCACTTCCGACACGCGCCCGGCACCCTTGGTGATGACCACGAAGTTGATGATGGTCAGGATCGCGAACACCACGATACCCACGGCGTAGTTGCCGCCGATCACGAACTGGCCGAAGGCCTCGATGACCTTGCCGGCCGCGGCATGGCCGTCCTGGCCGTTGATCAGGATCACGCGGCTGGAGGCCACGTTCAGCGCCAGCCGCAGCATCGTGGTCATCAACAGCACGATGGGGAAAATGGTGAATTCCAGCGGGCGCTGCACGTACACCACCGCCAGCAGCACCATCAGGGAGATGGCGATGTTGAAGGTGAACAGCGCGTCCAGCACCGGCGCGGCCAGCGGGACCATCAGCATGGCCAGCATGGCCATCAGGGCCAGCGGGGCACCCAGGCCGTTGCGCAGCAACTCCATGACGCGGCGGGCGTTCAGCGGGGCGGGTTGGGCGCTCATGCGCTGGCCCCCTTGCCGAACTCATCCACCTCGAGCGAGGGCAGTTCCGGCATCGGGCCGCCGTTCCACCCGCGCAACTGGTAGACGTAGGACAGGACCTGGGCCACGACCGAATAGAGTCTCACGGGAATTTCCTTGCCGATTTGAGCTTCCCTATACAAGGCGCGTGCCAAAGGCGGGGCGGTGACGATCGCCACCCGGTGCTGTTCGCAGGCTTCGCGGATGCGGAAGGCCATTTCGTCCACGCCCTTGGCCACCACGATCGGGGCGCGCATCTTGCCGCCTTCGTACTTGAGCGCCACCGCATAGTGGGTCGGATTCATCAGCACCACGTCGGCCTTCGGCACCGCTTCCATCATCTGGCGCTGCGACATCTGCATCTGCATCTGGCGGATGCGGCCCTTCACTTCCGGGCTGCCCTCGCTTTCCTTCATCTCGCGCTTGATCTCTTCGCGGGTCATCTTCAGCTTCCGCAGCCAGTTCCACTTCTGGTACGGCGCGTCGATGGCCGCCAGCAGCACCAAGGCGCCTGCGGTGTAGAACAGCAGGCTCTTGGTGAAGTCCAGGCCGTTGCCCACCGCCTGTTCCAGCGGCTGGTTCACCAGCGCGCGCAGGCCGGGCAGGCTCTTGGAGATGCACAGCCAGGCGGCCAGGCCGACGAACAGCAGGCGCAGCACCGACTTGACCAGCTCGGCCAGGCTGTTGCTGCCCCACATGCGCTTGATCCCGTTCATCGGGTTGAGCTTGGTGAGGTCGGGCATGATCGCCTTGCTGGAAAAATGCAGGCCGCTCATCATCAGCGGCCCGGCCAGCCCGGCCAGCAGGCACACGCCGATCAGCGGCAGCATCACCCACAGCAACTGCAGCAGCAGGTCGCCGAAATGGCCGAACAGGGCCATCGGGTTTTCGCGCATCTTAGGGTCGGGGCTGAGTGCGGTCTTCATCCAGACCGCCGCGCCATCGCCAATGCCGCCGGCCAGTGCCATCAACCCGAACACGCCGGCGCCAAACACCGCGGCGGTGGACAGCTCACGCGATTGCGGGAAGTTGCCCTGCTCGCGGGCCTCGCGCAGGCGTTTTTCGGTGGGAAGCTCTGTACGCTCGCCGCCGTCTTCGGACTCGGACATAGGGATGCCGATGGGGGATTACGCCCTCTGATGCAAGCGGCATTCCAGAACCGCGGCCGCCAGCCCCGGACGCCGGCAGCGCCACAGCGTGCCAAGCCTGCAGGCGGCGATCGTCCTGGACCGTGATCGTCCTGGACCGTTCACCCGTTCACCCGTTCACCCGCTCTGCCGCCAGCTCGCCCAGCGGCCGAGCACGGGCACGCGCAATGCGCCGACGCGCCCCCACGGGGAGCCTGGGTCCCCGGTGCATGGGGCGCGCGCTCAGGCCACCGAAATCTCCGGTTCTTCCGGCTCGATGCGGTTGCGGCCGTGGCGCTTGGCCCGATACAAGGCCTCGTCCGCACGCGCCAGCAGGGTGGCGGCGGTGTCGCCGACGCGGTACCACGCCACGCCGATCGAGCAGGTCACCTGCAGCGCGCGCGCAGCGCCCACCTCGTAGGGCGACAGGCTGATCGCCTCGTGGATGGCGCGCAGCCGATGCTGGCCCTGACGGGTCATGCCGGGCAGCAGCAACAGCAGTTCTTCACCGCCGTACCGGCCCACCTTGTCCGAATCGCGCAGGCAGGCGGTGAGCCGCGCGCCCACCTTGGCCAGCACCGCATCGCCGACCAGGTGGCCGTGTTCGTCGTTGACCTGCTTGAAGTGGTCCAGGTCGATCAACACCACCGCCAACGGGTGTTCCGCATGCGCGCAGGCCTGCAGTTCCTCGCCCATGGCCTCGAGAATGCCGGAGCGGTTGAGCAGGCCGGTGAGCGCGTCGTGGCTGGCCTTCAGCGCCAGCGCGGCGCGTGCGCTTTCCAGCTCGTGCTTCTCGCGTTCGAGCTGATAGGTGCGCTCGGCCACCAGCTCGGCCAGCATGCGCTCGCGCGCCATCAGATGACGGTGGCGCCAGCTCCACAGCCCGATCAGCAGGCCGCTGCCGATCAGCAGGTACAAGGCAATCGCCGGCGGGCTGCGCCACCACAGCGGTGCCACCGCAAAGGCCAGGTCCACGACCGGCGAGGCGGTGCGCCGATAGCGGTCCAGCACCTGCACCTGCAGGCGGAAGTGCCCGGACGGCAGCGGCGGTTGGTCGATCGACAGGTCGTCGCTCTGGATCCATTCGTCGTGTAGGCCGAGCAGGCGATAGCGCACGGTCAGCCGGCTCGGGTCGTCGTAGACCTCCATCGTGGACAGTTCGATATGCAGCGGTTTGTCGCTCCAGCCCAGCAGCTGTCCGCTGCGGATCGGGACGCCGCCGCGGCTGACGCTGTCGATCCGCACGCTGGGCTGGCGATCGTCGAACAGCCGCGCCGGGTCGGCCAGATGGCTGACGCCGCGCGCGGTGCCGATCCACACCGAACCATCCGGATCCTCGGCGAACGCCGCTTCGGACACGTCGTCCCAGATCAGCCCCTGCGATTGCGACAGATGCGCCCAGCGCTCGCCGTCATAGACCTCCACGCCACGCGCATGGCCCACCCAGATCCGGCCCACGCTGTCGCCGCGCAACAGGTACACACCCACATCGCGCAGCGCGTCGTCGCTGATGGCCTGCAGGTCCACGCCGTCGGCCAGCACCCTGCCGTGCCAGACGCCGGGGCGGTAGAACGCCAGCCACACTTCGCCGCTGTCGCTGATATGGAACTTGCTCACCCACGGCTCGGCATCGCCACCGTTGACCTTCACCGGCACCTTGGCCCAGTGCGCGCCGCGCAGCCGGAACAGACCGTTGGCGCTGGACACCCACAGCGTGCCGTCGGCGGTCTGCTGGATATCGGTGTAGGCAATGGCGGGCATGCCGGCAACCGGCTGCAGCGCGCCACCCTCGAGCGGGCGCTCGATCACGAACAGTCCGCCGGCGGTGAGGATCCATAGCCGGCCCTGGCGATCCAGGAGCAGGCGTCTGGCGGTGCGCGGGAGTTTGGCCACCTCGGCGTTGCGACCATCGGGCCAGAAGCGCTGCAGGTGGCCGGCCGAGTTGAGCGTCCACAGGCTGCCGTCGCTGCTGCGCTGCATGCCCACGATCTGGATGCCGGCTTGCGGCAGCGCCGGTGCAAAGCGCCCGCCCGGATGCGCCTGCCGTCCCACGCCGTGCTCGTTGCCGACCAGCAAGGCGTGCTGCGCATCGCGTGCAATGGACCAGGTCGGGGCGGGCGGCATGCCCTGGGTGGCGTCCCAGTTCTCGATCCATTCGTAGCCGGCCCAACGCACCAGGCCTTCGCCGTCCACGGTCATCCAGAGGTCGCCGTCGCGGTCGACCACGATCGCATCGCTGCTGCCCGGTGGCAGCCCGTTGTCGGCGCCGAAGGTCCGCCAGCGGCCGTTTTCCCAGCGCACCAGGCCATCGTTGCGGCGCACCAGCACGCGTCCTTCGCGATCCATCACCAGCGGTGCCTGTCGTCCGACCGTGCTGCCGTCCAGCAATGGCAGCGGCCGCACGCTGAAGCGGTCGTCACCCGGCGCGCGGTGGAGCAGGGTCCCGGCGCCGCGGGCCCACAGCCCGCCGTCGCGATCGCGCAGCACGCTGGACCAGCGATCCTCCGGCACGCCCTGGTCGGGGCCATAGACCTGCACCCGGCGTTGCGCGTCGATGGCGCACAGCTTGCGCGCGCACCCCACCCACAGGGTGTCGCCCTCCACCGACAGACTCATCGCCTTGGACAGTTCCGGCACCCGCACCCGCGTGGCGGTGTCCAGCAGGTAGTCGCTATGCCACTTGCCGTTGCTGCGCGGGCGCAGCATCTCCAGTTCGCCGCCGTTGAGCATCACGGTGCCCCACGACGGGCTGGCCAGCAGCAGGCCGTCCTGCAGATGCTCGGCCTCGTCGCGGGCAAGCTTGCGGAAGCCATGTTCGTCGCCGACGAACAGCGCCTGGAACCCGGCAACCCACAGGCGACCGTCCGGCGCTTCGCTCATGGCGGTGATCGGTTCGTTGCGCAGGCCGTCCAGCGGAACCTGCTGAAAGATGCGGCCGTTGTAGCGATACAGGCCGCTCTCGGTGCATACCCACAGCAGGGTATGGCGGGTCTGCAACAGGCAGGTGCCGGCCAGGCCGAGCAGGCCCTGATCGTGGGCATAACGCCGAATGCTGGCGCTCTGCGCACCGGCCAGGTCCGCAAACGACAGCAGGGCCAACAGCAGCACCGCGGTCAGCGGTGGCATTCGGCCTGACGACCTCGATTGGCGGTGCAGGAACCCCACGGGCGTTTCGATCTCCCACGCATCCAAGCGTATGGTCCGCGCCCTCGCGCGGACGTCTCACGCTTGCCATTGGCGGCCCCATCCCAGGCCACGATCTATCGACTAGCGGCTGTGCATGCGACTTACTTTAATTGCATTTGACAATCGATCGACGCGGTGAATCAGCGGGCCGGACCGTGCCGCAGTCCTGCCGTGGAACGGCCGAGACCAGCGTCAATGCACGATCTGGATCGCGGTCAAGGCTGCAGCGCAAAGCTGAGCGCCAGGGCGGCGGCGCTGGCGCGGAGCGACCATCACGCCGCTGGCCAACCAGCGCGCCGTGCGCTGATCGGACCTTGTGGCAGTGAGGGCGCGCACGCCATGTCGGTACACACGCCGGCCCTGCGCAGCGCTGCCGCGGCGTTGCACCGGTCGGATCAGTCGAGATGACCGGCCGGTGCGGCAGGGCGCACCGGCCCATGGTCGTAATCGATGCGATTGCGGCCGCTGCGCTTGGCGGCGTACAGCGCTGCATCGGCGCGGGCCAGCAATTGTTCGAGGGTTTCGCCGGGCTGGAACCAGGCCACGCCGATCGAGCAGGTGACATGCAGCCAGCCGCCATCGATGGGGTAGTCGCCGCAGATGCCGCGGTGCAGGGCATCCAGCCGATGCGTGGCCTCCTGCGCCAGCCCCGGCATCAGCGCCAGCAATTCCTCGCCGCCGTAACGGCCGATGCGGTCCTCGCCACGCACCAGCGTATCCATCCGCCGGCCCACCCCGGCCAGCACCGCGTCGCCGGCCAGGTGGCCGTGCTGGTCGTTGACCAGCTTGAAATGGTCCAGGTCGATCAGCACCACCGCCAACGGCCGCGCCGTCGCATCGGCGCGTTCCAGCATGTCGCGCAGGGCCGCCAGAATGCCGGCGCGGTTGAGCAGGCCGGTGAGTTCGTCGTGGGTGGCCTTGAGCGCGAGCGCGGCACGGGCCGATTCCAGATCGCGCTTGTCCTGCTCCAGCTCGGCGGTGCGTTCGGCCACCAGCTGCTCCAGCTCGCGCTTGCGGCGCAGCAGCTTGGCGGTACGCCAGCGCAGCAGCACGATCACCGCTGCGATGGCCAG
Source organism: Xanthomonas sp. CFBP 7698 (assembly GCF_003600855.1). Taxonomy (NCBI): domain Bacteria; kingdom Pseudomonadati; phylum Pseudomonadota; class Gammaproteobacteria; order Lysobacterales; family Lysobacteraceae; genus Xanthomonas; species Xanthomonas sp. CFBP 7698. The sequence goes on from NZ_PRDN01000001.1 coordinate 16,602, forward strand.
CACCCCATAGCCGATCAGTGCGGGGATGCCGCGCCACCAGGGTGGGCGCAGCACGAAGTGGAACCGCGCCACCGCGCTTGCGCTGCGTTGATAGGCATCCAGCGCCTGCACCTCGAGCGTGTAACGGCCTGGTGGCAGCAGTGGGTAGGTGAGATGGCTGAGCGAGGTGGTGGTCCAGCGCGCCTGATGGCCTTCCACGCGATAGCGGAAACTGATCCGCTCGGCGCCGCCTTCGACGCCAGGCGTGCGAAGCTCGATGTCCAGCGGCGTTTCCGACCAGTCCAGCGCGCTGCCGGCCCGGACGATCTGGGTGCCGCGACGGACCTGGCCGATCTCGACCTTGAGCGCCTGTGCCACAAACAACCGCTGCGGGTCGCGCAGATGGCTGAGCCCTCTGCTGCTGCCGATCCAGATGCTGCCGTCGTCGTCTTCCAGAAACGCATTGGACGAAAGGTCGTCCCACAGCAAGCCTTCTGCACGGGTGATGCGCGACCAACGTCCCTGCTGGTACAGATCCAGCCCCTGGCTGCTGCCCACCCATAGCCGTCCCTTGCGATCGTGACGCAGGATGAATGGCATCACCCTGGACAACAACGGGTCGTCCACCGCCTGGACCGGCAGGCTGCCATCGGCCTGCAGGCGGCCATGCCATAGCCCGGTTTCGCGCAACGACAGCCAGATTTCGCCATCGGGTGCGAAATCGATCTGGTACATGTCCTGCGTGGGCAACGTCCCGGTGACCGGCACGTGCACCCATGTCGTGCCGTCACGCCGGTACAGACCATCGCCGGTGGCAGCCCACAGGCGGCCTTGGGGGTCCAGGTCGATATCGCCAATGAACCTGGTCGCCATCGCCGGATCGGAGACCAGCGTGTAAGGCGGGCTGGCTTGGCCGTGCCCGAGCCCGCGCGAGGTCGCAATCCAGACCGAACCGGTGGCATCGAACAGGATCTTGTAGCCCGGCCGCGGCAGATCCATCACCTGCCGGGTCACTCCGGTGACTGGATCGCGCCGCGCGATGGCGCCGGAGTAGTACGACACCCAGGCCGCGCCGTCCGGTGCCACCGCGATGTTCAGCGTCTGCGACAACGGCTTGCCATCCTCCAGCCGCCACGGCTGCGCACGCACGGCGTGTCGCGCGAGCAGGTTGGCACCGCCGTCGGCGCCCACTGCGAGCGTGCCGTCGGGCAGGCGCTGCATCGACCAGATGGGCGCCGACGCCATGCCCTGTGCTTCGGTGAGATGCTCGATGTTGCCGTAGCCGAGCAGGCGCTGCAGCCCGGTCCCGCGCGTGCCGATCCACAAGGTCCCGGTGCTCTGGAACAGCAGCGGGCCAACCATCGCATCCAGCTGCAGGCCCTGATCGGTGCCGATATCGGTCCAATGCGAACCGTCCCAACGCACCAGGCCGTGATCCGACCGCGTCAGCATGCGGCCATGCGCGTCCTCCACCATCGTGGTGGCGCCGGACATGGTTTCGAAGCTGTTGTGCGGATTGGCCGGACGCTCCTGGAAACGGGAGGCGCCGGGTTCGCGCGACACCATGATGCCGCCGCCGCGCAACCACAGCCGGCCGCCACGCTCGCGAAAGATCACGCGCCACCGCCTGGCCGGTACGCCATCGGCGTCGGACAAGGTTTCGACCACGGTGCCATTGGCGTCCAGACGACAGACGCCGGCATTGCAGGACACCCACAGGAACCGGCCATCGGCCAGCAGGGTAGGGCCGGTCTTCAACAAGGTGCCATCGCGCGTTTGCAGTGTCAGCGTCTGCACCTGCCAGGAACCGTCGGCAGCCGGCGTCAGCGCCAGCAGCGCGCCATCACTGATGACGGCCACGCCGTTGCGGTAGCGCGCGATCACGTTGCCCGCATCGGCCCTGATGCGCTTGCCCTCCTTCAACACCTGCAGGAACCGCTCGCCGCTGCGCACGAAGACGCCATTGGCGGTGGCAACCCATAGCCGCCCTGCATCGTCCAGCGTCAGCGCGCGCGTATAGCGGGCATCCAGCCCGCTCTCCCGTTCGACGGGAATGAAGCGGTCGCGTTCGAAGCGGTGCAGCGCCAGCTCGGTCGCCACCCACACCTCGCCGCGCCGGTCTTCGACCAGCCCGTTGATGGTCATGCCCTGCAAGCCGTCTGCCTGCCCGTAATCGCGAAGGCTGTAACTCTGTGCCTGCGCGCCGGTCACGCAGGCCAGCAGCAGCGCGACCGCCAGCAGCCACAGACGCGCCCGCGACGCAGCGCGTCGCGAAGCAGGGCAGGCGAACAGCGCTGAGATGAGCATCGGTTTCCGCGGAAAGAGGGGTGTGCCGATTGAACGGGCCAATCGTCCCCAGCGTTGACGGCGACCGGTTACAAAACTTGAGGTGTGCGCGGTCAGCCCGTCAGTTCTCTGGCGGCATCGAAGGCAGTGTCGAACATGCGTTGCACCGGCGGGGCGAATTCGCTCGCAAAGCTGGACAACAGGAACAGTCCCAGCAACACCGTCAGCGGCAGGCCCAGCTGCATGGGGTTCAGCGCCGGTGCCGCCTTGGCCAGTGCGCCGAAGGCCAGGTTGACCGCCAGCATCGCCACCATCATCGGCAACGCCAGGGTCAGCCCGCCGCGCAGGATCTGCAGGAACAATGTCGGCGCCACCTCGGCAAAGGCGCCGGCATCGGGGATTGCGGTGCCGATCGGCAGCGCCTTGTAGCTGTCCACCAGCAGCGCGATCACCGCCAGGTGGCCGTTGGCAGCAAAGAACAACAGCCCGAAACCGATATAGAACCACTGTGCGATCACGCCGGAGGTCACCCCGCGCATCGGGTCGGACATCTGCGCGAACGACAGGCCGGTGGACTGCGACACCAGCTCGCCGGCCAGCGCGCCCGCCTCGAAGATCAGCTTGAGCATGAAGCCCATGCTCGCGCCCACCGCCAGCTCGCGCGCAATGCTCAGCACTGCGCTGGCGGTGAACCCGTCCCACTCGGGCACCGGCGGCAGGATCGGTGCCAGCGCCATCGCCAGGGTCCCGGTCAGCATGACCCGCACCCGCCCGGGCACGGCGCGCGTGCCGATCAACGGCATGGCGGTCAGCAAGGCGCCGGTCCGCAGCATCGTCCACATGATCGCCCCGACCATCGCAAACGCGCGCTGGCCGTCGATCACCATCTGGGTGGCAGCATCCATCCGCGCCCGCCCGCTAGCCGATCAGATGCGGAATGCGCTGGAACAGCGCGATGGTGAACTCCACCAGATGCCCCAGCAGCATGCTGCCGGTGGCAAACAAGGTGGCCGTCAACGCGACTGCCTTGGCCACGAACGCAATGGTGGGTTCGTTCAACTGGGTGGCGGCCTGCACCACGCCAATGACCACACCGACCACCAGCACCGCCAGCAGCATCGGTCCGGCAATCCACAGGACGGTGACCAGGCCACCACGCAATTCAGTCAGGGCGATTTCAGGGCTCATGAGGTGCTGTGATGCAAGTGGGGTGCCAATGGGGGCGGGGAATCGGGAATCGGGAATCGGGAGGCGGGAATCGGGAATCGGGAATCGGGAGGCGGGAATCGGGAGGCGGGAATCGGGAGGCGGGAATCGGGAGGCGGGAGGCGGGAGGCGGGAGTGTGAATAGGGGGAGGAGAGCTGAGCTGGTTCGACGGTGTATGGGCTCAGGAAGCAGCAGGCTGCAGGAGCTGGCCCCTCTCCTGCGGGAGAGGGGTTGGGGTGAGGGTGCGGGGCGAAGCGAAGCCACCCGTGTTGTATGGCTCCGCTGGGGCATTGCTCCGCTGTAGGCTTCGGCCGCTACTGGCTGCACTGGCTATCGCTGTTGTTGTTTGCTCTGCAGCAGCGTCGGCGCTTGCTGCTCTACCTCGGGACCGCCCACCGAAGCCGGCAAACCGGGTAGGCACGCAAGCAGGGCGGCGCGCATGCAGAGCTTGCGGCTACGAGGCGTTGAAGCTCGCCGCCAGCGTGCCGACCACCAGGACCCAGCCATCCACCAGGATGAACAGCAAAATCTTGAACGGTGCGGAGATCAGCATCGGCGACAGCATCATCATGCCCATCGACATCAGCACGCTGGCCACCACCAGGTCGATGATCACGAACGGGATGAAGATCAGAAAGCCGATTTCGAAGGCGGTCTTCAGCTCGCTGGTCACGAACGAGGCCACCAGCACCGGGAACGGCACCGCGTCCGGGCCGGCGTATTTGCCGTCGCCGGCCATGCCGGCGAAGGTCATCAGATCGGTCTCGCGGATCTGCGCCAGCATGAAGGCGCGCAGCGGCTGGGTGGTCAATGTCCAGGCGGTGGAGAAATCGATCTGGTTGTTGAGGTACGGCTGCAGGCCGGCGCCCCACATCTTCTGCCACACCGGCATCATCACCAGTGCGGTCAGGAACATCGCCAGGCCCAGCAGCACCTGATTGGACGGGGTCTGGCCGGTGCCCAGCGCCTGGCGCAGCAGGCCCAGCACGATGGTGATGCGGGTGAAGGCGGTCAGCACCAGCAGCATCGACGGCAGCAGGGTGATCGCCGTCATCAGCAGCAAGGTCTGCAGCGGCAGGCTGACCGGCTGGTCGCCGATGCGGCCCACGCTCACGTTGGGCAGGTTCGGCAACTGGTTGGAACCGGGCGGTACTGCCGCCGGGGCAGCGGCGGGGGCGGCGGCCTGGGCCATCGACGGCAGCGCGGCCGGGGCGGCGGCGGCCAGCAGCGGGCAGCTCATCACCAGCAGGATCAACACCAGGCGGAGGCTGCGCCCCCAGCGATTCCAGCTACTGAACATGTCACGGATCCTTGCGCAGCTTCTGAGCGAGCAGCTGGGCGAAATTGGGGAGTTGCTTGAGAGTGGGCAGGGTGGGTGCAGGCGTGGGCGGCAGCGGTTCGGGCAGGGTATGCAGGGTGCTGATGCCGCCGGCGGTGACGCCGAGCAACAGCTGCTGGCCGTTCACCTCCACCACCACCACGTGCTCCTTGGCACCCACCGCCAGGCTGGTCACCACGCGCAGGCCCTCGCTGCTGCGAAATCCGCTGCCGGGCATGCGCTTGAGCAACCAGCCCAGGCCGACGATCAGCGCGAGCACCAACAGCAATGCAAAGACTGCGCCAAACAGGCCAGGCGAGGACGGCGCCTGCGCGCCGACCTGGGTGGCCTTTGCCGCGGCAGGCGCCGCGGCGGCCAGCAGGCCGATCACCGCAGCCTCCGGATCCGTTCGCTGGGGCTGACCACATCGGTCAGGCGGATGCCGAAGCGGTCGTTGATGACCACCACTTCGCCATGCGCGATCAGGGTGCCGTTGACGTAGACGTCCAGCGGTTCGCCGGCGCCGCGCTCCAGTTCCACTACCGAGCCCTGGTTGAGCTGCAGCAGGTTGCGGATCGGAATGCGCGCACGGCCCACTTCCAGCGACAGCGTCACCGGCACGTCCAGGATGACGTCCAGGTTGAGGTCGGCGGCATTGTGGTCGTGCTCGGCCTGCAGGCTGTCGAAGGTGGCGGGCGCGGCGTCGAGGATGTCGGAGTTGATCATGAGTTGGAGTCCTGGGAGGGAACGGCGCGCGGGGCTTGCACGCCCGGCGGGCGCACGGCGGTGATCTTGACGGCGTTGTTGCCGTTGGAGACGCCGAATTCGCCGGTGAACAAGGGGATTTCTTCAACGCACAGCGGCACCTGGGCGGGCAGGTCGATCGGCAGGATGTCGCCGACCTTCAGGCCGGTAAGCTGGCGCAGGCTCATGCGCTTGCTGGCCAGCACGCTGGACAGGGTCACTTCGGCGGTGTCCAGCTGCTCGCGCAGCATCACGTTCCAGGAGTCGTCGCGGTCGTTGCGGTCGCTCTGGATGCCGGCATCGAGCAGTTCGCGGATCGGCTCCAGCATCGAATACGGCAGGGTGATGTGGATCTCGCCGCCGCCGCCTTCCAGCTCCACATGGAACCGGCACACCACCACGTACTCGCGCGGGGTGACGATGTTGGCGAAGTGCGGGTTGATCTCCGAATTGATGTACTCGAAGTCCACGTCCATCACCGGCGCCCAGGCTTCCTTGAGGTCGGCGAAGGTCTGCTTGAGCATCAGCTGGATCACGCGCATCTCGGTAGCGGTGAATTCGCGGCCTTCGATGCGGGTATGGAAGCGGCCGTCGCCACCGAAGAAGTTGTCCACCACGGTGAACACCAGGGTGGGTTCGAACACGATCAGGCCGGTGCCGCGCAGCGGCTTGAAGCGGATCAGGTTGAGGTTGGTCGGCACGTACAGCGAGTGCATGTACTCGTTGAACTTGACCAGGTCGATGCCGCGCACCGACAGGTCGGCCGAACGCCGGATCAGGTTGAACAGGCCAATGCGCCACAACCGCGCAAAGCGCTCGTTGACCATCTCCAGGGTCGGCATGCGACCGCGGATGATGCGGTCCTGGCTGGACAGGTCGTACTGGCGCGCCTCGCCGGGCAACGGTTCCGGCTCGGTATTGACCGCACCGGAATCCACGCCGTGCAGCAGGGCATCGATTTCGTCCTGGGAAAGCAGGTCACTGACGCTCATCGGGCAGCCTTACTGGGTAACGAAACTGGTGAACAGCAGTTCTTCGACGCACTTCTTGCCGGTTTCGCTGGTCATGACCTTCTGCGCTTCGGCCAGCGCGGATTTCTGCAGCTTCTGCTTGCCGGCCAGGTCGGCCACGTCGGTGGCCTTGACCTGGGACAGCAGCATCAGCAGGTGCGCGCGGATGGCGGGCGCGTTTTCGGTAATGAGCTTGAGCTCTTCCGGGTCGCGGGTGACCAGCTGCACTTCGACCTGCAGGTACTGCGGGCCATCGCCCGGGTCGGCCAGGTTGACCACGATCGCCGGGTCCATCGGGAAGTACTGGGCCGGCTTGGGCACTTCGGCCACCTTGGGTGCGTCGTGCTTGCCGCCTTTCTCCTCACCCTTGTGACCCAGAAAGAACCAGGCGCCGCCGCCGGCCGCGGCCAGCACGACCACGCCAATGGCGATCAGCAGAAGAGGCTTCTTGCCGCCTTTCTTCTTTTCGTCCTTGTCTTCGCTCTTTTCGGGTTTCTTTGCGGCTGCCACGGTGTGCTCCAGGGGAATGCTCACCCGATGGATGCAATCGGCATGCCAAAACTGCGACGGTTTCCTGGCGCAGCGTGCGCGCAGACGTGAAAACCCCCGCAAGCCTTGCGCTGCAGGGGTGTTGGGCGGCGCCAGCGGCGCCGGGGCAGACGGTTTGCGCAGTGCGCCGGCCGATCCGGCGCGCTGGCTCAGGCGTAGGCGTCCAGCAATCCACGCTGGCGTAACACCACCGACGGAATTCCGACGGGCGGGCTGTCGTCCAGGCTGAGGCCGTTGCCGTCGCGGCCACCGCCATTGCGGTTGCCGGTCTGGCTCTGCTGTTGCTGGCCTACATCGGCCTGCCCGAGCTGGAAGCCGTTCTGCCCGAGCATGTCGCGCAGCCGCGGCAGGCTCTGTTCCAGCGCCTGGCGGGTGTCGGCATTGGCGGCGGTAAAGCTGGCGTTGACCTTGTCGCCGTCCAGATGCAGGCGCACCTCCACCGGACCCATCTCGTTCGGGGTGACCTTGATATGGGCGTGGCCGATTTTCTGGTCGGCCAGCCAGCTCAGGCGCGCGCCCATGGCGTCGTCGAAGCTGTCGCTGCCCAGGTCCGGAGTGGGGGTGGGCGAGGCGCTGAAGATCGGTGCCGCCTCCTGCAGGCGGTTGAGTCCCGGCGCGGTGGTGGTCGGCAGGACGAACGCCGGGGCATCCGGCGCGGCCGGAGCTGCGCTGTCGTCGGCGACCGGCTCCAGTGCCTTGGCGGCCATGCTCATCAGCGCGGCGGTCTGCGCATCGCCGCTCACTGCCGTGGTCGAGGTGGGCTTGGCGCCGGCAAGGGCGGCCGGCGCCAGCGCGCCCAGGGCGGGCAGGGCAGTCGTGGCCGTCGCGGTGGCGGCGGAGGCGGCTGCGTCGGTGGGCAATGCGGTCGCTGCGGGCGTGGCGCTGGCTGCGCCGGCCATGCTGGCGGTCAGCGCTGCGGCTGCGGCGGCCAGGACGTCGCCGCCCGGCAGCGCCTGGGCCAACAGGCCCATGCCGAAGCCGCCCAGGCCTTGCGGCGGCCAGCCGGCATCGGTGCTGGTGGCCGTTTCGGCGGCCGCGTCTTCGCTGGCAGCGGCGGCCTTGGCGGTCTTGCCGCTCTTGCCGGCGCCGGCGGCCGTGCTGCTGTCGGTGGTTGCCGGATCCTTGGTGGCGCTGGAGCTGGCGGGCTTGGCCTGGCCGTCCTGCGCACGCGGCCGCGCGGTGGCATCGCCGGCCGCGTCGTCGCGCGTGTCGTCGTCGCGCTGGGTGTCGGACTGCTTGGGCTTGGGCGCGGCCGGCTTGGCCGGCACGCGCTCGGGCGCCTGCGCGTGGCCGGGCGTATTGGCAGGATGGAGCATGCGCGCAAACTGGTCCTTGGCCGGGTCCTGCTCGGACGACGGGTCGCTGTAGCTGGACTTCTTGCCGTTACCGGCAAGCGCGCCGAGGCCGGCGGCGAAGGCGGACAGGGGGTTCATGCGGATTCTCCGTGAGTATCTTCGGCCCGCGCCAGGCGCGAGCGACGTGCGCCCAGATCGTCCATCTCGCGCTGGTCGCGGCGTTCGATCACCTTGTTCTCCTGGGCGCGGTAGCTGGCCGCCAGTTGCTCCAGCACCTGCTTCTCGCGGCTGGCCAGCAGCAGGCGGGTGCGCTCGGATTCGACCTTGGCGATGTTGCTCTGCACGGTCTGTGCCTGCTGCAGCACGGCGCTGTCGAGCCGGTCCAGAAAGGCGCGGCGGTTGCTCAGCGCTACCGCGCTGGTGCCGGCCATGTGGCTGTTGGCGTATTCCTCGGCGTAGCGGCGCAGTTCTTCCAGGCGCGACTGATGGGTCTCCAGGGTGCGCTGGCGCTCGGCCAGGTCGCGGGCGACCTTGTCTTCCTGTTCCTGGGCCCGCCGCAGCAGGGGATCGATTCGCTTGGACTGCATCATGGATTAGTTCTCTGGTTCCACCAGCTGCTGCAGTGCAGACAGGCTGTCGCTCAGCACCGAGGCCTTGTGCACGTCCTGGCCGAGGAATTCGACGATCTCCGGCCAGCGCGCCAACGCTTCGTCGGTGGCCGGGTCGCTGCCGCGCTGGTAGGCGCCGATGGCGATCAGGTCGCGGTTGGCGGTGTAGGCGGAGAGCAGCCGCTTGAGTTTGCGGATGCGCAGGCGCCACGGTTCGTCGGCGATGTCCTGCACCACACGGCTGACCGACGATTCCAGGTCGATGGCCGGGTACAGGCCGCTGTCGGCCACCCGACGCGAGAGCAGGATGTGGCCGTCCAGGATGGCGCGGGCGGCGTCGGCAATCGGGTCCTGCGGGTCGTCGCCTTCGGTCAGCACGGTGTAGAACGCAGTGATCGAACCGCGCCCCTTGGCGCCGTTGCCGGCACGTTCCACCAGCGCCGGCAATTTGGCGAACACCGACGGCGGATAGCCGCGGGTGGTCGGCGGCTCGCCCACCGACAGGCCGATCTCACGCTGCGCCTGCGCAAAGCGGGTCAGCGAATCCATCAGCAGCAACACGTTCAGGCCCTGGTCGCGGAACCATTCGGCAATGGCGGTGGCGCGGTAGGCGCCGTGCAGACGTGCCAACGGGGGGCGGTCGGCCGGGGCGGCTACGACCACGGCGCGGCGCAGGCCTTCTTCGCCCAGGGTGGTTTCGACGAAATCGCGCACTTCGCGGCCACGTTCGCCGATCAACCCGACCACGATCACGTCGGCCGAGGTGAAGCGGGTCATCATGCCCAGCAGCGTCGATTTACCGACGCCGGAGCCGGCGAACAGGCCCACGCGCTGGCCACGGCCGATCGGCAGCATGGCGTTGATGGCACGCACGCCGACGTCCAGCGAGGTGGTGATGGGTTCGCGCGCCAGCGGGTTGATCGACACGCCGGCCATGCCGACGCTGCCTTCGGCGCGGATCGGGCCCTTGCCGTCGAGCGGGGTGCCATCGCTGTCGATGACGCGGCCGAGCAGGCCTTCGCCCACTTCCACGCCGCCGCGGCGCCGCGAGGGCACCACGCGTGCGTTCGGCAGCAGGCCGTGGAGTTCGGCGCTGGGCATCAGGTAGGTGCGTTCGCCGGCAAAGCCGACCACTTCGGCATCCACCCAGCCGCCATCCACTTCGACCTTGCAGGTCGCGCCCATCGGCGCTTCGCAACCGGTGGCTTCCAGGGTCAGGCCGACCGCGCGGCGCAGGATGCCTTCGCGGATCAGGGTGCGGCCGGCGGTGGGCTCCAGGCCGAGCGCGCCCAGGCGGGTGGCCAGGCGCAGATTGCGTGCATCCAGCCAATCGGCCGGGGTGGCGCCGAACAGGGCGCTCACAGGCCCGCTCCGGATTTGCGCATGACTGTCTCCAGCGCGGCTCGCAGGCGCGCATCCAGGGTGCCATCGACGCGCACGCTTTCGGCATGCACGCGCAGGTCGCCGCGGCTCAGGCTCATGTCCGGGGCCACGCGGGTGGTGCTGCTGGGCGCCAGATGCGGCAGCAACGCGGTGATGTCGTCCGGGTGCAGGCGCACCTCGACCTCGCGGCCGGCACCGCCCACCGCATCGACCGCCTCACCGACCAGGTCGGCCAGCAACTGCGGTTCCACCTGGTAAGCGCGCCCGACCAACTGGCCGGCGATGCGCACGGCCAGCTCGCCGAGCGCGCCGACCACCTCGTTTTCCAGCCGCGCCAGCGGGCGGGTGAAGTTGTCCAGGATGCCGTCGATCTGCGCGGTGAGACGGCGCACCTCGGACTGGCCCTGGGCAAAGCCTTCGGCATGTCCGCGCGCGAAACCTTCCTGCTGGGCGGCGTCCTCGATGGCCTGGATCTCTTCCAGGGTCGGCGGGCGCAGCACCGGCTCGAGCATGGCCGGTTCGTCGTACTCCGGCTCCGGCAGGGCCGGGGCCATGTGCAGGTCGGGGGCCAGCCAGCGGGTGACCACGTCGTTCATACCATGGCCTCCGCACCGGCACCGCCGAGGCTGATGGCGCCCTCGTCAGCCAGGCGGCGGACGATGGTGAGGATTTCCTTCTGCGCCGCTTCCACGTCGGCCAGGCGCACCGGGCCGCGCGCTTCCATGTCCTCGATCAGGATCTCGGCGGCGCGCTGGGACATGTTGCGGGTGATCTTTTCGCGCACCTTGGTGTCGGCGCCGCGCAGGGCCAGGCCCAGGCGCTCGCCGGAGACTTCGCGCAGCAGCGTCTGCAGGCCGCGGTCGTCTAGGTCCACCAGGTTGTCGAACACGAACATCAGGTCCTGGATCTTGCCGGCCAGGTCGGCATCGATCTTGCCGATCTCGCCCAGCACGCCCTGGTCGGCGCCGGTGTCCAGGAAGTTGAGGATGTTGGCCGCCACCTTGATGCCGCCCACGTTGGACGACTTGAGGTTCTGGTTGCCGGCAAACTGGCGCTCCATGATGTCGTTGAGCTCGCTCAGCGCGTTGGGCGGAATGCCGTCCAGGGTGGCGATGCGCAGCAGCACGTCGGCGCGGGTGCGCTCGGGCAGCAGCTTCAGCGCCTCGGCGGCCTGGTCGCTGTCCAGATGCGCCATCACGATGGCGATGATCTGCGGGTGTTCGTTGCGCACCAGGTCGGCGACCGCGCGCGGGTCCATCCACTTCAGGGTGTCCAGGCCGGTGGTGTTGCGGCCGAGCAGGATGCGGTCGATCAGGCCACCGGCCTTGTCGGCGCCCAGCGCCTGGATCAGCACGTTGCGGATGTAGTCGTCGGCGCCCACGCCCAGCGAGGTCTTGCCCGCCAGTTCGCCGTTGAAGTCGTCCATCACCTTTTCGACCTGATCGCGCGAGATGCCGGTCATGGTGGCCATGGCGATGCCGATCTTCTGCACCTCCTTGGGGTCCATGTGCTTGAGCACCTCGGCCGCATCGCTCTCACCCAGCGACAGCAACAGCACTGCGGCGCGCTGCACGCCGGTCATCGGTGGTGTATCAGGCTTCACTGGCGACCCATCCCTTCACGACTTGTGCGACACGTTTTGAATCGGCTTTGACTGCCTCGCGAGCCACGCGCATGCGCTCTTCGTAGGCGTCTGGCAGAGCGATCGGGGTCTTCTTGTCCTGACCGATCTGCGCGGTGTCTTCTTCCAGGCGGGGCATCAGGTCGTCGTCTTCGTCGACCATCCGCACGTCGGCGCTCTGTGGAGTGCCATCCTTGCCAGCCTTGGCTTGCTTGTCCTTGACCGCGGTCACGCCAGTGAGCTGACGCAGGGTGGGGCGCACCACACCGAACAGCAGCGCCAGCACCACCACCGCACCGACCAGCAGGCGCAGACCGTTCTGCACGCGCGGGTCTTCCCACCACTTCGGGCCTTCCTCGCCCGCCACCGCTTCCCGCACGAACGGGGCGTTCATCACCGACACCGTGTCGCCACGTGCCGCGTCGAAGCCCACTGCCTGCTTGACCAGGCCTTCGATGCGGGTGAGCTCGGCAGCGGTAAGCGGCTGCTCCACCATCTTGCCCTTGGCACCGGGGCGCGGCACGTTGTCCAGCAGCACCGCCACCGACACCCGCTTGATGCGGCCGGCCGGCTGGCGGGTGTGTTGCAAGGTTCGGTCCAATTCGTAGTTGCGGGTGGCGCTCTTGGAACTTTCGGTCGGCGCGGCGGGTGCGGCGGCCTGGCCGTTGGCGGCCGCTGGAGCCCCGGGGGCGCCTGCGACGGCCGGTGCCGGCGGCTGGCCCGGGCTGTTGCTGGTGGCGCCCGGAGGGCCCTGCGGGCCGGTGGCGCTGGTGCTGGTGTCGCTGACCTGCTCGCTGCGCAGCTTGGCCGGCTCGCCGTTGTAGAGCTCGCGGGCTTCTTCCACCACCGAGAAGTCCATGTCCACGCTGACTTCCGGGTTGACCCGGCCCGGGCCGGTCATCGGCTCGAGCAGCTCGCGGATGCGCTGGTTGTAGGAGCTTTCCTGGCGGCGCACCTGTTCGAACTGGGCGGCGTGCTGGGCAGCGTCGCTATTGGGGTCGGCGATGGAGAGCATGCGCCCGCTCTGGTCGACCACGGTCACGCGCTCGGGGGTCATGTCCGGAATGCTGGAGGCCACCAGATTGACGATGGCATCGACCTGGTTGCGCTCCAGGCCCTGGCCGCCGCGCAGTTCCAGCACCACCGAGGCGCTGGCCACATCGCGCTGGCGGGTGAAGGCGCTGGGCTTGGGAATGGCCAGGTGCACACGCGCCTCGCGCACCGGGCGCAGGGTGCCGATGGTGCGCGAGAGTTCGGTTTCCAGCGCATGCTGGTAACGGGCGTTTTCCACGAACTGGCTGACGCCGAAGCCCGGGTCCTTTTCCATCAGCTCGAAGCCGCCGCCGGTTTCCTTGCCGGTCAGGCCGGAGCCGGCCAGCTTCAGGCGCGCGTCGTACAGGCGATCCTGCGGCACCGAGATCGCGCCGGTGCCCTGGTCGATCTTGAACGGGATCTGCGCGGTGCGCAGCAGGTCGGCAGCTTCCGCGTTGCCCTTCTCATCCAGGCCGGTGTACAGCGCCTGGTAGCCGGGCTTCTGCGACCAGAAGAACACCGCCAGACCGGCCGCGACCGCCAGGGCGATCATCGCCATCATGGTCAGCTTGCGGGTGATCTGCAGGCTGCGGACACGGTCGAACCATTGCCCCGCCTTCTCGGCGTTCTGGTTCATGTTTTCTTTGCTGATCGCGAGAGCCATGTGTCGTCAACCTTTACAGCGGCATGTTCATGACGTCCTGGTAAGCCTGGACGAGACGGTTGCGGACTTCCACGGTGGCGCGGAAGGCCACCTGGGACTGCTGGGAAGCGACCATGACCCGTGCCAGATCGGCACTGGGGTCGCCCATTTCGAATGCTTTGGACAGCGCGCCGGCCTTCTGCTGGGCCTCGTTGACGCCGCCGATGGCGCCGCGCAAGGTCTCGCTGAAGCTCGGTGCCTGGGTGGCCGGTGTTCCCTGTGCGCCGGCCAGCCCCTGGATCTGATTGCCACGCGCCGCATCGCCCACCGCGCCCATGGGGCCTTGGCCCATCTGCGTCTGGTAGCTGCGGATCTGCGAAAGAATCGAGGTAACGGAGTCGCTCATGGGTGCGGTCAGCCAGGGAGGCATCCACATCGATGCAAGCGGCGTGCCGAAATCGCGCCGGGATTCCGGCGCGGGTATGTTCCTGTCGCGGCTGGGGCGTTCGGGGCGCAGCGTGATTGCCCCCATCCGCCCTTCGGGCACCTTCCCCCGCAAGCGGGAGAAGGGGAGTGATGGATAGTCAGTTGCAGTGCAACCAACAGATCACGCGCAGCCCGGCTGTCCTTCTCCCGTCAGCGGGAGAAGGTGGCGCGCAGCGCCGGATGAGGGCAACACCATCAATGGCAACGCGGCTCAAACGGGGCGATGCGCGGCGCTGGAGTGAACACATGCCCCCATCCGCCCTTCGGGCACCTTCCCCCGCAAGCGGGAGAAGGGAACCGCTAGGCGACCAGTCGCAGTGCAACCAACAGATCACACGCAGCCCGGCTGTCCTTCTCCCGCCAGCGGGAGAAGGTGGCGCGCAGCGCCGGATGAGGGCAACACCATCAATGGCAACGCGGCTCAAACGGGGCGATGCGCGGCGCTGGAGTGAACACATGCCCCCATCCGCCCTTCGGGCACCTTCCCCCGCAAGCGGGAGAAGGGAACCGCTAGGCGACCAGTCGCAGTGCAACCAACAGATCACACGCAGCCCGGCTGTCCTTCTCCCGCCAGCGGGAGAAGGTGGCGCGCAGCGCCGGATGAGGGCAACACCATCAATGGCAACGCGGCTCAAACGGGGCGATGCGCGGCGCTGGAGTGAACACATGCCCCCATCCGCCCTTCGGGCACCTTCCCCCGCAAGCGGGAGAAGGGAACCGCTAGGCGACCAGTCGCAGTGCAACCAACAGATCACACGCAGCCCGGCTGTCCTTCTCCCGCCAGCGGGAGAAGGTGGCGCGCAGCGCCGGATGAGGGCAACACCATCAATGGCAACGCGGCTCAAACGGGGCGATGCGCGGCGCTGGAGTGAACACATGCCCCCATCCGCCTTCCGGGCACCTGCCCCGCAAGCGGGAGAAGGAATCGGTAGGCGACCTCGCAGCGCAACCAACAGATCACACGCAGCCCGGCTGTCCTTCTCCCGCCAGCGGGAGAAGGTGGCGCGCAGCGCCGGATGAGGGCGGCTGCAAACGGAAAAACACCCAAGCAGTACGCGCGGGCGCTAGTCGGGCAACCACGCGGCTCGCCAGGTGTCCAGATTGCTGCCGCTCAGCATCCAGTCGCGCCGCACCACCTCACGCAGGGCCACTCCCTTGGCGCGCGTCGCAGCCGGATCGGCCAGATGCTCGCGGATGGCGCCGATCCAGTCGCGGTAGCGGTTCTTCACCAGCGTCACCGGCAGGCTGCCCTGGTAGCAGCGCACGTCGCTGGCGATCACCGGATAACCGCAGGCGCCGTACTCCAGCAGGCGCAGATTGCTCTTGCATTCGTTGAACAGGTTCTGCTCCACCGGCGCCAGCGCCAGATCCAGGTCCAGCGCCGCCAATGCGGCGGGGTAGTGATCGATCTGCACACCCGGCTGGAACTGGTGGATGTGCTGGCTCAGCGCGAACGGGTACATGCCCATGAAGACCCATTCCACCTCGCCGGCGAGCTCTTTCACGACGTCGGCAATCAGTTCCAGATCGCCGGTGTGGCTGGCGCCGCCAGCCCAGCCGACGCGCGGCTTGCCGCCGTGGCGCACTGGCTGCTCCGGCAGCGACTCCCACCAATGGGGTGGCAGGCGGTTTTCCGCCACGCGAATATCGCTGTGCAGCCCGGCAAACGCCTCCGCCAGGGCAGGGGTGGAGACCACGAAGCGGTCCACCATGCCCAGCCCGCGCCGCACCGTCTTCAGGATGTCCTTGGGCATCTGCGCGCGGTGCGCGTTCTTCAGCGGCAGATTGGGCAGGTAATCGTCCAACTCGTAGACCTTGAAGGCGCGCGACAGCGCCTTCATTCGCCGCATCGCGTCCAGCCGAGCCTCGCCGACCTGGCGCTGCAGGATCACCACGTCAGGATCCTGACGCGCCAGTTCGGCGATCTCCAGGTAGCCATTGAACAGCACACCCTCGGCCAGCCCGGCCTCGCGCAGGGCGCGCAACGGCTGGATCACCCGGTAATGCCCGCAGCCCTCGATATCGGCCGGCAGCGCCAATACGCGCGGCAGCGGCCGCCACGATTGCAACGGCCGCCAGCTGGCGCGCGGGTCGGCCAGCGCGAAGCCCGCGCCCGGGTCCAGCGAAAACCCGGGGTTGTAGGCCGGGTCGTTGGCCATCAGCGGCAGCCAACGCGCGTACATCGCCTCTTCCTCGAGGGCGGTGGCGGGTAGTGCGTCGGGTGGATCGATCAGCAACTGCGCGCGCGCGGCATAGACATTGAGGTAGCCGGCCTGCTGCAGTCGCAGGCATAGGTCGACATCGCTCCACTGCGCCAACGCAGGTTCCTGCGCAAAACCGCCCGCGTCCAGAAACAGCTGACGCGGCAGCATCAGGCATTCGCCACTGAGTGCGCTGTAGTTCTGGTCCAGTTGCAGACGCTGCAGATAGCCCGATTCGTCGAATGCCGCACCTTCGAACGCGCGCGCCACCGGTGCCCCCAGGCCCAGCAGCAGCCCGGCGTGATGCACGGTGCCATCGCCACGCAGCAGCTTGCCGGCGACTGTGCCGACCTCTGGCCGCAGCGCATGGTTGAGCAACTGATCGAGCCAATCGGCCTTCATCACCGCGGCGCCGGCAGACAGCCATAGCAGCACGTCCCCACGCGCGTGTTCGGCGGCCGCATTGCAGACCGCCTCGCGCGCTGGTTCGCCGGCAAAGCGCAGCACGCGGATCTGCTGCATGCCCAGCGCCTCGATGCCGGCAAGCCAGTCGCGCAGTTCCGGTTGGCTGCTGGCACGGTCCAGCAGCAACACCTCGTAATGCGGGTAGGCCGTGTTGGCCAGGACGCTTTCCAGGCAACGCTGCACCTGTGGCAGGCGGCCGTCGATCAGCACCAGAATGCTCACCAAGGGCTGCTGCGCGTGCCGGTAGTCCACTGCATGCCGGCCGGGACCGGCGCTGTGCACGCGCGCGTCCACATACCCGCGCGCGGCGAGGTGACGGGCGATGGCTTGCCGTTCGTCTTCGTCGTCCTGCGGCGGCGCGGCCGATGCAACCAGCAAGGGTTCGGCGATATGACGAATGCAGCCCAGCCCGTAGCGCTCGACCAGGCCCAGTTGGTAGCCCAGCTCGAATGCCGCAGCTGGTCCCGTGGGGAAGCCGCCATCGGCCAACAGCGTGCCGTGCCGGAACAACCAATGCCGCGACATGGTCGACGGCGCGCTCAGCAACACATCCAGATACAGCGCCGGCCGCAGCGCCAGCCCAAGCTGGCCGTGATCCAGAGCCACGACCTCGTCGGCGTAGATCGCCTGGCACTCGTCGGGCAAGGCGAGCATTTCCAGGGCCAGCATCAGCAGGCCGCTGGCCGTGAACAGGCTGCCGGCATCGACCAGCAGCACCCAATCGATCCCGTCCTGTGCGGCGATGACCCGATTGAGCGTTGCCGGCAAGCCGTGCCCGTCGATCAGCACGCCGCGCTCGCCAAGCCCGGCAACTTGCTGCGGTGCGCTGCTGATGACCCAGGTTTGATGCTGCCGATAGCAGGCCACCGCATCCAGACTGGCCCGAGTTGCCGCGACTGCTGCGGCATCGCCTTGGCGGTCGATCAGTAGTACCGCGATGCGCGGCCCGCCGGCATGCGCCTGCAGGCGGGCATCGATCAACCCGCGCTGCACATCGCTGGGATGGCGCACGCCCAGCCACGTCGCAGGCGACACCCGCTCGGCCATCCCGGCGCTTTGCATCAATGCATTGACCAGATCCACCGACTTGAACACCCGCGCCTTGTGCGGGCTGAGCGGTGCGACCCGCACCTGCCGGTTATCGCCAGTCTCGCGTCGCCAGCCGAGCTGACGGATGCCCTGACGCAGATCCTCGTGACCCTGGTCGCCGATGCCGGGCTGGTCGCGACCAGTCTGGCTGAACTGCGCGCTGGACACGCGGAAGTGCGTGAGCGGGCTGCCCAGAAACGCCAGGTTGCCGTGGCGCAGCAGCTTGACGTAGATCGCCAGATCGCCAACCCAGTCGATGGCCTTACCGTTCAACGCCATCAGCTCATTGCCGAGTGCCAACAGATCGGCACGCCGCGCGAGCACGCAGCTTGGCTCACCGATGAAATTGATGGTGTGGTCGGCAAGAAACGACACCAACTCCGGCCCGTCGATCAGCACGTCTTCGTCGAACGGAAAGCAGGTGGCCAGGATGTCCGGCAACGGCGCGCCATCCTCATCGATGCGCAACCGCCGCGACGATGCCATGGCAGTGCCCGGATTGCGCTCGATCGCCTGCACCAGTTGCGCAATGCAATCGGGCTCCAGCACATCGTCATCGTGCAGAAACTTGACGTACTCGCCCTGCGCCAACCCAATGCCTTTGACGGTGCTTGCGAGTTCGCCGAGCCGGGGCGTGTTGCGCTCGTAGCGGATCGGGAAGGGTGCAACCGCCAGCCGTGCCTCGAGCAACGCCGCAATCGCGCCATCTTCGTTGTCGTCGCAGATCACCAGCTCCAAGGCCGGGTAAGTCTGCGCGAGTACGCTGTCAAGCGTCCGCTCGAAGTAACGGGACTTGTAGGCCGGCATGACGATGCTGACGAGGGCAACTGAGCTCACGGGCGGTGGTCCAAGTTGATCATTCACGACTTAACCGATGCTGGAAGTGGCGACGGCGCGACTCGATCGATTACGCCGGCGGTGGGTATCGAGTGGGCCGAGAACCAATGCAATATGCATGCCGCTCCAAGCATCGTATGTCGCCGTCGGGAGGAATGGCTGCAATGGTATTGGGCCCCACATCGGTGACCATTCCCGTTCCGCCCCTGCATCAAACAGTGTGTCGTCAGTTCCCTGGATTCAGGCTGGGCCGCCTTGGAAGGAAGGTTGTGCGGGCGTCAGCCATCGCTCTATCTTCTCCAAAAAGTGTGCCTCCTGTGATTACTCCACCCAAGGGGGCGGTGCGACACCGGCGACGGGCGAGGCATACAAGACGAGGTCGTAATAGTGGCCAGGAGAGTGCTGGCGTAGTCGGAAGTGATAGCCATCCACCAATTTGTCCAGTTGCTCCACGATATCCAATAAATCCTGGGCGTAGTGGTAGACACAAATCGCCATGCGGGGGCGCTGGGTACGGATGAGGTGAGATGCGCCTTCCAGTGCTTTGGCTTCGAACCCTTCAATGTCCAACTTCAGTAGCGTCAGCTTTTCCAACTCGTCGTCCAGGCGTGTCGTCGCCACGGAGATTCCGCCATTCGGCGATACATGGCTGGAAACCGTGCCGGTCTCCTCAAAGCGCAGGGTCGCATGTTCGTTGGAGATGGCTTTTTTTATTGCCTTGAAGTTATGCGGGGGCAGGGGGAGGGAACTCGCGATGCCCTCCAATTTCTGGAAGTTGATGCTATCGGGTTCAAAGGCGGTGATGCTTTCGTACTGATAGCGGGAGGCTTCCAGAAACTTATGGACGATGGGCCCCTGGAAGGCACCGCCATCGCAGAAATGTTCACGCTGGCCCAACTGGAATGTGCTGGTATCGGCATATTCTGAAAAATACTCGTTGATCGGCGTGGCCCAGCAGTCTAACAACAGGCTGGAATCGTAGGTCAGGCGAAACAACAAGTTGCTGTAGAGCGTAAAGACGCTGAAATCGTCGTCCAGTCGATCAGCAAAACGCAGAAATTCATCCAAACGCAGAAGCGTCCGTTGACGGTATACCTGGGCAGGCTCGTAGACGGCGAGCAGCCCGCAGTGCGCAACGGCCAGGCAGGCATCGACCCTTTCAACACCTGCTTGCTCGCAAAGCATGCGGGCCAAGCCCGATTCTCCGGGGCTGTAAGAAAAATCGATGGCCAATGCTTGGGAATGCTGGGCCGCTTGTTCGATGAACTGGCGCGAACTCCAGCGCGGCACTCCATGGATAGTGTCGCTGTCGCTTGGCTGGTCATCAATGGCTGCAATGACGTGGCTGGGGCGCTGAACGATCTGCGGGCCATAAATATTGCCAAGGCCCGAGCGCGGTTGGATAAGAAAGAGGGGGCGCTGCTCGAAACCTGGGATCAGCGGATCCAATAAAGGTGCAATGCTCAGCTGCTCAATGCCTGCTCTGGTGCAGAGGTCATTTGCAAACGTTCGTCCGCGCGGGCTGCATGAGAAATCGATAGCGATCGCATTGGCATACTGTCCCACTTTGGAAATGAGCTCCTGACTGCTCCAGCGCGGCGCGCCATGAATGCGGTCAAGGTGGACGCTTTGGTCATCAATTGCGGCAACAACATGGCGTAGGTCTGCAACCACTCTGGGACCATGCACCACGCCGATGTAGGACTCGGGAGCGACGAGGAAGACAGGGCGGTTGGCGATGGCGGGTAGGCGTGCAATGACCTCCGCGAGTGCAGGACGCTCTTGCTCCGCAATACGTAGAATTCGTTGGCGAAGCTGCTCATTTCTTGAATTCATGAACGTCATGTCCCGTAGGTATGGATGGGGGCGTCGTAGCGGACGTCGAAATAGGTCTTGGCAGGCACGTCCTCGCCGTAGACACGTGGCCAGCCGAGTTCGCAGTTTCGTCCCACCTTGACGCCCCCGCGCACGATGGCGCCAGTGCGCAAGATGCTATTGCCGCCGATCTCGACGCCCGCGCCGATCTGCACCCCATTCTCGATCCAGCAGGAAGATTTGACGCGGCATTCCGGCCCGAGGTGCGCTCCGGCATGGATGACGGTGTTGTAGTCGATCCTGCACCGGTGCCCGACGACGGCATGGGCACCTACGAATGCGTTGAGACCGATTACTGTGTCAGCGGCAATGGCTGCGCTAGCGTGGATGAAGGGCTCCAGCTTGAAGCCACGTTCCATCGCCGCCTGCATCAGCTCCATGCGCTTGAAGTTGCCGAAGCGCTCGTCGTACGCCACGAACATGGCGCCATCGGTGGCATTCAGTCCATCCAGCACGCCAAGATCGAACTCGTGTCCTGCATCCTGTGGCACGTCGATCCTGATGACCATCTCGTCCTGACGCGCCTGCTTCCAGGCATGAAAGGCGAGATCGAGGTAGTCGCTGCTGCCGATGATCCACCTAGATCTCATGTTCGGTTTCCATCAGCAGCGTGTACCAGCGTTCGACCAGGCGATTCATGGATTCATAGGCGCCCTGGGTGGGCAGAGGCGCGTTTGTGTGCAATGCCGCCTGTACCCGCTCCATGATGTCTACGTCTTCGCCCACCACCACCTTGCTGCCGTGCATCTGTGCCAGTAGCACTTGGCTGGAAGAACTGTAAGCCTGTTTCTTGCGTGCGCTAAACCAATGGATTTCCAGGTCGGTCCGGTCCGGTGCGACGGGGATGTGGTGTTCCAGCGTGAAAGAATAGCCGCCGTTGGAACTAGCGATATGCATGTTCGGGAAGGCCAACCAGTTAAAGTAGGCATCCTGCTCGCCCCAGCGCTCCACCTTATCGTGCCAGCCAAAGTGCTGAAGGTTGGGTATGGGTGCTTCCGGGCCGCCGAAACTGAAGCGACGCATTTCTCGCCTCAAGGCTGCGGGCGAGCTATCTTGCAACGCTTCAGTGGACTCCCTAGCTTGCTCTTCGTTTACCTCGGCAACGAAGCTGACGCTCTTGGCCAAGGTCTTGGGGTGGACGAAGCGCGGGTGATTGGCATCCCGAAGATTTTCGTAAGCGAGTTTCCAGTTGTATCGGCCACTCCAGGTGGTCACCATCACCTCAGTGTCATAGGCGTTGGAACTACCTTCCAGCAAGTTGATGAAGTCTGCCGAAAACTGCTCCTCGATGGGCAACGGGTTGGGATCGAGGTTGACGAACAGCAGGTTGCCGATGGTGCGAAGCGAAAATTCGCGCAGCTTCAAGCTGTCCTTTTCACGACTGTCCAGCCGATAGATCGCTTCGCAGTCCGGGATGTTCTTCACCTTGCCTTGTTCGTCGTAACTCCAAGCGTGGTAGGGGCAGACCAACGGCCGGCAACCGATAGCACCGGTTTGAATCAGTGCACTGCGGTGGAGGCAGACGTTCTCGAACGCACGAATTTGGCCGTGGAAGTTCTGGATCACCAGGGGAATGCCCGCGATCTTGCGGGTGATGAAACAGTTGTTCTCCTGCAACAGTGTCTTGAGCCCTGCAAACAGCCAAACCCGACGGAAGATCTTGCGCTGCTCGCGCTCAAAGATCTCCTGCGACAAGTAATACTTGGGGTGCATCCGGGAGCGCATGGATCAGTCTGTTGGTGTGTTTTTGTGAAAAACGATTTTGGCAGGATTGCCGAACACCGTAGCGCCGGCCGGCACATCCTTCAGTACCACGGCGCCAGCTCCAATAACCGCGCCGTCACCGACCTTGACGCCTGGCATCAGTGTGGCGCGCGGGTGTACGGTAACGAAGTCACCGATCTGCACGCCGCCGCCCATAAAAGCCATTGCACCAACGTGCACGTAGTTGCCGATCCGTACGTCGTGCCCGAGCATGCTCTGGGCATGGATGGTGACAAAGTCGCCGATGCGCACGTCCGGCCCGGAATGGACCATTAGGCCAAAGAAGCAGCCCTGTCCGAAGTGCACCCGCCTGCCCAGGCGGACGTCAGTGCAGATTGGAATGAACCGCCCGCCTTTTTCGAGGATCGGTAGAGCGTAGCGATGGCGGTCGTAGGGATTGCCCATCGCACAGACGAATACGTCGTCAAGCTGTGGCACATAGCTCATCGGATCGCCGATGATTGGGGTGTCGACACCGTAGCTGTCCAGGATATCGGTGCGACTGTCCAGGAATCCGCCGATCAGCCAGTCTTTGCCATGCCCGGCGTCGCCACGCATTTGCTCCAGGACTTCGCGGCCCCAGCCGCTGGCGCCGATGATGAGTACATGTTCCATCAGAGCACCGCCCCTCCGTCCATGACCAGGCTGGTGCCGGTGACCCAACGGCTGGCGTCGGCCAGCAGGTAGACCGTAGCGTTGGCGACATCGTGCGGCGTGCCAAGGCCCAGTGGATGGCGCGCGCGTTGCTGATTCAGCATTTCGTTGAGTCCGTCGTCCTCACCCCAAAGACGCGGAGTGGGCACCGCCGATGGTGAAATCCCATTGACTCTCACGCGGTGCTTGGCCTGTTCCAACGCCAAGCACCGGATGATTCCTAACAGGCCAGACTTCATTGCCGAGTAAGGCCCCACGCCGCGTGTACCAATATGCGCGGAGGTGGACAGCATGAACACGATGGAGCCTTGAGCATTAATGGAATTGGATTGCAGCAGACGCTGCGTCAGCATGACCGGTGCCAGGAAATGAACCTGGTACATGCGCGTCATCAGCTCCTCCTTCAGCTGTCGGATCGGCGACAGCATCTGCCCGCCGAAGCAGTGCACGACGCCGTCGATGCGCTGGCTGGCTTGCACCAGCCGCTCGCGGTCCTCCGACACAGTCAGGTCGGCTTGCACCTGCACATGCCCGTCGCCGGCCAGTCGCGCATGGGTCTGCTGGAGACGCTCGGGATCTCGGCCGCTGATGACCAGGCGCGCGCCGCGCCGTGCGCAGGTGAGCGCGATTTCCTGGCCAAGGCCGGACGATGCGCCGGTGACCAGGATGGTCTTGCCAGTCAGGGAAAAGGCGCTGCGAGTCGGATTGCTCATGCGTAGATGTCCATCGGCACGGTCAGGCCACCATCTACGAGAAAGTAGTTGCGGGTAACCCAGCGACTTGCGTCGGACAGATAAAACACTGCCGCGTACGCTACGTCCTCCGGTTCGCCCAGTCCCAGCGGGGTCAGTTTGGCGTGCTCGTCGATGTTGGCCCCGCTCTGGTTGAGGCCCTCGAGCATCGGTGTTCGCACGTAGCCGGGCACAATGCAGTTGGCGCGAATACCGTGCTTTGCCACTTCCAGCGCCAGCGTGCGCATTGCGCCGAGCAGCGCCCCCTTGCTGGCCGAGTAGGCTGCGGTGGCCACAGGGCCGATGTGCGAACCCACCGCAGAGATAAATAGGATCGAGCCTTTTGCGTTGATGCGCTTTTTCGCCAGCAGGCCGCGCGTCAGTAGCAGCGGTGCATAGACATTGCTGGCGAAGGTTTCGTCCAGATGCGCGCGGTTGATCATCCGGAATGGTGCTAGCCGGGCGATGCCGGCCGCGTGTGCGACACCATCCAGGACACCTACCGAAGCCACGAGATGGTCGATGTCCTCTTGCTTGTCCAAGTTGGCAATCACCTGCTCATGCCCTGTGCCTTCGAGGGTGGCGAAGGTCTCGGCCAAACGTGCTTCGTTGCGGCCGCTGATGACCAGTTGCGCGCCCATCTCCGCGCAACTCAGTGCGATCTGCCGCCCGATGCCTGAGGATGCACCGGTGACCAGAATGCGTTTGCCCTGCAGCGAGAATGGGTCGTTCGGATCGAGGGCGGAATTCACGACTCGATCAACTCCGGAAACACCGCGCCTTCGATATCGACCAGGCAGGTACCCCAAGACAACCCAATCCCGAAGCCTGAAAGCAGTACACGCTTGGGGCCAGATTCCAGTTCCTTGTTGATCCGTGCAGTCATGGTGAGGGGCAACGATGCGCCGCTGGTGTTGCCGAAGTCGCGCAGGGTGGACGGCACCTTTTCGATCGCAAGGCCGAGCTTCTTGCGAATGGTCTCATTGATCATCCGGTTAGCCTGGTGGAACACGAAGTAATCGATGTCATCCTTGCTGACACCAGCATAAGCGATCAATTTTTCAACTGCGGGAGGAACGCGCTGAGTCGAGAAGCTGAGCACGGCGGTGCCATCGAGTTGCAGATCAGTAGCCTGGTGCCAGCGATCTTTCTCGTTTTCGCGATAAGGCAGCAGATGCTGAATGGCGACAGGCTCGCGTTGACCACCCACCGGCAGGATGATGGCTCTGTAACCGCTCCCGTCGCTGTTGAGGTCGAAATACATCGGTGCTGCGTTCTGGTCGAACTCCAGCGCTGTGGCAGTACCGGAATCGGAAAAGATCGGATCTTCCAGATTGGCGCTGCGGTCACCGACCAGCAGCAAGCCCTTCTTGACGCCGCCGGCAGCGATCATCGAGCCGAGCAGGTTGATGCCGAACGGGTAGGCCGAGCAGCCCAGATTGACGTCGAAGGCGACCGTGGCGTGCGACAGCCCAAGCCGATCCTGCAGAATGATGGCGGTAGCGGGAATCGGATAATCCGGCGATTGGGTCACTACGATCAGCGCATCGATCTCCTCGCGCTTCCACTGCAGTTTTTCCAGCAACACCTCCGTCGCATCGAGGGCCAGGTCCGAAAAGCATTGCCAGGGCTGGGACATGCGCCGGGTCTCGATGCCGATGTTGCGCACCAGGCGCTCACGCTCTGAACGGATCTGCGGCCGGCAATCGGTGAGATTGGACACGACCCGCTTCGGCACGCAGGTCGCCATGCCGGCAAAGCGGACGTTGTGCAGCGTGGAGGTCGGCATGGTGCTTACGCCTCGGTCAGTTTGTAGAGATCGCCTACGGTCACGGCGGCAGTGAGATCTTCGCCAGTGATGGTCTTGCCGTATTCCATGTCGAACATCACGATCACGCCGAGCGCCGCCAGCGAATCCCACTCCGGCAATTCCAGCAGCACAGTGTCCAGCGTGACCTCCACCGGCTCCTGGAAGTCGGTGGCGGAGAGGAAGTTCTCGATAAATGTTGCCTGGGTCATGCGATCTCGCCTGGTTGCCTGTTGAAGATGCGGGAGTCTGGAAACACGGTGTTGCGTGTTGCGGTCATGTGGCCTGTTCGCCGGCGATGATGTCGGCGATGGTATCGACCTGATCGGCGGTCAGGCCGGGAAAGATCGGCAAGCACAATACTTGCGCGGCCACCGAACGCGCTACCGGCAACCATGCCGGCGCGGACGAGGGGAGCGCGCGATACATCGGGAAGTCGCTGATCAATGGATAGAAGTAACGCCTCACCAGAATGCCGTGTTCGCGCATCAACTGATACAGGGCATCGCGCGGCAGCGGGTAGTCGTCCTGCACCAGGATCGGAAAATACGCGTAATTGGCGCTGGACTGTTGGGGGCGTGCCACGCACTGGATGCCACGCACCTCGCTGAGCCGCTGCCGATACTGCGCATCGATGGCGCTGCGTTGCGCAATGGCCTCGTCGATGTGCTTGAGTTGCAACAGGCCGAACGCTGCGCTGATCTCGTTCATCTTGCCGTTGATGCCCGGTGCCACCACCGTGGTTTCGTCGACGAAGCCGAAGTTCTTCAGGTGCCCGATGCGCTGGTAGGTTTTTTCGTCAGGGCAGACAATGGCGCCACCTTCGAAGGTGTTGAACACCTTGGTGGCATGAAAGCTCAACACGCTCAGGTCGCCGTGGCGCAGGATCGAGCCGCCCTCATCGCGCACCCCGAAGGCATGCGCAGCGTCGTAGATCACCTTCAGATTGTAGATGTCGGCGATGCGCGTGATCGCGCTGGTGTCGCAGGCAGTGCCATAGCAATGCACCGGCATGATGGCGGTGGTCTGCGGGGTGATGGCCGCTTCGATCTTGGACGGGTCCATGTTGAGCGTGACCGGGTCGATGTCCACGAACACCGGGGTAATGCTTTTCCACAACAACGAATGCGCCGTGGCCACGAACGAGTAGGGCGTGGTGATCACTTCGCCAGTGATGCGCAGCGCCTGCAATGCCGTGATCAAGGCAGTGGTGCCATTGGTCAACAACGCCAGATGCGGCACACCCAGGTAGGCGCACAACGCCTGCTCCAGGGCGCGGTGCATCTCGCCACCGTTGCTGACGATGCGGCTGGTCCAGATCCGTTCCAGATACGGCAGAAACTCTTCCAGCGGCGGCAGCAGCGGACTGGTGACGGGGATGGGCATCAATGCCTCGCTGGTGCGGGTGGATGTCGGAATTCCGCCGCAGCCGATGGCTGCGGACGGTGTACGCCTGAAGAAGCAAGCGCTATGCCAGCGAGCAGGACCTTGCGTGCGTCGGCACGCTCAATTGGCCAGCTCGGTCTGCTCGCGGTCGATGCCGTACTTGCGCAGCTTTTCGACCAGCGTGGTGCGGCGCAGGCCCAGGAGTTGCGCTGCGTGGGCCACCACGCCCTGCGTACGTTCCAGCGCCTCGTTGATCAAGGCCAGTTCGATGTTGGCCATATGGCCGCGCAGGTCGATGCCGTCGTCGGGCAGGCTGGCGGCCGAGGCCGGTTCCGCATCGGCGGCCTTGGGCTGCAGCGTGACCACATTGCTCGGCAGTGCAGTTACGTCGGTGGGCGCGGCCACCAGTGCCGGCTCGGGCGGCAACTCGACCGGAATGGCCGAGGCGAAATCGCCGCGATAGCGCGCCGGCAGATCCTGCACGCGCACCAGCCCGCCCGGGTGCAGCACAGCCAGGCGCTCCACCAGGTTGGTCAGTTCGCGCACATTGCCGGGCCAGTCATAGCTGCGCAGCGCCTGCAGGGCTTCCTCGGCGAAGCGCACTTCGCCACGGCCGGTACGCGCCAGCTGCCCGGCAATCGTCTGCACCAGCATGGCCAGATCGTCCACGCGCTCGCGCAGCGCCGGCATCTCGATCGGGAACACGTTGAGACGGTAGAACAGGTCCTCACGGAACTGGCCGTCGCTGATGCGCGCTTCCAGGTTGCGGTGGGTAGCAGCGATCACGCGCACGTTGCAGCGGATGGTCTGGCCGCCTCCGACGCGCTCGAAGCTGCGCTCCTGCAGCACGCGCAGCAGCTTCACCTGCATGGGCAGGCTCATGTCGCCGATCTCGTCCAGCAGTAGGGTGCCGCCTTCGGCCATCTCGAAACGGCCCTTGCGCGCGCTCAGGGCGCCGGTGAACGCGCCTTTCTCATGGCCGAAGAGTTCGCTTTCCAGCAGGTCCGGCGGGATCGCGCCGCAATTGATGGCGACAAACGGCCCATCACGGCGCGGCGAGTGCTGGTGGATGGCGCGTGCCACTACCTCCTTGCCGGTACCGGACTCGCCCAGGACCAGCACGGTGGTGTCGAACGCGGCCACCTGGTCGATCAGCCGGCGCAGGCGGGTCACCGCCTCGCTGTTGCCGGTTGGCCCGGTGTCCTGTTGCACGCCAGCCTGATGCTCGGCATCCAGGCGCTTGAGGCTTGCGCGGCGCAGCAGGGCTTCCAGCTGCGCGTGCCGTAACGGGGTATCCAACGCCCAGACATTGGCCTCGTGCAGGCCGTGGGTCTGCGCGAACGTGACCGGGCTGCCTTCCATCAGCAGCACCGGCGGCGGCAGCTTGGCGTCGGCCAGCCAGTCGAAGAACTTGTCGGCCTGCGCCGCATCCTGCGCCGAACCCACCATCACCGCCATCCATTCGTCGTGGCGATGACGGCCAGGATTGATGTCGGCGCCGTCGGTGACCCAGCGGGGATTGAAGTCCATGAATTCGAGCAGCGACACGGTGCGCTCGGCGCGCACGGCGTCACTGTCGATCAGCAGAATGCGGGACTCACTCATTCCTGGCTCCTTCCGTCAGGCCCTCCAGGATTGGCATGACTTCCTGGATATAGGACAGCTTGCTGACAAAATTGTCAGCACCCGCGCGAAGAGCGTGTTCACGATGCTCGGCATCGTCGAAGTGGCTCGCGATGACAATATACGGCGGATCGTCCTGCGTCTTGATCAGACGCGTGGCCTGCAGCCCGCCCATCTCGGGCATCGCCAGGTCCATCAGCACGACGTTGGGGCGCAGCGACTCAGAGCGCTCGATCGCTTCCAGCCCATTGGCGGCACTGCCCACGATGTTGAGCCACTCCACTTTGCGAAAATGACGCATCGCAGCGTTGATGAAGCCCTCGTGGTCGTCGACCAGCAGCACGGTGAGTTTGCTCATAGTAATCCTTATCCTGCCCGGGCAAGCAGCGGTTTGTTGGTGCGGCGGCGCTCACGTGCCGGGGCGATGTCGAGTTGTTCGCGGTACTTGGCCACGGTGCGGCGCGCAATGTTAACGCCTTGCCGCGACAGCAAACCGGCAATGGCTTCGTCGGCCAGCGGCCGGCCGGCCGGCTCGCTTTCGATCAAGCGGCGCACCATTGCCTTGACTGCCTGGCCGGAGACGCTGGCGCCTTCCAGGCGCACGGCGAAGAAGTGTTTGAGTTCGAAGGTTCCGCGCGGCGTCTGTAGGTACTTGCCAGTGGTGATGCGCGAAATGGTCGATTCGTGCATGCCGATCTCGTCGGCGATTTCCTTCAGTGTGAGTGGCGCCATCGCTTCCTCGCCACGCGCCAGGAAGGCGGCCTGGCGCTCGACGATGGCGCGCGTGGCGCGCAGCAGGGTTTCGTAGCGCATCGACAGCCCACGGGTCAGCCAGCGTGCTTCCTGCAGCATGTCGCGCAGCGGCTGCCCGGCATCACCGGCGTCGGCCAGCGCGCGTTCGTGCACCGGGTTGATGCTGACGCGATGGGTGGTGGCCGGATTGAGTGCCACGCGCCAGCTGCCGTCGGCATGCCAGGCGAGCACGTCCGGGATCACGCTGGCGTTGCTTTCCTGCAGCAGGTCATCGCCCGGGCGCGGTTGCAGCGACAGGATCAACCGCACCGCCTCGCGCGCGTCGTCCACTTCGGCATCGTGCGCGCGCGCCAGCACCGCGTAGTCGTGGCTCGCCAGCAGGTCCAGGTCGCCAGCCAGGATGCGCGCGGCCAGATGGCGTGCCGGGACGCGGCCGGGCAGGGCGGTCAACTGCGCCTGTAGGCATTCGCGCAGGTCGCAGGCCCCCAGGCCGGCGGGGTCGCCGTGCAGCAGGCGCTGGCGGACCGCTTCGACCGCCTCGACCGTCATCCCCAGACGGGTGGCGCCCAGCTGCTGCAGCGTCGCCAGCGCTTCGGTCAGATACCCGGCGTCGTCGGTCTGCTCCAGCCAGAACGCAGCGGCCCCCAATGCCGCTTCGTCCAGGTCCAGCGCCAGCTCGCGCAGGATGCGCACATGCGGGTCGGTGGACTCGCCGGCGGCCACGCGCTGCATGCGGTCGTCGTCACCGTCGTTCCAACTGCTGCTCTGCACGTCCCACATCGTGCTTTCCGGCAGCTCGTCGAACGCGGCGATATCGCTGGCGCCATCGTCGTTGGTGGTGGCCTCATACCCGTGATCGGCCAACTCTTCCAACTCCAGCAACGGATTGGTTTCCAGGGCGCGCCGAATTTCCAGTTCCAACTGCATGCCGTCCAATTGCAACAGACGGATCGACTGCAGCAACTGCGGGGTGAGGTGCAGGTGCTGGCCAAGCTGGGCGGAAATGGTCGTCTTCATGGAAGCGCTTCCGATGGGCGCTGCACGCAGCAGCGATGGAACGCATCTTGCAGGAGAATGCGACGGGTTTTTAATCAGGGAGTCGTGTGAGGTGACTCATGATTTTCCTGACAGAGCGTCAGGAATCCCCTGACGTTTTCGGCGAACTCGAGCGTGCTTGACGGAATTCCGTCACTGTTTTGGGCCGAAGTGGCCCGGATACCACTTTCACCATCCTGACAGCCGAGCAAACAGCCTGCGGGAGTTGCTCAGACCAGCTCGTTATGGTGCTTGGCCGCCAGCAGCACCAGATCGTTCGCACGCCGGCAGCCCAACGACTCCATCATGCGCGCGCGATGGGTTTCCACCGTCTTGACGCTGATGCCGAGGTCCGCGGCGATTTCCTTGTTGCTCTGTCCGCGGCCGATCTCGCGCAGGATCTCGCGCTGGCGTGGCGACAGGGCAGCGATGCCGACCGGTTTTTCGCGGCCCAGCATGGGCGCGATCATCTTCGAGGAAATCTGCGGGCTCAGAAATACCTGGCCGGCGGCGGCGGCACGCAGTGCCAGCTCCAGTTCGAGCGGTGCGGCGTCCTTGACCACGAAACCCACGGCACCGCGATCGAGCGCATCGCGGACGTGCACCGGGTCGTCATGCATCGACATCATCACCACATGCGTGCGCGGCGCGGCGCGTAACACATCGGTCATGGCATCCAGGCCGCTGCGGCCGGGCAGGGACAGGTCCATCAGCACCAGATCCGGGCGATGCAGGGATGTCATATCCAGGGCTTGTTGCGCGTTGCTGGCCTCACCGACGACATCGATGCCGGCGAAGGTTTGCAGCAGCCTGGACAGGCCTGCACGGACAAGGGTGTGATCGTCGACGATGATGACTCGCACGGCGCAGAAGGGACCTTTTTCGGTATAGGGCACCTTAGCTGACCCGGCGCCTGACGCCAACCATCGTGATCAGCGCTGGCGACGGGCGTCGGCGATCTGACGGCGATGCAAGCGAAACAGATGACGTTCCAGCGCGTCCTGCAGACCCGGCGACAGGGGCGCGAACCGCAGCCACAGCCACTGATCGTGACCGTCGCTGGCGCTGGCCAAGACCTCGACGGGAAGCTGTACCAGTTCAGGAAGCCAGTCGGAGGGCTGTAGGCAAACGCTACCGACAGTGCCCGGAGGATGCGGAGTTGCGCAATTCAGGCGGATGCCGCGCACCGACCAGTGCACCAGGTTCTGGATCAGGCCGCTGTCGCCCTGGCGCACCAGGCGGCCGATCAGCGCCAGCATCAGATCGAGTTTGGCATCCATGCGCTGCACCAGCAGCGGCAGGTCGCCGCGGTCTTCGCTGGTCTCTTCGCTGCGCAGGTCTTCCACCTGGCCGAGGCTACGCAGCAGGGTCTCCGCGGCGCTGTGCGCGCCCGCATCGCCACCGGCACGGAAGCCGGCCGGCAGGCGCAGTTCGCAGCTGAGCGTGTCGGCAAACAGCTCGGCCTCGGCCGCTGGCGCGAGTGTGCCGAGCGCGGACATCAGATCCGTCCGACCCGGGCGTAGGCGCGGCTGGCCGAGGACGAGGTGCGCTGTGCGCGGATCAGGTCAAGCAGCTTGCGCTGACGCTCGCGCATCATCCGCATCAGGTCCTGGTGCATCGTCAACAGCGTCTGCAGGGCCTCGCGGTCCTGGTCGACGTGCACGTGTTGCGCGTACTGGCGCAGGTGCAGGTCGTGCGCATCCAGCATCGGCGGCATGACTTCGAAGTCCTCGTTCGCCATGGCGATCCGGATGTCGGCCATTTCGGCCTGAAGGCTTTGCACGCTATGCATGGCAGGACTCACGAAACGGCGGAAAGGCCGCGTTGTTCGAGGGGAATGGAGTTCCACGCCGAATCGATTTCGCTGAGCAGATCCAGCGCTTCGGTCAACGCGGTGTCGTCGTTGTGCAGATTGGCTGCGGTCAGACGCTGCATGACGTAGTCGTACAGGGCCGACAGGTTACCAGCGATCTCGCCGCCGGCTTCGTGATCGAGCGAACCGTTCAAGTGACCGACGATCGCGCAGGCCTCGCCAATGGCCTTGCCCTTGCGCGCCTGGTCGCCCTGCGCCAGGCAGGCCTGGGCCAGACGGATGCGCTGGCAGGCACCGGCAAACAGCAGCGACACCAGCTTGTGCGGGTCGGCTTCGGTCACGCTGGTGGACACGCCGACCTTGCGGTATTGCTCGGCGTACTGACGATTGGAACCGTACATGGATGACTCCTCAATGGGCTGACCTTCGCGGGTCCCGGAGCGCTGTGCTCCTGCGACGACGCTCCTGCCGGAAGGCAAGGCCGAAATCACGATAGGCCCTTCTTGTATCGGCAAGACCCTTGCAGGACTTGAGGATCTGCATCACGGAAATCAGCTTGTCAGCAGGCTGCTGAGCGAGCTGGTGCTGCTCTGCAACTTGCTGATCATGGTTTCCATCGCGGTGAACTGTGCGGTGTAGCGGTCGCTGAGTTTTTCCATGCGTGCATCGAGATCGTCCAGGTCCGATTCGTAGCCCTTGATGGTCTTGTTCAAGCTGTCCGAACGCAGGGTCAGCGTGCCGTTGGTGACGTTGACGTTGCTGTCGAGCAGCTTGGTCAGGGTGCCGCCGAACTTGCTGTCCTTGCCGAACACCTCGGCCGCGGCGCCGCCGTCGGATGCGATGGCGGTGTCGAACTTGGCGCCATCGAAACTCATCACGCCATCCTTGTCGATGGTCAGGCCAAGCGCCTTGAGTTCATTGACATTACCGCTGACCTGGCCACGCAGCTGTTGCTGCAGGCTGCGCACCAGCGAATCGCCGGTCAACGCCGAAGCGGTCTTGGTGGTGGCGTCGTAGCTGCTGCTTTTCGCCAGCAGCGTGTTGGCGGTGTTGTAGGCCGCGGCGAAGGCAGTGAGGTTGCCCTTGAGGCCGCTGGTGTCGGCTGCCACGCCCAGGTTGAACTTGGTGCCTTCGGCGGCCTTGGTGAGGTTGAGCACCACGCCTGGCACGATGTCGGTGACGGTGTTGGAACTGGAGGTGCGCTCGAAGCCGTCCACACGCACCAGCGCATCGGCCGCGGCGACGGTCTGGTTCAGCCCGCCAGTGACGCCGGGCCCGTAAGTGAGGCTGCTCAGGCTGGGGTCGCTGGCGCTGACGGTCAGCGCGCCCTTGGTGCCCGAATCCACTGCATTGAAGACCAGGTGCTGGCCGTCGTTGGCGGTGACCACGCTTGCGGTGACGCCCTTGCCGCCGGCGGCCTTGTTGATGGCCGCAGCGATGTCGGTGAGCTTGTCGGTGCCGCTGATATCCACGGTGACGCTCTTGTCGCCGTAGCCGATGGTCAGCGTGCCGCTGCCCACGCTGGCATCGGCAGTGAATGCGCCGGAAGCGAGTTTTTGCGAGGTCGCCAGCGACACCACTTCCACCGAATAGTTGCCCGGCGCCGCCGAGCTGGTGGTGGTGGCGGTGAAGCCGGCATCGGTCGGCACCGTAGCCTTGTAGGCGTTGGTGTCGGCGCTGCTGACCACCTTGTCCAGCGCAGACTTGAGCGTGGTCATGCTGCTCTTGATCTGGCTGATTGCCGACAGCTGCGTCGTCGCAGCGGTGCCGGCCTTGTTGATACGCGCCTGCTCGGGGTCTTTCTGCCGGGACACCAGGGTGGACACCACGGTAGGGATGTCCAACCCGGAGGCGGAAGTGCTGATCACCGATGCCATGTTGCATTCCTCGTCTGGGCGTCCGAAACAGACGGACGCATGGGATTACGTGACGGGTATCGGCCGCATCCGCGAGGACTTTAGCGGCAGCGATGGATCACGCTCACGGGATGCTGTGATGCAAGTTCCATACCTGCACAGGGCCGGCGGCTGGCGTCAAAAACCCGTCCGGCCATTCTGCCAGGGCAGCGGCCACAAAAAAGCCCCTCCGAAGAGGGGCTTTGGACTGCGCGGAGCGCTGCCGCATTGCTGCGGCAGATGACTGCAAGTTACTGCAGCAGGCTCAGCACGTTCTGCGGAACCGACTTGGCCTGGGCCAGCATCGCGGTACCGGCCTGCTGCAGGATCTGCGTGCGGGTCAGTTCGGCGGTTTCCTTGGCGTAGTCGGTGTCGCGGATACGGCTACGCGAGGCCGACAGGTTTTCCGAGGTTGCGCTCAGGTTGGCGATGGTGGAGGTGAAGCGGTTCTGCACCGCACCCATGTCGGCGCGCGAGGAGTTGACCGCGGTCAGCGCCTTGTCGACGATTTCCAGGGCCTTCTGCGAGCCGGAAAACGTGGAGATATCCAGGCTGCTCAGGGTCGAGGCGGTGGAGCCGGAAGCGGCCGAGGCGGTGGTGAGGCCGGCGCCGACGGTGATGCCGGTGGCGCTGGAAGTGCCGGCGGTCAGCGAGGTGAAGTCCTGACCAGCCTTCAGCGATTCGATCTGCAACGTACCGTCGGTCTTGATCGAAGCGTACATGCCGGTCTGGTCCAGCTTGTCGTTGATCGCCGCAGCAACCTTCTTGTTCACGTCGGCAGCGGTGTCGCCGGAAGCGACCTTGACGTCGGCGATGGTGACGCTCTTTGCAGCGCCGCTGGCGTCATTGAAGGACAGGCTCATGCCGGAGACCGAACCCGACGCGGTGGCGGTGCCGGTCACGCCAGCGCCGGAGACGGCAGCGGCGAAGCTGGCCTTGCCCAGCGAATCGACGTTGGCGTCGACGATGCTGTTGATGCCGATGGTCTGGCCGGCGTCGGCGCCGACCTGGAACAGCGCGCCGGAGAAGTCGCCGTTCAACAGCTTGGTGCCGTTGAAGTTGGTCTGGTTAGCAACGCGGTCGATTTCAGCGGTGAGCTGCTTGACTTCGGAGTTCAGCGCGTCACGGTCGGTGGCCGAGTTGGTGGCGTTGGACGACTGCACCGACAGCTCGCGGATACGCTGCAGGTTGCTGCCGATTTCGACCATCGCGCCTTCGGCGGTCTGGGCCAGCGAGATGCCGTCGTTGGCGTTGCGCGAGGCAACGTCCAGGCCGCGGATCTGCGTGGTGAAGCGTTCGGAAATCGCCAGACCGGCGGCGTCGTCCTTGGCGCTGTTGATGCGCAGGCCGGACGACAGACGCTGGATGCTCGTCGACATGCTGGCGCTGCTGGTGTTGAGGTTACGCTGAGCGTTCAGCGACATTACGTTGGTGTTGATTACCTGTGCCATTTTGATTTCTCCTAAGCGATTTTTCCGGCAAGGGGGACTTGCCCGGAGCCTCCGCAGGGGGGCCATCAAGTTGGCCGTTGCCGCTGCTGAGATGAATAACGGCGTTGCGTCGGGAACCTTTAGCGAAATTCAGTATTTTTTTACTGTTTTTCTGCGTCAGGGCGAATTGCGTAAGCGTTGTGCAGCAAAGGGTTTGGTTTATTCGGCAGCACCCCGAAGATCTTTAGCGCTGGTATAAATTCCACAAAATAAACTCCGTCCGCCTGCACAAAGGCTCATGCGCAGGAGCGAAGTAAAACGCAGGTTTTCTGCTGCAAATCAGCGGATCAAGTTGAACAAGGACGAGGACTGCATCTGCTGAAAAATGGTCTGAGCGGCCTGCAACGAGGCCTTCTCGAGTTGGTACTGCCCAATCGCCGAGGCGTAATCCAGATCGCGGATCGACGACAGGGTGGTCTTGAGCGTGACTTCGTTGGATTCGAGCAAGGAATTGGCATTGTCGATGGCCGACAACTGCGCGCCGCCCGAAGCGCGCGCATCGATCATCTTCGAGGACGCCTGCGCGATGTCACGCATCGACGACTGCAGCGTATTGATCATGGCCGCCTTCTGCGGCTGTGTCAGCGTGTCGGAATTGAGGGCGCCGACCAGATCGTCGATGGTGGAAAACACGTCCTTGGTGCCGGACGCGCCGATCTGGAAACTGTCACCCACCGCCGGTGCGCCGCTGATGCGCATGCGCACGCCGGCAGCGTTGATGTCCTGGCCATCCTTGTAGGTGCCGGTGCCGACAACTGCATTGGTGCTGTCGCGCACCTCGTAGGTGTCGGCGGCGGTGAACTGCACGCTGTAGCTGCCGCCGTTCCAGCTGCCGGTGCTCGCATCGCGGCTGAAATCCAGCAGCAGCCCGGTGCCGGCATTGGCGGCATTGGCGTGCGCATCCACGGTGCCGTCGCCGGTGCGGACGCGCATGAAGATTTCGCTGCCGGGCAGGGTGTCGCTGACAAAGGTGTCCGGCGCCACTTCCACCTGCTTCTGGGTCTGGTCGCCGTTGTAGGTCACCCCGCCATTGCCCTTGATGAAGGGCGCGCTGCCGTCGGCGGTACCGCCGAACAGATAGCGCCCGGTGCCGTCGGTGCTGTTGGCCAGGCTCACCATGCTGTCGCGCAGCGCGGTCAGCTCCGAGGCGATCGCCTTGCGATCGTCGGGGCTGAGCGAGGAGTTGTTGGCCTGCACCGCCAATTCGGTGACGCGCGCCATTTTGTCGCCGGCCTGCGCGAGCGCGTTTTCCTGCAGCCCGAGGCGGTTCTGCACGTTGTTGGCGTTCTCGCCGAAGCGGGTGATGGCGGCCAGCGCGCGATCCAGGCCGACGGCTGTGCCGGCGGCGACCGGATCGTCCTTGGCGGTGACCAGGCGTTGGCCGCTGGACAGCTGCGATTCGAGCTGGTTCAGCCGCGCCTGCTTGGCCCCCATCGAGGCAACCGACTGGCTGTACATCATGCTGGTGGAGATACGGTCGGTCATCAGCGTACGGCGCCCAGGATGGCTTGGAAGATGGTGTCTGCG
Source organism: Xanthomonas sp. CFBP 7698 (assembly GCF_003600855.1). NCBI lineage: Bacteria > Pseudomonadati > Pseudomonadota > Gammaproteobacteria > Lysobacterales > Lysobacteraceae > Xanthomonas > Xanthomonas sp. CFBP 7698. The sequence continues at coordinate 53,708 of NZ_PRDN01000001.1, forward strand.
GTGGAGATCATCTGTGCGGCGGCCTGGTAGGCCTGCTGCAGTTTCAGCATGTTGGCGGCTTCCTCATCGAGGTTGACGCCGGAAATCGAATCACGGCTGGCCTGCGCCTGGTCGTTGATGACCTTCTGCGCGTCCGAGGCGTAGCTGGCTGCGCGCGCCGCCGAGCCCACCGAGGTGGTCAGGCCCGACAGCGCGCCGTTGAGGGTGACCGTGCCGCTGCTGAGCGCCTTGGCGTCGTCGATCTTGGCCAGCAACTTGGCATTGCCGTTGTCGCTGGAGCCGGCACTCATCGGGCCCACGCCGAAGGTGTCGCCGGCCTTGGGCGCACCGTCCAGCGCAAAGCTCCAGCCGTTGGCGCTGATGGTCTGGCCGGCGGTGTAGGCGAACGGGCCGGCGCCGTCGACGGTGTACTGGTTGGCATCGATGAACTCGATCGACGACGGGGCCAGCAGCGCGGGATTCTGCGCATTGGTGACCTTGACGTCGCTGATCTTGCCGGTGCCCAGGTTGGCGACGGTGGCGGTGGCCTTGACCGGGGTGGCTGCCGCAATGCGCGAAGGGTCGGTGATGGCCACCGACAGGGTGCCGGCCAGCCCGGCGGTGGGCTGCAGCAGGAACTTGTCGCCGCTGGCCGGGGTGCCGCCGACCACCATGCTCACGCCCTTGAGCACCAGCGGATCGGCAGCGGTGCCGGTGCCGGTCATCGGCACGGCCGAGCCGGTGCTGGCGCTGGTAGCCTTCCACGCAGTGCCGTCGAAGCTGAGCGTGACGTCTTGCCCATCCACGGCCGACATGTTGCTGAAGCTTGCGCTCAGCGACGCGGTGCCGGTGTTCTTCGGGTTGGCGGCAGTGGTGGGTGCGCCGATGTTGAAGAAGTTGCCGCCCATCGCGCCATACAGGTCCATACCCTGGCTGTGGCCGGCGTTGAAGGTGCTGGCCATGCCGACGGCCAGGCGGCCCAGTTCGGCCTGGGTCGGTTCCAGCACGCTGCTGCGGAACTCCAGCAGGCCGCCGATCTGCCCGCCCAACGAATTGGCGCTGAGGCTGACGTTCTGGCCCTGGGTCTGCATCGCCACCTGCAGCTTGGTCGGCTGATACGGGTCGGCGACGGTGGTGAGCTTGGAGGACGTGGTACCGACCACCAGCGCCTGGCCACCGGCGGTGAAGACATTCATGAAGCCGCCGTCCTGGATCACCGCGGTACCGCCGGTGTAGCCCACCAGCTTGGTCACCAATGCGTCGCGCTGGTCGAGCATGTCGGGCGAGGCGCTGTCGATGCTGTTGCCGATGGCGCCGTTGATCTTGGCGATCTGCTGCGTCAAGCGATTGACTTCGTCCACCGACGAGGTCAGACCGCTGTTGACCTCATTGCTCAGGCTGTCCATCTGCCCGTTGAGCTGCTTGAAGCGCGTCGCCAGCGAGTTGCCGCTGTCGAGCATGCTCTGGCGCTCGGCGGTGGAGGAGGCATTGGACGACACCGCGCTGGTGGAGTCGAAGAAGTTCGACCACAGCCCGGCCACGTTGGTGGCGGTGTTGGAATACAGCGCATCCACGCGATTGGACAGCGAGGACAGCTGCTGCAGGCGCGAGAGCTCGCCGCCGCTGTCGAGCAGGCGCGAAATGGCCAGCTGGTCCGCCACGCGGCCCACGTCGGTGATCTTGGCGCCATTGCCCACGAACGCGTAGCCCATGTCGGTGGGCGTGCGCGTTGCAAATTCCACACGTTGGCGGCTATAGCCTTCGGTATTGATGTTGGCGACGTTATGGCTAACGGTCGACAACGCCCGTTGGAAGGCGATGAGCGCGCTGGTCCCGGTGGACATGATGGACATGGGCGTTTACCTCAACGACGGATGGTGCCAAGCCCGGCAGGCTCGGTGGTGCTGGCATAACGGTTGGACAGATCGGCCGCCGCGTTGCCGATGGCGGCCACCGCTCGGTCGATGGTCGGGCCGTTGGCGATCGCTGCGATCTTGGCGGCATAGCCCGGATCGGTGGCGTACCCGGCCTGTTGCAAGCCGCGTGCAAAACCCTTGATGTCGGTGCCGGCTTGCAGTGCGCCCTGGTAGCGGCTGTTGTTCTTCAGCAGGCGCACGTAGTCGGCAAAGCTTTCCTCGGCCGAGCCGTAGGCGCGGAAATCCGCGGTTTCGGTGGTTTTGACGCCGTTGACGTATTCGTGGGTGCCGGTGGTGACCTTGGCGCCGTTCCAGCCGGTGGCCTTGATGCCGAACAGGTTGTTGGAATCGCCGCCATTGCCGATGCCGCGTCGGCCCCAGCCGGTTTCCAGCGCCGCCTGCGCCACCAGCGCGCGCGGGTCCACGCCGAGTTCGCGCGCGGCCTTCTGCGCATGCGTCCAGATCTTGGCGACGAACCCTTCCGGAGTGCGTTCGCCCAGGCTGGCTGCGGCGCTGCTGGCGGCGCTGGCGTTGACGGCGGCATTGGCGTCGGCCGCGTCGCTGGCGGCCACATCGGCCCAGCGGTCGTTGGCCGATGGCCAGCTCAGTGCGGCCGCATCGTCGCCGCCGGATTCGCCACCACCGGTGCGCCCGGCAATCAGGTCCAGCACCTGGCTCATGCCGACGCCGCCCAGCGCACCTGCGCCGAGCTTGGCCGCCGCGCCCAGGGTCGCGCCGACGCCGCTGGCGGCGCCATCGCGGGCGGGCAGCGGCAACGAGGCATCGCGCTTGCCGGCAACCAGCGAATAGGCCTTGGCTGCCTCGGCGGTGCTCAGCGAGGTGTTCAACGCCGGGCCGCCGCTGTCGCCACTCAGCTGCTTGGAGATCATCGCCGACAGGCCCAGCCCCTTGCCCTCGGTCAGCGCCTTGGCCATCTGCTGGTCGTACATTTCGCGGAACATCTGGTTTTCGCCCGGAAACATCGGGTCGCCGGAGCTCGCATCGCGCATGCTCTTGACCAGCATCTGCGCGAACTGGCCTTCGAGCTGACGGGAGACCTTGTCGATCTTTGCCGGATCGGCCTTGGTGCTCGGGTTGAGATCAATGGGCGAGGCTGCGATACGCATGTCAGATCACCTCCAGCTCCGCCGTCAGCGCGCCAGCCTGCTTCAGGGCTTCCAGGATGGCGACCAGGTCGCCGGGCGCCGCGCCCACTTCGTTGACCGCGCGGACGATCTGATCGAGCGTGGTGCCGCCTTCGAACTTGAACATGCGGCTGCCTTCGGAGGTGGCCGTGATGGTCGATTGCTGGGTCACTGCAGTGCGGCCGCCACTGAAGGCGCCCGGCTGGCTGACGTTGGTGTTTTCGCTGATGGTCACGGTGAGCGAGCCATGCGCGATGGCGGCCGGCATCACCCGCACCAGCTGGCCGATGACCACGGTGCCGGTACGCGCATTGACCACCACCTTGGCTGGTGCATCGCCGGGCGAGAGTTCGACGTTTTCCAGGCGCGACAGCAGGCCGATGCGCGCGCCCGGGTCGGTCGGCGAGCGCACCGCCACGGTCACGCCATCCACCGCACGCGCGGTGCCGGCGCCGAAGCTGCTGTCGATCGCCGCCACCATGCGCGAGACGGTGGTGAAGTCGTTCTGATGCAGGTTGAGGGTGATCTCGCCGCTGCCGGCAAACACGTCCGGCAAGGCGCGTTCGACGGTAGCGCCGTTGGGGATGCGGCCGACGCTGGGAATATTGACCGAGACGCGTGAGCCGTCCTTGCCCTGTGCGCCGAAGCCGCCGACCACCAGGTTGCCCTGTGCCATGGCATAGACCTGGCCATCGGCGCCTTTCAGCGGTGCCATCAGCAGCGAGCCGCCACGCAGCGACACCGCGTTGGCGATCGAGGACACGGTGATGTCGATCGGCTGGCCGGGCTTGGCGAACGGCGGCAATTCGGCGTGGATGGCCACGGCCGCGACGTTTTTCAGCTGCGGGTTGACGTTCGCCGGAACATTGACGCCCAGCTCGCCGAGCAGGTTCTTCAGGCTCTGCACGGTGAAGGGCGCCTGGCTGGTGCGGTCGCCGCTGCCGTCCAGGCCGACCACCAGGCCGTAACCGACCAGCGCATTGCCGCGCACGCCGCCGACCTGGGCAAGATCCTTGATGCGCTCGGCGCTGGCCGGTGCGGCGATTGCGCACAGCGCAACGGCGGCAGCGAGCAGACGGAAGGGCAGGGAAGACAGATTCATGGTCGCAGGCTCAGTAGGGCGACAGACGGGAATTGAAGAAGCGGCTCAGCCAGCCCATCGCGTTGGATTGGGCGATGGCACCGCGGCCGCCGTAGGCGATGCGGGCGTCGGCCACCTTGCTCGAGGGCACGGTGTTGTCCGGAGAGATGTCGGCGGCGCGCACGATGCCCTGCACCTGCACCAACTCGTCGCCCTGGGTCAGGCGCAGCTGCTTCTGCCCCTGGATCACCAGGTTGCCGTTGGGCAGGCGCTGCATCACGGTGACGGTGACGCTGCCCTGCATGCGGTTGCTCTGCGCGGTGTTGCCCTTGCCGTCGAAACTGCGATCGCCGCTGGTGGAATTGCGCAGCACGTCGGTGCCGTTGACGGTGAGCGGCACGCCGAGCAGCGTGGGGGTGCTCATGTCCACGCTGTCGGACTTGCTGACGGTGGTGTTGGCGGTGGACGAGGCGGTGGTGTTTTCGATCAGGTTCACCGTCAGCAGGTCACCGACATCGCGGGCGCGGCGGTCGCCATACAGATTCAGGCTCGGGCCGGCAGCGTAGATCGCACCGGCGGTGGGCTGCGCCACCGGCGCGACCACCGGCACGATCGGCGCCATCGCCGCAAACGGCCGCACATCGCCGGCGGCCACGCAGCCACCCAGCAGCGCGCTGCAGGCGATGGCCAAGCACAGAGAGGAGAGGGAAGGCAGGCGGGACATGGCGTAAGTTCCTGAGAGGGCGGTGAGCGGCGAGCCGATCAGACGTTGTTGTTCAAGTAACCGAGCATGGAGTCGGTGGTGGAGATGGCCTTGGCATTCATTTCGTAGGCGCGCTGCGTCTCGATCATGCTCACCAGCTCTTCCACCGTATTGACGTTGCTGCCTTCCAGCGCACCCTGCACGGTGTTGCCCAGGCCGTTGAGGCCGGGCGTGCCGTTCTGCGCGGGGCCGGAGGCGGTGGTTTCGACGAACAGGTTCTCGCCCTTGGACTGCAGGCCCGAGGGGTTGATGAAGTCGGTGAGCGTCAGCGCGCCGATTTCCTGCGCGGCGGCCTGGCCGGCCAGGGTGACGCTGATGGTGCCGTCGTTGCCGATGGTCAGCGACTGCGCGCCTTCCGGCACCTGGATGCCCGGCTGCAGCGGGTAGCCGCTGTTGGTGACCAGCTCACCCTGCGCATTGATCTGGAAGGTGCCGTCGCGCGTGTAGGCGGAGGTGCCGTCGGGCATCTGCACTTCGAAGAAGCCGCGGCCGTTGACCATCACGTCGAGCGCGCGGCCGGTCTGCTGCTGGCTGCCCTGATCGAAGCCCTTGAAGGTGGACACCACGCGCACGCCGGTACCCAGCTGCAGGCCGGTCGGCAGCTGCGTCTGCGCGGAGGTCGAGCCGCCCGGCGCACGCACCTGTTGATACAGCAGGTCTTCAAACGCCGCACGGTCGCGCTTGAAGCCGGTGGTATTGGTATTGGCCAGGTTGTTGGAAATGACCGACATGCGCGTCTGCTGCGCATCCAGCCCGGTTTTGGCGACCCACAAAGCCTGATTCATGACCCGATTCCTCGTTAGACCCGGGGATGTGTTCCGGGTACGGGTGGGTATATGCACGTGGCGTGCCAAAGTGGCGCCGGATTTCTGCCGGGTGTGCGCGGGATCACGCGGGCTGGGTGCGCGGGAGCCTGTGCTGCGTTAGCCGCGCTTTTGTGGATGTAGCAAAAAATCCAGGGCTAAAGCTGAGTCGGTCGAGGGCGCGATGCCCTCACCGCTCGCGGGACACGCCGTGAACCCGTCCATTGGGGCCGTGGCGGCATCCATGCGGCCAAGGGTCCCGCAATCGGCGAGGGCACCGCGCCAGACAGTTTGCTGATGACCCAACCAAAGCGGGCGATTTCAATGCTCGCCCAGTTCGCAGCTCTGGTCGCTTGTTTGGGCGTTCGATTGGCACTCGATGCGCGCAAACCGACGGGATGAGCAAATGGCGATCAACAAAGCACTTTGACCACTGCTCTCATACGGGCACCGACAATCTTCACTGGTCCTTGCCCGCTTACCCTCCCGGGACCTTACGCGGCATGGATGCCGCGTAAGAGCCTCCATGGACGGATTCACGGCGTGTCCCGGGAGGGTGAGCAGGCAAGGGCCCTCCAGCCAAGTCACGGACTAGCTGCCCTGCAGCCGTGCCGCAGATCAGTCGCTCTGTAACGAAGCCCCGGATTTTTCGGTATGCCGAACGCGGGCGCCAACCACGCCTTGCGGTTGCCAGCGGCGGGCTTGGCGAAAAAGTGGCAAGCCCGCCGGCGACGATACAGGCGGCCCGCGCCGCTCTTAGCCGCTCACCCGCAGCAGCGAATTGGCCGATTGTGCGTTGTCGTCGCCGTTCTTGATGATCTTGACCTGCATTTCGAACTGCCGCTGCAGCTGGATCATCTCCACCAGCGCGCCGGCGGCGTCCACGTTGCTGCCTTCCAGCATGCCGCTGTTGATGGTCTTGCCGGTCGCTACCGCAAATGCCTGCGCCGGGTCGGTGCTGGTATTGCGCATCAGCCCGTCCGGGCGCCGCGTCAAACGATCGGCGGGCGCATCGACGACCTTCATCTTGCCGACGATGGCCATGGTCTGCGGGCCTTCGCCCTGCGGAATGATCGAAATGCTGCCGTCGCTACCGATTTCCATCGCCTGGTGCGGCGGAATCGTCATCGGGTTGCCGCCTTCATCCAGCACGGCGTGCCCATTGGCGGTGACCAGCTGGCCATTGGCGGTGAGCGCCAGTTCGCCGTTGCGGGTGTAGGCCTCGCTGCCGTCGGGCGACTGCACGGCCAGCCAGCGGTCCTGCTGCAGCGACACGTCCAGCGGATTGCCGGTGACCTTCTGATGGCCCTGGCTGCGATCGAAGCCCTGGTCCACATGCAGCGCATCGATCCGCGACGGATACCCCTTGCCCTGGATCTTGAACGCCTCGGTATTGGCCAGCGCGGCCTTGAACCCCACCGTATCGACGTTGGCGAGATTGTGCGACACGGTGCTCTGCGCCTGCAGGGAGGCGCGGGCACCGGTCATCGCAACGTAGAGGGCTTTATCCATGGGACACCGGGAATCGGGAATGGAGAATCGGGAATGGAGAATCGGGAATCGGGAATCGGGAATCGCAAAAGCGGGATAGCGGGGCTGGGAGAGTAGGGGGGGCAAGGCCGGCATCGCTACGCGCGACGCCGGCTCTTACGATTCCCTATTCCCCACTCCCGATTCCCAGCTCTTAACGGATATTGATGATCGTCTGGGTGACCTGATCCTGGGTCGAGATCATCTGCGAGTTGGCCTGGAAGTTGCGCTGGGCCACGATCATGTTCACCAGCTGCTCGGTCAGGTCCACGGTGGAGGCCTCGAGCGAGCCGGATTCGATCTGGCCCAGGTCCGAGGTGTCCGGGGCGCCCACGCGGGCGGCGCCGGAGGTGTAGCTTTCGGCCCACATGTTGTTGCCCTGCGACTGCAGGCCCTGCGGATTGACGAAGCTGGCCAGAGACACCTGGCCCAGCGGCTTGTCGGCGCCGTTGGAGTAACGCGCAAACACCACGCCGCTGGTGTCGATGCTGATCTCGTTGAGCTTGCCGCTGGCGTAGCCGTCCTGGCGGGTGTCGCGCAGCGCGAAGGCTTCGCCGTACTGGGTGGAGCCGCTGACATTGAGCTGCATGTTCAGCACGCCGGCGCCGGTGCTCGGGGTGAACGGGTCCATCGCGATGATGCCGTTGGCCGGGGTGGTCAACGCGCCGGTGTCGGAGAACTGCAGGGTGGTCGGCGCGCCAACTGCGGCGCCGTCCACGTAGTTGTGTACCTGCCACTCGTTCGGGTTGGCGGTCTTGACGAAATAGGAAGTCTGCACGTGGCTGACGCCCAGCGAGTCGTAGACGTTGATGCCGCCAGTGGAGTGGCTATAGGTCTTGTCGTCGGCCGGGCTGAACGGGGTCACCGTCGGTGCGGTGGCGTTGCCGGGCAGGGTGAAGGCCAGGTTGACCGTGGAGGTGGATTTGGGCGGGCTGTCGGTGGTCAGCAGCTGCAGGTCCGACAGGCGGCCCACGTCGAAACCGTTGCCGCTCGGGTTGGGCGCGAACACCTGCAGGCGTGCACCCTGCGGGTTGACTACATAGCCGTTGGCGTCGGTCTGGAAGTTGCCGGCGCGGGTGTACATCTTGGCGCCATTGGACGACACGGTGAAGAAGCCTTCGCCGGAGACCGCCAGGTCCAGGCTCCGCCCGGTCGGGTCGATATTGCCCTGCGAGAACTGCTGCGCCACGTTGCTGACGCGCACGCCCGAACCCACCGCATTACGCGACAGGCCGTAGCTGGTGCTCTGGAACATGTCGGCAAACTCGGCGCGCGACTCCTTGAACCCGGTCGTGTTGACGTTGGCGATGTTGTTGGAAGTAACGTTCAGATCGGCATTGGCTGCGTTGATGCCGGACAACGAGGTATTGAAAGCCATGGATGAGTTCCTTTAAGTGTCGGTTGCCGGCTCAGCTGACGCGGAGCACGTTGGCGAGCGGGGAGGTGCCAAGCCCCGTCAGGTTGAGATACAGGCCGTCCGAGCCGATGGTGACGCTGTCCACCGGCGCATCGACGTAGGTGGACAATTTGCTTTTGGAGCCGGCGGTGTCGGTCTGGGTCGCGGTGATGCCGTACTTGCCCGCGGCCATGCGGTTGCCGTTGGCATCGGTGCCGTCCCAGGCGAACGACACCTCACCGGCGGCGCTGGCCGGCACGCTGAGCTGCTTGACGAACGCGCCGTTGGCATCGGTGATTTCGAAGTTGACGGTGCCGGCCGAGGTCGCAGCGACCACGCCCTTGGCCGAGCCGGTGGCGTCGATCGCCACCTGCGCGGAGGGCACCAGCACGTTGTGGCCGACCAGCGCCGCGCCCTTGAGCACCTGATCGCTGTTCATCGAGGTGGTGAAATTGCCGACCTTGGTATTGAGGTCGCCGATGCCCTGCACGGTGGAGAACTGCGCCAACTGGCCCAGAAACGCGCTGTTTTCCATCGGTTTGAGCGGGTCCTGGTGCTGCAGCTGCTCGGTCATCAATTTGAGGAAGTCGGCCTGGCCGAGTGCTTCTTCCTTCTTGGCGACGGTGCTGCCGGTGCTCAGGCCGAGACTTTTGTAGAGATCGCTACCGATCGTGCTCATCTGGAGTGTTCCGTTAGGGAATGGCTAGGACGGGTCAGCGACCCATGGTCAGGGTTGCGAGCGCCAGTTCCTTGGCGGTATTGAGCATTTCCACGCCGGCCTGGTAATTGCGCGAGGCGGAAATCATGTTGACCATCTGCGAGACCGGGTCCACGTCGGGCGAGAACACGTAACCGTCGGCATCGGCCAGCGGATGGCCGGGCTCGTAGCGACGGATCGGCGGCGCATTGGTGGTGGTGATCTCCTTGACGTTGACCGAGGTCAGGCTCGGGTCCTGACGGCTCTGCTGGGCCTGGAAGATCGGCTCGATCGGCTTGTAGGTCGCTTCGGCCGAGCCCGCGACAGAGTCCGCATTGGCAAGGTTGGAGGCGATGGTGCTCAGGCGTACCGACTGCGCATGCAGCGCCGAGCCGGCCACATCGAAGATGGGAAGGTTGCTCATGACTTATTGGCCCGTGATCGCGGTGAGCATCGAGCGCACCTTGGATTCGAGGAAGCTCAGCGACGCGCGGTATTCCAGCGCGGCGCGGCCGTAGGCGGCGCGTTCGGCATCGGGATCGACGGTATTGCCGTCGAGGCTGGGCTGATCGGATTCGCGGGTGATCTGGAACGGGTTGAGCCCGGCCGCGCCGCCCACTTCATAGTGCTTGGCATCGGTGGCCTGCATCAGGCCGCCATCCTGCACGCCCTGGGCCGACTTCAGCGCCGCTTCGAAGTTGAGATCCTTGGCCTTGTAACCAGGGGTGTCCACATTGCTCAGATTGCTGGCAATGAGCTTCATGCGCTGCTCGCGCAGCGCCAACGCGTCGCCGTGGACGCCGAGGAATGAAGAGAAGGGACTGGACACGGTGCTCTCCCGCGAAGTGTTGCAAGGGAGGAAGCAATGTTTGTGCCAAACCGGGATGGTATGGGCGCCGAACTGGCAAACACATCCGCAGTGCCCGACGGACGGTCTTGGAGCGGCTAACAAACCTCGCGAGCATCCGTCAGATAGATGCAGCTGTCGCACTGACGATCGGAGTGCACGCGTGGTACAGGCCGATTCGAGCACCGGCCGCGCTCGCCTGGCAGCTGCGCAGTGGATCTGTCAGCTGCGCTTGGCTGCCATCACCAGACGTGCTGCTGCACGGTTAAGGGCTGCCACTGGCTGTGCAACTTGCAGGCCAACCAGGATTGTCTGGTAGGAATTAGCTCAGCGCAGCGTGTGATCAGCTGCGGCGACGCCTTTTCAAGGCGTGTGCTTGCGTACGGCAACCACTGTATTCCCAGGTCTTTCGGAAGTGGGGGCTGGCCGTCACCCGTAGGGTGGAACGGCCGCACAATTGGATCAGGCCGCTTCGGCGACCACTTTCAGGCGGGCCAGCACGTAATCGGCCAGCTCATGTGCGCTGTACTTGGCCACGAAGGCATTGGCGCCCACCTGCTCGACCATGGCGTTGTTGAACACGCCCGACAGCGAGGTATGCAACAGCACGTACAGGCCCTGCAGGCCCGGCGTGCGCCGGATTTCCGTCGTCAGTGTGTAGCCGTCCATGGCCGGCATTTCGATATCGGAGATCACCATGGCATAGCGGTCGGCCGGATTCTCGCCGGATGCCGCCACCTGCAGCAGGTGATCCAATGCCTGGCGGCCGTCCGAGAGCAGGGTGGCCGAGACGCCCAGCTGGTCGAGCACGCTGCGGATCTGCTGGCGCGCCACGCGCGAATCGTCCACCACCAGCACCTGGAACTGGCGGTCGTAGGCCACCAGCTGCAGCGACGGGTCCAGCTGCACGTCCTTGCTGACCTTGGCGATGTCAGCCAGGACGCTTTCCACGTCGATGACCTGGATCAGTTCGCCCTGGAAGCGCGTCACGGCCGTCAAATAAGTGGCTTCGGCGCCCAGTTCCGGTGGCGGGTGGATGTCTTCCACCGCGATATTGACGATGCGCTCCACGCCGCTGACCAGGAAACCCTGGACCGAGCGATTGAACTCGGCCACCACCAGGTAGCCAGGCCCGTTCTCGGAGTGCGAATCGCGCTCCGGGTGGCCGATGGCCAGGCCCAAGTCCAGCACCGGCACCGAGCGCCCGCGCACGTCGGCCACGCCGGCGAACTCGGTCGGCAGCCCCGGTACCTGGAACAGCTCCGGCCGGCGCAGCACTTCCTGCACCTTGAAGACGTTGACGCCAAAAAGCTGGCGTCCGCCCAGCCTAAACAGCAGCAGCGCCAGTCGATTGTGGCCAGCCAGTCGGGTGCGCTGGTCGATGCGGTTGAGCAGATCGTGGGTCATGGGGCAGATATCGACAGCGCCCTCGGGAAACTTGAGGGCTTTGTGGTTGGTCGGGGGGCGCTGTCGGGATTGGGGATTGGGGATTGGGGAATCGGGAATCGGCAAGAGCGGGGTCGTTCCGCAGAAAGCTTGAGGCGAAGAGCTGCTGATGGCTTTCGCCTGGCAAATCCCGCGGCAGCAACGAACGCCGACCACCGCTCAGCGACCAACCCATTCCCAATTCCCAATTCCCGATTCCCGATTCAAAAAACAGGCACACCTCTTGCACTGTCTTCCGGGTCTTCCTCCGGATCTGGTCCCATGCGCCTGCTCCTGCTTGTCATCTTGTTGGCTGCCGCTCCGGCCTGGGCCCAGAGCTATCAGTCTGTCGATTCCATTCGTGCGGCGGCGCTGGCCACTGTTGGCCCGGACGCGGAGGCCGAGGCCACGCTCGATCCGGGTCTGCGCATGCCGGCTTGCCCGATCGCGCTGCAGGCCCAGCCCACCGGTACCAATACGGTGGAAGTGGCCTGCCCGCAGCCCGCGGGCTGGCGCCTGTTCGTGCCGCTGAAGGTGCGCCGCAACCAGGATGTGCTGGTGTTGCGCCGCGGCATCAGCGCTGGAGAAACCATCTCTTTGGCAGATATCAGTATCGAGAAGCGTGACGCCGCCCGCATCGTCGGCGCAGTGCTAGCCGACCCGGTGGCCGCAGTGGGTAAGTCGGCCCGCCGCATCCTACCGGCCGGGTCGCTGCTCTCGGCCAACGATCTGGTGACGCAGCGGTTGGTGCGCCGCGGCGACACCGTCCCGCTGGTGTCGCGCAACGGTGGCCTGGAAGTACGCATGAGCGGTCGCGCGCTGTCCGATGCCGGCGAAAACGAACGGGTGTCGGTAGAGAATTCCTCGTCGCGGCGGGTAGTGCAGGGCATCGTCGAAGCGAGCGGAACCGTTGTGGTCTCCAGGTAAAAATTTTCTATAAAGTTTTTTTTCTGGGTGCCGTTATCCCCTACGACCTGTAGAGGAGTTCCTGACATGACCCAGAAAATCGAAGGTAATCTACCGACCGCTGCCACCCTTCGCACCGCGGCCACGAGCAGCAAGATCGCTTCGGCTGGCGAAGATCGCGCGTCCCCGGTTGCCGCAACCCCGCCGACCGACAGCGTCAAGCTGACCGGCGAGGCCACCAATCTGCAGAACCTGCAGCGCGAGCTTTCGCAGTCCTCGGCGATCGACACCGGTCGCGTCCAGGCGGTGAAAGAGGCGTTGCAGAACGGCAGCTACTCCATCAACCCGGATGCCATCGCCAGCCGCATGATGGATCTGAATCAGCAACTGGCGGGTTGATTCCCGACTGAAAGGATGAACGTGAACGAGTTCCTGCAACGTCTCAGCGATGCGCTGGCCGGCGAACGCCAGGCATTACTCGAGAACGACATCGATGGCTTGATGCGACACACGCAGGACAAGCTGTCGGCACTGCGCTCGCTCGAAGCGGCAATGCCCGAAGGCGAAGAAGAGCGCCTGCGTGAGCTGGCCGAAGCCAACCGCGCCAATGGCGCGCTGCTGGCACGCCGGCGCCGTGAAGTGAACTGGGCACTGCGTCACCTGGGCCGCACCGAGAGTGCGCCGTCGTATGACGCAAAGGGCCAATCCAACGTGCTGCGCGGCGGACGTTCGCTGGCCGTTGCCTGAGTTGCCCGCGCTGCGCCAACCGCGCGCCGGCCGCTGCTGATGGTCCGCCGCAGGCCAGGGTGCGTGCACGCCCTGCAGGCCTGCCGCCGGTAAAACCGGCGCATCGGCCGTGCACGCTTGCCAACTTCGCAACCCGCGACGTGTGCGCACCGCCGCCCATTGCGTTGATCGTGATGGCACGCATCGCATGCCTGCCTGTCGCCAGGCAGCACCATCCGGATCGCATCTCGAGCACGCCGGATGACACCTCGCACCCATCCGCATGACCACCGCGCCCCTGTTTTGGTCGCCGCTCTAAGACCAAGCGACGATATGGCGTGCCAAGGGTTCGGCGTATATTGAGGTGTCCCTGCTGCCGCCTCGTCCCGTGACCGCCAAGTTCTTTCTCAATCAAGCATTGTTGCCGTCCTCGACCACGCTGCGCGCCTTCGGCGATCAGATGCTCGAAGGCGTGTTGCTGTTCCGCGCTGACGGGCAGCTGATCCTGGCCAACGCCATCGCGCGCCAGAGCCTGTGCAAGGAAGACCCGGCCGACGATCGCAATCTCGGCGAGCGCATTTCGCAGGTATTGCCGTCGGATGCGCTCAACCAGGCGCGCAGCAAGGGCAGCTGGACCGGCAGCCTGCCGGTGGCCGAGCGCGTGGTCATTGCGCATCTGTATTACAACGAAGAGCAGGGCATCGGCCATTTTCTTGCGTTGTTCCATAACATCGAAGGCCAGCAGGACTACGAGCGCGAGCTGCAACAACGCCATGCCGAGCTGCGCCAGGCCTACATGCGCTTGAACGGTGCGCAGGACAAACTGCTGCAGTCCGAAAAAATGGCCTCCATCGGTCAGCTGGCCGCCGGCGTGGCGCACGAGATCAACAATCCGATCGGCTACGTGCACTCCAATCTCGGCAGCCTGCAGGAATACCTGCGCAGCCTGTTCACCCTGATCGAAGCCTACGAGCGCGCGCTGCAGGCGCCGGACCCGAAAGCGCTGATCCCGGAAATCGACGAGATCCGCAACCGTGCCGACATCGACTTCATCAGCCGAGATCTGCCGCAGCTGATGGCCGAGTCGCGCGAAGGCATCGAGCGGGTGACCCGCATCGTGCGCGACCTCAAGGACTTCTCGTACTCGGACCGGTCCGAGTCGTGGAAGATGGTGGACCTGCACGCCGGCCTCGAATCCACGATCAACATCATCTGGAACGAGCTCAAGTACAAGGTCACCCTGGAGCGCAATTACGCCGAGCTGCCGCTGGTGGAATGCCTGCCGTCCGAGCTCAACCAGGTGTACATGAACATGCTGCTCAACGCCGGCCAGGCCATCGTCGAGCGCGGCACGATCACCGTCACCACCGGCCGCGATGAAGCAGAGAACGTCTGGATCCAGTTCCAGGACAGCGGCGCCGGCATTGCCCCGGATCTGCTGCAGCGCATCTTCGACCCGTTCTTCACCACCAAACCGGTGGGCAGCGGCACCGGCCTGGGGCTGTCGATTTCCTACGGCATCATCAACAAGCACCACGGTCGCATCGACGTGGAAAGCACGCCGGGGCAGGGCGCCAGTTTCCGGATCGTGTTGCCGATCCGGCAGCCGAAGTAGCGGGGAATCGGGATTCGGGAATGGGGAATCGTTGGAGCCGGTTGCTGTGCTTCGGTTGATTCCTGCAACGAAAGATGCCGATGCGTTTGCGTCGTCACTAGAAGGTAAGGAGCACGATGCAGCGGCTCAAAACTCGCCCAGGCTGCTGTCTGCTTTAACGATTCCCCACTCCCGATTCCCTATTCCCGGCCGTTACGCAGCTCGTCATGCGTGCGGAACGCCTGGCGGATGTGCTCGCGCAGTTCGTCGTCGTTCCAGGGTTTGGTCAGGAAGCGGTAGATCGCGCCGCGGTTGATCGCCTCGGTCACCGTGGCCAGGTCCGTGTAGCCGGACAGCACCAGGCGCACGGTGTCGGGGTAGAGCATCTTGACCCGGCCCAGGAACTCGGTTCCGCTCATGTCGCTCATGCGCTGGTCTGACAGGATCACCTGCACATCGTTGGTGGCGAGCAGGTCGAAGGCGTCGCGTACGTTGCCGGCGGCCAGGATGCGGTAGCCGTCGCGGCGGAACAGCCGCACCAGCGAACGCAGGACGTTTTCTTCGTCATCCAGCAGCAGCAAGGTGCGGTCCGGGCGGCTTTCGGCAAACGATTCCGGGCGGAGATACCGGCGCCGCAGCGCCATGCCTGCAGACTCGGCCGACATCGGCTCGCCGAACAGATAGCCCTGGAAGATGTCGCAGTCGTTGCGGCGCAAGAAGCCCAGCTGCGCCTGCGACTCCACGCCATTGGCGATCACCGTCATGCCCAGCTGGTGGCCCATCGCAATGATCGCGCGTGCGATCGCCGCCTCGCGGCTGCCGGCCGGCGCGCTCTTGATGAAGCTGCGGTCGATCTTCAGCCGGTCCACCGGATAGCGCACCAGCGCGCTGAGGCTGGAATCGCCGGTGCCGAAGTTGTCCAGGCTCAGGCTGATGCCTTCGTTGCGCAGGTTGGCCATCGTCTCGTGGACGAAGTTGACGTTGTTGGTCAACGCACTTTCGTTGATCTCCAGCGTCACGAACTGCGCCGGCACGCCGGCGGTCTGCAGCATGGCCATCACTTCGTTGAAGAAGCCCGGGCGTAGCAGCTGCAGCGTGGAGACGTTGACCGCGATGCTGAAATCGTCAAAGCCCTGGTCGCGCCACAGCCGCGCCTGGCGTACCGCGTTCTGCAGTACCCATTCGCCGATCTGCACGATCACGCCCAGGCGCTCGGCGGTGCGCATGAAGCGCTCCGGCACCAGCATGCCCAGGGTCGGGGATTGCCAACGCAGCAGCGCTTCCATGCCCACGATGCGGCCATCGCGTGCGCTGACCAGCGGCTGGTAGCGCAGCCGCAACTCGCCGTGCGGGATGGCATCGACGATCTGCCGCGCGATGATGCTTTCGCTATGCGCGTTGGTGGCCGAATTGCGCGTGTACAGCCGCACCGTATTGCCACCTTCGCGCGCGGCCTGATAACTGGCTTCCTCGGCGTAGTCGAGCAGGGTGGACAGCGAGGTCGAATGTTCCGGACACAGGCTGATCCCGACCTTGCCGGTCATGAACAAGGTGTACGGCAATACCGACAACGGCAGCTCCAGCTGCTGACGGATCTCTTCGGCAAAATCTTCCGGCAACGGCGTGTCGTCGCGGCGTACCGCCACGATGACCATCTCGTCGCTACCGTGCCGCCACAGCTTGCCGCGGCTGCCGAGGAATTCCTGCAGCCGGCGCGCGGCCAGCGTCAGCGCCTGATCGCCGACCTCGCCACTCATGTTCTCGTTGATCGACGCGAAGTGATCGATATCGACGTGGAAGATCATCAACGGCTGGCCACCGGAAGCGGCAGCGTCGACCAGGTGCAGCAGTTCGGGATTGCCTGCGCCCAGGCGTGTCGGTTTGACGATTTCCAATCCGGGCGGGATCACAGGGCTCCACATGACTCAACGTCCACCATCTTCGTGGACGGACTCGCCGGCCGGGTGATAGGGCAGGCGCAACGTCACGCGCGTGCCTGCTCCGGGAGCCGATTCTATCGCGAGCACACCGCCAACGGTTTGCGCACGCTCACGCATCACGATCAGCCCCAACCCACGCGGACCTTCGGGCTCGAAGCCATCACCGTCATCGACCACCTCCAGACGAAAACTCTCGCTGTCAATCGACTGCAGGCTCATGCGCACCTCGCCCGCGCAGGCATGCCGCAGCGCATTGGTCAGGCTTTCCTGCGCAATGCGGAAGCAGGCCTGTTCGATCTCGTTGCCCGGGCGTACGTCCAGCGCCTGGATATCCAGCTCCAGCCGCACCTGCGAGGCGCGGAACAGCATCGAAGCCTGCCAGCGCAAGGCTGCTTCCAGCCCCAGTGCATCGAGTTGTGGCGGACGCAACAACATCGACAGATTGCGCAACTTGGTCACCGTGCTGTCAGCCAGCGACACCACCTCCAGCAGGTCCTCACGGCGCGCCTGCGGATCGGGCTCGTCCAGCGCCGCGTGTGCAGACAGCTTCATCGCAGTGATCGCCTGGCCGATGTCGTCGTGCAGATCACGCGAGATGGCGCGGCGTTCGTCCTCCTGCAGCGAGAACAATCGCTTGGCCATCGCCTGCAATTCGGCATTGCTCTCGGCCAGCGCATCGCGCATGCGCTCCGGTTCGCTCAGGTCGCGTACCACCAGCAACTTGCAACTGCGCCCGCCATAGCGGATGTCGCCGGCCGACAGACCGGCATAGAACGTGCTGCCGTCGCGACGGCGCATGGCGCGCGCACTGGACACTGGCTCGTTGCGGTCGCTGCCGGCGCGCAGGTACTCGCGCACCATCGGCAGGTCGGAGTCGCCGACCAGGGTCTGCAACGGTTCGCCCAGGATCGTTTCGCCCTGGAAGCCGAACTGGGCGGAGCCGGCGGCATTGGCGTACATCACATGCTCGTCGGCCAGGATCAGCACGCCGTCCGGCAGCACCCGCACCAGTTCCTTGAATTGTTCCTCGCGCTCGCGCAGCAGCCGCCGCGACTGTTCGCGTTCGCTCACGTCCTGCAAGGTGCCATGCACATGGCGGGCGCCGCTGGGCAGGGTCACGCTCTCTGCGCGCAGGTGCACGGTGCGTGGCTGCGAATCGCCGCCGGTCAGCGGCAGCAGCACATCGATCTGCACCTCGCCGCCGGTGCACATGTCTTCGATCATGCGTTCGATGCGGGTCTGGGTGGCGCTGTCGGAAGCGGTCAGCAGCTCTTCCAGCCGATGTTCGCGGCGATGCATGGGCACGCTGCGCCCCAGGATGCGATACACCGCCGACGAATAGCGTCCCAGACCGGTGGCCCGATCCAGCTGCCACGAACCCAGCCGCGCGATGCCTTGCGCTTCTTCCAGTCGCTCCAGCGCCTCGTCGCGCAGGTGCTGCGCCTGGCGTTCTTCGCTGCGGTCCACCGTCACCACCAGGCGGGCAGGGCCGCTGGCAAGATGCAGCTGGTTGCTGCGGACTTCGACATGGCGCAGCCCGCTGCGGGTCAGCAGGTCTTCGTTCAAGACGCAGGTGACCTCGCCCTTGCCGCGGATCTGCGTGATGATCTCTTCCAGCCGCTCGCCATCGGCATTGGGCCAGATCGCCTGCAGCGTCTGCTGCAGGAATTCATCGCGCTCCCAGCCAAAGAATTCCAGCGCCGCCGGGTTGGCATCGAGAATGCGCATGGTCGCCAGGTCATAGATGAAGGCCGGGCTGGGCAGCGCCAGGAACTTGGCCCGCAGCACGGCCTCCGACTGCGCCAGCTGCGCATGCTCGTCCACGATCAGTGCCACGAAGCGGCGCAGCACCAGGTGGATGACGATGCTGGACAGCAGCAGGAAGCTGGCGTCCGACCAGCGTTCCGGCGCCGCTGCACCGGCCAGGTTGAGCAACCGGTTGCCCAGCAGCAGCCACACCACACCGATCAGCAGGTACAGACCGGTCAGGGTCCACAAGCCCTGCTGCAGGCGCTCGGCGAGGCGAAGTCGGGACACGGGAGGGGACGAAAACGCGGGCACGGCGACAGGTTGGTGCATGGGTCCGCGGACGACCTTTGGAGCTGGCGATGGGGCCATCTTAGCCGTAACTCGGTCCGGTTCGGTCGCGCTGGAAACAGGTGCCTCAACTAATCCGCCGAACGGCCGTTATCCATTGCGACTCCGAGGCAGGGGTCGATCCTTCGGAGTGTTCCAGAGTGGACTCAGGCGTCATTGCAAGCATGCTGCAGCACCCGCTGACCTCGGCGGTGGTGTTGTTGGATGCGCATGGCCAGCCCCTGGCGGCCAACCGCGTTGCGCAGTCCATTGGGCTGCCGGCGACCCTTGGTGCGTATGCCGAAGTGCTGGAAAGCAGTCGCGCCCAGGTGGCCGACAGCGGTGGCATGACCGCCTGCGTGCTGCCCGGAACCGGCGGCGGACGTCTGGAAGGCTGGCTGCGTGCGGTCTGCGACGAGCACGGCCAGGTCATGGCCTTCACCTTGAGCATTCCCGAGCCGATGGGTGCCGATGGCACCAGCCGCTGGGAAATGGGCCTGGACAGCGCCGATCACGGGCTGTGGGACTGGGACATCCCGGCCGATGTGGTGTACCGCTCCGAACGCTGGACGCGCATGCTCGGCTACTCCGAGCAGCCACTGCCGAACAATCTCACCGCGTTGTCCGGGTTGATCCATCCCGATGACCACGCGCACGTCAGCGCGGCGGTGCAGGCGCACCTGGACGGGCGCACCGAGACCTATGTGGCCGAGTTCCGCCTGCGCCAGCACGACGGGCAGTGGCGCTGGATCCTGGACCGCGGCCGCGTGGTCTCGCGCACCGCCGACGGCCGCCCGTTGCGCATGGTCGGCACGCACACCGACGTGCATCACCACAAATTACTCGAGCAGCAGCTGCGCGAGCAGCAGGCCCAGCTCGAAGACGCCCAGCGCATTGCCAGCATGGGCAGCTGGAGCTGGGATTCGACCAAGGACGCGTTGTGGGTCTCGCAGGATTTCCTGCAGCAGCTTGGCATGGCCCAGCTGCGCCTGCACGGCGTCCGCGATCTGCTGCGCCTGCTCGCCCGGTCCTCGCTGGCGCAACTGCGCAGCGCCTGGCGCAAGATCAAGCACGAAGGCTTGCCGGTCCATTTCGAGCTGGAGGTCAACGGCCTGCCAGGCGTCAATCCGCATCATCTGCGGGTGTGGGCACAGCCGGTATTCGATGGCGACGGCAGCATGGTGCGCGTGCTCGGCCAGCTGCAGAACGTCACCGAACAGCGGCAGACCGATGCGTTGATCCGCTGGCGCACCGAGCTGCTCAACCGCGTGTCCGCGCTCGGCAAGATCGGCGGCTGCGAGATCGAGGTCGATACCCGTCGCATGCAGTGGACCGAGGAGTGTTACCGCATCCACGGCCTGCGCAAGGAAAACATCACCCTGGAGCAGGCGCTTGCGCTGTACACCCAGGATTCGCGCGACGCGTTCGAGGCGGCATTGCTGCGCATTTCCGATGGTGGCCTGCCCGAGCAGCTGGAGCTGTGTTTCTACCGCAACTCCGGTCAGCGCATCTGGGTGCAGGTCCTGATCGAACTGGACCGCCGCGAAGGTCTGCCGCCGCGCTATGTCGCCCTGTTCCGCGATGTCACCCGCGAGCGCGAGGCCAATGAGCGTATCGAGCTGCTGGCGCATTACGACCGCCTGACCGGCCTGCCGAACCGCTTCCTGCTGCGCGAGCAGGCCGAAAACGCGATCCGCGAAGCGCATGAGCGCGGCCAGGTGCTGGCCATGCTGTTGATCGATCTGGACGGGTTCAAGAGCATCAACGATTCGTTCGGTCATGCAGCCGGCGACAACCTGCTCAAGCTCGCCTCGGCGCGCCTGCATCAGCATCTGCGCAACAGCGACCTGTTCGGGCGCTTCAGCGACGACGAATTCATCGTGCTGCTGCGCGACCTGTCCGAGCCGGAAGATGCCGGCCACGTGGCGCGCAAGCTGATCAGCGCGCTGGGCGAACCGCTGCGCAAGGATCACGTCACCCTCAAGCTCGGTGCCAGCATCGGCATCGCGCTGCAGGGCGAGGGGCTGTCGGACTTCGACAGCCTGCTGCGTGCCGCCGATGCGGCGATGTACGCGGCCAAGGAGTCGGGCCGCAACACCTTCCATTACTACAGCCAGGACGTGCTCATGCGAGCGCAGCGCCGGCTGGAGCTCGAACACGCCCTGCAAGGCGCGCTCGAGCGCGAAGAATTCACCCTGGTCTATCAACCGCTGGTCAATACCGTGGGCGATGCCTCGCCGGCGATCGAAGCGCTGATGCGCTGGAACCGCCCGGGCCATGGCCCCTGCAGCCCGGCCGAATTCATCCCGATTGCCGAAGAATGCGGCGAGATCGTGCGGCTGGGCGAATGGGTCATCGGTGAAGCCTGCCGTCAGGCCGTGGTCTGGGACCGTGCCGGGCTCAATTTCAGCCGTATCGCGGTCAACGTTTCGGCCGTGCAGCTACGCGAGCGCGGCTTTGCCGAGCGCGTGCTGGAGATTTGCCGCGACAACAGCTGGTCACCGTCGCGTCTGGAGCTGGAGCTCACCGAATCGGCCCTCATTCGCGATTCGGATTCGCTGCGGCGCTGTTTCGAACTGTTCGAACAGAACGGCGTGCTGCTGGCGGTGGATGATTTCGGTACCGGCTTTTCCAACCTGCATTACCTCAACCGCTTCCCGGTGCAGCGTCTGAAGATCGACCGCAGCTTCGTACAGGGCATGCTCGACGACGCCAACACCGCCGAGGTGACCCAGGCCATCGTGCATCTGGGCCACGCGCTGGGCATGCAGGTCGTCGCCGAAGGCGTGGAGACCGTGCAGGAAGATGCCTTGCTGCGCCAGCAGGGCTGCGACGAAATTCAGGGCTATTTCTACTCACGTCCGCTTTCGCCGCGCGACATGGCGCAGTGGCTGCGCGAGGCCGAAGCCGGCATGCGGCTGGGTGCACGGCTGGTGATTGCCAGCTGACGCCCAGGCCAGGCCAGCGCCGTCATCCTGATGCCGCGCAGCCACCCGCAGACGTTTTATCCGCTTGCTGCCGCAGGATTGCGGCCTGTGGTCGTGCGGTGGGCTTCCCGCTCCGGCACCACGAACTAAGCCGCGGGCTTGAACGCCAGTTTCCGATCATGCGCGCGTTGACCGCCCCAACGGGTGTTGGAGCGGCAAGGTGCGCGCAACGCCTTGATGCCGCCCTTGTCCGCAACGTCGAACCAATCCGCTGACGCTGCATCCTGCACTCGAATCCTCGGAATCTGTCTTCATGCGTGCGAGCGCATCGTCAGGTTTTTTCCAGCTGCGAGGTGCCTGTAGCAGATGCAGTTCGTCGGCAACGCTGGTCGGGACGCGGGCCTAGTGACCGCTGGGCATCGCTCAGGAACTGGTGGATTGGCTGGCGAGCAGGCGAATGCGCGGGACGAGCGTCCCATCGAAATTCACAATAGACCGCTCATCGTCTGCCGCATCTGACACGCGCGCGAGTGCTGCCGCGGCAGTGACCAAGGCGAGCGTTCTTGATGGCATCTGTGACGCTCAGCCTGAGAACCAAAGCGAGTTCATCGCTCTGATTGACTGACACCGAGGCTCAGGATTCGGAACGAATCATCCCCAGGTGATCCTGGTGACCGCCGGGACCACTCGGCCATGCGCGACGATCCGGTCGGGCAGGGCAGGTCAAGGCGGGGATGGTCGCCGCACGCGCCCGCCAGCGAGAGTGGCGGCGATTCGGCACGGCCGACGACAGGGAACCCTTGGATGACGACAGGCACCCCTCGGAATCAGGCAGTTCCACAACACCGCGGGGCGCCTGCCGAGGCACGCCCCGCCGTCACTGCATCAGCGTCCCGATGCGCCCACTGCGGCCCCGTCCAGCCCGAGATCCCAGGCCACCGTGGCAAACAGCAGCTCCTCTTCGCTGCAATCGCGGCGCGGGTTGATCAGCGCCTTGACTTCGGCGAGAGCGGCCAGCTCCAGTCGTTCCAGTGCGGCCGGCATCCGGACACGCCGCAGTCCCGGCTTGGCGGCTGCGCTTTGCGCGATGCGCTCGGCATGTGCGGCGGCCAGTGCCGCTGCCTGCAGCGCGGCGGTGGGAGCGTCATCGAGGGGCGGGGCGAGAAGCGTCATGAGCGAAACACCAGGTCGTTGCGGAACGACAAATCCCCGGAAGGCCGGGGAATGTCGGAATCAGAAGCTGCGCGGCGGCATTGGTCTCAGAACAGCTCGACCGTGCCGGCACCCATGCCCTGCTGTGCCACCGGCTTGTGCGGCGGGCGTTCCCATTCCACACGCATGTCGCGCAGACGGTTGGAGACCTTGGCGAGCGAGGCGACCAGATCGCTGTCGTACACGCCACCATTGCGGTGCAGCAGTTCCTGCAGCGCTACCGCTTCGCGGTTGATCGCGGTGAGGCGATCCAGGTGGGTATGGATGCCGCTGAGTGTCTGCGTGGCGATGTCCTCGAACTGCAGGGCACGCACCGCTTCGGCCACGCTGCCATCGATGGAGCGTGCGCATTCGGAGATTTCGCGCATGCCATCGCCCAACGAGGCGTTGATCTGGGCGACGTTCTCCAGCATGGCGGCCGATTCATGGCGCGCCTCGCGGGAGCGGTCCATGTGACGCGATGCCAGCTGCGAGACCGTTTCACGTACCTTGGCGATCGATTCCTTGGAGCTGTGTGCCAGCTTGCGGATCTGCTCGTTGAAGGTGGTGGAACGTTCGGACAGGTTGCGCACCTCGTCGGCGACCACCGCAAAGCCGCGACCGGCTTCACCGGCACGTGCTGCTTCGATGGCGGCATTCAAGGCCAGCAGGTTGGTCTGGTCGGCGATCGACTTGACGTCTTCCAACAGCGCGAAGATGCCATCCAGATGCTGCGCCATCTCATCGATGTGATGGACGGTGTTGGTGCTTTGGCCGCTCACCTGTTCCAGCGCTTCCACCAACTGCTCCATGCGGGAGCTGGCGTGCTGGGCGAAGCGGGCGACGTCGACGCCGGCACTGCCATCGTCACCGGCGCGGTCGACGATGCGGGCCAGTGCCTGGCTTTGTTGGCGCGACTTGCGGTTCATCGCTTCGAAGCTGCCACCCAGACCGGACACGGCCTGGCGGATCAGTTCGCGGGCACGCTCGACTTCCGAGCGCGAACCGTCGACTTCGTTGCTGACGAACGTGCGCAGTTCGTTGAGCAGTTGGTCCTGCTCGCGCAGGATGCGGGTCTGGTCCGGATTACGCCGGAACTGGGAATACGTCACCCAGGCAGCGAAACCCAACCAACTGAGGGTCATGGTCGCCAGGATCGCCCAGCGCACCGAAGCGGGCCAGTCGAATCCGACAGCGAAGGGAAACAGCAAGGTCAGGGCCAAAGGGGCGGCCAGACGGATGAGTGGACGTGAATACATGGGCGTTCTCGGCAGAGTCACGGTTGCTGTATCGGCACTGCCCCCATTGTCTTTAGCGACGATCGCCACATCGTCTCGCCCGCGTTGCCGTCAGCGGCTCACGCCAGCGCCCGTTACGGGCGCCTGAAACCGTCTTCTGCGTCCTCTCACCGCAAGGCGCGATCGACTGCTTCGCTCATCGCGCGCTTGGCAAACAGGAAGTCCCACAGGCTGCCGCCCATCTGCCGCCACAGCACCGCAGAGCGCACTGCCGCCAGCAACAGCGCGCGGATTTCGGCGACCACCCCGGCCTGGCCCAGGTAGTGCGGGTTGCCCTGCACCATGACCTTGGGGCGCAGGTGGCTGATGGTCTGCGCGTACAGCCCGCCCAGCGAACTGAGCACATCCGGGTGCGCGCTGTCGTTCAGCTGTTGCGCCTGGCGTGCAGCGGCGTCGATCCCGCTCGATACCGTGGCCACGGTCGCGGTGTCGCGGACGAACCGGCGCTCCAGCTGCAGTACGGCCAGCGCCAGGCGCGGGAGTACATCGTCCTGGCCCTGGTTGCGGAAATAGTTGTGCAGCAAGCGCAGACCCGGCGCCACCGCAGCGGCCGAGCCATACACGGCCTCCGGTGACGCTGCGTCCACCCGGAACACGCTGTCCATGGCGGTACGCACCGTCGCGGCCTCCGAATGCCCGGTCTCGGCGATCCGCCGCACCTGCTGCAGGGCCTGGGCGACGCCGGCAAGCGCCAGCACACGGTGATCCATGGAAACACTCATCAAGCCACACCCTCGGGGGAGAAAGAAGATCCTGCCAATTGACGTTCCAGCGGTGCATCGGTGGCGGCAATGACTGCGCCGCCGAGGCATTCCTGTCCGTCGTACAGCACCAGCGATTGCCCGGGCGTCACCGCCCGTTGCGGCCGCTCGAAGCGCACCTGCACGCTGCCATCGTCCTGGACGTCCACCGTGCACGGCTCATCCGGCTGGCGGTAACGCGTCTGCGCGGTACAGTCGAACCGGCGTGCCGGCGGCGCGCCGGTCACCCAGTGGGCCTGCTCGGACTGCAGCCAGCGCGACTGCAGCAGCGGGCTGTCGCGGTCCTGATCCACATACAGCACGTTGCTGGCCACATCCTTGCCGACCACGTACCACGGCGCCGCGGCCCGGCCGCGCACGCCGCCGATGTTCAGGCCCTCCCGCTGGCCCAGGGTGAAATAGAACACCCCCGGATGCTCGGCAATGCGCTGTCCCTGCGGGTCACGGATCTCGCCGGTGCGGGCGGGCAGGTAGCGCCCCAGAAACTCGCGGAAATCGCGCTCGCCGATGAAGCAGATGCCGGTGGAATCCTTCTTGGCATGTGTCGGCAGGCCGGCATCCTGGGCAATGCGGCGCAGCGTGCTCTTTTCCAGGTCGCCGATCGGGAACAAGGTGGCCGCAAGTTGGGTCTGCCCCAGCTGATGCAGGAAATAGCTCTGGTCCTTGCCGCGATCGGCACCGCGCAGCAGCCGCCAGCGTCCGCCGCTGTAGGCTACCCGGGCGTAATGCCCGGTGGCGATCCGCTCGGCGCCCAACGCCTGGGCGGCGTCCAGAAAGTGCTTGAACTTCACTTCGCGGTTGCACAGCACATCCGGGTTGGGCGTGCGCCCGGCCGCGTACTCGGCCAGAAAATGCTCGAACACGCCGCTCCAGTATTCGCCGGAGAAATCGCGGAAGTGAAACGGAATGCCCAACACGCCGCACACCGCCACCGCATCGCGACGATCGTCTTCGGCGCGGCAATCGCCGCTGCCGTCATCGGCCCAGTTCTGCATGAACAGCCCGGCAATCGGCTCGCCCTGGCCGGCCAGTTTCCACGCGGCCACTGACGAATCCACGCCGCCGGACACGCCCACCACGATGCGCGGCGTGCTCATGCGACGTGCCGCACCAATGCCAGCGGATGGCGCTGCCCGGCCAGGTAATCCGCCACCACCTCCCACACCAACGGGCTACGCAGCCGCTCGGTCGCATCGCGCAATTCGTCCGGTGTCATCCACAGCGCACGCACCACGCCGGTGTCCAGGCTGCGCTCGGGATGATGGGTCACCGGCTCGGCTGCGAAGGCGAAGCGCAGAAAGGATTGGCCGTTGGGCGCTTCCCACTGGTAGGTGCCGATGAAGTGGGTGAGCCGCACGTCCCAGCCGGTTTCTTCCAGGGTTTCGCGCACCGCCGCGTCCTGCAGGCTCTCGTTTGGCTCCAGATGGCCGGCAGGCTGGTTCAGCAACAGGCGGCCGCCGATGGTCTCTTCCACCTGCAACAGGCGGCCATCGCGCACCACTACGGTGGCCACGGTGACGTCCGGGTGCCAACGCGGATCGGTGGTGCTCATCGGTGACGCTCCTGCGCAAACAGATGGTGGGCCAGCACATCCGGCGCAGCCATGGCGTCGGCGCGCGGTGCGGGGCCCGGCATCGCATGCGGTGCCGGAGCCGCGTGCGGGCGGGCAGTGGGCGACGGCGCCGGTCGCAGCGCGGTCAGGGTGTCAGTCATCGAGTGCCAGTCGGGGGGTCGGAGACAAATTGTGCGGGCCGCAGCGTAAATCGTCCAATGCGCACGGCGATGAACCGTATAATGGCCCGATGCCTCGGAAGACCTCCCACGAACACGATCATGGCCTCACCGTCGAAGCCAGCAAGCCTGAAGTGGCGCCACCGCCGCGCTATCAGGTGCTCCTGCTGAACGATGACTACACCCCGATGGACTTCGTGGTGACGGTGTTGCAGCAATTCTTCAACCTCGACCTGGAGCGGGCCACCCAGGTCATGCTGCACGTCCACACCCGTGGGCGTGGCGTCTGTGGGGTCTATAGCCGTGAGGTGGCCGAGTCCAAGGTCGCCCAGGTCAACGAGTTTTCGCGCATGAACCAGCACCCGCTGCTGTGCACGATGGAACAGACCTGAGGCATTCGCCAGATCATTCCAGCAGCGCAACAGTGTGGCTGCAATCACGTGCTAACGCCGTCTGAACATGACTATCCGATAGGGTTGTGGAAAATCCCAACAAAAGCCGCATATTGTTGGCAACAGCCGTTCGGAGTGACCAATGTTCAGCAAAGACCTAGAGCAAACCATCGGCCAGTGCTACAAGCGAGCACGCGAGGCGCGTCATGAGTTCATGACCGTCGAGCACCTGCTGCTCTCGCTGCTGGACAACCCTTCCGCGCAAGCCGTGCTCAAGGCCTGCGGCGCGGATCAACTGCGTCTGCATAACGATCTGGAGCAGGCCATCGAAGCCTCGGTCTCGCGCCTGGCCGAAGACGATGGTCGCGACACCCAGCCCACGCTGGGCTTCCAGCGTGTGCTGCAACGCGCCGTGTATCACGTGCAGTCCTCCGGCAAGAAGGAAGTCACCGGCGCCAATGTGCTGGTCGCGATCTTCGGCGAGAAGGACTCGCACGCGGTGTATTTCCTGAATCAGCAGGACATCACCCGCCTGGATATCGTCAACTACCTGTCCCACGGCATCGCCAAGCTGGGCGAGGACGGCGAACAGCCGTCCGCAGCCGATGGCGAGCCCAAGAGCGAGGGCGGGGAAGGCGAGGCCAAGAGCGATGCGCTGGCCGAGTACGCCACCAACCTCAACGAGTTGGCCCGCAACGGCAAGATCGACCCGCTGGTCGGGCGGGGCGACGAGATCGAGCGCACCATCCAGGTCCTGTGCCGCCGCCGCAAGAACAACCCGCTGTACGTGGGCGAGGCCGGCGTGGGCAAGACCGCAATTGCGGAGGGCCTGGCCAAGCGCATCGTCGACAACGACGTTCCCGAAGTGCTGGCCGACGCGGTGATCTTTTCGCTCGACCTGGGCGCACTGGTCGCCGGCACCAAGTACCGTGGCGACTTCGAGAAGCGCCTCAAGGGCGTGTTGAGCGCGCTCAAGAAGGTCCCCAACGCGGTCCTGTTCATCGACGAGATCCACACCATCATCGGTGCCGGTTCGGCGTCCGGCGGCACAATGGATGCGTCCAACCTGATCAAGCCGGCGCTGTCGTCGGGCGAGCTGCGCTGCATCGGCTCGACCACGTTCCAGGAGTATCGCGGTATCTTCGAAAAGGACCGTGCGTTGGCACGTCGCTTCCAGAAGATCGACATCGTCGAGCCGACCGTGGGCGAAACCTTCGAGATCCTGCAGGGCCTCAAGCCCAAGTATGAGGCGCACCACGGCGTGACCTATGCCGACGACGCACTACAGGCGGCGGTGGATCTGTCGGTCAAGCACATCGGCGACCGTCTGTTGCCGGACAAGGCGATCGACGTGATCGACGAAGCCGGTGCGCGTCAGCGGCTGCTGCCGGAAGGCAAGCGCAAGGAGCTGATCGACATCGAGGAAATCGAGACCATCGTCGCCAAGATGGCGCGCATCCCGGCTAAGCAGGTCAGCGCGACCGACAAGGACGTGCTGCAGCACCTGGAGCGCAACCTGAAGATGGTGATCTTCGGCCAGAACCCGGCGATCGAAACCCTGGCCGGCTCCATCAAGCTGGCACGTTCGGGTCTGGCCAATCCGGAAAAGCCGATCGGCAACTTCCTGTTCGCCGGCCCGACCGGCGTGGGCAAGACCGAGGTCACCAAGCAGCTGGCGCTGCAATTGGGTATCGAACTGGTGCGTTTCGACATGTCCGAGTACATGGAAGCGCATTCGATCAGTCGCCTGATCGGTGCACCTCCGGGCTATGTCGGCTTCGATCAGGGTGGCCTGCTGACCGAAAAGATCGTCAAGACCCCGCACTGCGTGTTGTTGCTTGACGAGGTGGAAAAGGCGCATCCGGACATCTTCAACATCCTGTTGCAGGTCATGGATCGCGGCATCCTCACCGACACCAATGGACGCGAGGCGAACTTCAAGAACGTGATCCTGGTGATGACCACCAATGCCGGCGCCACCCAGGCGTCGCGTCGGTCGATCGGTTTCACCAAGCAGGATCATTCCACCGATGCGATGGAGTCGATCCGCCGCGGGTTCACGCCGGAGTTCCGCAATCGTCTGGATGCGATCGTGCAGTTCCAGCCGCTGGGCTTCGACCACATCCTACGCGTGGTGGACAAGTTCATCATCGAGCTGGAAATGCTGCTGCAGGAAAAGCACGTGTCGCTGTCGGCCACACCCACCGCGCGCGATTGGCTGGCGCAACACGGCTTCGACCCGTTGATGGGTGCGCGCCCGATGTCGCGCGTGATCCAGGAGAAGATCAAGCGTCCGCTGGCCGACGAGTTGTTGTTCGGCAAGCTGGTGGAAGGCGGGCGGGTCAACATCGACGTCAAGGACGGCGAGCTGGTCGTGGAAGCGCATCCAGAGCCGGAGCGTTTGCTGCCTGCCACAGTCGACTGATCCCAGCGATTGCTGTCAAAAAAGCCGCTCGAACGAGCGGCTTTTTTTTGTGCGGACACACTTGGCGTCAACGCCTCACGAGCGATAGCAGCTTCGATCCGATCACTGTCTGCCCAGACGTCTGCTTGCCATTGTGGATCTTGCAGCATCCTGCGCGTTGATCCGATGCGCTCAGGCCACTCGGGCGCGACATCGCATCCCGCCGGCCGTCACGCCTGCGACTAACGGCAATGAGTCGGGTCTCACCCGGGCCTCCTGCGCCGAGTGACTTGCCGCATTGAATACTTGAACTCATGCAGCGTGACGCGACTCGCCGCAGCGAGGGGCCGCAGCTCGTCCCAGCAACGCAAGTTCCAAATCACAAATTGCAGGCACGACAAAAAGCGGCCATGGGCCGCCTCGCGTCTGAGCACCCAAACCGCTTACTTCATGCGGTAGGTAATACGGCCTTTGGTCAGGTCGTACGGGGTCATCTCGACCTTGACCCGGTCACCGGTCAGGATTCGGATGTAGTTCTTGCGCATACGGCCGGAGATGTGGGCGATGATCTCGTGCCCGTTTTCCAGCTTGACCCGGAACGTGGTGTTGGGAAGCGTCTCGCTGACGCTGCCTTCGAATTCAATGGAGTCGTCTTTCGACATGTAATCCTGTGCAATCACGGCTGGCCCGGCAGGGCCGTAAGGGACGGCATTTTACGCCCCATCTCCCCGCGGCGCAAATTTTATGTTAAGCGGACTTCACCCAAGGCGCTTGCGGGGCGCTCGCCGTAGCGCTCGGACCAGCTGGCTGCCGGCTCCGCCTGGGCCACCTGGTGTTGCACCAACTGCAGGAACTGCGAGCGCGGCATGCGCTGCGCACCCAGGCTCAGCAGGTGCGGGTTCTCCACTTGCGCGTCCAGCAGCGGACAGCCGCGCGACTGCAAATCGGCAGCCAACGCTGCCAGCGCTACCTTGGAGCCGCCGCTTTCTGCACTGAACATGCTCTCGCCGAAGAACATCCGGCCGATTGCCACGCCGTAGATGCCGCCGACCAGGCGTTGGCCATCGAATACCTCCACCGAGTGCGCATGGCCCAGCCGATGCAGGCCGATATAGGCGCGCTGCATCGGTGAGGTGATCCAGGTGCCATCCTGGCCGGTACGTGGAATCGCGGCGCAGGCAGCGATCACCTGCGCAAAGGCGGTATCGGCGCGCACGGTCCAGCTGCTGTTGCGCAGCTGGCGTTTGAAGCGCGAGGACAGGTGCACGCCATCGGTGCGGAACACCATGCGTGGGTCAGGGCTCCACCACAGGATCGGCTGCCCCTCGGAAAACCAAGGGAACACACCATGTGCGTAGGCGTTGAGCAGCCGCTGCGGCGATAGGTCGCCACCGATGGCCAGCAGGCCGTCCGGCTCGCGCAATGCCTGGTCGGCCGGCGGAAACGGTGCGGCCGGATCGGCGGGAAGCAGAAAGGGAAGGGGGCGCGACATCGCGGCAGTTTAGAGCGTGGCGTGTGGCGCGCGGTATGCCATGCGACTCAGCCACAGGCAGCGGGGCGAGGGCGAGCACGGACCGAATGCCGGCCAATCGACGGCTGCGCGCCACAGTGGTTGCCATGCGCTGATCACGATCCCCATCCACCTTGCGCAGGCCACTTATGTGGCATGGGGCGGCGAGTCCTCGCACGGCAACGGCCGGCGCGATCCATGTGTCGCGATCGACGCGATCACCGCGCGTCAGCCGCGAAACGGACTGTGCTCGGCCAGCTCAAGCGCGTGCCGGGCGACGGCCTGGCGCTCATCGGCGCACCACTGCGCCAGCGGCTCGCGGAAACCGGGGTCGGCGATCCAGTGCCGGCTGCGCACCAGGGTCGGCAGGAAGCCGCGCGCAATCTTGTGCTCGCCCTGCGCGCCCGGCTCGAAGCGGCTCAGGCCTTCGCGCAGGCAGTATTCGATGCCTTGGTAGTAGCAGGTTTCAAAATGCAGGCCGGGCAGCGCCTCGCCGCCCCAGTAACGCCCGTACAGGGTGTCGCTGCCGCGCAGGCACAGCGCGCCGGCAATGGGTTGCCCATCCAGGTCGGCCAGGAACATCACCAGCTGGCGCGGCAGATGCTGCGCAAGATGGCGCAGGAATTGCGGCGTCAACGCCGGCGAGTTGCCGTATTCGTTGAAGGTCTTGAGATAGAAGCCGTACATCGCGTCCAGATCGGCGTCGCTGGCTTCATCGCCATGCACGGCGCGTAGCTGCACGCCGGCGCGCTGCACCTTGGCGCGCTCCTGGCGGATGTTCTTGCGTCGCTTGTGGTCCATTGCCGCCAGGAACGACTCGAAGTCGCTCCAGCCGCTGGCGTTGTGCCAGTGGTATTGCAGATCGTTGCGTTCCAGCCAGTCGTCAGTGAATGCGGAATCCTCATCGGCCGGATGGAAATTCACATGCGCCGAGGACAGCCCGCTGCGCTCGACCAATGCCTGCATCGCCACCAGCAACTGTCCGCGCCACCGGGCTGCGCCCAACAGGCGCGGGCCGGTCACCGGCGAGTAGGGCACCCCGCACAGCCACTTGGGGAAATACTCCTGCCCGTAGCGCGCATACGCATGCGCCCAGGCGTGGTCGAACACGAACTCGCCGTGCGAGTTGTTCTTCAGATACCCCGGTGCCGCCGCAACCAGGGTGTCGCCTTCCCACAGCGTCAGGTGCAGTGGATTCCAGCCCCAGTCCGGGCGCAGGCACCCTTCGCGCTCGAGACCCTGCAGGAACGCATGGCTGATGAACGGGTGCGTCCCATCGTGCAGCGCGTCCCAGGCACCGGCCGGCAGCTCATCCAGCCGACGCAACCAGCGGGCGGTCACGCTCATGTGCGCGGCTTGCCGTTGGCGCTGGCCGCACGGCGCGGCCGGCGGTCAGCGGGCACCTCAGGCGCTCTTGTCGAGATAGCGCTCGGCATCTAGCGCGGCCATGCAGCCGAACCCGGCCGAGGTAATCGCCTGACGGTAGTGCTGGTCGGCGACGTCGCCGGCGGCGAACACGCCGGCCACCGAGGTTTCCGTCGCCGCGCCGTTCAGGCCGGAGCGGATCTCCAGGTAGCCGTTGTTCATGGCCAGCTGGCCATCGAACAACTGCGTGTTGGGATGGTGGCCGATGGCGACGAAGAAGCCATGCGCGTCGATGTCGCGGGTGCTGCCGTCGATGGTGGACTTGACCCGCACCCCGGTCACGCCCGCATCGTTGCCCAGCACCTCGTCGATGGCGTGGTGCCAGACGGTTTCGATCTTGCCGGCGGCAACCTTGGCGAACAGCTTGTCCTGCATGATCTTTTCCGCACGCAGGGTGTCGCGGCGGTGCACCAGGTAGACCTTGCGGGCGATGTTGGACAGGTACAGCGCTTCTTCGACCGCAGTGTTGCCGCCGCCGACCACCACCACGTCCTGATCCTTGTAGAAGAACCCGTCGCAGGTGGCGCATGCCGACACGCCGCGGCCCTTGAAGGCCTCTTCGGTGGGAATGCCCAGGTATTTGGCGGTGGCGCCGGTGGCGATGATTAGCGCGTCGCAGGTGTACTCGGCGCTGTCGCCGACCAGGCGGAACGGCCGCTGCGACAGGTCCGCGGTGTGGATGTGGTCGAAGATCACCTCGGTGTCGAAGCGCTCGGCGTGCATCTGCATGCGGTTCATCAGGTCCGGGCCCATCAGGCCGTGGGGGTCGCCGGGCCAGTTGTCCACTTCGGTGGTGGTCATCAGCTGACCGCCTTGCTGCAGCCCGGTGATGACCACCGGCTTGAGATTGGCACGCGCGGCATACACCGCGGCGGTCCAGCCGGCCGGGCCGGAGCCGAGGATCAGCAGGCGGGAATGCTTGGCAGGACTGGCAGAAGAGGCGCTCATGTATACTCGCGATCTAGGAATTGATGGGGATGGCGTAGGTCAATCGCGCCCCCGTGGCGGCATAGAGTGGCGGTCCCCACCCGGTGAATCAAGGCGGCGCGATGGAACTGCTTGAGCCGCAGATGGCATGGTCCGCCCGCAGTGCATGTCTGACGCCGCCTCGTGCGGCGTTTTTCGTTGATCCGCATGCGGCGAGGCAACCGGTGGTCATTCAACAGCTGTCAGCGTGGCCTCAGTCGTTTATTATCAACCACTAACAGCATTTTTCTAAGGTCTGGCTACAGGTGGCAAAGCAGGTTCCCGAACGCAGCAAGCCCGCAGAGGGCAAGTCGTCGTCGCGCAAGCCGGCGGTGGCCGACAATCCGCGTCGGCAAAAGCTCTGGCGCGATCTGGCCTTGATTGCGGTGGCGCCATTGCTGCTGTATCTGCTGGCCAGCCTGTTCACCTATTCGGCCGCCGACCCGGGCTGGTCGCAGACCGGCAGCGTGGTCGCGCCGGTGCACAACATGGGCGGCCGGGTCGGTGCCTGGATCGCCGACGTGTTGCTGCAGCTGTTCGGTTACGTGGCCTTCCTGCTGCCGGTGGTGCTGGGCGCGGTGGCCTGGATCGCCTTGTTCGGCATGGACAAGGAAGGGCAGGCCGAGGCCGACCTGGGGCCGGCGTTGCGCCTGGTCGGCATGGTCGGCTTCCTGATCTCCTCGACCGGCTTCCTGCACCTGCGCCTGTTCAATGGCGACGTCGCGGGGGCGGGCGGCATTCTTGGGCGGTTGGTGAGCAACTCGCTGAGCGCCGGCTTCGGCGCGCTGGGCGCGAACCTGTTCGTGCTGGTGCTGCTGCTGGTGTCGATCACCCTGGCCACGGGCCTGTCGTGGTTTGCGGTGATGGAGCGCATCGGTAGGTGGGTGCTGGCGCTGGGGCCGCTGATGCAGCGCAAGACCCACCAGGCCAGCGAGTGGCAGCAGACCCGGGTGATGCGCGAAGAGCGCGAGGAAGTGCGCAAGGTCGATGCGGTCAAGCAGGCCAAGCGCGAGCCGGTGAAGATCGAGCCGCCGCCGGCACCGGTGGTGGAAAAAAGCGAACGCGCCAAGCGCGACACCCAGATTCCGATGTTCCAGGGCGTCAGTACCGACGGCTCGGACCTGCCGCCGCTGGCACTGCTGGACGACCCCAAGCCGCAGGCCAAGGGCTATTCCGAAGAAACCCTGGAGACCTTGTCGCGGCAGATCGAGTTCAAGCTCAAGGACTTCCGCATCGAGGCGCAGGTGGTCGGGGCCTATCCGGGCCCGGTGATCACCCGCTTCGAGATCGAGCCGGCGCCGGGCATCAAGGTCAGCCAGATCAGTTCGCTGGACAAGGACATCGCGCGCGGGCTGTCGGTGAAGTCGGTGCGTGTGGTGGACGTGATTCCGGGCAAGTCGGTGATCGGCCTGGAAATTCCCAACGTCACCCGCGAGATGATCTTCCTGTCGGAGCTTCTGCGCTCCAAGGAATACGACAAGTCGGCCAGCCCGCTGACGCTTGCGCTGGGCAAGGACATCGCCGGGCGCCCGACGGTGGCCGATCTGGCGCGCATGCCGCACTTGCTGGTGGCCGGTACCACCGGCTCGGGCAAGTCGGTGGCGGTCAATGCGATGGTGCTGAGCCTGTTGTTCAAGGCCTCGCACAAGGAACTGCGGATGCTGATGATCGACCCGAAGATGCTCGAACTGAGCGTCTACCAGGGCATCCCGCATCTGCTGGCGCCGGTGGTCACCGACATGAAGGAGGCCGCCAATGGCCTGCGCTGGTGCGTGGCCGAGATGGAGCGGCGCTACAAGCTGATGAGCGCCGTGGGCGTGCGCAACCTGGCCGGCTTCAACAAGAAGGTCAAGGACGCCGAGGATGCCGGCCAGCCGCTGATGGACCCGCTGTTCAAGCCGAATCCGGAACTGGGCGAAGCGCCGCGGCCGCTGGAAACGCTGCCGTTCATCGTCATCTTCATCGACGAATTCGCCGACATGATGATGATCGTCGGCAAAAAGGTCGAAGAGCTCATCGCGCGTCTGGCACAGAAGGCACGTGCGGCCGGTATCCACCTGATCCTGGCCACGCAGCGGCCTTCGGTAGACGTGATCACTGGCTTGATCAAGGCCAATATCCCGACCCGCGTGGCGTTCCAGGTCAGCTCCAAGATCGACTCGCGCACCATCCTGGACCAGTCCGGCGCCGAGGCGCTGCTGGGCAATGGCGACATGCTGTACCTGCCGCCGGGCACCGCGCTGCCGGACCGCGTGCACGGCGCCTTCGTCAGCGACGAAGAAGTGCATCGCGTGGTCGAGCACCTCAAGGCCAGCGGGCCGGTGTCGTATGTGGATGGCGTACTGGACGAAGTGCAGACCATGGGCGATGGAACGGTGGTCGGTGCGACCGGCCTGCCGGAAAGCAGTGGCGGTGGTGGCGACGAGTCCGACCCGTTGTATGACGAGGCACTGCGGATCGTGACCGAGACCCGACGCGCCTCGATTTCCGGCGTGCAGCGTCGCCTGAAGATCGGCTACAACCGCGCTGCGCGCCTGATCGAGGCAATGGAAGCCGCTGGCGTGGTCAGCCCGCCCGAACACAACGGCGACCGCACGGTGCTGGCACCGCCGCCGCCCAAGTGAGTGCGGCGGCGATCGCGGCGGGCTAGCCGGCGATCGGGACGGGTTGGCGGTACGGGGCGTGCCGATTGCGGCCCGCCGCCGCGCCCGGCGCCTGCGCCCGGGGTCATTCTGGTTGGCCTTGGCGGCTCACTGAGGTGGCCTGCCCAGACCGCCGCGGTCCACCGCGTGTAGCGCAATGGCGAGCGCAACCGGACCCGGCAATACGGCAATGTTGGAAGTCGATGCCTGTCATCGCGCGGCACACCGGCTACCCTGTCTGACGAAGGGCCGCTCCGGCCCGCCGCGATCGAGACCCATGCTGCATCGTCCGTTGTTGTTGTTTGTGCTGATCGTCTCCGCTCCGCTGCTTGCCCAGGCGCAACAGCAGGCCGCGCCTGCCGCGGCTGCACCGCGCAACCAGGCCGATACCAACTACAGTTTCGTGCGCTATCGCGCCGACTACGAAGTGCGCGCCGATGCCAGCAGCGTGGAGACCGACGAGTACGAGATCCTGCTGAAGACCAAGTCGGCGGTGGAGCAGTTCAGCCAGGTGCGGCTGAGCTATAGCGAGAAGATGGAAACCCTCGAGGTACTGGCGGCCTACACCGTTACCGCCGAAGGCCTGCGCCAGGACGTGGCGACCGACAAGATCTATACCCAGGAGAGCTACTCCAGCGCCTCGGCGGCGATGTACGCCGATCGCAAGGTCAAGGTGGTGGTGTTCCCGAATCTGGCGCCGGGCGCGCGCATCGTCTACCGCGTGCGTCGGGCGCAGAACACCCCGTATTTCCCCGGCTATTTCAGCCTGTGGGAGACCTTCAGCGTGTTTGCGCAGTACGACGATGCGGTGGTTACCCTGATGGCGCCCAAGGCGCTGCCGATGCATCTGTCCGTGCGCGGCTTGCAGGGCGGCACCAAGCCGGTGGTCCGCGGCGATCAGGCACGTTGGGAGTGGCGGTATCAACGCGCCGTGCCGATGAAGAACCAGAACTGGAGCGCGGCGACCTGGGAGTTCAGCCCCACCTTGATGGCCAGCACCTTCGACAGCTGGTCGCAGATGGGTCTGGCCTATCACGTCAAGGGTGGGCGCGCGGCGGCGGTCACGCCGGCGATCCAGACAGTGGCCGACCAGGTCACCCAAGGCATCGACGACCCGCGCGCGCAGGCGGCGGCACTGTACGCCTGGGTGGCGCGCAACATCCGCTATGTCGCGGTGTATCTGGGCAACGGCGGGCTGGAACCCAATAGCGCCGACAGCATCCTGGCCAACCATTACGGCGACTGCAAGGACCACACCGTCATCCTCGAAGCGCTGCTGGCCGCCAAGGGCATCGCCAGCACGCCGGTGCTGATCGGCGCAGAGGGCGGGCCGACGCTGCCGCCGATCCCGGTGCTGGGGCGCTTCAATCACGCCATCACCTACATCCCGGCGTTCGATCTGTATGTCGATTCAACCAACCCGTACGCACGCTTCGGGCAGTTGCCGGCCGGCGATCTCGGTGCGCCGGTAGTGCACACGCGCGACGGCAAGGTCACGCACACGCCGCCGAACGACCGCAAGGTCAATCGCTATGTCGCGCGTACCGAGTACCGGTTCACGCCGCAGGGCGGCCTGCAGGGCCTGACCACGCTGGATAGCGGGCAGACCGGCGAGGTGGGCCTGCGCGCGATGTTCGTGCAGCTCAATGCGCAAAACCGCAACCGCATCGAAGAGTCGATCATTGCGCAGTCCGGCTTCGACGGCACCGGCGATCTGTTGATACAGGGCGATCCGCTGGACCTGGATGCGCCGTTCAACTATCGCTATCGCTTCCATGCCGACGACGCGGTGGATTTCTCGGTGGTCGGCGGCATGACCTTGCCGGACATGCCGGGGGCCGAATCCACGCGCAGCATCTACACCACCACCTCGGCAGAAGACAATCTGACCCCGTTCTACTGCAATGACAGCGTGCGCGAGGAAACCTACGTGGTGACCTTCCCGGAGACGGTACCGATCATCGCCATTCCGCGCAGTAGCAGGTTTCGCAATGCCGCTGGCGAGTACGTGGTGGACTGGACGCGGCAGGGGCAGACTGTCATGGCGGTGCATCGCCTGCAGCGTGCCGCCGTGCGTGGGCCGCAGGCGCTGTGCCAGCCGCAGGACTACCGCGCGTTTCGCGAGCTCTACCAGCAGGTGCGACGTGGTTTTCGCGGGCAGATCGTGTATGGCGATCTCGCCAGGGTGCAGACCGCGCCATGACGGCGGGCGAGTGCGCTGCATGAACAGGTCGATACGATAGCGCTCGCCCATTCATCTATGAAGCTTCAGAATTGGCGCACTCCTTCAGGAAGACCGCGATGCATCGCCAGCTCCGTTATGCCGTCCTAGCCACCGCCCTGTTCGCCGGTACCGCGTTTGCCGGTGCGCGCCAGGAGCTGGATACGTTCACGCGCGGCCTGAAAGGCTTGGACGGGCGGTTCAACCAGCAGGTCACCGATGGCAATGGCCGGGTCAAGGAGCGCTCGAGCGGGCGGGTGGCCTTGTCTGCACCGCGCCTGTTCCGTTGGGAATACGCCAAGCCCTACAAGCAATTGATCGTGGCCGACGGCAGGAAGGTATGGGTGTTCGACCCCGACCTGGAGCAGGTGACGGTGCGTGCGCAGGGCAGCGAAGAGCAGAACAGCCCGCTGGTGGCCCTGATCGACCCGGCGCGCCTGGACAAGCAGTACGACGTCAGCGAAGAAGCCGCACCGCGCGACGGGCTGCAGTGGTTGTCGCTGACGCCCAAGGTCGACACTGAAGCCAGCTTCCAGATGGCCTCGCTCGGCTTCGGCAAGGACGGACTGGCCAGGATGGAAGTCGTCGATGCGGTCGGCCAGCGCACCGCGATCAGCTTCAGCGGGTGGAAACGCAATCCTGCATTTGCCGCCGACACCTTCCGCTACACCCCGGCCAAGGGTGTGGATGTGGTGGGCGACGCGCAGTAACGGGTCGCTTGCACTGCACGTGCAGATATTTTTCTTTGGGAAGGTGTCTGCCGCCTCATTGCCGTTCGCATTCAAGTCCCATGCGTGGCCGGCACGGTGCATGTCGCCAACGCGCACCGTCACCGCAATGCCCTAACGCGACGGCGCGATAGAATGGGGCGTGGCACGAACCAGATCCCCCATTGAAGGCACCGCCGATCTGCTCAGCGTGGACGCCGATCACCTGCGTCCGTTGGCCGAGCGCATGCGTCCGCGTACGCTGGATGAAATGGTCGGTCAAAAGCGTCTGCTGACAGCCGACAGCGCGCTGCGCCGCGCGGTGGAATCCGGCCGCGTGCATTCGATGATCCTGTGGGGCCCGCCGGGCTGCGGCAAGACCACGCTGGCGCTGCTGCTGGCGCATTACGCGGATGCCGAATTCAAGGCGATTTCTGCGGTGTTGTCGGGATTGCCGGAGGTGCGGCAGGTGCTTGCCGAAGCCGCGCAGCGCTTTGCCGGTGGTCGGCGCACGGTGCTGTTCGTCGATGAGGTGCATCGCTTCAACAAGGCGCAGCAGGACGCGTTCCTGCCGCATATCGAGCGCGGTACGATTCTGTTCGTCGGCGCGACCACTGAAAACCCCTCGTTCGAATTGAACTCGGCATTGCTGTCGCGTTGCCGCGTGCACGTGCTGGAAGCGGTGTCGCCGCAGGACATCGTCGAAGCGCTGCAGCGTGCCCTGCACGATTCCGAGCGCGGCCTGGGGCAGGAGCGCATCCAGGTCACCGATGCATCGTTGCTGGAAATCGCCGGCGCCGCCGATGGCGATGTGCGGCGCGCCCTGACCCTGCTGGAAATCGCTGCAGAGCTGGCGACCGGCGAGGGCGGCGAGATCACGCCGCAGACGCTGCTGCAGGTGCTGGCCGACCGCACCCGTCGCTTCGACAAGAACGGCGAACAGTTCTATGACCAGATCTCGGCACTGCACAAGTCCGTGCGCAGTTCCAACCCGGATGCCGCGCTGTACTGGCTCACCCGCATGCTCGACGGCGGCTGCGACCCGGCCTATCTGGCGCGCCGGCTGACCCGCATGGCGATCGAGGACATCGGCCTGGCCGATCCGCGCGCGCAGAGCATGGCGCTGGAGGCGTGGGATATTTACGAGCGCCTGGGTAGCCCGGAAGGCGAACTGGCCTTCGCGCAGTTGGTGCTGTATCTGGCCAGCACGGCCAAATCCAACGCCGGCTATGCCGCCTTCAATCAGGCCAAGGCCGAAGTGCGCGCCACCGGCACGCAAGAGGTACCGCTGCATCTGCGCAATGCACCGACCAAACTGATGAAGACGCTTGGTTACGGCCAGGATTACCAGTACGACCACGATGCCGAAGGCGG
Organism: Xanthomonas sp. CFBP 7698; assembly: GCF_003600855.1. Classification (NCBI taxonomy): domain Bacteria; kingdom Pseudomonadati; phylum Pseudomonadota; class Gammaproteobacteria; order Lysobacterales; family Lysobacteraceae; genus Xanthomonas; species Xanthomonas sp. CFBP 7698. Next base: position 94,081 of record NZ_PRDN01000001.1, read on the forward strand.
TATCGCACTGGATCAGACCGGCTTTCCGGATGCGATGGGAGAGCGGGTCTATTACAACCCGGTACCGCGCGGGCTGGAGATCAAGCTCAAGGAAAAGCTCGATCGGTTGCGCGCCGCGCGCGCCCAGGCGCGGGCTGACAAGGCTGGCAGGTCCACGGCATAATCGGCAGCAGGAGATGGCATTCCTCCTTGAACCGCACGCGTTCTGCGTGCTGATGATGCCTGCCCACCCCGCCGGGGCGGCAGGTCCGTGCCCGGCATCGCTTCTTGACCGAGGATGGATGATGCCGTTTTTGCATGCTGGTTCTTCAAAGACACTGCCGGCCGCCGACTGCGGGGCTCCCGCATGAGCGCGCCGGTGTGGTGGCAGCAACTGTTGCTGGCAATGACCGGCGGAGCGCTGGGGTCGGGACTGCGGTTTGCGATCGGCGCATCGTTGCTGCAGCGCTTTGGCAGCGGGTTCCCGTGGGGAACATTGACCGTCAACCTGGTTGGTTCGTTCGTCGCCGGCGTGCTGATGGTGTGGCTGGAGGCGCGTGGTCCTTCGAGCTGGCCGCTACGCGCCTTGTTGATTGTCGGCGTGATCGGCGGGCTGACAACTTTTTCGTCGCTGATGATGGAGTGCCTGATGTTCGCGCGCAGCGACCGCTCGACGCTGATCGGCGTGTATCTGGCGGTGACCCTGGTGGCCGGGCTGACGTTGGTGTTTGCCGGTGCGCGTGCCGGGCAGTGGTTGATTGCACGCTAGGTCGCGGCTTGCCGCATCTTCGCGACAGGCAGACGCGTCTTGCGTGCTTGGTAAGCCGTGCTCTTCGAGAAATCCGAAGGCGTGCTTTCGCACGCCTTCGGTGAGCATCTGACCTGTTTGACTAGAGCGGTATGGCGGCCGATCTGGCGATGCCTGACTTACAGCGCTTCGATGATGCCCGCTGCGCCCATGCCGGTGCCGATGCACATGGTGACCATGCCGTACTTCTGCTGGCGACGACGCAGGCCGTGCACCAGGGTGGCGGCGCGGATTGCGCCGGTGGCGCCCAGCGGATGGCCCAACGCGATCGCGCCGCCCAGCGGGTTGACCTTGGACGGGTCCAGTTCGCTGTCGCGGATCACTGCGAGCGCCTGCGCGGCGAAGGCTTCGTTGAGCTCGATCCAGTCGAGCTGATCCTTGGTCAGACCGGCCTGCTTGAGTGCCTTGGGGATGGCGGCGATCGGGCCGATGCCCATCACTTCCGGGCGCACGCCGGCGACCGAGAAGCTGACGAAGCGGGCCAGCGGGGTCAGGCCGTAATCCTTGATCGCCTGCTCGGACGCCAACAGCACCGCGCCGGCACCATCGCTCATCTGCGACGAATTGCCAGCCGTCACGCTGCCGCCGAACTGGCCGTTGCGGAACACCGGGCGCAGCTTGGCCAGACCTTCGAGCGAACTGTCCGGACGCGGGCCTTCGTCGGTGTCGACCAGGCGCTTGCGCAGCGCGATGACGTTGCCCGCCAGGTCGGGCTGGTGCGAATGGATTTCGTACGGGGTGATCTCGTCACGGAATTCGCCGGCAGCAATCGCGGCAATCGCCTTCTGATGCGAAGCCAATGCGAACGCATCCTGATCTTCGCGCGAGACCTTCCACTCCTCGGCGACCTTTTCGGCGGTGATGCCCATGCCGTAGGCGATGGCCACGTGGTCGTCGGCAAACACGCTCGGCGACATGGCGACCTTGTTGCCCATCATCGGCACCATCGACATCGACTCGGTGCCGCCGGCGAGCATCAGGTCGGCATTGCCCAGGCGGATCTGGTCGGCCGCCATCGCCACGGCCTGGATGCCGGACGAACAGAAGCGATTGATGGTCTGACCGGCGACCGAATTCGGCAGGCCGGCCAATAGCACGCCGATGCGCGCCACGTTCATGCCTTGCTCGCCCTCGGGCATGGCGCAACCGATGATGGCATCGTCGATCCGCGACAGATCGATGCCCGGCGCCTGCGCGACCACTGCGCGCAGCACGTGCGCCAGCATGTCGTCTGGACGGGTGTTGCGGAACACGCCCTTGGGTGCCTTGCCGACCGGCGTACGCGTGGCGGCAACGATGTAGGCGTCTTGAATCTGCTTGCTCATGGCTATCTCCGATAGCCGGGAATGGGAAATGGGGAATCGGGAATCGCAAGTGCGGATTCGCCTGGGTTCGCCATCTTCATTGACCGGCCAAACAATTGGGAGGAGTAGGGACTCGGTCAGGCTTTCACCCATTCCCGATTCCCCACTCCCGATTCTCAGTTCCTCAACGGCTTGCCGGTCTTGAGCATGTGCCCAATCCGTGCCTGGGTCTTTTCCTGCTGGGCCAGTTCGACGAAGTGCTTGCGCTCGAGCTTGAGCAGCCATTCTTCGTCCACCAGTGCGCCACGATCGACTTCGCCGCCGCACACCACCGTGGCAATACGCGTCGCGATCTCGTAGTCGTACTCGCTGATGAAACGGCCTTCCAGCATGTTGACCAGCAGCATCTTGAAAGTGGCAATACCCACATTGCCAGCGACCTGGATGCGACGGGCCGGCAGCGGAGCGCGGTAGCCACCCTCGGCCAGCGCACGGGCTTCGGCCTTGGCGATGTGCAGTGCCTCGTAGCTGTTGAAGACAATCTTGTCGGTGGCACGCAGCAGGCCCAGCTCCTTGGCGTTGACCGCCGAGTTGGACACCTTGGCCATCGCGACGGTTTCGAAGGTCTTCTTCAGCTCGGCGAACACGTCGCCGCCCGGACCCGCCGCAATCGAAGCGCGGACCGCGATTTCCTTCAAGCCGCCGCCGGCCGGCAGCAGGCCGACGCCGGCCTCCACCAGGCCGATGTAGCTTTCCAGCGAGGCCACGGTCTTGGCGCTATGCATCTGGAACTCGCAACCGCCGCCCAGTGCCAGGCCGCGCACCGCGGAAATCACCGGCACCTGCGCGTACTTGATGCGCTGGCTGGTGGCCTGGAAATTGGCGACCAAGGCTTCGAACGCATCGACCTTGCCGGCCTGCAGCAGGCCAAGCGCGCCGGCCAGATCCGCACCGGCGGAGAAGGGTTCTTTCTGCTGCCAGATCACCAACCCGGCGAAGTCCTTCTCGGCGCGGCCGACGACTTCCTGCAAGCCGTTGAGTACGTGGTCGGACACGGTGTTCATCTTGGTCTTGAAGCTGACCACGGCGATGTCGTCGCCGTCATGCCACATGCGCACGCCGTCGTTTTCGAACACGGTCTCGCCCGGCGAGAACTGCTCGCCCAGCAGCGGATCGGGGAAGCGCTGGCGCTTGTAGACCGGCAGGGCAGAGCGCGGCAGTTTGGCATCGCGGGCCGGGCTGTACGAGCCTTCCGCGCCATGCACGCCATCGCGACCATCGAACACCCAGTTCGGCAGCGGCGCGCTACTCATGCTCTTGCCGCTGGAAATATCTTCGGCAATCCACTGCGCCACCTGCTTCCAGCCGGCGGCCTGCCAGGTCTCGAACGGGCCGAGCGACCAACCGTAGCCCCAGCGGATCGCCAGATCCACGTCGCGCGCGGTTTCGGCGATGTCGGCCAGATGGAAAGCGCTGTAGTGGAACAAATCGCGGAACGTGGCCCACAAGAACTGCGCCTGCGGGTGCTGGCTTTCGCGCAGCTTGGCGAACTTTTCCGCCGGGTTCTTGATCCTCAGGATCTCGACCACTTCCGGTGCAGCAGTGCGATCGGCAGCGCGATAGTCCTGCTTTTCCAGGTCCAGCACCACGATGTCCTTGCCGACCTTGCGGAAGATGCCGGCGCCGACCTTCTGGCCCAGGGCACCCTTGGCAATCAGCGCTTCCAGCCACTTCGGCGCGGTGAAGTATTGGTGCCACGGGTCGTCCGGCAGGGTGTCGCCCATGGTCTTGATCACGTGCGCCATGGTGTCCAGGCCGACCACGTCCGAGGTGCGGTAGGTGGCCGACTTGGGGCGTCCGACCAGCGGGCCGGTCAGCGCGTCGACTTCGTCGAAGCCCAGGCCGAACTCCTGCGTGTGATGGATGGTGGACAGGATCGAGAACACGCCGATGCGGTTACCGATGAAGTTCGGGGTGTCCTTGGCATACACGACGCCCTTGCCGAGCGTGGTGACCAAGAAGGCTTCCAGACCTTCGAGCACGGCCTTGTCGGTGCCCTTGGCCGGAATCAGCTCGGCCAGGTGCATGTAACGCGGCGGGTTGAAGAAATGCACGCCGCAGAAGCGGTGGCGCAGCTGCTCGGGCAGCACGTCGGAGAGCTTGTTGATGCCCAGGCCGGAGGTGTTGGAGGCCAGCACCGCATGCTCGGCCACGAACGGGGCAATCTTCTTGTACAGGTCCTGCTTCCAGTCCATCCGCTCGGCGATCGCCTCGATGATCAGGTCGCAGTCGCGCAGCTGCTCCAGGCCGCTCTCGTAGTTGGCCGGGGTGATCGCCTCGGCCAGCGCCTTGCTGGCGAGCGGGGCAGGGCTGAGCTTGCCGAGATTGGCGATGGCCTTGAGCACGATGCCGTCGGCCGGACCTTCCTTGGCAGGCAGGTCGAACAGCACGGTGTCGACACCGGCATTGGTGAGGTGCGCGGCGATCTGCGCGCCCATGACGCCGGCACCGAGCACGGCGGCGCGACGGACTAGCAACGGATTGGACATAGCAATGGCCTCTTGGTGGAGCGTTTACGGTGTGGAATGAGCACGGAACCCGGGTTCCGCGAAACGAATGAGTTCGCGCGCCGCGCGCGCGCGGTGGTCGGCCTCGCTGACGCCCGCCGGGCGCTTGATCAGGCCGAAGTCGGCCATGGCGTAGGTGAGCGCGCCGGCCAGGAAGTCCAGCCGCCAATACAGCTCTTCCTTGCTCAGGCCCGGCACGCAGACGGCGATGGCCTTGCCGAATTCGCGCAGCACATGACCGTAATGGTCGGACAGGAACTTGCGCAGGTTGTCGTTCTTTTCCGCATAGGCGCGAGCAATCACGCGCACGAAGGCGCCGCCGTTCTGGCGGTCCTGCGCCATCGCCAGTGCCGGCTCGACGAAGGCCGCGAGCACGGCAGTGAGTTCGCCGGGCCGGGATTTCCTTGCTGCCTCCAGCTGCTGCAGCCGTGCGGCAGTCATCTCGTCCATGCGGCGGCGGAACACCTCGTTGACCAGGTTTTCCTTGGAGCCGAAGTGATAGTTCACCGCAGCGATATTCACGTCGGCCTGGGTGGTCAGCTGCCGCAGCGAGGTACCGGCAAACCCATGCTGGGCAAACAGCTCCTCGGCGGCACCGAGAATGCGGTCCTTGGTGGAGAAGTGGGCAGGCTTGGGCATGCGCTGGGGTGAGGCTCAATCAAACGATTGTTTGAGTCTACGGGCTTGGTTGCAGGCGCGTCATGCGGCAATGCAGCACGATTCAGGGGGCGGTGTGCAAATGGATGGGCGACACGATAGAATTGACCATCGCAAAGAAGCCTAAGCCCGCGTTTTGACGCGGGTTTTTTTCATGATAACCTCGGGCCTTCAGTGGCCCGCCCAACGGAGAACTTCCCATGGCGCTGGAGCGCACCCTGTCCATCATCAAGCCCGACGCCGTTGCCAAGAACGTCATCGGCGAAATCTACAGCCGCTTCGAGAAGGCTGGCCTGAAGGTCGTGGCCGCCAAGTACAAGCAGCTGTCGCGTCGCGAAGCCGAAGGCTTCTACGCCGTGCACCGCGAGCGCCCGTTCTTCAACGCCCTGGTCGAGTTCATGATCTCCGGCCCGGTGATGATCCAGGCGCTGGAAGGCGAGAACGCCGTTGCCGCACACCGTGACCTGCTGGGCGCGACCAATCCCAAGGACGCTGCGCCGGGCACCATCCGCGCCGACTTCGCCGATTCGATCGATGCCAACGCCGCTCACGGCTCGGACTCGGTCGAGAACGCTGCCAACGAAGTCGCGTATTTCTTTGCCGCCACCGAAGTGGTCTCGCGCTGAGGCCGAGAGAGTCGAATCGTGAATGAGGTCGTGATCCCCTCCGTGTTGCAGGACGTACCTGTCCGTACCCCGGAACTGCGCAAGCAGAACCTGCTCGACCTCGACCGCGAGGGACTGGAGCGCTTCTTCGCCGACACCCTCGGCGAGGCGCGTTACCGTGCCCATCAGGTGATGAAGTGGATACACCATCGCTACGTCACCGATTTCGACCAGATGACCGACCTCGGCAAGGCATTGCGTGCGAAGTTGCACCAGCATGCCGAGGTCCTCGTCCCGAACGTCGTGTTCGACAAGCCCTCTACCGACGGCACCCACAAATGGCTGCTGGCCATGGGTACCGACGGCAAGAACGCCATCGAAACCGTGTACATCCCCGACAAGGGCCGCGGCACGCTGTGCGTGTCCTCCCAGGTCGGCTGCGGCTTGAACTGCACGTTCTGTTCAACCGCCACCCAGGGCTTCAACCGCAACCTCACCACCGCCGAGATCATCGGTCAGGTGTGGGTCGCTGCGCGTCACCTGGGCAACGTGCCGCATCAGCAGCGCCGCCTCACCAATGTGGTGATGATGGGCATGGGTGAGCCGTTGATGAATTTCGACAACGTCGTGCGCGCGATGAGCGTGATGCGCGACGATCTGGGCTACGGCCTGGCCAGCAAGCGGGTCACGCTGTCGACCTCCGGCCTGGTGCCGATGATCGACCGGCTTTCCACGGAAAGCGACGTCTCGCTGGCGGTGTCCCTGCATGCCGCCAACGACACGCTGCGCGAGAGCCTGGTGCCGTTGAACAAGAAGTACCCGATCGCCGAGTTGATGGAGTCGTGCGCGCGCTATCTGCGCGGCAGCAAGAAGCGCGACTCGGTGACCTTCGAATACACCTTGATGAAGGGCATCAACGACCAGCCGGAGCATGCGCGCCAGCTGGCCCGGTTGATGCGGCAGTTCGACAATGCGGTGCAGTCCAAGGACGCCGGCAAGGTCAACCTGATTCCGTTCAACCCGTTTCCCGGCACGCGTTACGAGCGCTCGGGCGATACGGAGATTCGCGCATTCCAGAAGATCCTGCTCGATGCGCAGGTGCTGACGATGGTTCGCCGCACCCGTGGCGACGACATCGACGCGGCATGCGGGCAGCTCAAGGGTCAGGTCATGGACCGTACCCGTCGCCAGGCGGAGTTCCGCCGCACATTGGAAGGGCAGGCCGATCGAGATGCGGCAGCGTGAACTCGCGTTAATGGCGGCCGTGGCGATCGCGTTGTGTGCGGTCGGTTGCGGCGGTCGCAATGCCAAGGCCGGCAAGATCAAGACCGTGGAGCAGGTCGCGCCGAGTTATGACTTCCGTGACAGTGCTGCAACCCGCGAGCGGATCGCCCTGGATCAGCGGCTGGGCCTGGCAAACAATCGCATTCAGAGTGGCGATTATGCTGGCGCAGAACAGCAGGTGCGCGAGGTTCTCAAGAAATCCCCCAGTTCGGTCGATGCATTGATGTTCCTTGGAGTCATCCAGCAAGGGCAGGGTAATCCGGCGGCGGGAGAAACCTACCGCCGCACGACGGACCTGGCACCACAACGTGGCGATGTCCTCAACAACTATGGCGCGTGGCTATGTGCAAATGGCCAGGCGGCCGAGTCGCTCGCCTGGTTCGATCGTGCTTTGCAGGACGAAAATTATGCGCAGGCGCCTGCGTTGGCCAATGCTGGTGGATGCGCGCTGCAGGCCTCACAGCGCGAGCGGGCCGTCCGTGATTTGCGCAAAGCACTGGAACTTGAGCCGGCAAACGCTTACGCGCTTGAGTCGATGGCGCGCTATGAAGTCGGTCAAAAAGCCTATTTCGAGGCGCGCGCCTTCATCGAACGGCGGCTTGCGGCTGCACCGGCAACGGCTTCCGTGTTACAACTCGCCATTCAGATTGAGCAAGGGCTAGGCGACAAGGTAGCTGCCAGCCGTTACCAACAGCGGTTGGTCAAGGAATTTCCTGACGCAGCGACCGCTAACCCCGGGGCCAATGCATTGTGATCAGTGATTCCAATCCGAACCCTTTCGAGCAGGAAAAGGGCTGCGGAACGCAGTTGCGCGAGGCGCGTGAAGCTGCAGGTCTGAGCGTGGACGAGGTCGCCGGCAAGCTGCGCATGCCTGCGCGGGTGGTGCATTCGCTGGAGCAGGAAGAGTGGCAGCGCCTGGGTGCGCCGGTGTTCGTACGCGGCCAGTTGCGCAGTTATGCGCGCCTGCTGCAGGTCGACCTGGAGCCGTTGCTGCAGCAGGCGACCATCGCACCCATCGAACCGGTCAAGTTGGTCAGCCACACGCATACCCCGCGTGCCCGGCGCATTCTCGAAAGCACCGCGCGCAAGGCGATGTATGTGGTCATCACCGGGGTGTTCGCCGTGCCTGTCTGGTACGCAACGCGTTCGCACCTGGATGGCAAGGCACCAAGCACGGTATCGCTGGACAGCATGCCGGTTGCGGCCAAGGCCAGCGCTGCCGCTGCCGCGACGCAGCCCGCTGCCGCACCACGCGAACAGCCGGCGCCCTATATCGCGTCGATGACGCCGGTGCCGCGTACCGCCACCGCCGATGAGGCGCCGGCAGCTGCCGGAACCGGCGACCTGTCGCTGAGTTTCAGCGGCGACAGCTGGGTGCAGATCCTGGCGCCGGACGGCAGCGCGGTCGAAAAGGCGCTGATCCGCGCTGGCGAACGCCGCAGTTATTCGCCAGGTCAGGTGGGCCGCATCGTGCTGGGCAATGCATCGGCGGTACAGGTTCAGCAAGGCGGCAGTATCGTCGATGTGAAACCGTTCCAGCGCGCTAACGTGGCTCGTTTTGCGGTATCCTCCGACGGCTCCGTGGTACCTGCTTCCGAGTGAAGCGGACTGCGGTTTTTCATTTTCCCCTTTTGATGTTCCGCGCCTCCGGGATGACGGAGCGAGAGTACGCATGGCGATCGACGATCTGCTGGACGAACACGAACAAGGCGAACGCGTTCGTTCCTGGTTGAGAAAGAATGGGGCGGGACTGGTGGGCGGTGTGGTGCTCGGCCTGGCCCTGATCCTGGGCTGGCAGTGGTGGCAGAAGCACACCACGACCGCACTGGTGGAAGCCAACACCCGCTACGAGGCGGTGGTGAAGTCGATCCAGGGCAAGGACCTGGAGAAAGCAGCCAAGGACATCGTGGCGCTGGACGATGGCAAGGGCGGTATCTACGCCGAATTGGCTGCATTGCGCCTGGCCAAGGCCCAGGTCGATGCCGGCAAGAATGCCGAAGCGATCAAGACCCTGCGTGACGTGCCCGCCGAAGGCGAACTCAAGCAGATCGTGCAGCAGCGCCTGGCGCGTGTGCTCACCGAAAGTGGCAAGCCGGACGAAGCGATCAAGCTGCTGGCCGATGCGCAGGACCACGCCAGCCTGGAGATCCGCGCCGACGCGCTGGTGGCCCAGGGCAAGCCGGACGAGGCGCGTGCGCTGTACACCAAGGCCCTGACCACGGTGGATGTGGCCTCGCCGCAGCGCCGCTTGCTGGAAACCAAGCTGATGGATGTGGGCGGCAAGGTGCCCGATCCGGCGGAGCAGATTTGATGAAGCAGGTTGATATGTATAAGCGCGTTGCGTTGATTGCGGTGATGGGTCTGTCGCTGGCTGGCTGCAGCACCGTCAAGGGCTGGTTTGCCGGGAAGGATGCTGCTGCCAAGAAGGCGCAGGAACCCGCCGAGCTGGTGAAGTTCGAGCCGTCGGTCAAGGTCGACAAGATCTGGTCCACCGGCGTCGGCAAGGGTGAAGGGCATATCGGCGTACGTCAGCGCCCGGCCGTGGCCGATGGCAAGGTGTATGCGGCGGCCATCACTGGCGGCGTGCAGGCGTTGGATCTGCAGACCGGCAAGCGCGTATGGGAATACAAGCCCAAGAAAGAAGAGCGTAACGACCGCAAGTTCAAGCAGCGCCTGTCCGGTGGCCCGGGCGTGGGCGAAGGCCTGGTGGTGATCGGTACGTTGTCCGGCGATGTGATTGCGTTGAACCAGGCCGACGGCACCGAGAAGTGGCGCGCCAAGGTTCCCAATGAAGTGATCGCCGCGCCGGCCATTGCGCAGAACCTGGTGCTGGTACGCAGCAACGATGGCCGCGTCAGCGCTTTCGATGCAGCCACCGGCGAGCGTCGCTGGTTCCATGCCGAAGAAGGCCCGACGCTGTCGGTGCGCGGTAACGCGCCGATCGTGACCGGCCCGGGGGTGCTGTTCGTGGGCAACGACAGCGGCACCTTGAGCGCGCTGGCGCTGCAGGACGGCCGCCCGTTGTGGGAGCAGGCCATCGGCGTGCCGGAAGGCCGCACCGAGCTGGAGCGCATGTCCGACGTGGACGGCGCACCGGTGCTGGATGGCACCACGCTGTACGCCACCAGCGTCAAGAACGAAACCCTGGCGCTGGAAGGCCCGAGCGGCCGACCGCTGTGGACGCGCGATCACGGCGGCGCCGGTGGCGTCGGTGTGTCGTCGGCGGTGGTGGTGGTGTCCGATAACGCCGGTTCGGTGTGGGGCCTGGACAAGAGCAGCGGCGCGGCAATGTGGTCGCAGGCTGCCCTGGCACGTCGCTCGCTGACCGGTGTGGCCATCCAGGGCGACTACGCCGTGGTCGGTGACTACAAGGGCTACCTGCACTGGCTGAAACTCAGCGACGGTGCACTGGCCGCGCGCGCTCGCGCTGGACGCGACACGCTGCTGGCGCAGCCGCAGGTCGTCGATGGCATTCTGCTGGTACAAAACACCGACGGCGATCTCACCGCCTTCCGGTTGGCACAATAAGGACCTTGCGATGCTGCCCCTGGTCGCCCTGGTTGGACGGCCCAATGTCGGCAAGTCCACCATCTTCAATGCGCTGACGCGCACCCGCGACGCGCTGGTCCACGACCAGCCCGGCGTCACCCGCGACCGTAACTACGGCGTCTGCCGGCTGGACGAGCAGCAACCCTTCATCGTCGTCGATACCGGCGGTATCGCCGGCGACGAGGAAGGCCTTGCCGGCGCCACGGCGCGTCAGGCGCGTGCCGCCGCCGGCGAGGCGGATCTGGTGCTGTTCGTGGTCGATGGGCGCGAAGGCGCGTCCTCGCTCGATGACGAAATCCTGGCCTGGCTGCGCAAGCTGGCGCGGCCGACCGTGCTGGTCATCAACAAGATCGACGGCACCGACGAAGAGACCGTGCGCTCGGAATTTGCGCGCTACGGCTTCTCCGACGTGGTGGCGTTGTCTGCTGCGCATCGTCAGGGTATCGACGAACTGCTGGAGGAAGTGGGCGCACGCCTGCCCGAGGAAGGGTCCGGCGAGTTGCTGGACAACGACCCGGCGCGCGTGCGGATTGCCTTCGTGGGCCGCCCGAATGTAGGCAAGTCGACGCTGGTCAATCGCCTGTTGGGCGAAGAGCGCATGATCGCTTCCGAAGTGCCCGGCACCACCCGTGATTCGATTGCGGTGGATCTGGAGCGCGACAATCGCCAGTACCGCCTGATCGATACCGCCGGCCTGCGCCGTCGCGGCAAGGTGGAAGAGGCGGTCGAGAAGTTCAGTGCGTTCAAGACGCTGCAGGCGATCGAGCAATGCCAGGTGGCGGTGTTGATGCTGGACGCCACCGAAGGTGTGACCGATCAGGACGCGACGATTCTCGGTGCGATCCTGGATGCCGGCCGTGCCCTGGTCGTTGCGATCAACAAGTGGGACGGGCAAAGCGATTACCAACGCGCGCAGGCCGAAGATCTGCTGTCGCGCAAGCTCGGTTTCGTCAGCTGGGCCGAGGCGGTGCGCATCTCCGCGCTGCATGGCTCGGGCATGCGCGAGCTGTTCCAGGCGATCCACCGCGCGCATGCCTCGGCCACGCACGAGTTCAGCACCAGCGAAGTGAATCAGGCGCTGGAAATCGCCTACGAGACCAATCCGCCGCCGAGCATCCGTGGCCACGTCTCCAAGCTGCGCTACGTGCACCCCGGCGGGGCGAATCCGCCGACCTTCATCGTGCATGGCACGCGCCTGAAGGTGCTGCCCGAGTCGTACAAGCGCTACCTGGAAAACTTCTTCCGCAAGCGCTTCAAGCTGGTCGGCACGCCGGTGCGTTTTATCTTCCGCGAGGGTGCCAACCCCTACGAGGGTAAGAAGAACGTGCTGACCGAACGTCAGGTCGCACGCAAGCGGCGCCTGATCCGGCACGTCAAGGGTAAGTAGGTGCATCGCGGCCGCCTGACACGCAATGTTTCAGGCGGTATTGGAAGCTCGATGGTCTGTCGAGCTGTGAGCTGCAGATCAGCTCTGTAGATCGGGGCCATGAAGCTCTGAACGATGTGCTTGAGCTTTCGACCAACGGCTAACGTAATCTCCATCACGTGGATGTGCCTTTTTCCAGCATTGGCGACCATCGAGATCGGCCGAAATCTTGAGTTCACGCGCAATGGCGTGCGTTGTTCGAAGGCACATGCTGCTTCAATAGCCGAGTGACGCGGCCGTCATACGCGCTAGCGGCGCGCTGGTATCCTGCGCGGCATGACCGACTATCCTTCCCGCATTCCTTATGCGCAGGCGCTGCAGATTCTGCGTGCTGTCGCGGCCAGCAACCGTTCGCCCGATGAAAACATCGCCACCTCGCGCGCCGATGGGCGGATCTCCGCCGGCGATCTGATTGCACCGCTGGCGCTGCCGCCATTTGCCAATAGCGCGATGGATGGCTTTGCGCTGCGGCATGCCGATGTCGCTGCGGGCGATACGTCGTTGCAGTTGGTCGGCGAACAATTCGCTGGCGAGCATTGGACCGGCACGCTCGGCGCAGGCCAATGCCTGCGCATCACCACCGGCGCGCCGCTGCCCGATGGCGCCGACACCGTGATTCCCAAGGAAGAGGCCGACGAGCACGACGGCGCCGTGCGGTTTCGCACCACGCCGACACCGGGCGCAGCCGTGCGGTTGGCCGGCAGCGACGTACGTGCGGGCGATCTGGTGATACAGACCGGGCAGGTGCTGACACCGGCGCGGATTGGCCTGGCGGCGGCACTTGGCGTGTCGCGCCTTGCGGTGGCGCCGCGCCCGACCATCGCGGTGCTGGCCACCGGCGATGAGTTGGTCGAGCCGGGCATGCCGCTCGGGCCGGGCCAGATCTACAACAGCAACCGCGACATGCTGATGGCGCAGCTACGGGCGCTGGGCTACGCGCCAACTGCGTGGCCGACCTTGCCGGACGACCCGCAGCGCATCCGCACGATGCTGGAAGATGCGGCGGCGGCGTTCGATGTGGTGATCACCTGCGGCGGTGTCTCCGCCGGCGAAAAGGATTATCTGCCGCGGCTGATCGGTGAGCTGGGCCGCATCCACTTCTGGCGCGTGCGCATGCGCCCGGGCATGCCGGCGGTGCTGGGGCAGATTGGCCGCTGCCTGGTGCTGGGCCTGCCGGGCAACCCGGTGTCGGTGCTGGCAACGCTGATCGCCTACGGGGTGCCGTTGCTGGATGGATTGCAGGGGCGCAGCGAGCCGCGCCCGGTCTGGCATGCGGCGTTGGCAGCCCCATGGGAAAAGCGCCACGAACGCCTGGAGTTCCTGCGCGGACGGCTGGAGTGCGGCGAGGACGGACGGCTGACTGCGCTGCCGCACCGCGGCGACGCTTCGCACTTATTGCGTGGCGCGGCCGACAGCAATGCATTGATCGTCTTGCCCGAGCAGGCGCGGCGTTTCGAGGCCGGCGAAATCGTGCGGGTGATTCCTTACGCGTTGTGAGCGCGCCATGGATCGACTGCGCTCGGCCATGTAGCGCGTTGTTGGAAGGATGATGGACGGCGCAAAGCATGCGACGCGCTTGGCGCCGAGCGTGAATACGGCACGGTACGCATTCCCCGGGCGTGCGCACAGGTGGCGTGGCTTTGCAGCTGAAGCCTTGAACAGCCACAGCGAGTCGCTCTATAGCCCCTCTCCCTGTGGGAGAGGGGTTGGGGTGAGGGTACGCCGGAAGACAGCCATCTGTGCTGCCCAAGCTGCCGTAATCCTCAAGCCAATAAACCCCGCATCGCACCCCAATCAGTCAGTTGGCCAACCGACATCACACGGTCAATTCACTACCCACTCTCAACCAACCGCACTACCGCAGAACGCGGCGTAATCGGCATAACCGGCAAATACCGCGCCTGGCGCGCACACCGGACACTGCGGATCAGGTGGCAGGCGGATCTCGCGAAAGCGCATCGACAGTGCGTCGAAACTGAGCAGGCGGCCGGCCAGACTGTCGCCGATGCCGAGCAGCAACTTGATTGCCTCGGTGGCCTGCAAGAGCCCGATGACGCCGGGCAGCACGCCGAGCACGCCGGCCTCGGCGCAGCTGGGTGCAAATTCCGGCGGTGGCGGTTCGGGAAACAGGCAGCGGTAGCAGGGCGCATGGCCGCGGTGACGCCCGGCGTCGAAGACGCTCACCTGGCCTTCGAACTGTTGCACCGCGCCGTACACCAGGGGCTTGCCAAGTTTGACGCAGGCATCGTTGAGCAGATAACGCGCTGGAAAGTTGTCCGCGCCATCGATCACTACATCGACATCGTGCAGCAGTGCTTCGACATTGCCCGCGGTGACGCGTGTCTGCACCGCATCGACCTGCACGCGCGGATTGAGCGCAGCGATGCGTTGCGCCGCGGAGTTCACCTTGGCGAGGCCGACGCTGTCTTCGGTGTGCAAAATCTGGCGCTGCAGATTGCTGCGGTCCACCACATCATCATCGGCGATGCGCACGTGGCCGACACCGGCGGCGGCCAGATAGAACGCGGCTGGCGAGCCGAGCCCACCCGCACCGATCAGCAGTACGCGCGCGCGCGACAGCCGCCGCTGCCCTTCCACGCCCACCTGCGGCAGGCGCAGATGCCGCGAATACCGCTCGAGAAAATCCTGCTCGTCCGCTGGCAGCGTCGGGCGCACGACCGGCAGCCCGTCGCGTAGCCAGGCAGTGGTGCCGCCCAGCACGGAGGTGACGTTGCCGTACCCGTGCGCCCGCAGCACGTCGGCCGTGTGTGCGGAGCGTTTGCCGCTCTGGCAGATCAGCACGATCTCGCGCGAAGGCGTGGAGAGATGCTGGTCGGGTGCGGTTTCAAGATCGGTCTGCGCGATCGCGAGCGCACCTTCGGCCTGGCCGCCGGCGCGTTCGTGCAGCTGCCGGATGTCGATCAGCAGGGCGCCGTGCAGGGCGCGCGCGCGCGCATCGGCGGGAGAGATGTCGTGGCTGCTCATGGGGCCATTGTCGCGCAAACGCAGGCGCCGTAGCTGCAGTGTGGTGTCGCTTTGCTCGAAGCTGGCGCAAGCCGATGAACGCCGCGTCACGGTGCAGGCGTGCGCGTGGCCGGGATCACGCTGCATTGCCTGCGGCGCGGCTGTAATTCGCACCCGTCAGGGCAGTGCGGCTTACCCGGCCCGGTTCGCCCCGTCTTGCGTAACGCGCTCCCTCGCGGGCCATCGCAACGACCGCCTCAGGAGAGACACATGTTCATCGCATCCCCGCGCAACGCTGTTGCGCGCCACCTCGTTGCCCGTCGTCCGCTGGCCCTCTGGATCGGTCTGGCGTTGAGCGGCAGCGCTTCGGCGCAGCAGGCCACGCCCGACGTCGCCGATGCACCGGCGCCGGCCGCCGCGCAGCCCACCGCCACCCTGGACGCAGTACAGGTCAAGGGCGTGCGCAGCAGCGTGGAAAGCGCGATTGCGACCAAGCAGTCCAACGTGGAGATCAGCGATTCGATCGTGGCCGAAGACATCGGCAAGCTGCCCGACAACAGCGTGGCTGCAGCGCTGCAGCGTGTCACCGGCGTGCAGGTGGCGCGTGCCGGTGGCGAGGTGGGGCAGGTGCTGGTGCGCGGCTTGCCCAACGTGGTCACCACCCTGGACGGGCGTAACGTGTTCACCACGGTGGGGCGCGACATGGAGCTGGCCGATGTGCCGGCCGAGTTGCTGCGCAGCGTGGATGTGTACAAGACCACCGGCGCGCAGTTTCAGGAAGGCGGCATTGCCGGCGTGGTCGACGTGCACTTGCGACGGCCGTTCGATTTCGATCAGGACAGCACCATTGCCGGTAGTGTCAGTGCATTGCGCGGCGACCAGTCCGGCAAGACCGTTCCCAACGGCAGCCTCACCCTGAGCCAGCGCCGCGATACCGGGGTGGGGCGGATGGGCTGGATGGGCAGCGTGTCGTACCAGCGTCGGCCGTATCAGGAATCCAACACGCTCTACGGCACCTACGATCTCAAGCCGAATCCGGTCGATCCCAGCCAGCAACTCTACGTGCCCTACAGCGCGGGCGGGCTGATGGCGCGCGGCGATCGCAAGCGCAAATCGGCCAATTTTTCGTTTCAGTGGGCGCCGAGCGACAACAGCGAGGTGTATGTCGACACGCTGTACATCGGTTACGACAATCGGCCACAGGTGAATTACTGGCTGCCATTCCCCGGATTGGCCACACCGGAAAACACCGCGTCGGTGAGCGTGCGGCCCGGCACCAACGTGCTGGATGGCCTGGTCGCGCGCGACATGCGTACCCTCTCGAGCACGCAGGCGCACAAGAACGCCTCCGATACCTATCAGGCCGCCCTGGGCGGGCGTTGGACCGGCGAACGCATGCGCCTGAGCAGCGAGGTTGCCTATACCTACAGCACCGCCAAGAACCGCTCTTTCACGCTGGACATGAGCACGCAGGCGCCGCTGTTGCACATGCGCTCCGGCGGCGGCGCAGCCGACACCTGGATCACCCAGGCCGACGGCAGCAGGTACGACATCGCCGCGCCGGGCAATTGGGAATTGACGCAGTACTACGACAGCTGGAACGCGCAGGAGGGCGAGGAGTGGGCGTGGCGCGGCGATGCCGACATCACGCTCGATCTCGGGCCACTGCGGTCGCTGGAGGTCGGTGCGCGCGCCAGCAGGCGCACGGCGACCAACCATTCCGGCGACACCGGTGCGCGCAACAACATCAGCGGTGCGCCGCTGCTGTTGAGCGGTGTGCCTGGGCTGGCTTCGGTGACGCCGGGCAACATGCTCGACGGTGCGCGTGCGTTTACCAGCGACCGCTGGGCCGCAGCCAATCAGGACGTGCTGCTGCAGCAGAGCGCACGCTTGCGCTCGGCGATGGGGCATGGCGCAGATGCGCCGGACGAGAATCCCGCGCTGTTCTTCGACGACCGCGAAGACAATTACGCGCTTTACGCGCAGGTGAATTACGGCTTTTCGGTGGGCTCGATCCCGGTGGATGGACGTATCGGTGCGCGCGCGACGCGGCTGGATTCCATGCTGCAGGGGAGCCAGTCGCTGGATGGTGTGTTGAGCCCGGTCAGCATCGATCGGCGCATCGACAAGGTGTTGCCCAACTACAGCGCCAACCTGACCCTGCACGACAACCTGATGCTGCGCCTGGCCGGCAGCACCACCATCACGCGGCCGGAGTTTGCCGACCTCAACCCGCAGCTGGCCTTGTACCAGTCCACCGAATCGCTGCCGGCACGTGGCAACGGCGGCAATCCACAGCTGCGCCCGGTGGAATCACGCAATGCCGATGTGTCGCTGGAATGGTATTTCCGCCCGGGCTCGTTGCTGTCGGTGGCCGGCTTCCATCGCAGGATCGATGGCTACATCCAGAACTACGCGGCCGACGAGCCGATCGGCGGCGTCGTGTATTCGATCAGCCGGCCGCGCAATGCGGGCGAGGGCACGTTGAAGGGTGTGGAAGTAGGGTACACGCAGTTCTACGACTTCCTGCCGGGCTGGTGGTCCGGCTTTGGCAGCCAGCTCAACTACACCTATATTTCTGCAGAAACCGACTCGCCAGAGGGCATTCGTCAGCCGCTGACCAACGTGTCCAAGAATGCCTACAACGCGATCCTGATGTATGAGTACGCGCACTTTTCTGCGCGCGTGGCCTACAACTGGCGCGGCGATTACGCGGTGAGTTTCAACAGCTCCGGCGACCAGCCCGAGCAGATCAATCAGGGGCGGGAGAAGTGGCTGGACGTGGCATTCAACTACGAGCTCAATGAGCGCCTGACCCTGTTTGCCGAGGCGACCAATCTGTTGGGAACCACGACCACTAATTACTTTGGCCGTCGTGGCGGCGATTTCCCGCGCGAGATCGCATCGCCGGAGCGCACCTATACGCTGGGTTTTCGATTCCGGCTATGACCGGCCTTGGCATCAGGCTCACCGCCGCAGCGGTACCGTAAGCACACACGGACGGTGCGGCGCCAGCTTCGCGCTCGCGGCAGCGCGCAGGCGCTGGCATGCCCAGCGCAGCCACAGTTCCGTCTGATGATCGCCAGGCCTTCCGTCTTCGGCTTTATGTACAAGGAATCCTTCATGACCCACGACATCAATGCGCAACTGAAACAGCTGGAAGAGCAATTACCCGAGATGCGCAGCCAGCATCCGGACGATTTCTGGGATGTGTTCCATGCGCGTGCCGAAAAGATCACCGGCGCGGCCGAATCCCAGGAACAGGCCGCGCAGATCGTCAAGCGCATCGACGAGATTCTGGCGGCCAACCAGCTTGGGCCCGCCGATCCCGGTGCGTGACCGGCGGGCCGTGCGCGCATCCAGTGTGATCTGGCGAATGCTTGCGTTGGTGTGATTGCCTGGTAGAGGCCCCGATGCCGGCCGGTTCTCACCAGCGCGGCACCGGCTACTTCCGTCGCTGCATCAGCTTGCCTTGTGCTCGCCGTGCACGCGGCCACCTTCGCCCGGATGGAACAAGGTTCCCTTGGGATCGCGGGCCGGTGCGCCGCCTTGCTGCGTCTGTGCGCGCACCGCCGAAAGCCGGTCTGCCAGGCGCGGCATCAGCCGGGTGATGGCGATATTGGCACCTGCCATCAGGCCTACCTTGATGTCGCGACCGCCGTGTTCGGCGGCGTGCAATATGGCGTCGGCCACACGCAATGGCTCGATCAGGGGCGGCGGCAGTTGCGGTTCCTGGGGCATGTAATTGCGTGCGTGCTGGGGGTATGGGGTATCGACGGCGGTGGGCTGGATCAGCACCACCGAGACCGGCGATCCTGCGAGGTGTTCGAGCTCGATCCGCAGGCTGTCGGTGAAGCCCTTCACGGCATGCTTGGAGGCCGAATACAGGCCTTGCCACGGCACCACCGCCTCCGACGCCTCACTGCCCAGATTGATGAGCACGCCACCACTGGCCGCCAGGTGCGGCAGTGCAATGCGCGAACCGTAGACCACGCCCCAGAAATTGATATCGAACATGCGGCGACTGTCGTGGTCGTCCACCTCCTGCAGCAAGCCGAAGATGGCCACGCCAGCGTTGTTGACCCAGGTGTCGATACGGCCAAAGCGTGCAAGCGCCGCATCCGCGGCGTGTTGCAGCTGCGCGGGGTCGGCCACGTCGGCGACCACCGCGATGGCCTGATGCCCCTGCTCGGTGAGCAACGCGGCCACCTCCTGCAGGATGCCACTGCTGCGTGCAACCAGCACTACGCGTGCGCCGGCTTCGGCGGCGGCCAGTGCAGTGCATAGCCCGATGCCACTGGAGGCGCCGGTGATGAGAATGACTTGTTGATCGAGCGGGCGATGGGCGGCCATGGCGGGTCTCCTGCGGAAAGCAGTGACGCTAGGCAGACCTGGCGCAGCGCGCAGTGAAGCCAACCGGCTGCCTGGCCGGTGACGCGATGCGCCGCTAACACGCTGCTTCGGCGAGACGTGAAGCCGGCGCATGCGCCGCGTTCCGCACGCTGCGGCGGTTCACGCACTGCTAGCCAGGCAAACCGCAGCGTGGCCCGGTCATGCACAAGGACTCACGATGCCGTCGCCGACCACGCCGCACCAGTGCCCACAGGCACCGTTGTCAGATGTCGCTCCACCCGATGCAGCCATCGCACAGGCACCCCACTGGGATGTATTGCCGCAGTTGCTACGCGATGGCTATCTGTTTGTCGGCAAACAATGCGACGCACTGGGCAGTGACGCGTTTGCCGCGCGGCTGGCATTGCGGCCGGTCGTGTTTGCACGCGGCCCGGATGCGGTTGCCACGTTCTATCATCCGGGGCGCTTCACGCGCGTTGCGGCGCTCCCACCTACGACCTTGCGCCTGCTGCAGGGCAAGGGCAGCGTGCAGCAGCTCGATGGCGATGCGCACCTGCACCGCAAGCAGTTATTCATGGCCGTGCTATCGCCGGCGCAGACCTCGCGCCTGGTCGACTGCTTTATGGACGAGTGGCAGCAGCAGGCCGGCAATTGGGCACGCAGCGCCTACGTCGTACTGCAGCACGAAGCCGAGCATGTGCTGTATCGCGCAGCGTGTCGCTGGGCCGGGTTGGCGCTGCACGGGCAGGACAGCCGCGCGATGGCACGCGATGTGGCGGCCATGATCGACGGCGCCGGTGCAGTCGGCCTGCGCTGGTTACGCGGCTGGCACGGTCGTCGGCGGGTCGAACAGTGGGTAGGGCGTAGCGTACGTAATCTGTGCCGGGCAAAAACCCCTGCGCAGTCGAGCATTGCAGCGGCCGTGGTGACGCACTGCGAGCTCGATGGCCGGTCAGTGAGTGAGGCCGTGGCCACGACCGAGCTGATCAATCTGCTGCGGCCGATTGTGGCGATTGCATGCTGGATCAGCTTTGCCGCGCTCGCGCTGCATGAAGACCCGACGTTGCGCCCACGGTTACGCGCCGGCGAGCCGGGATTGCTGCAGAACCTGGTGCAGGAGGTGCGTCGCCACTATCCGTTCTTTCCGATGGTGGCGGGGCGGGTGCGCGTACCGTTCGAATGGCGCGGCCGGCCGTTCCGGCAAGGCGACCGGATGATGCTGGACCTGTATGGAAGCAACCACCACCCTGGCGTGTGGCGACAGCCGCATGTGCTGGACCCTTCACGTTTTCGGCAGTGGCAGGGCAGCGCGTTTGATTTTGTCGCGCAGGGTGGTGGTGTGTTCGACCGCGACCATCGGTGTCCTGGAGAAAACCCGACCATCTCGCTGCTGATGGCGGCGGTGGATGCATTGGCCGCCAGCGACTACGTGCTGCCGGTGCAGGACCTGCATTATCCCCTGAACCGCTTCCCGAGCCAGCCGCGCAGCGGCATGGTGCTCAGCCATTTCCAGCCGGGCGACAGACGCACACCGCGCGACCTTCATGCCGTGTGAGGACGCAGTGCGGCGCAGCAACATTCCTTCGCCACATTGCGACGCGGGCGCGACGACCGAGTCACGTCATGCGGCCCAGCATGACAGGCACCTCATCCAGCTGGAGTTTTGCCATGAAGACACGTCGCCCGCTTTTCGCCCTGATGGCGCTGTGCGCCGGCATCAGTCTCTCTGCCCACGCGCAGGACACGGCGCCCGGCGCCAAGCCATCCGCTCAGCAGCCGACCGGCACCGCCGCGCCGAGCGAGGACGAGCGCGAGGCGCTGGGCATGTTGAGCGCGATCAATCTGGGCGAAATCAATGCGTCCAACCTTGCGTTGCAGAAACAGGTACAGGGCGGCGTGCGCGATTATGCAACCCGTATGGTCAAGGAGCACACCGACAACAATCAGAAGATCGCCCAATGGCAGCCCGATACCTCGGCGATGGGCGCCAAGTTGCAGATGACCAAGTCCAAGGCCGAGCTAGGCAAGTTGCAGAAGCTCGAAGGCGATGCGTTTTCGACCGCTTATGTGACGGTCATGGTCAAGGACCACACCGATGCGCTGGCCGCGCTCGACAAGAAGCTGATCCCCGATGCCAGCTCGCCGCAGGTGCGTCAGCACCTGCAGACCACCCGTCATCATGTGGCCGATCATCTGGCCGACGCCAAGGCCTTGCAGGCCGGCACCAAGGGCGGAGCCCGCTAAGTCATGTCTGCATCGACGCTCAACCCTGTCATCGTCGACGGCGACGGCACGCGGATCGCGCGCAGCATGACCATCCGTGCCGAGCCGCATCAGATCCTGGATGCCTGGTGCGACGCCAATGTGCAGCAAGCGCTGTTGCAGGGAGCTGCAGACCTGGTGTCCGGCGACGGCCATGCGTCGCGCTGGACACTGCATGCACCCTTGCATCAGCAGGTGGCGGTCGAGCTGCGGCGCGGCGAAGCGCGCATGGGCGAATCGGTGCGCTACGAGGTTGAGGGCGAGCATGGACTGCGGCTGGACATCTTGTTGCAGGTACAACCGGCGCGCGGACGCGAGGGCTACGAGGCCACATTGACCCTGCAGTACGCCGTGGATGGGGTCATCGCGCAACTGCTGACCAAGCTGGTGAACCCGGCACCGTACGTCCTGGCTGGAAAGGGGCTACGCCGCCTGCGTGCATGGCTGGAAGCCGGCGAGATGCCGAGCTTGTTGCATACCCCGTCGGCGCGCGGCAGCGCGCACCCCACTTCCTGAGGAGGCTACTCCGTGCGAGCGCTTTGCTGGAACGGTGTCAACGATTTGCGCGTGGAAACCGTGCCCGATCCGGTGCTGGTCAACCCACGCGATGTCATTCTGAAAGTGGGGCTCACCACCACGTGCGGATCGGATCTGCATTTCATCGATGGCTATCTGCCCACCATGCGCGAGGGCGATGTCATCGGCCACGAGTTCATGGGTACGGTGGTCGAGGTCGGGCGTGCGGTGAAGCATGTGCGCGTCGGGCAACGGGTGGTGGTGCCGTCGTTTATTTCCTGCGGCGGCTGCTGGCATTGCGAGCGCAAGGAATTCTCGTTGTGCGACAACACCAACCCCAACTGGGACCTGCAGGAGCCGCTGTTGGGCCATCCCACTGCCGGGATATATGGCTACACGCACGCGTTCGGGGGATATGCCGGCTCGCATGCCACCTATATCCGCGTTCCGCATGCGGACGTGGGTTGTTTCGAGGTGCCTGACGGCATCTCCGATGAAGACGCCTTGTTTCTGTCCGATGCCGGTCCCACCGGTTTCATGGGCGCGGACTTCTGCGATATCCAGCCCGGCGATACGGTTGCGGTCTGGGGCTGCGGTGCGGTGGGGCTGATGGCGATGCAGAGCGCGCGCATCCTGGGTGCCGAGCGCGTGATCGGCATCGACCGGCTACCGGAGCGCCTGGCGATGGCGCGCGACGTGCTGGGCCTGGAAGTGATCGACTACACGGCGGTCGACAGCGTGGTGGACGTGCTACGCGAAATGACCGCTGGCCGCGGGCCGGATGCGTGCATCGATGCGGTCGGCATGGAAGCCCATGGCACCGGCATCGGCCATGCATATGACCGCGTCAAGCAGGCCTTGCATCTGCATACCGACCGCGGGCATGCGCTGCGCGAGGCGATTCTGGCCTGCCGCAAGGGCGGCATTCTCTCGGTATTGGGCGTGTACGGGGTAATGGACAAATTTCCGCTGGGCGCCGTGATGAACAAGGGGCTCACCGTGCGTACCGCGCAGCAGCACGGGCAGCGGTATGTGCCCAGGTTGCTGGAGCTGGCGCAGGCCGGGCGGCTGAAGTCCGGCTTCTTGCTGACCCACAAGATGCCGCTGGAAGATGCCGTGCGCGGCTATGACATGTTCAAGCACAAACACGACGGCTGCGTGCGTGCGGGATTTGTTCCCTAGCTCACGCGCACCGCGCGTGCAGCGATCAGTCGCCCTGCTGCAGATGCAGCAGGGTTTTTTTGCTGGCGTCAGTGGCCGGCTACGTGTGCATCTGCATCGACAACGCCCGGGATGGCTGTTGCGTCGTTGAAGTGGCTGCGTAATGCGTCCACCCCGTGCTGCGGCTTTGCCAGCGGGGTAAGGTCCTGGCGATTGGCGCGACGCTCGGCGGTGGAGACCGACGTGGCCCGATCACGCTGATCCATCAACGGTTGCTGCAACTCGCCATCGCGGTTGAACGACCAGGCCAGCATCGGCTCGCCAAGCGGAAGCGTATCGCCAGGCCCGCCATCCTTGCGCGAATGCCAGGTGTGCCAGGTCTTGCCGTAGCTATTGATCTTGCTGCGCATCAGCTCCTTTTCCGCTACCAACGGCAGGTTGGGAGCGGACAGCTGGCCGGACAGGATTTCGCCATTGTGCGGATGCCAGAACGCCCGCTCCGGTTCGGGCAGCTGCGCAAACAGCGTTTCGGAGATGATGTACTCCACTCCGGTGAGATTGGCGCGGGCGGTGTTGCCGTCGTAGAGCGCACATTGCGCCAGGTCTTCGTTGACTTGCTGGCAGTAGTGATGCGCTTCCATCTGCTGGTCCGGCGCGTCCTTCATCGGATGGAAGCCCACCAGATAGATGTCGAGCTTGCCGACCGGTCCATTGGGTTGCAGTACCTTGGCGCCGGCCTCCAGGACATTGGTCTTGGCGCTTTCCGGTGCGCCCGGCGGGGTGACCGATGGTGGACTGCGCGAACAGCTGGCGCACAGGGCAAGACCGATCAACAAGGCTGACTGTCGCATGGCAATCCAATACAGGTGAGTGTGCCCAAGCTAAGAGCGCGGGCGGTGGGCACGACGTGAGCGCTGGCGGGCTGACGCGGCGCAGCTTCACCTCGCTTGAGCATCGGCTTCATGCGCTGGCCGCCATGCTGCGCGTTTACCACTGCGAGCACCGGCCGGCACGCCATGGCAACCACCATCCGCAAGATCGCCACGTTTAACGTCAACGGAATCGCCAGCCGCCTGCCGCATCTACTGGAATGGCTCAAGCGCGAGCAACCTGACATCGTGGGCTTGCAGGAGCTGAAGGCGGTGCAGGAGGCGTTTCCGGAGCAGGCCATTCGCGACGCGGGTTACGGCGTGATCTGGCAAGGCCAGCGCGCCTGGAATGGTGTGGCATTGCTGGCGCGCGGCGCCGACCCGGTGGAGATCCGCCGCGGCCTGCCATGGGACCCGGGCGACACGCAGAGCCGCTATCTGGAGGCGGCGATTCATGGCGTGGTGGTCGCCTGCCTGTATCTGCCCAACGGCAATCCGCAGCCCGGGCCCAAGTTCGATTACAAGCTTGCCTGGTTTGAGCGCCTGATCCGCCATGCGAAGACGCTGGTGGACCTGCCGCATCCGGTGGCCCTGATCGGCGACTTCAATGTGGTGCCCACCGATGCCGATATCTATGACCCCAAGGGCTGGCGCAAGGACGCCTTGCTGCAACCGGAAAGCCGCCAGGCCTACCAGACATTGGTAGAGCAGGGCTGGACGGACAGCCTGCTGGCCGTGCATGGCGACGCGCCGATCTATACCTTCTGGGATTATTTTCGGCAGCACTTCGCGCGCGATCGCGGTCTGCGTATCGACCATCTGTTGCTTAACCGCGCACTGGCGCCGGGCCTGCAGGATGCCGGCGTGGACAAGTGGGTACGGGCGCTGGAGAAGGCCAGCGATCATGCGCCGACCTGGATCAGCGTGCGCGTGCCCGATGCGATGCCTGAAGCGACTGCCGGCACGCAGGTAGCGCCGGCCGCACGCAAACGTGTGGCGGCGAAGAAAACAGCGCGCAAGGCGGTAGCGAAGAAGGCAACCAAGGCCGTTGCCAAGCGCGTGGCGAAGACTGCCGGTGCAGGCGCGGTGGCGAACAAGGACAAGGCCAGTAGTGCGCCTTCTGCCAAGGCTGCGCCTGCCCGCAAGGCGGCAGCGAAGAAGCGCACGCGTCGCGTCGGCACGTCGTAGCGAGATCGCGCAGGAAAGCAGTCGTCACTCGCTGCAGCGCACATCCGGAGCCAGCCACAGTCACTTCGTTACGAATGGTCCCCCACGCGCGCCAATAAACGGTGACGCTGGCATGTCCATGCAGCGGTGCAGCCGGGCCGGTGCCGCTGTTCGCCTACGGCTTCTGCTGTCGCCTTTGAGCAATGTTCAACCGTTTGTTTGCATGCGCGTGTTTCGATGCCCCAGTCGAAGCACGCACACGCAGGCGCAGTGACTGACGCAGCCAACACCTTTCAATCAGCAAGGCCCAGTCGCCGCTGCTTGATCCGGTGCAACACAAAACCGGTAATACCGGTCAGCAGGATCAGCGCATTGCTGACGATGAACACGGCATTGCCCACCAGATAGCTGTACAGAATGAACAGCACCGAGGCGCTGATCTGACCAATGAACAACCAGCGCGACACGCCCTGCGCCTCATGGGATGTCCATTGCTTGTAGATCTGGCGAATCAGGGTGGCGATGAGGATGGCGCTGGCCAGCCATCCGACGAGGTCGACGAAGTGCATGCGCTGTAATGGTGAGGAGATGCCGGTGACTGTGCGACGCGCGATGTAGGCAGCGCGTACGAGCAAGTTCAAGCGCGGCGCCTGTGCGCGCGACTCACGCAGTTCCGCGTGCACCCGGCCAGCCCGGCTGTACCGTCCACGCTGCAGCCCGGTATCCTAGCCGCCACGTCTCTCGGTCGGCAGTGCCTCGCTCATGATCAGCTACGCCGAAGCACTTGCCCTCGTGCAGCAGCAGGTCACCACGCTTACCGGCGAGTGGGTGGACAGTGCCGCGGCCGAGGGCCGGGTGCTTGCGCAGACGCTGTCCAGCCCGGCCGAGCTGCCGCCTTTCGACAACAGTGCGATGGACGGTTTTGCGATCGCCACGGGTGGCCGTGGTGCAGCGGCCGGCAGCGCGCACGACGTGGCCGGCACCGTTGCCGCCGGCGCCGATGCGGTCGATGCCGAGGCGGGTGCTGCGTGGGAGATCATGACCGGCGCCGGCATCCCCGCCGGCGCCGATGCGGTGGTGCCGATCGAGCAGGTGGACGTGTTGAGCCAGCTGGGCTCGGGCCCTGGGCGCATCCGTCTGCGCGCCGACGTGCGTGCGGGGCAGCATATCCGTCGCCGCGGCGAGGATGTGCGCCTGCAGGACGAGGTGATCAGTGCCGGTACCGTGTTGCGTGGTGCGCACCTGATGCTGCTGGCCGGCCTGGGGTGCGCGCAGGTCAAGGTGGTACGCCGGCCACGCGTCGCCCTGATCGCAACCGGGCGCGAGTTGATCAGCGACCCCTTGCAGCCCTTGCAGCCCGGCCAGATCCGCGATGGCACCAGCAGCTACCTGCGCAGCCAGTTGCGCGCGGCGGGGGCGCAGTTGGTATGGCAGGGGCAGGTGGGCGATGACGATGCCGCGTTCGACGCTGCGCTGGTGCAGGCGCGTGGTGCCGGCGCAGATGTGATTCTGAGTACCGGTGCGGTGTCGCGCGGGCGCTACGACTTTGTTCCCGATGCGCTGGCCCGGCATGCGGCCAGCCTGCTGTTCCA
Organism: Xanthomonas sp. CFBP 7698; assembly: GCF_003600855.1. NCBI lineage: Bacteria > Pseudomonadati > Pseudomonadota > Gammaproteobacteria > Lysobacterales > Lysobacteraceae > Xanthomonas > Xanthomonas sp. CFBP 7698. The sequence continues at coordinate 121,144 of NZ_PRDN01000001.1, forward strand.
CAAGGTTGCGGTGCGCCCGGGCAAGCCGGTGCTGCTGGCGCGCTTTGGCGATGGCGTGTTGTATGTCGGGTTGCCGGGTAACCCGATGGCCAGCGCGGCGGGGATGCGGTTTTTTGTCGAGCCAGCGCTGCGTGGATTGCTGGGCATGCCTGCCGAGGGGGGGCTGCGCGTGGCGTTGGACACCCCGATGCAGGCGCGGCCGATCTGGCGCCAGCACTTGCGTGCCCGGCTGCAGTGCAACGCAGCGGGCGTGCTGGGCGTGCATATCCTGCCGCAGCAGGAGTCGTTTCGGGTGGCGCCGTTGTTGCAGGCCAATGTCTGGGCGGTGCTGGAGCCGCAGGCGGATGCGGCCGCACCCGCCACCCATGTGGACGTCTTCGGGCTGGGGCATCTGCAGCCGGCGGCGCCGGTGCCCGTGTTGTGAAGCGGCCAGTGTCCATTCGTCCGCTTGTGCGCACTGCATGAGCGCGTTCCCTGCATGGACCGGCGTGGTGCTGGCCGGGGGGCGCTCCTCGCGCATGGGCCGCGACAAGGCCTTGCTGCCCTGGCACGGGCGTCCGCTGATCGCGCAGATGCAGGCTCTGCTGCGCGACGGCGGGGCGCAGGCGGTGCTTGTCAGCGGCCTGCGCCCGGAGTACGACGGCATCGCCGATACGCAACCGGACCTGGGCCCGCTCGGCGGACTGGCAAGCGTGATCGAGCGCGTGCCCGATGCGACCACGCTGGTGGTGGTGCCGGTAGACATGCCGCTGTTGTCCACGGCCTTGCTGGCGCGGCTGCTGGTGCCCTCAGCGCAGCGCTGCGTGACCTTCGAGGAGCAGATGCTGCCGATGCGGCTGGCTGTGGATACCCGTGTGCGCATGACGTTAGCCGGGCTGATGGCAGGCGAGGCATCGTCACGTTCGCTGCGCGCCCTGCAGCGTTCACTGCAGTGCCATCGCCTTGCAGTCACCGCCAGCGAACGCGCCGCGTTCGTCAATTGCAATACGCCCGAGCAGTGGAGTCAGCTCATCCATGAAAATCCAGATTGACGGCCAGCACCTGCGGTTCCGTATCGACGAGGCCGAGCTGGCCACCTTGCTCGCCGGACGCAGCGTGGAGAATCTGAGCCGCCTGCCGAGCGGGCAGGGTGCACGGCTGGTGCGGCACAGCGTGAGCCTCACCGGCGGCCATGCGGCGTGCAACTGCGCCACCGACCACTGGCAATTGCAGGTGCCGCGCGGTGCACTCGAAGAGCATGCGCGCCAATTGCCCAGCCGCGATGGGCTGAGCTTCCGTTTCGATGCGGGCGCCGGGCACGCCGAGCCGATGACGCTGCAGGTGACCTTCGACGTGGATGTGCGCGACAGTGCGCGCACGCGGTTTCCGAAGACGTAGCGGGCAGCTCAGCGGGTGCGCCTGTTGCCATTCAGATAAGTCGACGAGCGGAGAGTGTGAGTGCACAGGCATCCGACGCCTTCAGCGCTGCGGCTTGAGCGGCCAACAAAACGGCGTGAGCACTCGTCAGGTGGGTGCGGGCGGCGCGGGTGAACCGGAGTGCGGCTGGTCCCTGCCGCGTCCGCGTACCGGCTGCTCAAGCCTGGCCGCTACGGGTGGGTTTTATTGCGTGTTCTTGGGCGACACGCCTGCATGACGCGCGACGTTCACCCTGCCAGGCGCACACATGGCGTGCGGCAGAGGCCAGGCACGCGCTCGCAGGCAAGCCCGCCGGCTTTCAGCGCCGCTTCGATGGGCGCCGCCGCCGCGTCGTCGTAGCCCATGCCGCCGCGCAGCGCCACCACGTGCAAGCCATCGTTGGCCAGTTCCAGTAGCAAGGCCTGCTGTGCCTGCGCATCCGCCGGCAGCGCACGCCGCGTTGCATCGCGACGCGCCAGCTCGAGCACGGCGTCGGGTACATCGGCGGCAACCAGCAGCACGTCGGCCAGGTTCATCGCACGCAGCGCCTTCAAGGTCAGCAGCCCCGGGTCGCCGGGGCCGGTGCCGACCAGTTGCACGCTGCCGCGCGCAGGCACGGCGCCGGCATCGTCCAGGGCCGTGTTGAAGGCCACCTCGGCGGCGGCATCGTCGCCGGCCTGCAACAGCAGCGGCACCTGCCCGTCGATGACGCGATCGAACCAGCGCCTGCGGCGGTTCATATCGGGGAACTGGCTGCGGATACGCTCGCGATGACGCGCGAACAGAGCGGCAAACCGGCCAACCGATGCATCCAGCTCGCGCTCGAGCCGCTCACGCAGGCGACGCGCCAGCATCGGCGCGGCGCCGGCTGACGAAATGGCGATCACCAGCGGGTCGCGGTCCACGATCGCCGGCACCTGGTAGGTGGACAGCTCGGCATCGTCCACCACATTGACCAGGCGCTGACGTGCGCCGGCCGCTGCGGCCACGCGCTGATTCAGCTCGGTATCGTCGGTGGCGGCGACCACCAGCCACACCGTGTCGATCCACGCCGGGTCGAACGTGCCGCCCAGTTGCTCGAAGCGCCCGGCCTGCGTCAGTTCTGCGAGCTCTGGCGACAGTGCATGTGCATACAGGCGGATGTGCGCGCCGGCCTTGAGCAGCGCCAGCACCTTGCGCGTGGCGACCTCGCCACCGCCGATCACCAGCACGGCGCGTCCTTGCAGATTTGCGAACAACGGAAACAACGGCATCAGACTCGCTCCGAAAGGATGACTCGCACCGACGGCATGTTGCATGGCACCATCGGCGCACGTCCACACGCCTCGCTGCCGCCAATGCGTGTTTTGCTCGTCAACGATACCGAAAAGCCCATCGGCGAACTGCGCCAGGCATTGACGCGCGCCGGCTACACGGTGCTCGACGACGTGGCCTCGGTCGGTGCGCTGTTGCACGCGGTGCAAAGCCAGCAGGCGGATGTGGTGGTGATCGATGTGGATTCGCCCTCGCGCGACACGCTGGAGCAATTGTCGATGCTGCATGCCCATGCGCCGCGCCCGGTGGTGATGTTCTCCGGCGATGGGGACGATGCGCTGATCCACGCCGCCGTCGGTGCGGGCGTGACGGCATACGTAGTAGATGGCCTGGCGCCGGCGCGGCTGGCGCCGATCGTGCAGGTGGCGTTGGCGCGGTTTGCGCACGAAAGCAGCATGCGCAAACGCCTGGACGATGTGCAGCAGGCGTTGCAGGACCGCAAGCAGATCGACCGTGCCAAGGGCTTGTTGATGGAAAAACGCGGCCTCAGCGAGGCCGATGCATACGCTGCGCTGCGCCAGCAGGCGATGAAGCAGGGCGTCAAGTTGGCCGAGGTGGCGCGACGCATCGTGTCCATGGCCGAATTGCTGGGATGATGACATGAGCCAACCTGACGTTCCTGTGTTGCGCGTGGCTTACATGCCGTTGATCGACTGCGCCCCGTTGGTTGCCGCGCAGCGGCTGGGCCTGGACCGCGCGCATGGCCTGCACCTGGAGCTGCAGCGGCAAGCCTCGTGGGCCGGCGTGCGCGACCGCCTGCTGGCCGGCGAGGTGGATGCGGCGCATGCCCTGGCCAGCCTGGTGTACGCCATCGACCTGGGCATTGCCGGGCCGCAATGTCCGATGGCCTTGCTGATGACGCTCAACCACAACGGTCAGGCGATCACCATGGCGCCGGGCCTGGCGCAGGCGCTGGCCAATGGCCAGACACTGCCGCAGGCACTGTCCGGGCTGGGTCGGCGCGCAGTGTTCGCGCAGACGTTTCCCACCGGGACGCACGCGTTGTGGCTGTACTACTGGCTGGCTGCAGGCGGGGTAGACCCGATGCGCGATGTCGATGTGCTCACCATCCCGCCACCACGGATGCCCGAGGCATTGGCCAGTGGGCTGGTCGATGGGTATTGCTCCGGGGAGCCGTGGGCAGCGGTCGCGCAGGCGCAGGGCAGTGGTGCGCGGGTGATCCGCAGTGGCGAGCTCTGGCCTGGCCATCCAGAGAAGGTGCTGGCGTGCCGGCGCGAGTTCGCCGCCCTGCAGCCGGAGCTGACGCAGCAGCTGACCGCCTGCGTGCTGGACGCCTGCCGCTGGCTGGATGCGGGGCCGGACAACCGGGCACAGTGTGCGCAGTGGCTTGCGGAGCCGCAGCATATCGGGGTGTCGGCGGCCCATCTTGCCGCGTGCCTGGATGCCAATGCCGACGCCGATGCGGCCAACGTCGATGCGACGGCGCTGGCGTTCCATCGCGATGGCGCGGTCAACATGCCGTGGCTCTCGGATGGTCAGTGGTTCCTGAGCCAGTTCCAGCGCTGGGGGTGGCACGCCATCAAGGACGACGACCTCGCGCGGCTACAGGACATCCATCGCCTGGATAACTACCGCAGTGCCGCCGCGCGCATTGGCGTGGCCGTGCCGGAAGGCGATGACCGCCGCAATCGCTTGTTCGATACACCCAGCGACGACTGACAACTCGCGCGGTGGTGACGCGCTGGAGTGGGGATCAGGACAGGGCGGATGCACTGCGACTTGCTGCAGGGCCTTGCCCGCCCACCGTAGCGGGACACGCTGCAAGGACGTCGCTGTAGCTCCGCGGCGGCATCCATGCCGCCACGGGTCCCGCGAAGGTGAGGCGCCGCGCCCTCGACCAGACTTGAAGATAGCCAAGTGATCGCGAGACGCACGATACAGTTGCCGCTACCTCATTGCTCAGTAACGGCGGATCAGGCGGAGAGCGGACCATCTGCGCCTTTGCTGCAGGCCCTTGCCCGCCCACCATCGCAGGACACGCCGCAAGTACATCCATGTAGCTCCTTGGCGGCATCCATGCCGCCAAGGGTCCCGCGACGGTGGGCGGGCAAGGGCCAGTCGAGATGGTCGGTGTGCAAGGATCTCAACCAGCGACCGGCAAGCTGGCGATGCGGTGAACTTTGCTTTTCAACAAAACCACCAACCAACCGTCTGGCGTGGTGTGCTCGCCGATTGCGGGACCGTGTGGCGGCATGGATGCCGCCACCGAGCCCCCATGGACGGGTTTACGGCGTGTCCCGCGAGCGGTGCGGGCACCGCGCCCTCGACCAGACTTGAGAATCGCCAAGCGCTCGCGACACGCACGATGCAGTCGTCGCTACCTGATTGCTCAATCCCGCGAGCGGTGAGGGCCGCGCCTTCGACCAGACTTGAGAATCGCCAAGCGCTCGCGATACGCGCGACGCACGCGATGCAGTCGTCGCCACCTGGCACCTCGCTGCCCGACGGCCACTGCACGGTCTTGGTGCATTACTGCACGAAAGCCGGGAATGGGAAGATGCAAGCGGCACTGCGGTGCCGCTGGAGAAGCCACGGGACTCTCACGCAAACTGACTATTTTTCAATCACTTGTGTTGCCGTGACGCCACGGTGAATAAGTTGGCACGCTGATTGCGTAGCACTCACGTGCAGGTGCAACGGCGTGCCTGCAACAACACGTACACGGTGCAGCGGTTCAACGGCGACCCGCACGCATCCAGGACAACGGCGTCCTTCCGGTTTACCGGAGGGGCGCCGTTTTTTTTTGGCCATCGCACTCGAAGAGGTCTCCATGCAGCGCTCGTTCTGGCGATCCGGGCACACGCCCACCTTGTTCGCATCCTTCCTGTATTTCGACCTGAGCTTCATGGTGTGGTATCTGCTGGGACCACTGCAGGTGCCGATTGCGCAATCGCTGGGGCTGGACACGCAGCAGCGCGCCCTGATGGTGGCGGTGCCGATCCTGTGCGGCGCGGTCTTGCGCCTGGTGCTGGGCATGTTTGCCGACCGCATCGGGGCAAAGCGTGCCGGCGTGATGGCGCAGCTTGCCGTGATCGCGGCCTTGTTCGGTGCCTGGCAGTTGGGCGTGCAGAGCATGGGCCAGGTGCTGCTGCTGGGCGTGTTGCTCGGTATCGCCGGCGCTTCGTTTGCAGTGGCATTGCCGTTGGCATCGCGCTGGTATCCGCCCGAGCATCAGGGTACTGCGATGGGCATTGCCGGTGCCGGCAATTCCGGCACGGTGCTGGCGGCATTGTTCGCACCGATGCTGGCGGCAGCGTTCGGCTATCAGAACGTGTTCGGGCTGGCGTGCATCCCGTTGGTGCTGACGCTGATCGTGTTTGCTTCCATCGCCAAGGAGGCGCCCACGCCAGTGGCACGCAAGCAGTGGTCCGATTACGGGCGCGTGCTGGTGGGCAACCGCGATGCGTGGCGCTTCATGTTTTTCTACGCGATCACCTTTGGCGGGTTCTCCGGCTTTGCCAGCGCGCTGCCGGGCTACTTCCACGACCAGTTCGACTTCGATGCGCGTACCGCCGGCTGGGCGACCGCGGCCTGCGTGCTGGCCGGGTCGGTGATGCGGCCGCTGGGCGGGGTGATTGCCGACCGCGTCGGCGGTACCCGCGCCTTGCTGGCGGTGTATCTGCTGGTGGCCACACTGGTGGGCATTGCCGGGTTTGGTGCAGGCGGCGCCACCATCACGCTGGCGTTGTTCGTGCTGACGTTGTTGTGCCTGGGCGCCGGTAATGGCGCGGTGTTCCAGCTGGTGCCGCAGCGGTTCGGCCAGGAGATCGGCGTGATGACCGGGTTGATCGGCATGGCTGGCGGCATTGGCGGCTTTGCACTTGCCGCCGGGTTGGGCGTGCTCAAGCAGCACACCGGCAGCTACGCCCTCGGCATGTGGCTGTTTGCCGCGTTCGCACTCGGCGGCTGGGGCTTGCTGGCTGGCGTCAAGACCCAGTGGCGCAGCGAATGGTCCACCGCCGGCGCGGCACGCGTCTGACATGTCGACAGGAATCCAGGCAATGAAGCAACCCAGATTGGTCGTCATCGGCAACGGCATGGCCGGCATCCGCACGGTGGAAGAACTGCTCAAGCTGATGCCGGGCATGTACCACATCACCGTGTTCGGCGCCGAGCCGCATCCCAACTACAACCGCATCCTGCTTTCACCGGTGCTGGCCGGCGAGCAGGAGTTCGACGATATCGTGTTGAACCCGCTGCAGTGGTACCGCGACAACGGCATCCAGCTGCATCTGAACACCGAAGTCACGCGCATCGACCGGGTGCGTCGCCGCGTGATTGCCGCCGATGGCACCGAGGCCGAATACGACCGGTTGTTGATCGCCACCGGCTCGGTCCCGTTCGTGCTGCCGGTTCCGGGCAATGACTTGAAAGGCGTCATCGGGTATCGCGATATCCAGGACACCCGCACCATGATCGACACCGCGCGCACGAAGCAGCACGCGGTGGTGATCGGCGGCGGGCTGCTGGGCCTTGAGGCGGCCAATGGCCTGAAGCTGCGCGGCATGGACGTCACCGTGGTGCATCTGGCCGGCTGGTTGCTGGAGCGCCAGCTCGACCCGGTGGCCGGCAATCTGCTGCAGCAGGCGCTGCGTGCACGCGGGCTGGAGTTCCGCCTCAACACCGCCACCAGCGCGTTGCTGGGCAATGCGCAGGGCGAAGTGATCGGGGTGAAGTTTGCCGATGGCAGCGAGATTCCGGCCGACCTGGTGGTGATGGCCGCCGGCATCCGCCCCAATACGCGGCTGGCCGAAGAGGCCGGCATCCACTGCTCGCGCGGCATCGTGGTCAACGACAGCCTGCAGAGCTTCGACCCGCGGGTGTACGCGGTGGGCGAGTGCGCCAACCATCGCGGCATTGCCTACGGCCTGGTGGCGCCGTTGTTCGAGCAAGCCAAGGTGTGTGCGAACCATCTGGCGCAGTTCGGCATCGGCATCTATCGCGGATCGGTGGCCTCGACCAAGCTCAAGGTCACCGGGATCGATCTGTTTTCTGCAGGCGATTTCATGGGCGGCGATGGCTGCGAAGAGATCGTGCTGTCCGACCCGGCCGGCGGCGTCTACAAGAAGCTGGTGATCCGCGACGACGTACTGGTGGGGGCGTGCCTGTACGGCGACACCAGCGATGGCGGCTGGTACTTCAAGTTGCTCAAGGACGGCACGCCGATCCAGGCGCAGCGCGACCAGTTGATCTTCGGCGAGAGCGCGTTGGGCGACGCCGGAACCGGCGGCCAGGACCGCGCCAGCGTCATGGCTGACAGCGACGAGGTCTGCGGGTGCAACGGCGTGTGCAAGGGCACGATCGTCAAAGCCATCAGCGAGCAGGGGTTGTTCACCGTCGATGAGGTGAAAAAGCACACCAAGGCGGCCAGCTCCTGCGGTTCGTGCACCGGCTTGGTCGAGCAGATCCTGATGAATTGCCTGGGTTCCAACTTCCAGGAAACCCCGAAGACCAAGGCCGTGTGCGCGTGCACCGATCTGAGTCATGGCGAGGTGCGTCGCGCCATCCGCGAGCACAAGCTGCTCACCCATGCACAGGCCTACGCCTTCATGGAATGGCGCACACCCAACGGCTGCGCCACCTGCCGGCCGGCGATCAACTACTACATGCTCTCGACCTGGCCGCATGAAGCCATCGATGACCCGCAATCGCGTTTCATCAACGAGCGTGCGCACGCCAACATCCAGAAGGACGGCACGTTCTCGGTCATTCCACAGATGAAGGGCGGGGTGACCAATGCCGGCGAGCTGCGCCGCATTGCCGACGTGGCCGACAAATACGCCGTGCCGATGGTCAAGGTCACCGGCGGCCAGCGCATCGATCTGCTCGGGGTCAAGAAGGAAGATCTGGTGGATGTGTGGCGCGATCTGGGCATGCCCTCCGGTCACGCCTACGGCAAGTCGATCCGCACGGTGAAGACCTGCGTGGGCAGCGAGTTCTGCCGCTTCGGCACGCAGAACAGCACGCAGATGGGCATCGACCTGGAAACCATGCTGGCCAACATGTGGAGCCCGCACAAGGTGAAGCTGGCGGTGTCCGGTTGCCCGCGCAACTGCGCCGAATCCGGCATCAAGGACGTGGGCATCATCGCGGTGGACTCGGGCTGGGAACTGCACGTTGGCGGCAACGGTGGCATCAAGACCGAAGTGGCGCGCTTCCTGGTCAAGGTGAGCACCGCCGAGGAAGTACGCGAATACACCGGCGCCTTTCTGCAGCTGTATCGCGAGCAGGCTTATTACCTGGACCGCACCGTGCACTACATCGCGCGCGTCGGCCTGGATTACATCCGCGCGCAGGTGGTGGACGACGCGGCCAACCGGCGTGCGCTGTACGAGCGGCTGCTGTATTCGCTCGAAGGCCTGGTCGACCCGTGGAAGGCGCGCATCGCCGGCGAGCGCCGGCAGGAATATCAACCGCTGCGCATTGCCGCGCCGGCCGCCACGGTGGAGGAATGAACATGCCGCACGACGCATGGGTGCGCGTGTGCGCCTTGCAGGATTTGCCGACGCTGGGCGCGCGCGTGCTGGAGGTCGAGGGCCTGCCGCCGATCGCCATCTTCCGCACCGCCAGCGACCAGGTGTTCGCGTTGCGCGACCGCTGCCCGCACAAGGGGGGGCCGCTGTCGCAAGGCATCGTGGCCGGCGACACCGTGACCTGCCCGCTGCACGGCTGGGCGATCGCGCTGCAGAGCGGGCAGGCCTGCGCACCGGACGTGGGCTGCGCGCCGCGCTACCCGATCAAGGTAGAGTCCGACGCGGTGTGGATCGTGCTGCAGGCGGTGGCGCAGCCGGACGCCGTTGCCGAGCCGGCCGCATGAGCGAAGGCCTGCAGCCGCCGTCGCCCGCCACCGCAGCCCTGCCGCAAGGGGCTGCGCCGATGCATCGCATCACGCGCTCGACCTGTTGCTACTGCGGGGTGGGCTGCGGTGTGCTGATCCACAGCGAGCACGACGCCGATGGCGAACGCATCGTCGGGATCGAAGGCGACCCGCTGCATCCTGCCAACCGCGGGCGTCTGTGCAGCAAGGGCTTGGCGCTGCCGCAGACGGTGGCGAGCACGCAGGGGCGGGTTGTCGCGCCGGAGCTGCGCCGTCATCGGCAGGCTGCGCGTGCAGCGGTGAGCTGGGATCAGGCGCTGCAGCATGTCAGCAGCAAGCTGGCGGCGATCGTGCAGGAGCATGGCCCCGATGCCGTGGCGTTCTATCTGTCGGGGCAGTTGCTCACCGAGGACTACTACGTCTTCAACAAGCTGGCCAAGGGCCTGCTCGGCACCAACAATATCGACACCAATTCGCGCCTGTGCATGTCCAGCGCGGTCACCGGTTACAAGCTTGCGCTCGGCGCGGACGGCCCGCCGACCTGCTACGACGATCTGGAGCTGGCACAGACGGTGCTGTTTGCCGGCAGCAACATGGCGTACGCGCATCCGGTGCTGTTTCGCCGGCTCGAAGACGCGCGCGCACGCAACCCGGACATCCGCTGGATCGTGATCGACCCGCGGCGCACCGATACCGCGGCCATGGCCGACCTGCACCTGGCCATCGAACCCGGTACCGACGTCGCCCTGTTCAACGGCATGCTGCACCACCTGATCTGGGAGGGTCTGGTGGATGCGCATTTCGTTGCGGCGCATACCGATCAGTTCGATGCCCTCAAGCGAATGCTGCGCGAATACACCCCGCGCATGAGCGCCGAGATTTGCGGGATCTCGCACGAGGACCTGGTGCAGGCGGCCGAGTGGTTCGGGCGCAGCCCGGCGGCGTTGTCGCTGTATTGCATGGGCTTGAATCAGTCGGCGCACGGCACCGACAAGAATCTGGCGTTGATCAACCTGCATCTGGCCACGGCACAGATCGGCAAGCCCGGCGCCGGGCCGTTCTCGTTGACCGGCCAGCCCAATGCGATGGGCGGGCGCGAAGTGGGCGGCATGGCCACGATGCTGGCCGCCCATCGCGAGATCGGCAATGCCGAGCATCGCGCGGAGGTGGAACACCTGTGGGGCGTGCCGGCCGGACGCATCTCGCCGACCCCCGGCACACCGGCGGTGCAGTTGTTCGAGCGCCTGCGTGCCGGCACGCTGAAGGCGGTATGGATCGTCTGCACCAACCCCGTGCATTCGATGCCGGAGGTGGCCGGCATCCGCGCCGCGCTGGAACAGGCCGAGCTGGTGATCGTGCAGGACGCGTTTTCCGGCACCGACACCGTGCCGTATGCCGACGTCCTGCTGCCGGCGGCCAGCTGGGGCGAAAAGGACGGCACGGTGACCAACTCCGAACGCCGCATCACCCGCGTGCGTAAGGCCGTGGAGCCGCCGGGCCAGGCGCGTGCGGACTGGTGGATCGCCAACGAAGTCGCGCGACGGCTGGAAGCCCGGCTGGCGCCGGCAACCGGCGCGGGTCTGTTCGCATTCGACAGCACCGCGCAGATCTTCGATGAGCACCGTGCGTTGACGGTGGGGCGCGATCTGGACATCGGCGGGCTGGATTACCCGCAACTGGACAACGGCCCGCAGCAATGGCCGTTTCCTGCCGGCGCTGCGCATGGGCAGGCACGACGTTATACCGATGGCGTGTTCGCCACTGCCAATGGCCGCGCGCAGTTCCATGCAACGCCGTATCGCAAGGTGGCCGAAGCCACTTCGGCGCGCTTTCCGATGCGCCTGCTCACCGGCCGCCTGCGCGACCAATGGCATGGCATGTCGCGCACCGGTCGCGTGGCGGCTGCCTATGCCCACAGCCCCGAGCCAGCGCTACGCATGCACCCGGACGATGCGGCACGGCGCGGACTGGTTGCGGGCGAGCTGGTGCAGGTAGCCAGCAAGCGCGGTGCGCTGGTGCTGCCGCTGGAACTGTCCGACGAATTGCGCTCCGGCACGGTGTTTGCGGCAATGCACTGGAGCGGGCAGGCGCTGTCCAGCGGCGGCATCAACGAGGTCAGCACGCCGGCGGTGGATGCGCGCTCGCAGCAGCCCGAGCTCAAGCATGCGGCGGTGCGAGTGGAAAAGGCGGTGTTCGGCTGGCATCTGCTGGCCGCACGCCGCGGCGATGCGTTGGCGCTGCACCAGGCGCTGCAACCGCTGCTGCGCGAGTGCGGCTATGCCAGCCTGCGCCTGCATGCCGAAGCGCCGAGCGACGGCGGCGGCGAATGGGCGGTCCTGCATGCTGCCTGCGAACGCGCACCCGAGACGGCGTGGATCGAGCGCCTGGTGGCGGCGCTGCAACTGCCGGCCGGCGCCGACGTGCTGGAATACCGCGATCTGCGCCGTGGGCTGATGCGCCGGGTCGGCTGGCGGACCCAGGACGGGCACAGCCATATCGATGGCCTGTTGCTCACCGCAGCCCAGCCCAGTGACGCCAACCAGGCGCTGCTGGCCACCGCATTGGCAGGCAAGCCGTGGCGCGCGGCGCGGCTGGCGGTATTTGCGCAGACGCCGGTCGCGCCCAGCGACCCGATCGTCTGCACCTGCATGAATGTTGCGGCGTCGGCAATCCACGCCGCCATCGACGACGGCGCCGATGTGGCGCAGCTCAAGCAACGGCTCGGCTGCGGCACCGTCTGCGGCTCGTGCGTTCCGCAACTGGCCCGGCTGTGCCGGCAACCGCGGCTGGCCTGATGCACATCCACCCTCCACACACTGCGAGATCTCCTATGTCCGTCATTCCTTCCTGCGCGCGTGATGTGGTGTTGTTGTCCGCCGGCCCCGGCGATCTGGACCTGCTGACCATCAAGGCGGTCAAGGCACTGGCCTCGGCACAGGTGCTGCTGCTCGACGACCTGGCCAACCCCGACATCGTGGAACTGGCACCGCAGGCGCGGGTGATCCGCGTGGGCAAGCGCGGCGGTTGCCGCTCCACGCCGCAGGAGTTCATCTGCCGGCTGATGCGGCGGTATGCGTTGCAGGGATTGCGCGTGGTGCGGGTCAAGGGCGGCGACGCATTGTTGTTTGGCCGTGCCGGCGAAGAGATCGGTTTCTTGCGCCGCGCCGGCGTGGGCGTGCAGGTGATCAACGGGGTGAGCGCGGCGTTTGCGGCAGCGGCGGCGCTGGACGTCTCGCTGACCCATCGCAGCCACTGCCACGGCATCAGCTTCGTCACGGCGCACACCCACGACCATGGCGAGCCAAACTGGGGCGCGCTCGCTGCCAGCGGCACCACGCTGGGCATCTACATGGGCTTGCGCCGTGCCGATGCCGTGGCCACGGCATTACTGGCGCATCTGCCGGCCAGCACGCCGGCCGCCATCGTGCAGGCGGCAACGCGGCCGGAGCAACAACGCCGGCTCACCACGCTGGGAGAGCTCGGCGTTACCGCCGCCGCCATGCTGCCGGGCCTGCCGACCTTGCTGCTGGTGGGAGAGGCGCTGTCCGAGGCTTCTGCCGAGTGCGACGACCGCCTTGCTTCGATGCCGGACCAGGCCGTTGGCTGAGCGGTGCGGGCACCGCAGGCGCGATGCTGCAAGGTTGTTGCAGGGCCGGTGTTCGCCCGCCATCGCGCAACGCGCCGCACGTACGTTCATATGAGCTCCATGGCGGTACCCATGCGGCCAACGGTCCCGCGACGGTGGGCAGACAGCGACCAGCACGATGATCGCTGCGCAAAGCGTTCGAAGAGCGGCCGGCGACGCGGCGTTGTCGTTCTCCCCGACGCAGGTGCGATGAGGGCCGTTCGATCACTGCACATGTGCGTGGCTACGACCCGGCACGCCATCGCCGCATTGGTGGTTGCGAGCGTTGGCTCACCTTAGCGGCGCGCCAGCACGCGCTTGGCCCAGCGCAGCGCGACCCGCTCGTAAAGCAGGTGATACGCCACGCCCAGCAACAGCGCAGCGGCCACGCTGAGCAGCAGATTCACCGGCCAGCTCGCCAGCACACCGAGGCGCCGGGTGGCACGCGCCACCAGCGACATCAGCGGCATGTGCACCAGGTAGATGGCGTAGGACGCATTGCCGAGCAACAGCAGCGCTGGGCCCACGCGCAGCCAGCCGCGCCATTCCGCACGCACCAGCACCACCAGGGCACCGGCCACTGCCAGGCCGAACAGCGGCGAGTGGGCGCGCTGCAGCCCGCTGCCGACGAAGCACCACAGCGCCACCACCGCGATCGCACCGCCAGCCCACACCGGCCAGCGTGCAGTGCCGAGCGTTGCCCGTGCAGCCAACAGACCGAACACGAACTCCAGCGTGATCGGGTGCAGCAGCAACGCGCGCCAGGACAGATCGACGGGCTGCTCGAACGGCGCACCGGCAACATGATGGAGCGCAACGAGCGCGGCCCATGCCAGCGCGCAGCGCAGCGGGTAGCCGCTGCGAAAGAACAGCCACGCCAGCGCATAGAACATCAGCTCGTAACTCAGCGTCCACGCAACGCCCAACGCGGATTGGCCGTGTACCGGCAGCAGGCTGAGCGTGGCCAGCCACGACCAGCCCATCTCGCCGCTGTCCCAGGCCGGACGCAGCGAGTAGGCCAACGCCAGCGCAAGGCCGACCGGCCAGTACGGCAGATAGATCCGGGTGAGGCGGCTGCTGGCGTAGTCGCGGCTCCAGCCCGGCGTCCGGGTACTGGCGTGGTTGACGTAGTAGAGGATGAAGCCGGACAGCACGAAGAAGAAATCCACGCCCAGATAGCCGTGCGCCAGCGCGGCGGCTACGGCAGCCGGCAATGGCTCCACCAGATGCGTGGTGGGCAGCACACTATGACTGAGCACCACCAGCAGCGCGGCCAGTGCGCGCCCGGCCTGCAGGATGCGGAGGGTGGGGCGGGCGGGAAGGGACACCATCGCGAGCGGCAGCGCAGGTGCGGGGGGCCCGCCTGCGGTCAGGCGGCCGGCACGGCAGCGTTACCGAACATGTCGGCCTGCTCGGCGCGCAGGCGGTCGATCAGACGGTGCCCGGGAAGCTGCACATCGTCGTAGCTGAGCACCTGGTCCTTGCGCACCGCATGGCGCAGCACGCAGCCTTCGGCCACGCCCATCGGCAGCAACCGCGCCCCTGCGGTGAGGTCGGCACGCTCGCATTGGCCGTAGCTCATGTAACCGCCCAGCCCGTCGATGATCTCGCCTGCGGCAAGGTCGCGCTTGGCGGTGGCGACCACCTCGACCAGCGGCCCCCCCAGCGGCTGCAACACCGCATCGCCCATCAACACCACGCGCGCAACCGACAACGGCACCTCGAAATGGCACAGGTGATACGGCGTGTAGAAGCTGTACAGCGGGCCCTCGCCGAGCTTGTAGAGATTGAGATAGTGCCGCTGCCTGGCATCGTCGTGGCTGGCCAGCACGAACACGCCCGGCGAGGGCAGGGCGCCGACCACGTAATCCACCGCGCCTCCGGCCGCGCGCAAGGCGTCGATGTCGTAGCGCGTGGTCAGCTCGTCCACATGCCCGCGGTGCGTGTAGCCGGTCATGCCACGCTGCAGGATCGACATGCCGGTGCCATTGGCCACGATGGCCTGTTCGAAGCTGATCTTGGTGCCGTCGGCGAAGCTGGTCACCATGTGCGGGTCCTGCCCCCACTGCGCCGCAAATGCGGCCTGCGTGGCCGGGGTGCGATACGGGTCCTGCAGTCCCTTGATGTTGCCGCACAGCAACGGGGTCAGGCCGATCGAGCGCACGAAGCGGTACAGGTTCATCTGTACGCCCGGCTGGTCGCCATCGCAGGCACTGAAGATCACCCCGGCCGCGTCGGCCTTGCGCTTGAGCAGCGGGCCGACGGTGCCATCGAGCTCGGCATTCATCGTGACCATATGGCGGCCGTTGGCGATCGCGCCCAGGCTGATGCGGGCGCCGTAGTCGATGGCGCCGGTGGCATCGATCAGGCAATCCAGGCCGGCGCATTCGTAGACCAGCGCCGGGTCGTCGGTGACGGCCGGGATGCCGGCAGCGATCTGGCGCTGCAAGGCGCTGGCGCCATCGACCAGCTGCGCCTGTTGGCCGGCCTGCCGATAGGCCTCCAGCGCCTTGTCCACGCTGCGGTTGCAGATCACCGCCACGCGCATGCCCGGCACTGCCTGGGCGATCTGGTTGACCAGCCCGCGCGCCATGAAACCGGCGCCGTACAACCCCACCTGCAACGGGCGCCCGGCGGCGGCACGCGCCTGCAACAAGCGATCGACGTTCATGCGCGCTCCTGCGCGGTGAGCCCGGCCAGCAGGGGAATGCCGTGGGCCTGCGCATCGAAGTCCGGCCAGCCGGTGTCCTTGTCGGAGACGCACTGCGGCACGCGCGGCCAGCGCACGCCGATGCGCGCATCGTTCCAGCGCAGCCCGCGTTCGGCCTGCGGTGCATACATGGCACTGGCGAAGTACAGCGCTTCGGTCTGCGGCTGCAGGGTGATGAAGCCGTGCGCAAAGCCGCGCGGCACATACAGCGCCAGACGGTTGTCGGCACTGAGCTCGGTGCCGTACCACTGCAGATAGGTGGGCGAATCCGGGCGCAGGTCGACGATGGCATCCCACAGCGCCCCGCTGATGCAGCGCACGATCTTGACCTCGGCGGCGGGCGGCAACTGGTAGTGCATGCCGCGCAAGGTGCCGGCTTCGGCATTGAACGAGTTGTTGACCTGGACGAACGCAGAGGCCAGACCGGCCTGCGCCATTTCGTCGCTGCAGAACACCCGTGCAAACCAGCCGCGCGCATCGCCGCGCGGTTCCGGCGCGATCACGAACGCACCTGCCAGCGGCGTGGGGTGGAAGATCATGCCGCCGCCCTCAGGTCCGGGGCCAGCGTGCCCGCGTCGACCAACTGCTGCAGGATCCGCAGGCGAATGAAGTCCGAGTTCCGGCGAAAGTCGCGATCGTCAAAGCCGGCACGCTGCAGGTCGTCGCGCAGTTCGGTGATGGTGGAGCGCAGTGTCTCCTGCGGCTGATGCGCAGGCGCCAACCGTTCGAACAGGGAGAAATCCACCCGGTAGGAGCGGTTGTCTGCCGGTGCATCGGCGCAGATCGACACGCTTGCGCTGGGGAATGCCACACCCACGGCCTGGGCGAGATCGCGGATCTGCACGTTCCAGCGCTGCGCGCCCGCATTGACGAACAGGAACTGCCCACCGTTGTCCGGTGCGCGACGCGATGCCCAGTCGATGGCACGTGCCATGTCGCGCACGTGGATCAGTGGCCGCCACGGCGAGCCGTCCGACAGCACCTCGACGCTGCCGTTGGCCACCGCACCGGCGACGAAATCGTTGAGCACCAGGTCCAGCCGCAGCCGTGGCGACGCGCCGCATGCAGTGGCAAAGCGCAGGCAGGTGATCACCATGCGGGTGTCCAGGCGCGCGAGCGCACGTTCGGTGTCAATCTTGGAGTGCGCATAGGCAGTCAGCGGGGCGACATCGCAGCGCTCGGACCGCGGCGTGCCATCGGCTGCTGCGCCATACACGCTGCAGCTGGACGCGAACACGAAATGCCCCACGCCCGCCTGCGCGGCAGCCTCTGCCACGGCGACGCTGGCACGGCAGTTGATCGCATCGGTGACCTGCTCGAAGCGCTTGCCCATCGCATCGTTGGAAATCGCCGCCAGATGCACCACCGCGTCGAACCCGCGCAGCTGCTGCGCATCGAGATCGCGCACATCGCCGAACCACTGCTGGTCCAGCACCACTTCCGGCAGCCGTCGCGGGTCGGACAGGCAGTGCGCAAACCAGCCGCGGTCGATGCCGACCAGCCAGGCCTGCGGATAGCGCTGACGTAGGTGCGCGGCCACGACCGGGCCGATATAGCCCATGTTGCCGGTGATCAGAATGCGCATGCTTACTCCCACACGCGCCAGGGCGCGCGATTGGTGGACCAGAGGGTTTCCAGATGGTTGCGGTCGCGCAAGGTGTCCATGGGCTGCCAGAACCCGTCGTGGCGATAGACGCTCAACTGGTCGCGGTCGACCAGCGCTTCCAGCGGGCTGTTTTCCCAGACCGTGCTGTCGTCCTCGATCACGTCGATCACTTGCGGGTCGAGCACGAAGAAGCCCCCGTTGATCAGTCCATCGCCATCGACCGGCTTCTCGCGGAAACCGGTCACCTGCCCACCGTCCAGGCGCAGTGCGCCAAAGCGCCCCGGTGGCTGCACGGCGGTGACCGTGGCCAGCCGTCCTTCGCGGTGATGCAGCGCGATGGCCGCACCGATGTCGATGTCGGCCACGCCGTCGCCATAGGTCATGCAGAACGCCGATTCGCCACGCAGATGCTCACGCACCCGACGCAGGCGCCCGCCGGTCATGGTCTGCGCGCCGGTGTCCACCAGCGTCACCCGCCACGGCTCGGCGCGGGTGTTGTGCAAGGTGGTGGTATTGCTGCCGAGGTCGCAGGTCACGTCCGATTCGCGCATGTGGTAGTTCATGAAGAAATCCTTGACCACCTCGCCGCGATAGCCCAGACAGACGATGAAATCCTGGATGCCGTGATGGGCGTAGATCTTCATGATGTGCCAGAGGATCGGCTTGCCGCCGATCTCCACCATGGGCTTGGGGCGGATGGCGGTTTCCTCGGAAAGGCGCGTGCCCAACCCGCCCGCCAGAATGACTGCTTTCATTGCTGATCCCTCGATCTGAAACACATGCGGCGCTGCGGTCACGCGGTCATGCTCATCGCCAGCATCGGCGGGGAGGCGGCGTGCTCGGCCATGGCGGCCAGACTGTCGAGCAGGGCGATGCGCTCGGCCAGCAACGGTGGGCGCGGCAACTGCAGGGTATCGAGCACCTGCGCCCAGCGGTGTGCCCAATCGTGCCGGCGCAGTGACTGCACCGTGTTGTGGACGCGCGCCCGTGCAAGGCGGTCGGTCTGCTGCTCCAGCTCCTGCAGGAAGGCGCCAATGTCGTCCAGTGCCGGCGGCAGCTCGATCACCGCGTCCTCCCAATCGAAGAACTGGCCGAACTCCGGGCAGCGTTGCGCCGAGCCGACGATCACGGCGCCGCCTGCCGCGCCTTCGAAATATCGCGTGGCCAACGCCTGCTTTTGCACGCCCTTGAAAACCCCTGCAGTATCCACGGTGAAGTCGTGTGCCATGAAGAACTTGGCGCGCTTGATCATCGCCGCGGACTGCAAGCGATGCGCGGACCAGTCCGGCACCGCGCCGCCGCGCAGCGCATCGTGCAGGTAGAAGAACTCCGGGTGTGCCCGCGCATGGTCGAGCAGTTGCGCATGGACCTGGGGCATGCGCCGCCCGATGCTCAGCACATCGATGCAGCGCTGCGGCGGCCGTGGCACGGGGGTGGCCAGCACGGTATCGCAGGCGCTGGCCAGAAACGACACCGGCGTGCGGGTGTACTGCTGCAATGCATCCACGCAACTGGCATTGAGCACGAACACGTGATCGAACTGATCCAGCACCTGCAGCTCGGCTTTCTGCGAATGCAGCAGTTCAGGCCAGGTCTCCAGCAGGTACACCGCGCGCAGCTGGCAGCGCTGGTGCCAGCCATCGATGCGCGCGAGCGTGCTCAATTCCTTGGGAAACTGGCACACGTAGAAGAACAGGTCGTAGTCACGGTCCAGCCGCTGCGGTTGCGCATTGGACAGGGCGGGGCGGCCGCTCAAACGCCGCAGCGCGGAAACACTGCGATACGCAAGCTCGTTGACCAGGTACGACACGCTCGGAGTGACGCCGCGTCCGCTTGTATAGTCCGCTGCCGGCGGACACAGCAGCTGTGCATGTTCCAGGTTGCGGACGACGTTGAGCAATGCATACGCCTGTCCATTGAATGCTTCTGGCCAGGCCTGGTAGTTGGAGGCCAGCAAGACCGAACGCGGTGCGTCCATTGAAACTCCTTTGACCAATGCATATCCGAACCGTGCAACCGATGGTCGCGCTCGGGTGGGGTGGACGTGCATGTGTCGAATGCGGCAGGGGAGGCCACTCAAAAACAGCTGTAAATCGTGGCGAAACGCACATCGATAGTAGGATCTGATCGTGAGAGGCCAGTGAGAACGGTCGCAACAACCCGCGCATTGCGCCGGGTCGCTACACTGGCCCGCCGTCGAACGAGCGTAGTCATGCATGACGTCGAATGCATCGTGGTGGGCGCAGGCGTCGTCGGGCTCGCCATCGCACGTTGCCTCGCCGTGCAGGGCCACACGGTGCTGGTGCTGGAGTCGGAAGCAGCCATCGGTACGGGCACCAGTGCGCGCAGCAGCGAGGTGATACATGCTGGTCTGTACTATCGGCCCGGTTCGTTGAAGGCACGGTTGTGCGTCCGCGGTAATGCCTTGCTCTATGCGTACTGCGCACACCGCAACGTGCCGCACCGACGCTGCGGAAAGCTCGTCGTCGCCTGCGATCACGCACAGCAGCAACAACTCGATCGCCTGCAGCACAATGCGGCGCTCAGTCATGCCCCCGCATTGGTTCCGCTCAGCGCTGCCCAGGTCCGCGCCCGCGAGCCCGCACTGCAGTGCGTCGCTGCACTGGAATCGCAGAGCACCGGCATCGTCGACAGCCATGCGCTGATGCTGGCATTGCAGGGCGATGCACAGGCGCACGGCACCACCTTCGCGTTACGCACGGCGGTGCAGCGCGTCGAACCGGTGGCGCAGGGAGTGCGCGTGGTGATTGCCGACGATGCTGCCACCTCGCTCACCTGCCGCTGGTTGATCAATGCGGCCGGTCATGGCGCGCCATCGCTGGCCGCTACGATCGCGGGCCTGCCCGCGCATGCGCAGGTGCAGGCGTACTTCGCCAAGGGCAGCTATTTCACCCTGGCCGGTCGGGCTCCATTTCGGCAGCTGATCTATCCGCTGCCCGAGCCGGGTGGGCTGGGCGTGCATCTCACCCTCGACCTGCACGGCCGGGCGCGTTTCGGCCCGGACGTGGAATGGGTAGCGCAACCGGACTATCGTTGCGCACCGGCGCCGACGGCCGCGTTTGTCGCTGCTATCCGCCGGTACTGGCCAGGCCTGCCGGACGATGCCCTGCAGCCCGGCTACTGCGGCGTGCGCCCGAAGATCCACGGGCCGGAGCTTGCGGACGCGGACTTCCGCATCGATGGAGCGGCACGGCACGGCGTCCCTGGCCTGGTGAACTTGTTCGGCATCGAATCGCCGGGGCTGACCGCGTGCCTGAGCATCGCCGAACATGTGCTGGCGCTGCTGCAGGAACACCCGGCTCCTGTCGACACACCTCCGACCGACCCAAAGGTGGGCACCGCATGTATCTGATCCAGTTGCTGCTGCCGCTGACCGATAACCAGCGCCAGCCGTTTGCATCGAGCCTGTTCGACCGTGTCCACAGCGAGCTGGCCGAGCGCTTCGGCGGCATCACCGCCTACACCCGGGCGCCGGTGAGCGGGGCCTGGCGGGAAGATGGCGCACAGTTGGTGCGCGACGACCTGGTGATCTACGAGGTCATGGCCGACACCCTCGATACAGCCTGGTGGCACAGCTATCGCGCCGATCTGGAACGGCGCTTTCGGCAGGACCAACTGATCGTCCGCGCGCATGACGTCACCTTGCTATAGCGGCGCCTGAGGCCTTGGAGTGATGCCGTCCGGGTTGGGCTGGTAGCGCTACCTGCCTCTGCACCGCAATGGGTCCTGCGTAGCTCAGGCAGGTGTGCAAGATTTGCACAGCGAGCGCAGCGGTTTTTTCCTGCCTGTGTCCGTCTGCCCCCGCCGGGCCTGGTGTTTCGGGTTGGCACGATTGTTGCGGTAAGCCCATTACCCAATGACGTACCCGAAGCATCGAGAGGAGGCACAGTGGAAGACGGTCAGAACAGTACTCGTAGCCGGCGCGGCTTTGCCGCATTGGACCCGGAAAAGCGCCGCCTGCTGGCCAGCAGCGGCGGCAAGGCCGCGCATGCAAGCGGCAATGCGCACGAATTCACCAGTGACGAGGCACGCGAAGCAGGCCGGAAGGGCGGCCAGGCGGTGAGCCGCGATCGCGATCATATGTCGCGTATCGGCAGCAAGGGCGGGCGCTCCAAGCAGGCCAAGCCACAGGAAGAATCCGCGTAACCCGCAGCGGCATGCGAGGGCATGCCGACGCGGCGCGTGGAATGCAGGCCCTGCGCCATGCGGCGTGGGGCCTGCTGCGTTTTGCGCCCGGCGCTTACTGCGGGCTTGGTAGACAATCGATTGCACGCCGCCGGCCTCGACAGCAGTCATGCTGGTGCCGCAACAAAGGCGGCAGCGATAAGCGCCTGATCCGAAACGTGCCGACGCGCCCAGCGGAAATTTTTGCAGCCCTCCAATCGCACGCCATCGATTGCAGGGAAAAATTTCGCTGTTGGCCATCCGCAGGGCGCACGGTCGGCAGAATTTGCAGGGGCGTGGACGAGCGCCTTGCCTGCGCGGCAAGAAAGTTGACGATGCATGTGGTGTGGTCAGCCGTGACCACGCACGATGCCGGGCGCAACGTGTCTTGCCCCGGGTCTGAAGCCCACGCTCCTGAGGCCCGCGCTGCCCAAGCCGGCGGCTACCAGATGCGCTGCGCTGTCACGCATGCAGCCCCCATGTCAACGGCGTGTGCAAGCGCCACGCAACATTCACTTCAAACAGCCGCATCTTTCATGCGCTGCGGGCCAGGCTGGAGCCATCGCACACCAACAGGAGATTGCACATGGCCGAACCCAAAGAGAATTTGATGGACTGGCTGCGCGACGCGCATGCCATGGAGCAGCAGGCCGAGCAGATGCTCAAGGCCCAGGCCGCGCGTATCGAGCACTACCCCAAGCTCAAGGCGCGCATCGAGCAGCATCTGGAAGAGACCCTGGGCCAGCAGCGCCTGGTCGAGTCCTGTATCGAACGCCTCGGCGGCTCGCCGTCGGTGATCAAGGACACCATGGGCAAGATGGCTGCCTTTGGCCAGGCGATGGGCGGCATGACCACCTCCGACGAGATCGTGAAGGGAGCGATGGCCAGCTACGTGTTCGAGAACCTGGAGATCGCCACCTACACCGCGCTGCTGGGCGCGGCAAAGACGGTGGGCGACATCGAGACCCAGCGCGTATGCGAGCAGATCCTGCCGCAGGAGCAGGCCATGTCCGACTGGCTGCTGGCGCATCTGCCCGAGCTGACCGAAGAATTCCTGGTCCGCGATGCCACACCGGGCGTCACTGCCAAGAAGTGAACCTGGTCTGCCGGTGATTGACGGCAGCCCGATGGGCCCCGCACTGCGGGGCCTTTTTTGTTTCTGCAACGCAAGCGCTTACCCTTGCGCCCTCTCTGGCAATGGTTTTACGTATGACTCCGCATTCCGGCTACCCGATCGGCACCCCTGGCCACGCCTGGGGCGAAGACGAACGCAACGCATGGCGCGCCCGTCAGCGCGTGCAGCGCAGTCACAGGGACGAGGTTGTGCGTCTGATCGAGGCCTTGGCCGACCGCTACGAACTGATTCCCTACGGCACTGTCGTTGCCGAACAAACCCGGTACCCGTTGCTGGCGCTGCGCAGCGCCCGCTGGGACCCGCGCCTGCCGTGCGCGCTGGTGACCGGCGGCGTGCATGGCTATGAGACGAGCGGGGTCCACGGCGCACTGCAGTTCCTGAAGCTGCGCGCAGCCGATTACGCGGGCAGGTGCAATCTGCTGGTCGCGCCCTGCGTCAATCCGTGGGGCTATGAGCGGATCCAGCGCTGGAACGCCGAGGCAGTCGATCCCAATCGCGCGTTCCGCGCCAACAGCCCGGCTGCGGAATCGGCGGCACTGATGCAACTGGTGGCGGCCACCGCCGGCTCGATGCTGGTGCATATCGATCTGCATGAGACCACCGACAGCGACGAGAGCGAGTTCCGTCCTGCGCTGGCGGCACGCGACGGCGTGGCGTTCGTTCCCGGCAGCATTCCGGATGGTTTCTATCTGGTCGGCGACAGCGAAGATCCGCAGCCCGCCTTTCAGCAGGCGGTGATCGCTGCGGTGGAGCAGGTGACGCATATTGCGCCGGCCGATGCGCAAGGCCAGCTCATCGGCGCGCCGGTGGCCGGCCATGGCGTCATCCATTACCCGGTGCGGCGTCTGGCCCTGTGTGCGGGAGTCACGAACGCACGCTATCGCACCACCACCGAAGTCTATCCGGACAGCCCGCGCGCCACGCCTGCACAATGCAATACGGCGCAGGTGACGGCAATCTGCGCGGCGCTGGATTACGCGCTGCCACATCGCTGAGCGGCCTGCGCCAGCACGTCGCGTTCAACCTGCCGCCTTGATGTGTAACTGAGGTGGCCGGGCCACGGCAGGGCGCCGCATGCGCCCCAGCCACGCAGGTCAGGGCAGCCGGCGACGTGCGCTGGCCTCCTGCACATAGGCGGCGACCAGGTGAGCTTCCATTGGCTTGGACAGCAGGTAGCCCTGCGCTTCATCGCAGCCCCAACTGCGCAGCAGCGCGATCTCGTCGGCATGCTCGATGCCTTCGGCGACGGTGCGGTATCCCAGGGCGCTGGCCAGCCGTACCACTGCTTCGGCGCGCATCTGCATGCCAGCCTTGGTGGCGATGCCGGTGACCAGCGACCGATCCAGCTTGAGCACATTGACCGGCAGTTCGGTGAGATAGCCAAAATTGCTGTAGCCCGTACCGAAGTCGTCGATGGCCACGCTGACCCCGGCGTCGCGCAAGGCGCGCAGGCGTGGCACGGCCTCCACATTGCTGCGCAACCAGCGCCCCTCGGTGATTTCCAGCTCGATCCGCGTGGTCGGAATGCCCAGGTCGTTGCAGCGGTTGATCACGTCCGCGGCCAGATTGATGTTGCCGAAATCGCGCGAAGACAGGTTGATCGAGATGCAGAAATCCAGCCCCTGGGCGCGCCATTGCGCCAACTGCGTCAGGGCGCTCTCGATCACCCAGTTGGTGACGGTGCACATCAGCGCGGTCTTTTCGAACAGCGGGATGAATTCATCCGGGCCAATCGGTCCAAGACTGGCGTGATGCCAGCGCAGCAGCGCCTCGAAACCGATGACCGACAGGTCCTCCAGATCGATACGCGGCTGGAACACCAACCGGAAGTCGCCGGCGTCCAGCGCCTTTTCCGCATCCAGCGCCAGGCGATACGAGCGTTGGATGGCGTCGTCCTGCGAGGCGCTGTACCAGCACACCACGGCATGGTTGTTGATCGCATCGCCCAGCGACACCAGGCCCTTGCGCATGACATCGTTGGTGTCCGGCTGCTGCGGTGCGAAGCGCACGACACCGGCATGGAAGGTCAGCGACATCGGTACGCCGGCCGCGTCCACTGGTTTGTGCAGCATGTCGCGCAGGTCCAGCAGCAGGTCCTCCATTTCGTCGGGCGCGGAGTTCAGAAGGAAGAACGCAAAGCGCATCGGCGCGACGTGGTAGACCGTGGCCTTGCCACGCAGCGCACGGGTCAGCACGAAGCTGGCATGCCGGATCAATTCCTCCAGCGGCTGCATCCCGAGTGCCTGACGCGCCTCGTTGGCAGCCTGCGTGTCGTAGACCTCGATGAAGGCGGCGATGGTCGGCACCGCATGGCTGCCGAAGGCGAGCGCATCCAGATCCGATTGCAGCTGACGCGCATTGAGCAGGCCGCTATGCGGCTCGCGGCGGCCGGCACCGAATTGCAGTTCCAGCTGCGCGGCTGCCACGTTGGCAAACATCAGCAGTTGTTGATGCTCCTGACTGGCCAGCCTGCGTTCGCGTGTATCGATCACGCATAAGGCGCCGGTGATCCCGGCTTGCGGCGCGCCGACCTGCACGCAGGCGATGAAACGTGCGGGAAGACCCGGGAATGCCGCGTCGCCGAGCTGGATCGGCGCAAGCGCCGCGTGTTCGATGAGTTCGAAGACGCCAT
The DNA here is from genome assembly GCF_003600855.1 of Xanthomonas sp. CFBP 7698. Classification (NCBI taxonomy): domain Bacteria; kingdom Pseudomonadati; phylum Pseudomonadota; class Gammaproteobacteria; order Lysobacterales; family Lysobacteraceae; genus Xanthomonas; species Xanthomonas sp. CFBP 7698. The sequence continues at coordinate 146,584 of NZ_PRDN01000001.1, forward strand.
TGGCCGACGCCGGCACACGCTCACACAGGGCCATGGCTTGTTCGACGTGGCTGGTGCTGATGCCGCGCGCCGCAAGAACCCGCATGCGGCCGCCTTCGGTGATGGTCAACGCGGCGGCCGGCGCTACCAGTGCATGGCACAACAGCCGTGCAATCTGCTCCAACGGTTCCATTCCGCCAAGATCGATTGGCACACCTGACCAGTCGAACTGGCGGTCCTGCGTTTTGTCGTCCAGAGCAAGCGTCATGTCGTCAGGTTCCGTGTTGAAGATCACACACTGCATGGCTACTAGAAACAAACCGAGGTCATCGATGAGTGACGACCTGCGCCGTCACATTCCATCACGCACCGCTCACCTATTGCCCGGCGCTCCCGAGGTAACAAGCGCGACCGCGACCTGCGATTAATAATTTAAAGGGCTGCGGGCGAATGCGATATACCAATAACGCATCGGACAATCGGCGTCGACCATTGCAGTGGTTATATCGATCCAAACGGACTCAGGCAGATAATCCGTGCCGCTCCTTTATTGCAGTGCGAGATGGTTTCCAAACCACGTCGATATATAGCTCGGCTCGCTTTCACCCGCGTTATTCCAATGAGCTCGCTTGATGCATTCAGCCAGAGCTGCGCGCCAACCTTATGGCGTGGGCCGCCAACCTACTGATAACTCCGAGAAAAGCGCCTCTCCATGACGATTTTCTCGCTCGCGCTTCCCGACGCTTTACGTCCAAGCGGGCAGATGCAAACTGGTTCGCAGATTATGTCCGTGCAACAGATGAGTTTGAGGTTATTGATATTCGTCACAGTTTAGTTCGAGGCGGATCGCCTATTAATCTGCGCAGTCGGTTTACCAGGATTGGTATTAATCACTATCGGCCTCAAGCGACTGAGCTGAAGCGGCTCACGCTTTCACCATCTCGATCGTTAGTTCACTCGTCTTCGGGGGCGCGTGTGCGTGTGCACGCAACTTCTTAGCGCGGCTATCAGGGGGAATCAGGATGAATCGTGCATTTGCGCTTGTTTGGAACGCGGCCATCGGCAATTGGGTGGTCACGCATGAATTGGTACGGCGGCGACGTAAACCCGGATCCACACGCCGCGCATTGCCGAGCCTGGTCATTCTTGCGGTGGGGGCCGCCGCGCCGGCGCTGGCCTGGGGGGCGTGTACACCGGCCCTGCCTGCGGCGGGCGCAACCGTCACCTGCACGGGGCTGGCGCTGACCGGCAATGCGTTTGCGAGCAGCGCGAACAACCTGACCGTCAATGTGGCATCCGGTACGGAGATGACCGCCGGTTTGCTCGGTGGCACCGCCATCGCACTGAACGGCACCAACGCAACGCTCAACAACAGTGGTTCGATCGATCCGTCCGTGCTCGGTCTGCTGTCGGCGTTGAGCAGCGGCGTCACCATGGGCAATGCGACGTCCACGTCGGTGGTGGCCAACAATTCTCTCGGCGGCAGCATCTACGGCACTGGAAGCCTGCTGGGAGCGAACCTGCTCAATCTCGACGGCATGGCGCTGGGCCTCACCTCGGCCAACAGCGGTGTCGTGCAGATCAATAATGCTGGTCTGATCAGCAACCGCCCGCTGCTCAACCTGTCGGTGCTGGGGGCTGATACGCCGGTGATTGCAGTCACGGGCGGCGGAACCGTCAACGCGGTCAACACCGGCACCATCGAGGGGCGCGTCGGCTTTCAGAGTTCGGCCATAGGCAACAGTTTCGTCAATGCCGGCACCATCACCGGTAGCGTGTCGATGGGTGCCAACAGCACCAACACCTTCACCGCGGTCACCGGCGGCAGCATCGGTAATGGCGGTGGCCTGGCGCTGGAATTGCTGGGCCCCAGCGGCCTGCTGACTTTTGCGCGCACCGGTGTCGTGGACGGTGGTGCCGGCGGCACCAATACATTGATCCTGCAGAACGCCGTCACCGGGACCGGCAGTGGCACCACCGGCGCCGGCACCGTCAGCACGGATCAGTACATCAATTTCGGCAGCCTGCGCGTCAACAGCGGTACCTGGACCTTGGGTGGTGCAAGCAACTTCGGTAGCAGCGCGCTCAATGGTGGCGTCCTGCAATTTTCGATACCGGCGCAGCTCGGTACCGCGATCACTGCCAATGGCGGCACCTTGGAATCCACCGCCGCCGGCCTGACCCTGGCGCCCGCCGGTGGCATCACCCTCGCTGCCGGCGGCCTGACGGTGCGGGGCAGCAATGCCCTCACCATCGGCAGCACGCTGGCCGGTGTCGGTGCACTGACCAAGACCGGGACCGGCGGACTGACTCTGACTGGGACCAACACCTTCAGCGGCGGCGTCAACCTGGGCGCCGGTGCAGTGACCGTTGCCAACAACAGCGCGTTGGGAACCGGCACCGTGACCGCAGCCGGTGGCAGCCTGGTGGCCGGCACTGCCCTCAACCTGCCGAACGCGGTGGTGCTCAATGCCGCGCTGGGCATCGGCGGTACGAACAACGTGCGCCTGGGAGGCGCCATCAGTGGAACCGGAGCACTGAACAAGACCGGCGCGGGCACGCTGACCCTCGGCGGGACCAACACCTATGCCGGCGGCACCACCCTGAGTGCCGGCACGACCGTGCTGGAAACCGCTGGCGCACTCGGCACCGGCACCGTCACTGCGGCAGGCGGGCTGCTGGATACGACGGCGCCATTGACCTTGGGCAATACATTTGCGCTGAACAGCTCCCTGGGGCTGGGCGCCAGCGGCAATGCGCTCACCTTGAGCGGCACGCTTGCAGGGACGGGCGGCCTCACCAAGACCGGCACCGGCGCACTCACGCTCAATGCTGCAAACACCTATACGGGCGGTACCACGCTCGCCGCCGGCACCTTGCAGGTGGGCAACGCGGCTGCACTGGGTACCGGTGCGTTGAATGTCACCGGTGCCTCCAACCTGAGCACCAGTGCGCCGCTGACCCTGAGCAACGCCGTCAACCTGTCCGGGCCCCTGAGCTGGACCGGCGCCCAGGCCCTGACGTTGGGCGGCGTCGTCAACGGAAGCGGCAGCCTGATCAAGAGCGGCGCGGGTGATCTCACGCTGTTCAACACCAATGGCTACACCGGTGGCACCACGCTGAGCAGTGGACGCTTGGTAGTCGGTAACAATGCCGCCCTTGGCACCGGCACCCTCACTGCCAGCGGTGGTGTGCTCGATGCAGCGGCTGCGGCCACGCTCAGCAATGCCATCGCATTGACCGGCAGCGTAGGGGTGGGCAGCAATGGCACCGCCCTGAATCTGGCGGGCACCATCAGCGGCACCGGTGCATTGAACAAGCTCGGCACCGGCACCCTTACCGTGGGAGGGCTGAACACCTATAGCGGCGGCACCACCCTCAGTGCCGGCACCTTGCAGCTCACCAATGGCAACGCGCTGGGCAGCGGCGCGCTGAACGTCACCGGCAACGCCAACTTGCAGGGCACTACGCCGACGGTGCTGAGCAATGCGATCACGCTCGCCACGGGCGCGCTGACGCTCGACGGCGCGCAGGCGCTGACCTTGAACGGCGGCATTACCGGTGCCGGCAGCCTGGTCAAATCCGGAAGCGGCGATCTCACCCTGAGCGGCACCAATGCGTACACCGGCGGCACCACGCTGAGCGCGGGCAAGCTCACCATCGGCAGCAACAGTGCCCTGGGTGTCGGCGCGCTCACCGCCGCGGCGGGAACCACGCTGGATACCCTTGCAGTCAGCACGCTCGCCAATGCCATTGCACTGACCGGCTTGGTCAACATCGCGGGCAGTAATGCACTCTCACTCACTGGCGACATCACCGGCGTCGGCAGCCTGGACAAGCTCGGCCCCGCCAGCCTCACCCTGGCCGGCAACAACAGTTATGCCGGTGGCACGCGTCTGAGCGCCGGCAGCCTGCTGCTGGGCAGCGATGCAGCGCTGGGCACCGGAACCTTGACCGTTGCCGGCGGCCTGCTGGATGGCACGGCCGCCCGCACGCTCACCAACAGCGTGGTGCTGGATGCCGATCTGCTGCTCGGCGGCAGCCAGGATCTTTCGCTCACCGGGCTTGTCAGTGGTGCCGGCGGCCTGGTCAAGGACGGCAACGCGACGCTCACGCTGACCGGTACCAACACGTTTGCCGGCGGTGTGGATCTCAACGCGGGGGCACTGCTGATCGGCACGGGCGCCGCCTTGGGCAGCGGCGCGTTGACCGCAGCCGATGGCACGCAGCTGCAGGCCACGACGGCCACCACGGTAGGCAACGACGTCGCCTTGAACGGCGCGCTGTCGCTCACGGGCAACAACGCCCTCGACCTGAGCGGCACCGTGAGCGGTGCAGGCAGCCTGATCAAACAGGGCACCGGCGCACTGACGCTGACCGGCAATAACCTCTACACCGGTGGCACCGCGTTGAACGCCGGCGCCCTGGTGCTCGGCAGCAACACCGCGCTCGGCACCGGTGCACTCACCGCGGCCGATGGCACGCAACTCACTGCCGGCACGGCGCTCAGTCTGCAGAATGCGCTCACGGTGAACGGCGCACTCGGCATCGACGGTGAGAACCTGACACTCAACGGCGTCATCGATGGTGCAGGAAGCCTGGTCAAAAGCGGAACCCAGACCCTCACCCTCAACGGCGCCAATACCTGGGGCGGCGGCCTGCAGCTGCAATCCGGTGGGCTGGTGGCAGGCAGCGATACGGCGTTGGGCATTGGCACGCTGACCGCGGCCGGTGGCACCACGCTGGATGCAAGTACCTCGGTGAACCTGGCAAACGCGCTCGCGTTGAACGGCGCGTTGCGCGTGCCCGGCACCCAGGACATCGCATTGAACGGGGTGATCAGCGGTGCCGGGAGTCTCGACAAGCAGGGCACGGCGACATTGACCCTGGGCAATGCCAATACGTTCAGTGGTGGCGTCACGCTGGATGCAGGCCGGCTGGCGCTCGGCAATGCGGCGGCCCTGGGCGCAGGCGGCCTGCTGGTTGGCGGACCAGCGCAACTGGACACCACGGCGGCGCTGAATGTGGGCAACGCGGTGCAGTTGGACGACCAGCTCAGCCTGGACGGCAGCAACGACCTGACCTTGAGCGGTGTGGTCAGCGGAACCGGCGCCCTGATCAAGAATGGCGCCACTACCTTGTCGCTCACGGCCGGCAACAGCTACGGCGGGGGCACCACACTCAACGCCGGCACCATTGCGGTCGGCGCAGACACCGCGCTGGGCACCGGCAGCCTGTCGGTTATCGGCAACGCGGTGTTGAGCAATGCCATTGCCGTGGCGCTGGGCAATGGCATCGATCTGGGTGCGGCACTCACCGTCGACAACGCAGCGGACATGCTGGCCAGCGGCACGATCAGCGGTGCGGGCGGCCTGACCAAGACCGGTCTGGGCACGTTGACCCTAAGTGGCAGCAATACCTACACCGGCCCGCTCGCGATCCAGACCGGCACCCTGGTGGCCAGCACGGCCGCCTCGCTCGGAAACGCCAGCACGGTCGATGTGGCCGCTGGCGCGTCCTTGAACCTGACCAGTGGCGGTTTGATCAACGCCCTCAGCGGCGCCGGCAGCGTCGATACCGATGCCGGCGCCACCTTGCAGCTGGGCAGTGGCGACTTCGCCGGCAGTCTGGGGGGGGGCGGTAACCTGGACAAGGTCGGCGCCGGCACCGTGCGGCTGCTGGGCAACAGCCTGATCGGAGGCGCCACGCAGGTCAGCGCCGGCACCCTGGACGTGATTGGCAGCCTGGGCACCAGCGCGTTGAATGTGGCGCTGGGCGGCACCCTGACCGGTAGCGGCAGCAACGGCAGCATTGCCAGTGGAGTGACCATCGGCGACGGCGGGCGGCTGGCATTGACCAGTGGCTCCTCGCTCAGCGTCGGCGGTCTGACGCTGGCACCGGGTGCCTTGCTGGATGTCTCGCTTGCGGCGCCGAGCACCACGCGTCTGCTCGCGGTCAACGGCAATCTCACCCTGGACGGCACGCTCAACATCACCGACATCGGCGGCTTCGGTTCCGGCATCTATCGATTGATCGACTACACCGGCGCGTTGACCAATAACGGCGTGCTGTTCGGGACCATTCCGGGCAGTGTCGACATCAGCCAACTCGCACTGCAGACCGCCATCGGTCAACAGATCAACCTGGTGGTCACCGCGCCGGGCAGCATCGTGCAGTTCTGGGACGGCGTGCAGACCGTGGCCAACGGCACGGTCGATGGCGGCGCGGGTGTATGGGGTGCCGCCACGAACTGGACCGGCCAGGATGGTACGGCCAACAGCACCTGGCAGGGCGACTTTGCGGTGTTCTCCGGCACCGCCGGCACGGTAGGCGTGCAGGGCACGCAAGGCGTGGGTGGGCTGCAGTTCGTGACCGACGGTTACCGCCTGAGCGATGCCGGTGGCGGTGCGCTGGACCTGACAACGCCGCTCACCGCCATCCGTGTCGACCCAGGCGCCACGGCCACGATCGACGTCGCTGTCTCCGGCGTCGGTGGCATTGAAAAACTCGACACCGGCACCCTGGTGCTGGATGCAGCCAACAGCTACACCGGCGGCACCGCGCTCGGCGGCGGCACGCTGGTGCTGGGCGATGCGCAGGCACTGGGCACTGGCACCTTGACGGCTGCGGCCGGCACCAGCCTCGATAGCAATCAGGCATTGGCGGTTGGCAATGCAGTGGTGCTGGACGGTGCGGTGAATGTGCTCGGCAGCAACGACCTGACATTGTCCGGCCCGATCGCCGGCGCGGGCAGCCTGATCAAGAATGGCACCAGCACGCTCACGCTCGATGGCGCCAACAGCTATGCGGGTGGCACGGTGTTGAACGCCGGCACGCTGGCGGTTGGCAGCAACACGGCGTTGGGCAGCGGCAGCCTGTCGGTGCTGGGCAATGCCAGCTTGAGCAACGCGATCGCCCTGGCGTTGGGCAACAGCATCAACCTGGGTGCGGACCTGAGCATTGCCAATGCAGCCGATCTGGCGTTGACCGGCACGCTCAGCGGCACCGGTGCGTTGACCAAGACCGGCCTGGGCACCTTGACCCTGTCCGGCGCCAACAGCTTCAGCGGTCCGGTGGCCGTGCAGGCCGGCGTGCTGGCCACGTCCGCTGCCGGCGGTCTGGGCACCACCAGCACGGTGGATGTGGCGGCAGGCGCCGGATTGTCGCTGGGCGGCGATGCCGCGCTGGGCGCGGTGACCGGGCAGGGCAACGTCGCCATCCTCGGCGGCACCACCTTGCAGCTTGGCGTCAACGACGTCGGCAGCAGCTTTGCCGGCAGCCTGAGCGGTGCCGGTAACCTGGACAAGGTGGGCAACGGCACCGTGCAGCTCACCGGTGCCAGCGCACTGGGCGGCACCACGCAGATCTCCGGCGGCACGCTGGATGTGGACGGCACGCTCGCCAGCATCGGCGGGGTCAACGTGGGCACCGGCGGCACGCTGAGCGGCAGTGGCGTGGTCGATGCGGCTGTCACCGTCAACGACGGTGGTCGGCTGGTGGTGACCAGTGGTGCAGTGTTGACCACCGGCAGCTTGAACATGGCCCCCAACGCCACCCTGGATGCGTTGCTGGGCACGCCCAGCCAGACCGGTGTGCTGGCGGTCAACGGCGACCTGACCCTGGATGGCACGCTCAACATCACCGACATCGGCGGCTTCGGCACGGGTGTGTATCGCCTGATCGATTACGTCGGCGCGCTGACCAACAATGGGCTGGATATCGGCACGCTGCCCGGCACCATCGACCCGACCCAGCTGACGCTGCAGACCGCACTCGCCCAGCAGGTCAACGTGGTGGTGCTGTCGCCTGGCAGCAATGTGCAGTTCTGGGATGGCGCGCAGACCGTGGCCAACGGCAGCGTCGATGGGGGAACCGCCGCATGGACCGCGGGCGGCACCAACTGGACCTCGATCGACGGCCTCACCAACAGCTCCTGGCAGAACAGCTTTGCAGTGTTCGCCGGCAGCGCCGGCACGGTGGGCGTGCAGGGCACCCAGGGCATCACCGGCATGCAGTTCATCACCGATGGCTATGTGCTCGGCGATGGCGGCGCAGGCGCGCTGAGCGCCAATGCCGCCACCACCATCATCCGGGTGGACCCCGGTGTCACCGGCACGATCGATGTCGCCATCGGCGGCACCGGCGCGCTCCAGAAACTCGACACCGGCACCCTGGTCCTGGACGCAGCCAACAGCTACACCGGCGGCACCGCGCTCGGCGGCGGCACGCTGGTGCTGGGCGATGCGCAGGCCCTGGGCACTGGTGCCTTGACGGCTGCGGCCGGCACCAGCCTCGATAGCAACCAGGCATTGGCGGTGGGCAATGCAGTGGTGCTCGACGGTGCGGTGAATGTGCTCGGCAGCAACGACCTGACATTGTCCGGGTCGATCAGCGGCGCGGGCAGCCTGATCAAGAGTGGCACCAGCACGCTCACGCTCGACGGCGCCAACAGCTACGCAGGTGGCACGGTGTTGAACGCCGGCACGCTGGCGGTTGGCAGCAACACGGCGTTGGGCAGCGGCGCATTGTCGGTCACCGGCGACTCGGTGCTCAGCAACGCGATTGCCGCAGCGTTGGGCAATACGATCAACCTGGGTGCCGTGCTCACCGTGGACAACCCGGCCGACCTGACCCTGTCCGGCAGCCTCGGCGGTAGCGGGGCGCTGATCAAGACCAACACCGGCACGCTGACGCTGGCCGGCAGCAATGCCTACACCGGCGGCACCACGGTCGATGCCGGCACGCTGGTGGGTAACAGTGCGAGCCTGCAGGGCGCCATTGTCGACAACGCCACCCTGGTGTTCGATCAGGCGGCCACTGGCATCTTCAACGGTTCGATCACCGGCACCGGCGGCGTGGTCAAGGACGGTGCGGGCGCATTGCTGCTCAATGGGGCGAACGGCTACACCGGTGGCACTACCATTGCGGCCGGCAGCCTGATCGGTGACACCACCAGCCTGCAGGGCGACATCACCAACAACGCAGCACTGGTGTTCAACCAGACCACCGGCGGCGTGTACGCCGGTGTGGTCAGCGGCACCGGGTCGCTGGAAAAGACCGGCACCGGTGTCCTGCAGCTCACCGGCAGCAACAGCTACACCGGCGGCACGTTGGTCAGTGCGGGCAGCTTGATCGGCAACACCGCCAGCCTGCAGGGCAACGTGGTGGACAACGCCACGCTGGTGTTCGACCAGGCCACCGATGGCACGTTTGCCGGTGTCGTCAGCGGTACCGGCAACGTGGTGAAGCAGGGGGCCGGCGTCCTGACGCTTGCCGGGACCAACACCTATGGCGGCGGCACCACCATTGCCAGCGGCACGTTGCAGGGCACCACCGCCAGCCTGCAGGGCAATATCCTCGACAACGCAGTGCTGGTGTTCGATCAGGCCGGCGACGGCAGCTTTGCCGGCAACATCAGCGGCAGCGGCACGCTGATCAAGAACGGCGCCGGTGCCGTCACCCTGGATGGGGTCAACAGCTATCTCGGCGGCACCGCCGTCAATGCCGGAACGCTGATCGGCGACACCGACAGCCTGCAGGGCAACATCGCCAACAACAGCGCGCTGGTGTTCCTGCAGAACGCCAATGGAACCTACGCCGGCACGCTGTCGGGCACCGGCACTCTGCTCAAGGATGGCCTGGGCACGTTGCTGGTCACCGCGGACAGCAGCGGGTTCACCGGCCCGACCACCATCAGCGCGGGCACCCTGAGCGTGGGCAATCCGGCCAACCCGGGCGCCGCCCTCGGTGGGCCAGTCACGGTCGGACCGGGCGGTACGCTGACCGGCAGCGGGACCATCGGCAGCCTCACCACGTCCGGTGGCACCCTGGCGATCGGCGGGACCACCGGCACGGTCACCATTGGCGGCAACGCCACCATCGGCCCCGGTTCCACCGTGCAGGTCACGCCGGGCAACGGCGGTGTGGTGACGCCGGTGACGGTGGGCGGCGCCGCGACGCTGGCACCGGGCAGCACCTTGCAGGTGGTGCGTGCGGCCGACCTGCCATTGTTCACCGAGATTCCGGTGATCAACGCCGCTGGCGGGCTGAGCGGGCAATTCACCAACGTCATCTCCGACTATGCCTTCATCGACCCGAATGTCAGCACCAGCGCAACGGGGCTGTCGGTCTTCTTCGGCCGCAACACCACCGGCATGGTCGATGCGGTGACCACGCCCAACCAGCAGTCCACCGCCGCTGCAGTGGACGGCCTGCCCACCACCAGCCCGGTGTACCAAGCCGTGGTCCGTCTCCCGGACGATGCGCAGGCGGTGGCCACCGCGTTTGCGTCGCTGTCGGGCGAAAGCCATGCGAGCACCGCCACTGCGATGCTCGACAGTCGCTTCCTCTACAGCGGCATCAGCAATCATCTGCGTGGCGACAGCCAGGACGCCCGTATCGGCGAGACCACGGTGTGGATCACCGGCCGCAGCCTGCCCAACCGGGTCGATGGCGATGCCAATGCCATTTCGGTGCGGCGCGAAGACAACGGCATCATGGCCGGTGCCGAGCGGCGCGTCGGGGAGCGCAGCGTGGTCGGCATTGCGGTGGGCAGCCAGGACATCGAAAGCTGGTCGCGCGAGTGGGGCGACCGGGCCGACATCGACGGTACGCATGTCGGCGTGTATGGCCAGGCCGACTGGTCTGCGTTCTCGCTGCAAGGCGCGGTGGACTACGCCGACTACCGCGTGGACGGCTCGCGTCGGGTGATGCTGCCCGGCGTGCTCGAAGAGCGGCTCACCAGCGATTACGATGCCACCGCCGTCACCGCCTCGCTGGAAGCGGCCTGGAACCTGCGCACCGGCAACGCGGTCTACAGCCCGTTCATCGCGGCCGATTACACCCATCTGAAGACGGATGGGTTCAACGAGCGCGGCGGGATCGCCGCACTGTCTGTCCGCAGCGCCAAGGACGAATTCACCACCAGCACGGTAGGCCTGCGCGGGCGTTGGGAACTGGGTGAGCAGGCTTCGCTCTACGCCTCGGTGGGCTGGCGGCATGCCTTCGGCGATCGTGCCGTGCAGCGCTCGGCGGGCTTTGTCGGCACCGGTGCGCAGTTCTCGGTGCAAAGCGTCACCCTGGCCAAGAATGCAGCCATCGGTGAGGTGGGCGTCAGCGTGATCACCTCGCCCAATAGCCGCATGGCATTGTCGTTGCAGGGACTCAACGGCGACGGCCAGACCGCCTACGGCGGGCAGGTGACCTGGGGGTGGAGTTTCTGATCGCAGCAACAGCGTGAACCAACGAGCCCCGGCCTGCCGGGGCTTTTTGGTTTCCGCTCAGTATCGGCAATTTGCCTGGCCAGCGAGCCGGCCCTGCCTCCGGCGCATCGCCTGACCACCGCGGACCTCGGCCATGATGTCGCTCAGCTGCAATTGCATGACCCTCCGCACGGCACCACGCAGCAGAAGGCCCCGGCATGCCGGGGCCTTGCAGTGCTGACGCGACACACCCGTCTGACCATGGCGTGCCAGGCACGCCATCGTTGCAATCAGAACTGCCAGCGCAGACCGACGTTGGCGTTGATGCTGTTGGAGTCCGAACGCCCGCGCTCGGCACCGACGTTGCCATACAGCGAGAACGCATCGTTGAGTTCGTAGCGCACGCCCACCGAGGCGCGCACGGCCTGCCGCGAGACCGGCGTGCCCGCTACGTTGAAGCGTGCTTCCGGCAGACCGGTGAACCAGGCGGTGAAGTCGGCATTCGGATTGCCCAACAGCGAGCGATACGCAACCAGGCCATCGAAGCCCCACTTGCCGTGCACCAGGTGACCACGCACGCCGACTTCGCCATACCCTGCGCGCAGGGTGTCGCTGCCGGCGCTCAGGCCCAACCCGGTCACCGAGGCCTCACTGAACGCGTCCTGGGTCTGGCTGACCACACCTGCCGCCACGAACGGCGACAACCCTGCGTGCGGCATCAGGCCGACTTCGGCGCGCAGCGACCAGTTGGTGTCGTGGCGGCTGTCCTGCAGACGCTCGCCGATGCTGCCGGCCTGCACGTTGCGCTCGGTCTCGACATTGCTCATGCCGTACGACCCGATGCCCGACACATACGCCTGGCCGAGCGGCTGATACAGATACGCCGTCATCGCATAGCGATCCGAGCGCAGACGGCTGGCCGATGCATCGATATGGGCGCGATCCTGGCCCGAGGTCAGCGCCGCGCCCACCACCGTGCCTGCGCCGCCCACCGGCAGATCCACACCGACGGTGGTGGCCTGCTGGGTGTAGTCGGCCGAGGCAAAGCCACTGCGGCGCATGTCGCCATCCAGATAGCTGCCCTGCATCCAGGTGGTCAGCGTGGTGGTGTCGGCCAGGTACGGCAGACGATCGGCGGCAACCCGCGCATCGTTGAGTGCGGACTGGAAGCCCAGCGTGCGCTCCACGCCATGCACCTGACCGACCAGCGTCGGCAGCGATGCAGCCACCTGCGCATCGGAAGCCGCCAGCAGCGCGCCGGTGGCGCTGATCAGGCCGCCCAGGTTTGCAGTGTCGCCGGCGGCCACGCGCGTATCCAGCACCTTCACCAGCGTATCGGCTTGGCTTGCCCCGCTGACCACTGCCTGCGGTGCACCGGCCGCCTGCGCGCTCGCGGCCGACGCATTTCGCGTCAAGGTTGCGATGACGGTGGTCGGGTCGTACGCAAGCGAGGCGGTCCAGAAGAAATTGTTGGCGTACTGCACGCGGTCGAAGGTGCCTTGCAGGACGCCGGCCTTGACGATCCGTTCGGTGCTGCCGACGGTGTAGCCGGCCGCTTCCGGCAACAGCAGCAGATTGCCCTTCAAGCTGGCCAGGCCGGTGACTGTGAGGCCCTTGCCCAATTCGATGGCGGTGGTGCCGGTCGCGTTGACCAGGCTGTAGCCGCCGTTGATGACACCGCCGCGTGACTCGAAGGTGGCGGAGTTGGCGACCAGAAGATCCGAGCGCAGGCTGCCGGAGAGCGACAGCACGCCATCGACAATGGTGGTGCCGCCGGTGTAGGTATTGGTCCCGCTCAGGGTGAGCTTGCCGGTGCCGTTCTTGGTCAGGCTGCCGGCACCAGAGATATCGTTGCCGAAGGTGCTGTCGTAGCCGGCACCGACGTTGGCCGACCAGTTGCTGGCGAACTGGCCCGGCCCCTTGATGGCCTTGGCCGCATTGACCAGGCCCCAGCCGTACAGCGCGTCCACACCCGGGTCGCCCAGGTCGGTGGCGGTGGTCAGCAAGGTCTGCTGCAGGTTGGACGCGCTCATCCACGGGTACACGCCCAGCACCTGCGCGGCGACGCCGCTGACGGCTGCGGTGGAGAACGAGGTGCCGGCGACCTGGCCCTGCAGCTCGGTGCCGGCCAGCGCTGGCGCGGTGAAGCTGCCCGGCGCGACCAGGCACCACTGCGCCGCTGCACCGCAGTGGTTGGAATAGCTGGTCAGGCCCGCGGCATTCCCGGAGCTATCGACATTGATCGCGCCCACGGCCAGCCAGTTGTTGCGCACACTGGCTTCCTGCACCGGCGTGGCCGCCGGGTACGAAGCTTCCGCCGCGCCTTCATTGCCGGTGGAGGCAACGATCAGCGCATCTGCCTGCACCAGCGGGGTCAGTGCGAACCGCCACGCCGCGGCCGCATTGGCGCTGCCGGCGGCATCGGCGTACGACGCGCCCAGCGACAGGTTGGCGATGCGCACGCCGGAGGCGGCCAGATCCACCGCCGCGCGACGCGCCTGCTGGGTACCGCAGGAATTTTCCGCACAGATACGTGCATAGAACAGGTCTGCATCCGGCGCAACACCGCCGGCAAAACCGTCCTGCGCCGAGCCCAGTACCAGCGCCGACACGATCGTGCCGTGGCCGCGCAGCGCATTGGACGACGACTCGGGCGTGCCCGGGCTGGCGGTGTAATCGTTGACGCTATCGACCTTGCCGTTGATCGGCGTGTAGCTCGGCACCAGATTGTCGTCCAGCACCGCCAGCTTCACCCCCTGACCCCGAGCGCCGGCCTGCTGCGCCAGATCGGCATTGATCGGCACCAGCAGGTTGCTGCCCACGCCCTGATAGCGGGCAGGCGCAGGGGTCGGAACCGGCGCGGTCTTGGGCAGCGGGTCGGCGGTGGTGGTGGGGGGCGTCGGCGCAGTCGGCGTCGGCGCTGGCGTTGGCGCCGGCGCGATCACGGTGCTCTGCGGCGGGTCGTTACGGACGTTGCCACCGCCACCGCCGCCGCCACAGGCGGTCAGGACGAGGCAGGAGGCGATGGTTGTTGCAAGCAGCGAGCGATTCATGGGTTGGTCGATTCCGTAGGAGGCGCGCCGCTACTGCTGGATCTGAATCTGGCGCAAAGGGTCCCTGCGCCAGCGATCGCCAGCGAAGGCATATATTTCACGGGTTATTCACTTCGAGGGTTTGCTGGTCCGTCCCCTCGGAGCAGCGCTTGCGACAAACCCGGCTGATGCACGATTGCAGTCGCCGCAGCTTGCGGATTGTTTAACGGCGCTATCTGCTGCCTCTAAAATCTGAATGGACAGTTGCTATTCAGAGATAGATCCGCTCGATAGCCATTTACGATTTAATCCATAGCTAAATCGGATTAAAAGGTGCGCGCATGGCCCGACCGGAACCAAATGTGACACCGAGCTGGACAATAAGTAGTCACGTTTCTCGAAGGGCGGCAATCCTAGATGAGACCCAAATCGCAGGTAATAGGGGAAACCGCTGGCAGATGTAGGTGTATTGCCCACCCGGCGTAGCGGATTCAAGCGCACGTTAGGGCATCTAACGGGCTCTTCTGCAAGGTGCTGCGTTTGAATATCGGGGGCGCCGCATCCGTACGTTAACCATGGCCTGGACGCCGCGCGATCTATTTATCGGGACGCGGCCACGAGGGTCGGCTGCAATCTTGTCGCGGAGATTGTGCAAAATTCGACGCCATTGGCGCAAAATTACGCAATCGGTTGCATGAAAATGAACGGCTTGAATAATTCTGTTTATTTAACGCTAGTATTTAAATTATTTCCGGCAAGCCGGCACGTCGGAAATATTCGCCAGATGAGGAGGGGTTTCGAAGTATGTTTTAGCGGTCAGCGAATAAATAACTATAAATATTGGCCGTTGCCACTTCCACCCCGGGCCGACGGCCGAGGCTGCCTGAGCTTCGGCGGGCGCTGCCGGCCTGCTGCTCCGTGCGCTATCCACCGCTGCCATTACATGCAGGGGAGGGCGAGCCACCGGCCGGGTAGCCGTCGACGGACTTGATGGTGCAGACGCGCGGAAGGCGCCCTGACCCCGGCGCGTAGCGGCGCCCGTCGCCAGGCGAGACGCGGCACGACCACCACGACGTCGTCATCGCTTCGCATGGCGCTGCCCTGGAGGCTGCCCAATAAGGGATGCCGACAGCGAAGGGCCTGGCGTCGCGGCGTCACCGGTAGCGTCTGCATAAACCATTCAAAGTGGGACGCTGGCGTGGTGCGGAATCGCCGCTATCCTCGGGTCGATGGGCACCAAGCAAAGCGACACCTTGATGGCGATGGACGGGACCGATCAGGGACTGCCGTATCGTGTCGTCGCCCGCCAGCTGGAGCCTCAACGCGTGGTGCTAGACACCTTGCAGGTGTGCGGGCACACGGTACCTCTGGCCAGCGCGCCCACTTTCGGCTCGCTGCAGAGCGCGCTGGAGATCGGCACCCGACTGGCAGAGCAGTACATCGACCAGTTGATCAGGAAGCAGGCGCTTGCGCGGATGGCACCGCAGCGACGGCCGCCGCACCGCCGCGCTTCCGAATAAGCGGCGTCACCGGCTCGCGGCGCGCCGCCGAATGCATGCGGCATGATCCTGGCAATGACGGGCTTACCGGGTCTTGGCCAACGCCGCCTTGGCGCGCGTTCCGGCGGCGGCGCCGACGCGCTGATCCAGGACCTGGGCCAGTGCGTTCAGCTGCGCCGTGCTCACGCCGATGTTCATGCTGATCTTCAGATGGGAGAGCAATTGCGCTTCCACGCCCTCCAGTGCCGCCAGCATGCTCACCGTGGCCAATTCGCGGCTCACCCAGTCCAGGTTGTCGCGCGCAAAGATGTCGCCGAACAGATGCGTCTTCATATACGTATCGATGGTCGGCGCAAACTCGAACAGGGGTCCTGCCACCGGTGCGCCGGCCAATTGCGTCTGATTGGCAGTACCCAACGCAAGCAACGCCGGCCCGGTCGGCACCGGGCCCGGCAAGGTGCCGGGCGCATCGTCGAGGCCACGCTGGCGGCGCGCCTGGGTGACCTGCATCAATGCGGCGAGCGCATTGAGGCTGCGTGGAAAGCCGGCGTAGGCGTAGACCTGCACCAGCAGTTCCTTACAGTCGTTGACGCTCAGGCCGGCATCCAGGCCCGCGTTCAAGGCGCCGTCCAGGCGATCGATATCGCCGGTGGCGGCGAATGCAGCAATGGGGACGATGGCCTGCTGCCGGGCCGTGAGGCTGTCCGAGATGGGCATGGTGGTTGACTCCGGAAACTGCTGTCGCGGGGGAGGGGCAGGACACAGACCGCGGCCGCGATGGAGGGCGAATCGCCACACGCGCGACCACTGCGTCGTGCCAGGCTGCCGTGGTTCTCCGCTAGATTTAGGGACAGACGCAGGCGATTCCAAGCGCCTGCTTTTGACCGTGCATGGGGTAGACGTGCGGCGGCACGTCGATGCCGCATCAGGCATGCGTCGTCGCAGCGGCACGCTGTTTGACGCTGGCCTGTCGCATCCGGATAAGCGCGTCGTCGGTGTGGAATGCATGCAATGAGGCGATGACGTGTGGTTGTGGCGGCCTGTGAGCAGTCGTGCATCGGCACATGGCCATCGCAGCGCCAGGCACGCATCAGATCGACAGACACCGATAGGTGCGAATCACATTCGCTGCCGAGGTGCCCGATGGATGCTGCGTGCGGAGAATCGTTGCACACGCTGCACTGCATGCCATTTTCGTGGCAAGCACAGCGTCGGTCGCGGTGTCACCGTAAGCGACGCTTCCGCAGCCGACAATCCGTCGTGTGCGCTGCAGCGCCGAGCCCGACTGCGTGCGGGCCCCACGCATGGGGCTGCTGCTTGCGTGCATCGTGTCAGTGCAGATTCGCCAATATCATCCTGGTCGTCACATGCGAGCTGGCAGCATCGTGGGCACGTTTCGCCATCGTTCCCAATGAGTCCGCCATGAATGCAACCGCTGTCCCGACCCGTGATCGGGCCATCCATCCGTTCCATGCAGCCGTTCTCGGCGGTGTGTGGCCCATGTTCCTGGGCACACTGCTCAGCGACTACGCCTACTGGAGCAGCTATCAGATCCAATGGAGCAACTTCGCTTCGTGGCTGTTGGTTGGCGCAATGGTGCTCACCACGCTTGCCTTGGTGGCGGCCATCGTTGGGCTGGTGCGTGGCAGCCGCAACGTGATCTATCTCATTGCACTGGTGGCAACGTGGATCGTGGGGTTCTTCGACGCCCTGCATCATGCGCGCGACGCCTGGGCCATCATGCCGGCCGCATTGGTGCTGTCGGGCATTGCCACCTTGTTCGCCCTGGTCGCTACCTGGGCCGGGCTGTCGGGTCTGCGCATGGGAGGTGCACGATGAGCCGCGCGACACGTGTTCTGGCGGTCACCGCCCTGGCTGCCGCCCTGGCTGCCTGCGGCAAGGCACCTGAGCTTGACCAACACGGCGCCACGCCGCAATTGCCTGCCCCCGACCGTGGCGTGCTGCCTGACATGACGATCGCCGAGCCCACCGCATGGGGCGAGCGCAAACCCACAGTTCCGGCGGGCTATCGCATCGCCGCCATCGCCACCGATCTGGGCATCCCGCGGCAGACGCTGGTGCTGCCGAACGGCGACATCCTGGTGGCCGAAGGCCGTGGCGGCGCTGCACCCAACCTCAAGCCCAAGGACATCATTGCCGGCCCGATCAAGGCCAAGGGCACCTCCAAGGCCAAGAGCGGTAACCGCCTCACGTTGTTGCGCGATGCCGACGGCGATGGCACCTATGAACTGAAGACCGTATTCGCCGACAAACTCAACGCCCCCTACGGGCTCGCGTTGATCGGCGACGCGTTGTACGTGGCCAACCAGGATGCGCTGGTGCGATTCGAGTATCGCGAGGGCCAGACCAAGGCCAGCGGCGCGCCGAGCAAGGTGACCGACCTGCCATCGGCCATCAACCACCACTGGACCAAGGCGCTGACCGCCAGTGCCGACGGACGCTACCTGTACGTGGCCATCGGCTCCAACAGCAACATCACCGAGCGCGGCATGGTCGCCGAAGTCGACCGCGCACAGGTGTGGCAGGTGGACGCGGCAACCGGCGCACACAAGCCGTATGCCACCGGTCTGCGCAACCCGACCGCACTGGCGATCCAGCCCGGCACCGGTGCGTTGTGGGCCGTGGTCAACGAACGCGATGAAATTGGCCCGAACCTGGTGCCGGACTATCTGACATCGGTACGCGAAGGCGGCTTCTATGGGTGGCCTTACAGCTACTGGGGCAAGAACGTAGACACCCGCGTCATGCCGCAGGACCCTGAAAAAGTCGCCTCTGCCATCGAGCCGGACTACGCCCTGGGCTCGCACGTCGCGGCGCTGGGCGTTGCGTTCTCGTCGAGCGCCCTGGGCGCGAAATTCGCAGACGGCGTGTTCGTCGGCGAACACGGCAGCTGGAACCGCGACCCGCCGGTGGGCTACAAGGTGGTGTTCGTACCGTTCCGTGACGGCCGCCCGGCTGGCGAGCCCATCGACTTCGTCGCCGGTTTCCATGGCGACGACGGCAAGACCCGCGGCCGCCCGGTCGGTGTCACGGTGGACCCGCGCGGCGCACTGATCGTGGCTGACGATCTGGCCAACATCATCTGGCGTATCACGCCGGAGACCGCGGCCGCTGCACCTGCCACACAGTAAGTCACCGCCTGCAAGCCTGCCCGGCTCCGCAAGTGGCCGGGCAGGACGCAAGCGCTCCACTGGACGCGCGCCTGGGTAGTACGCAGTGTGTTTCGCTGCCGAATTAGACATTGCCTTTTCGCAGATGGTGCCGCAACGACAAGCCCACGGTTTCGGCTGCGTGCGGCGCGATACGTAACTCGCAGTTGCATCGGCCCATTCAAGGCGGCTGGCCGAGCACAACCGCGCTGATGGGGATAGGCATCCGCATCGCATTGACATACAGTGCCGGCCCCGCGCCGGCACTGTCGCGTGGGCGTCGGGCACAGGACATGGCCGGGCATTGCCATTCGGCTGAAATGTGCAACAAGGCGGCAACGACGGGACGACGTGCTGCCGATCGCCAAGGGTATTGTTGTAGATGGTGTTGAGATGTTTGATGGCGATCGGCGCCGGGCTGCTGTTGATGTCACCGGCTGCTGCAGCAGAGATAGTTGGTCGGGCCACCGTCACGGATGGAGACACGATCACCGTGGCGCAACAACGCATCCGCCTGTGGGGGATCGACGCGCCGGAGAGTGCGCAGCAGTGCAGCGATCAGCTTGGGCGCCCGTGGCCGTGCGGTCGTCGCTCCGCCGCCGCACTGGACAGCCATCTGACGGACAAGACCGTACGCTGTCAGCCGAAGGAGACCGATCGCTACGGTCGCACCGTTGCCGAATGCACGGTGCAGGGCCAATCGGTCAACCGCTGGATGGTACGTTCGGGCTGGGCCGTGGCCTATCGCCAGTACGCCACTGCGTTCGTCGCCGACGAGCGCCTCGCCCAGCAGCAACAGCGCAATCTCTGGCAAGGCAGCTTCCAGATGCCTGCCGACTATCGGCGCAACAAACGCAACCAGGTCGCGTCCCGCGTGCGGCCATCGCCGCCCGCACCGGGCCATTGCGCCATCAAGGGCAACATCTCCGGCAAGGGCAACAAGATCTTCCACGTGCCGGGCCAGCGCGACTATGCACGCACCAGCATCTCGGCGGCAAAGGGCGAGCGGTATTTCTGCTCGCCGCAGGAAGCGATCAATGCAGGCTGGCGCCGCGCAGCGCGCTGAGTGGCGGGGCAGTGTGGTCGCGCGCAGCCTGTTGCAGGGTTCGCGTCCTGCAACCCAATGCCTATCGCTGATGGCGATTGCTGGCACTGCGTCGCAGCTGCGGCATGCTGTCTGCACGGGCTCGGAAGCAGCATCCAAGCCCCCTGCGGTTGCTGCGCACTGCCGTCATGCAACGGGTAACGCGTGCATGCCAGCGCCAGCGCGCCGCCTTGGTCTACAGCCGCGCTCGCCTCGCGGTAAACGCAGTCGCGCATGGCGTTACCTGCACCATGGATCACCTCATCCGGTTTGTTAGCATCGCGCCATCCCCGTAGAGATGCCCATCCCCATGACGCAATTGCATGTGCCTGAGCCCTCGCTTTTTCTGCCTGGCCAGGGCGAGCCCTCGCTGCGCTGGGGCGTGCTGGGGCCCGGCGTCATCGCCTCGGCGTTCGTGGGCGCCATGCGTCGTAACACTGCGCAACGTCCGGTTGCGGTGGCCTCGCGCAGTGCCGAGCGTGCGCATGCGTTTGCGAACGCCTGGGCAATGGACCGTGCGTACGATCGCTACGACGCCTTGGTCGAAGACCCGCATATCGATATCGTCTACGTCGCCACGCCGCATAGCGAACACCTCGAACACGGTCTGCTGGCGTTACGTGCCGGCAAGCATGTGCTGATCGAAAAGCCCATGACCACCTGCGCCGCCGATGTGCGCGTGCTGGTGGACGAAGCGCACGCGCGCGGCCTGTTCCTGATGGAGGCCATGTGGAGCAGATATCTCCCACACACCTCGGTGATCCGCAGGCTGCTGGCCGACGGGGCGCTTGGTGACGTACGGCATGTGTTTGCCGACCTGAGTCAGCACGGCCCCAGCGACCCCGCACACCGGCAACGCCGGCCCGAACTCGGTGGCGGCGCCTTGCTCGACCTGGGTGTCTACGCCGTGCAGTTCTCTTCCATGATCCTCGCGGCGCCCACCGCAATCACTGCGGTGGGAGCGCTCACCGAGACCGGTGTCGATGCCTTCTCGACCGTGGTGCTGTCGCATGGCGCGCATGCACAATCCACCCTGATCAGTTCCATCGTCGGACGCAGCAGTTCGCGTGCCTATGTCGCCGGCACCGAAGGCCGTATCGACCTGGCCGGCGATTTCCATAATCCGACCACGCTGCACATTGCCGGCAACCAGGATGCCGGCGCCGCCGTGGAATGGACCGACCCGACCGGCATCAAGGGTTATCAGGGACTGTCGTGGCAAGCCACAGCGGCTGCCCGTTACATCGGCCAGGGTTACACCCAATCGCCGCTGCATCCCCTGGATGAAGTGGTGCAGATCATGCACACACTGGACGTGGCACGCGCACAGGTGCAGGCCGCAAGTGCGGCTGGCGCAGCAGCCCTTTGAACCGCGGCGCCATGCAGCTTGCAGCGATGGCGGCGGGCGCCGAGGTTCACTCCGCGCCCGCCGCCTTCCTTACGGCAGATCGCACTTGATCTTGGCATCCACGTAATACGGCTTGGGGACGTCGGGGTTGGTGCTGGTCTTTTCGAACACCACTTCGAACGATGCCGGATCGGCCTTGCCCTGACGCGACGTACAGGCGTCCTGCAGCTTCTTCTTGACCGCCGCAATGCCCGCATCGCGGTTGGCGCCATCGGCGCTGTTGGTCAGGTTGGCGACCTCCGCCCAGGCCTGGGCGCTCAGGCCGAGCAGGCATCCAGCAAGCAACACACTGTGCAGTTGTTTCATACGATCTCCTTTGCGATGTCCGTGATGCACTGTCCTTGGAGACGCAACGGGTGCCCCGCTGCGCGCCGTCAGCATAGGCCGCGTGCGTTAACTGTCCGTCGGCGCGCCTCCGGGGACGACTCCCCGACTGACGCGTGTGCTGCGGTCAGCGCATGAGCGACACCGTCGCCCATGCCAGCACGATGTAACGCGTGGTCTTGGCGACAGCCACCAGCGGCAGGAAGACGCGCAGCGGCTCACGCATGACGCCTGCAGCCAGTGTCAGCGGGTCGCCGATCACCGGCATCCAGCTCAGTAGCAACGACCACCTGCCGTACCGGCCATACCACGCCTGCGCACGCGCCAGGGTGGCCGGTTTGACCGGAAACCAGCGTCGCTCCTGAAAGCGCACCACCTCGCGCCCGATCCACCAGTTGATGAGCGAGCCCAGAACGTTGCCCAGGCTCGCTGCCGCAACCAGCCCCACCACCGAGCCGCCATCCAGCAACAAGGCCGCCAACGCCGCTTCCGATTGCGCAGGCAGCAGGGTAGCGGCGATCAACGACAGGGCAAACAGCGAAAGGTACGTCAACGATGACCTGTAGCGGGTGGAGGCGGCTTGAGTGTATCGACGTCCACCGCCAGCGGCCTGGCAATGACTGCTTCCGCAATCGCCCTGGCAGCTGCGGGTGCTGCCTGGAGGCGGCGTCGCGGGACTTCGGCGGCGATGCAGCGCATGCCGGGCGAACCAGGCGACCGGCAGGGGCAGGGCGCTGCGAGAATCGCCGGTTGCGCAGCGGCCAGATGCACACGGGTGACACGCCGCGTGTAGGGCCCGTTCGCGAGCAACGCGGCCCTCCCGACCAGATGGTCCATGTCTGGCAGTGCGTGTGTCAGCCGGTGCACACCGCACTGCCAGGTTCTGCCTCGCTTGCATGCAGCAACGAGCCTGACCAGCCGTCACAGCAAGGCAAGCTGCCCCACCGCATTGCGCACGCTCTTCTTGGTCATGCGCACCACCGAGCGATGGATGGTCATGCCTTCGATCAAGGCATCGATCGCGCTTGCAGCGGCCTTGGAAAAATGCAGCTCCAGCGCTGACCGGCTACGCGCCATCCACTGCTCCATGATCGCGGTCATTTCCGGATGACGGCGCGCAAACGCATACAGCTCATAGCTGAGCAGCAGCACCCGCGGGGACGCCGTGCCATCGGCAAAGATGATGTTCACCACCGCATCGCAGGCTTGGTCGCGGTTCCTGGCAGCGCGGATTTCGGCGGCAAAGTTGCTGGAGACGTCCTGCGAAAAGCGCGTAAAGGCGGCAATCAACAGTTCGTGCATCGAGCCGAAGTAGTAGGTGGTCGCACCCAGGGGCACCTGCGCCTGCTCGGCGACCTTGCGGAAGGTGGTGCCGGCCACGCCATGCTCCACGATCACCTGCAGCGCGGCCAGCTCGATGTGTTCTTTCCGGTTTGGATCCTGGCGCCAGGTTCTGCCGCTCATCTGCATCCACGCACGTATCGACCGCCGTGATGGTAATCGAGAGTTGACTCACCAATTGGTACGGATGTACAAATTGGCGCAATCGGCTTCCGCGCCTGACGCGGAGGCTCCCCGGATGGCATGACGTAGCGTTACCTTGAGAGGAACAGGCATGAGCGATTGCGAACAACACCCCATCGATATCGGGCGCAGGCTGACCCTGGGTGGCCTGGCTGCCGGCAGCGTGGTCATGGCGACCGGTGCAGGCGCAGCAGCGCGCAGCCGCTGGCAGCAGGGCAGCTGGCTCAATGCGCCCAGGCAGCATCGCGTGCTGGGCGACGACGTGCTCGAGGTCGTGACCGACAAGGGCACGGACTTCTGGCGTGAGACGCACTACGGCTTCACGCGCGACAGCGGGCATTTTCTCGGCTTCGCGGCGCCGGCTGCATTTACCTGCCAGCTACGCATTCGCGGCAGGTTCGATCAACTCTACGACCAGGCCGGCATCATGATCCGCGCCAACGAACGCCAGTGGGTCAAGGCTGGCATCGAGCTCAGCGACGGCCGCGCCATGCTCAGCAGCGTGCTCACTGATGGCAGGTCGGACTGGGCCACCGGTCCTTACGAGGGAGACCCGTCCGACTTCTGGATGCGCGCCACCGTCGAAAAGGGCGTGCTGCGTCTGCAGGCGTCCAGGGACGGCATCTATTGGCCGCTGGTACGGCTTTGCCCGTTCCCGGTCGCCGCAAGTTATCTGGCCGGCCCGATGACCTGCACGCCGGAACGCGAAGGCTTGAAGGTGCAGTTCTCGGACTGGCAACTCGGCCCGGTGCTGGGCAAGGATCTGCACGATCTGTCGTGAGACATGCGCTACCAGCGCGATAGGCACGCTCCACAACGGGCAGAGTAGGGCGGCGACGCCTGCAGCCACCGTCGAGGCGCATCATCGGTGCGATGTGGGTAGCGCCCTTGCGAGGTACATGCCAGCGGCGGGATGAGTCGTACGCGCCACCGTGGATGCGCTCGCCGCAGACCTCGCGGCCTAGCCCAGCCAGGCCGAGCAATCGGTCTTGCTGCCGCACAGGGTCCTGGCCTTCTCGTGCACTCGTGCCATCACCGCAGCGCCTTGCGCGCGATGTTGCTTGCTCCAGGCTTGCAGGGATGCGCCGACAGGGTCGAAATGCCTGCGGTTGTTGCGCAGATAGCCGTCAGGCTGCTTGGCCAGATCGCCGAGTACCTGGGTGGCAACTGATTCGATGCCCGGTGCATCGTCCGGGCTGAGCCGGATCATGGCATCCAGGTAAGGCATGCCTCGCTGTATCAGAGTGCCTTCGCTACCTGGGGCTTCGTACGCCTTCTTGAACCACGACAACGCGGTCTTGCGGTCGCCGCGTTCCTCGGCCAGATGGCCCAGGTAAGGCATGTAGAACGAAGGGGTCTTGCTGCGCCCCAGCTCGGCCAGCAGCACCTGTTCGGCGCCGCTGTTGTCGCCCACGTCGACCAGCAGGTCGACGGCGGCCTCGATGGTGGACTGACGCTCCTCGGCCGTCTTTGCCGTTGCCAGCGCCCACTGAACGCGCTGATGCACGGTGTCGACCACGTCGGCGGGCAGGGGAGGCTGCGGTCCGGTCGCCTCCGATGCTGCGGGTTGTCCCTGGGCCAACCGCGCGAGGTCGACCGCTGCAGATGCCGTGCGCAAGCGGTCCACGATCGGCAGCGTGGGGTCGGCGTAGGCCTGCGCCAACGCCGCATTCCATGCCTTGGACAAGACGGTGCGCTCGCCTGCATCGTCGGTGGCGGCGGCCACCAGCGTGGCGGCATACGCGTTCAGTACGTGCAGGTTGGCGCGTACATCCGCCGGGTCTGCGATCACGGCCTGCAGCAATGCGTGCGTTGCCGCAGAGGCCACCGGCTTCTGTTTGCCGACCAGAACCGCCAACAACCCGAAGCGCCGTTGCAGATGCGGCTCCGGCGCTGTCTTTGCCAGCGTCGCGAGCACGCCGGGGGCGTCCTTGGCATCGACCAACTGGTTGTCCAGCAGCCAGCCATAGTTGCTCAGCAACGCCCATTGATCCGGCTTCAGCGATGCCGGAGTCTTCAATGCTGCGTCCAGCAGCTGCTTGGTGCCGGTCGGCAACTGGGTCGCTGCGCGCAGGCTCTGGATGAGCTGGGCCGTGGTGGTGTCGCCGATCACCCGGGTGATTTCGCTGCCGTCCGCACGCAGCATGATCATGGTCGGATAGCCCTTGACCCCAAAGCGCTCACCAGCGGCCTGCGCCTCCTCCAGGTCTCCATCCAGGTGCACCGCTACGAACTGCTGCGCCTGCGCAATGAACGCCGGATCCTTGAACGTGGTGGCCTTGAGGCGATTGCAAGGCGGGCACCACACCGCACCCCAGTACATCAAGAGCGGCTTGCCGGTCTTCCTGGCTTCTTCAAAGGCTTTGTCGACATTGCCTTCCTGCCACTGGATGCTGGCCAGCGCCTGCGCTCGCGCAGTTGTAGGCGGGGAGGGCGCCGCTGACGACGCGGGTTTTTCGCATGCAGTCAGCGTCGCAAGGACAGCCGAGAGCGTCATCAGTGCCAGGGACCGCGAACGAAGAGACAGTGCCATGCAACGCCTTTGCCTGAAGGAGACGGTCGCACGCATCATCAGGCAGCCCGGAACGCTGCGCCGCGTGCACCGGCACTGTCACTTCCTTCGGTTTCTTGAAGGCCCGGCAATGCGAACTGCTGTCACGCCACGCGCAACCCTGGCCGAAAGCGCGTTTGTCGTGGCGGATTGATTCAGGGAATCACTGAAGCGGAGTCCTTGCTGGCCTAGCCGGCCGGTGCGCCTGCAGCGGGTAACCGCCGAAATAAAAGTGTCATTGATTCAGGGAGGGTGTCATGTCGTTTCGAAAGAGAGCTGAAAGTTCTCTTCGGCATACGTCTTTCCGGGATTGAAAGAAATGGCCGATCCTGATGATTTTCCGGCCCCAACACGGCTGGTTCCTCCGAGCTTCGGGTGTGAGCTGGCAACTCTTCCAACGCCAGAACGGGGACTTCAGCGCACCACCAAAGCCGGCTCAGACCCAGGCTTGCATGCCATGTCACTTCGCCGACGACCCGCGCCGCGAGGCACCGAAAAGCTCGATGTATCAGCCGCCGTGCAAAACATCAACGCCGGCTCTTGCCCACGAAGGCGAGTGACTTGACCCACTCGGCATCGCGCTTCTGCGTCATGACGCGCTGCTGTCGATAATGGCGTTCTGCGCGGTCCTGTAGCCATGTGACGTAGCGGCGGACGACATGTGCATTCTCCAGCCGGGCAGGCACCAGGCGGCCAAGCAGAAGTTGATGTGCGGCAGGGGCAAAACGTTGGAATAAATCGTCTTCCACGCTGACGATCGCCTCGGTGCTTCCGGGATCACCCTGGCGTGCACAACGGCCGAACAGCTGTCTGTCCACCCGTGCAGATTCGTGGAATTCGGTCAGGATGACATGCAGCCCCCCTGCTGCTTCAGCCTCCTTGGTCAGCTTGATGTCAGTGCCACGGCCTGCCATGTTGGTTGCCACCGTGATCTGCCCAGCTGCACCAGCCGCAGCGACCGCATCTGCTTCGCCTGCGTCCTGTCTGGCATTCAGCACAGCATGGGCAATGCCCTGAGCTTCGAAGACAGCAGACAGCTTTTCAGACGCTTCCACCGAGCGCGTTCCGATCAGAACAGCGCGTCCTGACGAGGCCATTTCGAAAGCCCGAGATGCAACCGCCTGCCAGCGTTCTTCCGAGCGGCGGCAGAGCGTGTCGGCAAGTCGGGCACGCCGGGTGGGTTTGTGCGTCGGAATGCGCGTAATCGAAAGGTCGTAGCTCCCTTTGACCTCACTGGCGACCTCCTGCGCGGTGCCGGTCATACCACACAACATGAGATAACGGCCGAAAAAGCGCTGGTAGGTGATCTGCGCAAGTGTGCGCCGTTGGCCGGTAATCTCGCAGTTCTCCTTGCATTCGATCATCTGATGCAATCCACGTTCCCATGTGCGATCGGCCATTACCCGGCCGGTGGATTCATCCACGATCTGCACCTTTCCCTCGGCCAGGATGTAATGCTGATCACGCTGGAAGCCATGGATCGCCGAGAGCGCCTTCTGCACGAACTCTTCCCTCCACATCGGCGAACGCCACAACCCGTCCCATTCAGCGGCGAGTTCCTTTGCACGTTTTTTCCCAACCGGGGTGAGCCAGAGGTCACGATGTTGCGAGCGGCGGAAGTCGACGTTTTCTTCCAGCGAACGCGCCAGTTCGATGGCGCGCGTGTATACCGTTGGATCGAGGTCGTCGGGAAGGGTCTCGGAGATGATCAGCGGCGTGCTGGCCTCGTCGATCAGGACACTGTCGGCCTCGTCGATAATGGCGATGTGCAGTCCGCGTAGAATCGGCGCTTCGGCCACACGGCCACCTGCGAACTCGCGCAGGCATTGCTGCGTGCGCGAAGCATCCCCGAGCGCGATCATGTCCTTGAGGTAATCGAAAGTCAGTTCTTTATTCGACACATACGTAATGTTGCAGGCGTATGCGGTGCGTCGATCAGGGATCGACATGTCCTGCAATACCACACCGACCGACAGGCCCAGAAAATCGAATAACGGCATGTTGTGCTCGGCATCGCGCTCGGCGAGGTAGTCGTTGACGGTCACCACATGCGTCGCGGCACCGGTGACCGCGGCAGAGCATGCCGCCAGGGTCGCCGCCAGCGTCTTGCCTTCGCCCGTAGACATTTCTGCGAGACGCCCTTGGAGCAGAGTACGTCCTGCCATCAACTGCACATCGTGGTGACGCATGCCAAGGGTGCGTCGCGAGGCCTCGCGGATCAACGCAAAGGACATCGCCAGCCGCTCATCGGAAAAGCCTTCGTGCCGCATGCGGTGCGCCTCGATGGCCAGCCGCGTTCTCAAGGCGTCGTCGTCAAGCGCCTTGGTGGCGCCTTCATGTGCGTTGGTCGCTTCAACGAAGCGGCGCGTGGCGCGCTGGCTGAAGCGGGGCACACGTGCCAGCCAGGTACGCAAGCGTTCTTCCCAGACCGAGCGCTTCGCGTCGATGCGTTCCAGATACGGGCCATCGCCAAGCTCGATATGGCGCGCGGTGAGCAAGGCGCGTACGTCAGACATCGAAATGACTCAGGAACACTTGCCGCAAGCGCCGCAATCCCTGCATGGCCAGCGGCTCGCTACCGTGGTCGAAACGGACCTGTGCGCGTTCGCCGAAGCGTGGTCTGGCGTCTGGGGGCAGGGCCAGATCGACGATGAAGACACGCTGGATCGTCTTGACGCCGTTGCTGTCGTTGGGATTGGTCGCAATGATGCCCCCCGCATTGAGGCCGAGCGCTGCGGTCGGCAGCTCGTCCACAGCGCCTGGAAAGGCACGAATCAACTTGGTGGTCCATGCATCGCCGAGCGAGCCGGCCAGATGCAGGCTTGCGCCGGAGAGACGTTCGCGCACCAGGTCAATGTCGTCCTGCTGGACGACGGCCCGCACCATCAGCTCGCGCTCCTGCAGCACATAACCAAGTAGCTCACCTTGCTTGTAATAATGGCCTGGCATGTCCTGCGCGGTGGCGACGACCAGCGCGCCGTCGTCTCCGGCGTAGCCTGTCAGCCTGGCCAGCCGTAGTTCGGCACGTTCCAGGCTTTCCTGCGCTTCGGCCAGTTGGCGGCCGGAAATGGCGGCCTTGGTCGGGTCTGAATAATGTTCGGCGTCATAGCGCGCCTGCGCCTGCTCCACCTTGGCTTGCGCAACAGCCGCGTCGGCACGGAACTGCGGATTCTCCAGGCGATACAGAGGCTGCCCACGCCGGACGCTTGTACCTGGAGTGACCAGCCAACGGACGAAGAAGCCATTGCCGCCCGCGTGCAACATCGCCCGATTAGGAAGCCACACCACGCCCAGCGAACGGCTGTGCATCGGTACGGGAATGAAGGCAAGCAGCAGCACCAGGCCGCCGACAAAACATGCAGTGCGGCGCAGTGCCTGTTGCCGCACGCGCTGTAGCGAGCCGGATGAAGACAGGTGCTTCCAGCCCTTGCGCAAGGGTGCCCCGAACAGACCCCAGGCACTCCACAGCGCCATGAGTACGCCTACAAAAAAATACTTGTTGGCGACGGCGAAGATCACCGAGACAGTGACGAACGTGCGATAGCAGAACGCCAGAGGCGTATAGGGGACCAGCCACCGTTGTTCGGAAACCGTCTCGTCAGGACGCATGGCATCGGTCGATCCGAAGCCATAGCGATCAATCAGATAGGTCCACCACGCCTGCCCACGCTGGGCCAGGTTGGGAATCTCGATCAGGTCGGAGAGAATGTAGTACCCGTCGTAGCGCAGCAGCGGGTTGCCGTTGACCACCAAGGTTGAAACGCCACAGATCACCATCACGTTGAAAGCTACCCCGCGCAAGATGCCTGGTTCGGCCGCCAGCCATATGTGCAGCGCCAGCGCGGCAAGGAACAGTTCCACCAGCATGCCGGCGGCGGCAACCGTTGCCCGCCGATATTTCGAGGGGAAGGCCGACGAGGACGACGCTTCGACGTAGGGAACGGGTGCGAAGATCAGGAACATCAGCCCCAACTCTCGTACGGCTCCGCCCCAGCGCTTGGTTGCGAAGCCATGTCCAAGCTCGTGGAGCAGTTTCACCACCGGATACACGGCGGCCATGACCAGCAGGTTGCTGCCGGAGAGCACGCGATCCGACAGGTTCTCGGTGAGGTCGTGCCAGTGTTGGCCGGCAAGGAACAGCGCAGGCACCACAACGAGGGCCCACAGCAATGCACCCCACGTACCGAAGCACCAGCGCACATAGGGCTCGAAGCGCGTGAGAAAACGATCGGGGTTGACCAGTGGAATCTTCAGGCTCATCGGATTCATGAGCCACTGCTTGATCTTTTCGGTGCGCTTGTTGCGGTGGCGGTCGAGCAGCGCAGCCGAATCGGGCATCGCGTCGGCCTGTAGCAGGTCTGCGGCATGCAGGCGGGTCAGCAGGTCCACCACCTCCGGCTGGGTGCAGGCATCGCGCACCTCGGAGGCATTGGCGCGCTCCCATAGCGCCTGTACCGTCGTGCGTCCGTCCATCCCTGCGAGCAGCGCGTACGCCGCGTCGGTCAGCCGGTACACCTTGCCTCCGGTCTGGTCCTGCACCACATACCAGGGGCGGCCACGGAAGATCATGCGCTGCACCGTCGCATACGGCATCAGCCGCGGTGTCAGTTCCGCAACGCTGTGCCAGCTCGGGCTGAAAGGACTGCGCGCCACCGTTACAGGCCCCAGCTCCACCACTGCATGCGCAACCAGTCGAAAGTGCTGTGCAGCAGCACCCAGCCCAGTTGCCGACGACCCACGCCGACCTTGGCCACGCCTTCCATCCCTGGCAACACGCGCTGGTTGGTACCGGTCAAGGCGGCCTCGACGCGATAGACATTCTTGCCGTCCTTGACTGTGGCGACCGGCATCACCCTCATCACGCGGATCGGCATCGCCCCGCCGTCCAGACCATTGAGCTTCAGCTGGCCTGCCTGGCCGACGCGCACGGGCGCCATGTCGTGCTCATCGACTTCCAGGATGATGCGGTAACTGTGTAGCGGTGCAATCTCGAATAGCTTCTTGCCCGCTTCGACGGGCGTACCCACTTGCTGGGAGAGATCACCAGAGACCACCACCCCATCGTAGGGCGCGCGAACCGTCGCGCGGCCGATCTTGTCGTCGAGCAGATCCAGCTGCGCCTGTGCCTCTGCCAGTTGTGCGCCGGTGACGCGGATCGCGGTCAGGTCGTGCTGGGCCATCGCTTCGCGCAGCTTGTTATCGTATTGATCGCGTTCGCTGGCCCAGCGAATGCGCTCCATGCGCAGCTCGTGGTCGTCCAGGCGCGCCAGTGGCTGGCCGTTACGCACGATGTCGCCCGCGCGGACCAGACCCTCGGAGAGAAATCCCTCGAACGGTGCGGCGGCAACACGCTGGATCTCGCCTTCGGTGACCGTCTTGGCAGAGACGCGATAATCAACCGGCACGGCGACCAGCACCAGGATCAGCAGCGCCACCAGCGTCGTCACGGCCTTCCAGACAAGGTGCCTGGGTCCCACGATGGCCCCCCACAATCGACGGCCTTCATCGTTCACGCGTTGCAGCGAACTACGTTCGGCCAGCAGGCGCTGCTCGACCACCGGCGCGATGAGTGCGGCGAAGGTATCGATCCAACGGCGCTCTTCCTCGCTGAAAGCCGTCTCCCGTTCCAGCGTCAGTATCGCAATGATCCGCTGCTGATGCACGATCGGAACCGACAACAGGTGAGCCGCGCCGGTCCGGCGCAGCAGGGCGGCATGTGCGCGATAACCCCCGGCATCGCCGCTGGCCTCGATCGTCTGGGCTAGGTCGAGCACCTCGGCCATGGCATCGCGATAGGCCTGCACCAGCGGAGATGAGGTCTCGAACGTGGCCGCTTCGGATAGCGCGGCGAGGGTGACATGCGCTTCCCGGATGATGCCGGCAGCAACACGGGTGGCAGTGAATCGGCGGCGCAGCTCGTTGACCAGGTCGAAAAGCGCTTGCTGGAAACGTGCGTGACGCAGGGTCACGGCCAGGGTGTGGACGATACCCGTAGTTCGCTCGCCAGCCGCAATGGCCGTGTCATGATCGCGCTTGCCGAGCAGGTTCGAAAGCCAGGCACTGCCCCAGTGCACCTCACGCAATAGCGCGGGAACGATGCTGGCCTCGCCGGACAGCTCAAACGCAACGGCACCTGCGATGCGTTCGTTGGCCGAGATCGGGACGGCGACATGCAGGATGCCCGGGCTTTCCGGATCGGGGGCGATCACCACGCGTCGCTCGGCCAGCGCTTGGCCAACGCTGGTTCCCATCCGCGACATGCCGGCGTCCGCCGAGGGCCACACGGCGATCGGGACATAATTTTTCCCGTCCGCCGACTCGACCAACACCGCAGCATTGCGAATCGGAGGAAAGCGTTCGCAGATGAGCGTCAGCCACGCGTTGCAGAACGCATCCGAGGTCCGGGCAGTGACAAATCGATCCCAGGCCGGAAGCATCGGCACCTCCGCAGTCTCGCCGGTAGCGCGAACTGCCCCCTGGTCCATGGTGTCGTCGGGCAGGGCCTTCATCGGGTCGCCTCCGCCACTGTCACCGCCATTTCGTCGTGGTCATCGCGTGCGTTGACGAACAGGGCATCGAGTTCGTCGACATCGGTGCCGGACAGGTCGCCGAGCGTGGCTTTGAGCTTGATGAAGGCCGTCAGTTGTTGATAGCTGCCCTTGCGCCGGTCACGGCGTGCGGCGGCAAGCTGCTGGCGTGCGGCAAGAATATCTGCCTCGGTGCGCACACCGCGCGCAGTGCCGCGCGTGGCCAGTGCCAGGGCTTGCCGAGCCGCGTCGACCGCGGTCCCGGCGGCAAGCATGCGGGCGCGCCCGGCGCGCCACCCGAGAAAGGCGGTTTTCACGTTAAGTACCGCCTGGCGGCGAGCCGATTCGAAATCGTCGCGCGCCTTGTCGCGCAAGGCGAGTGCCTCAGCTACCTTTGCAGATTGCGTGCCACCGGAATACAGCGGCACATTCAGCTGCAATCCCAGCGTAACGGTGGCAATGCGGTAGCCCGGCTGCCCGGGGAAGTTGCCTACATTCTGGTCGTTGTTGCCATAGCTGGCGACGAAATCAAGTGTGGGCAAATGCCCGGCGCGCTGCTTGGCGATCTCCGCCTCTGCCACGGCAATCGCGGCCGATGAGGCGCGCAGGGCAGGGCAATGTGCATCGATCTGTGCAAGCCATGCATCGATATCGCCACCAAGTAGGTCCGGAATGCGCGCATCTTCTCGAAGCCAGGGCTGCACGAGATCATCTGCATGGCCGATCCACGGCTCGATGGCCGCCTGCTTGGTCTGGGCATCCATTTCCGCAGACAGCGCGTCGGCGTCGGCCTGTTCGTATTTCGCCCGCGCGTCGTCGGCCTCCGGCTGCGACTTGGCGCCAAGTTCGGCCGATCGCCGCGCGATGTTCCATTGCGCCTTCAAGGCGTCGCGTTGCGCCCCGTTGAAATCGATAGCGTCGCGCGCCTCCATTAGCTCGAACCAGCCGGTGGCGAGCTTGGCGTAGAGTTGCTGCTCGGTGTCAGCCAACTGCCAGTTGGCCTGGTCCGCGGCGCTGCCAGCCTGGGACAGCGCCACGCGGTTCGCGCGGCGCCAGATCGGTTGGTTGAGACTCAGCTGGCCGGTGCGCGCATGGTAGTCGTCATGCAACGTTGCGGTCGTCGTGTCCAAGGTTTCATAGCGACGGTTGTTGCCATTGGTGCTGCCGGTGGCAGAGATCTGCGGCAGCATGGCGCCGTAGGCCTGCCGCACCCGCGCTTGCGCTGCCGCGAGATTGGCCTGTGCGGCGTCATATCCGGGCTCGCTGTCACGGGCCAACGCAAACAGTTCGCCTAGCGAAACCACCTGCGGGGGCGTTTCGGCGCGCAGGGAAGGAGCCAGCAGCAGGGCCAGCAGCAGGGGCAAGCCACGCTGGATCCCGCCGCGTTGCGTGCACGCCACCGGCCTGCGGCGCAGAAGAGCCACAGGTGACATGCCTTGCATCACCGAACGTTCGACCAGCACCCCAAATCCTTTCGCCAGGCGCAGGAGGGGCCGGCCCGTCTTGGGCCTCACGACACAGCGACGCGACCGGCATGCCGGTCGCGGAATGGTCGTTCTGCAAATTTCCCCCTGTACGGCCGGCATTTTCGCACCCCACGAGTGACGTGCCAAGTGCGCTTGCGCCAGCTACAATTTCGCACGGTTCGCCGACGGCGTCGACCGGAAACAGGGGAAATACATGAAAGGGATACTTTGCGCGGTCGCCCTGGCGGCTGCAGTCGCCGGCTGCCAGACCACCGGCCATAAAATCACCACGATCGACATCGGTGCCAGTCGCGATCAGGTGATCGCCACGCTTGGCCGGCCGGATTCGATCCGGACGCTGGGCGACTTCGAAGTGTTCAATTACCTCAATCGGCACCGCACGCGCGTGTCGATGACGCACACCGATTACGCGGTGGTGCTCAAGGACGGCAAGGTGAGCCAGTTCGGTCCCGGGCAGGTGAGACGGGATGGGCTGCATTCGGTGGTGATTGATGGGGCAACGCGCTAACGGGCGACCTGATGACTTGATGGCTTAGTGGGCCGGCATCCGGCGTGCTTGCCATGTCCGGGATTGGTGCCAGCGTGTGTGGCTAGCAGGCTGAATGCCGTGCCTGACTGCGGCAGCGGCTTGATCGAATCCGGGGCAGTTAGATTGCAGGTAGCCCTTGTCACCATCTGTTTTTCATTCTGCCGGCGCCGCACTTTCGCGTTGATCAATTCATCTTCCGCGATCGGCAACCCCGCAGATGTGGCGAGAGCGGCGGTGAAGGGCGCAGATACCGAGCATGTCGATCGTGACATGGTGCTTTGGAACCAGCAGGTGCATGTCTTGCTTGCGGATCGGCACGACGCTGGCGTCAGAGTGGAGGTAGAGGCACGTCCGGCAAGCTCACGCCCAATCGTTCCCGTACCTTTGCCGACGCAGCCGCGTCGGCTTTGCCGATAATCTACATTCCTCGCAAGAACACCGCCCTGTCGGGACTGGCTTGATAGAGCCCCCTCAAGCCTAGCTTGCTCATGCGGCAGGCGCATCCAGTCGCTGCCTCGCTCCTCATGGTCAACGTGACCCCGGGCGTGTCGGGCCCCTACGGTCCATTCTTCCAGTTGAATGCGAGGTTGATCGTCCAGTGGCCGGCTGGATGCAATTCCATGCGGCGGGTGGTTAGACGGAACCCGGAGCTTACATAAGATTCAACGTAGATGCGTTCCAGCGCCTGCGGTGTAACGCCTGTATGAGGCACCTCAGCGACAGAGAAAACTATTGCGTAGTCGATTGAAGGCGAGTCCATGCGGTGATTGGTCTGAGGTAATCCGGGCTGCTCATAAGGTTCGAGGTATGCGTGTTCCACGGTCTGCGGCGCAACGCCGGCATGTGGCATCTCAATGAAAGGAATCACTAGCGCGGCGCATACGTCGCTCATCAGCAAACCCAGCGTCTGGCGGCGATCAGGAGCAATCGTTGGGCGTGCATGTAGCGGTCTCCGGTTCTTGGAAAATGTTGACCATCCAGATGGATTTCAATGGCTGCTTCCCGCTGGGGCGGTGGCCATTGCTCGGTGCGTCGCACAACCAGACCTGTCTGTGCAACCAGCAGATCGATCCCCGACACCGCGCCGCCCAGCAGTGCGGCCCATCCAGTGTTCCCCAGTCCCGTCGGGTACGTTCGCGCCGTCGCGGTCCAGTCGATCACGGTCTGGCTGGATGCTCCGAGGTTTACAATAAAGTAGCCACCGCCCTGGACGCTTGCGCCAGAGGCTGAGCCGCCGAGACTCGGCCGGCTCCGTCGCAAGTAGTTTGGCGAGCTGCTTTCGGACTGCACCCATCAACGGTGCAAACCATGCCAGGAGTGGAACTGGAGCGCTCCAGGCGTCCTGCCTCGGCTAGACTTCTTTTACCAGCAGTCTGTTTATCGCCATTGCTGCCGAGGGAACGCGTGTATCGTGGGCGCAGTAGCATCACGGTTCGGCCGGACCTGCGTAGGGGATGCTAGACCCCAATCGCCGCTGCACCTTTGCCAGCGCGGCCCTATCGGCTTTGACGAGAGCACGCTCTCCGCGCATATATGCCTCCCTATCAGGACTATTGGCATCGGCCCCCAAGAAGCTTTCCCTCCGCATGATGCAGCCGCATTTGGGCGGCAGACGGCTAAAGATACTGAGCGTAGTGCTAGGTGAGTCACGTCCCTTCGGTGCACTCTTCAACTGGAAAACGAGCTCGATATTCCAGGCACCGTTCGGATACGACTGCTTACGGCGGTTGGCAAGCCGGAATCCAGACTGCTCATAAGATTCGATGTAGGCGCGTTCCAGGGCCTGCAGCGACAGGCCGTTATGCGGCGTGTCGCCGACTGGCTGATTTGCGGCGGATGGGTGGTTCATCAGTAGCCCCAGGGTCAGGGTGGCGATCAGGATCAATCGACGGGCTTGCATGCAGCGTTCTCCGGTTCTTGGGACATCTTGCCCCCTATGACGATTTCAATGGCCGCCGCCCGTCGGGGGCGGCGGCCATCGCTCAGTCGCGCCGCACCACCAGACCCGTCTGCGCAACCAGCAGATCAATCCCCGACACCGCGCCGCCCAGCAACGCGGCCCATCCAGTGTTCCCCAGTCCCGTCGGGTACGTTCCGGCCGTAGCAGTCCAGTCGATCACCGGCTGGCTGGACGTACCCAGGTTGACGACGATGTAGCCCCCGCCCTGCACGTTTCCGGCAGAGGCCGACGCACCAACGATAATGCTCATCGCATTGTCACGGGGCGGGTTTTTCGACACCACCAGGGTGATGCTCGCACTGGCGGTCAGCTTGCCGTCGCTCACTGAGTAGCTGAAGGCATCCGTCCCCGTAAAGCCCGCCTTCGGCTTGTAGGTGTAGCTGCCATCGCGGTTGCGCGTCAGCGACCCCTTCGACGGATTGGTGAGGCTAAGCGTCAGCGCGTCGCCGTCCGGGTCGTTGACCAGGCAATCGAAGTCGATCCGCACGCTGCCGTCCTTTTGCACCTGGAACGAGGCGCTCTGGGCGGTGGGTGCGCGGTTCACCTTCTGCACCGTGATGCTGACCATCGCCACGCCGGACTGGGCGTCGCCATCGGTCACCCGGTAGCTGAAGCTGTCGGTGCCGTACCAGCCCTTGTCGGGCGTGTAGGTGTAGCTGCCATCGGCGTTGAGCGACAGCTTGCCATGGGACGGCGCGCAGACGAGCAGGGTGGCGAGTCGGTCACCGTCGGCATCGGTGTCGTTGCCGAGCACATCGATGCGCACGGCGGCACCGGCCAGGGTGGTGGCCTTGTCGTCCTTGGCCACGGGTGCACGGTTCGGTGCCAGTACCGTGATGCTGACGGTGACGGGCCTGGAGTCGAGTGCGCCATCGGTTGCCACGTACATGAAGGTATCGGTCCCGACAAAGCCGGACTTCGCCGTGTAGCTGAAGCTGCCGTCGCGGTTGCGGGTGAGCGTGCCGTTCTTGGGCGAGCTGGCGAGCTTAGTGGTCAGGCTGTCGCCGTCGACATCGCTGTCGTTGGCGAGCACGTCCAGGCGCGTTGCCACGCCGGCACGTACCGTGAAGGCATCGGCGGCAGCGACCGGCTCCTGGTTCACATGCGCCACGCGGATCCAGACCATTGCCGGGTTGGAGCGGTACTGACCGTCGAATGCCTGGTAGGTGAAGCCGTCCAGGCCGTACCAATTCGCGTCCGGCGTATAGGTATATGTACCGTCCGGATTGAGCGACAGGCTACCGTGGCTCGGGCCGCAGACCAGCACGGCCTGCAGGTCATCACCGTTGATATCCCAGTCGTTGGCGGTTGGATCGATCCGTACCGAGCCGTTCTGCTTGACGTCCACCACATCGTCGAACGCAAGCGGCGGCAGGTTCGGGCCCAGCACCGTGACTGTGACTGTCGCGATGTTGGAATTGGCTTTGCCATCGTTGACCACATAGGTGAACGTGTCAGTGCCGGTAAACAGGCAGTCAGCAGAGTAGCTGAAGGTGCCATCCGCGTTCTTCGTCAACGTTCCGTGCTTCGGAGCGGAGACGATCGTGGCCTTCAGTGCATCGCCGTCCGCATCGCGGTCGTTGGCAAGCACATCAATGCGCGCCGTCTGGTTGTTGTGCACGCG
Organism: Xanthomonas sp. CFBP 7698; assembly: GCF_003600855.1. Taxonomy (NCBI): domain Bacteria; kingdom Pseudomonadati; phylum Pseudomonadota; class Gammaproteobacteria; order Lysobacterales; family Lysobacteraceae; genus Xanthomonas; species Xanthomonas sp. CFBP 7698. The sequence goes on from NZ_PRDN01000001.1 coordinate 184,483, forward strand.
CACGCTGTCGTTGACGGCGACCGGGGCCTGGTTGGCTGCCGACACCGTCAGGCGCACCGTCGCTACGTTGGACACCGATTTGCCGTCACTGGCCTGGTAGGTGAGGGTGTCGGTGCCGACGAAGCCCGCGTCGGCCGTATAGGTCAACGAGCCGTCGCTGCCCCAGACGAGTTTTCCATGCACCGGTCCGTTGACGATGATCGTGCGCAGGCGATCGCCGTCCGCGTCGGTATCGTTTGAGGTCGGTACGAAGACCAGCGGTTGGCCCTGCACGGTGGTGTAGGCATCGTTCGCGGCGATCGGTGCATGGTTGGTCTGGCGCACTGTGATGCTGACAGACGCAACGGCCGAGTCGAGTTCACCGTCGTTGGCGACATAGGCGAACGTATCGGTCCCGAAGAATCCCTCGTTGGGTGTATAGGTCAGGGTGCTATCCGTGTTGACGACCAGCGTTCCATGGGCGGGCGGCACTGCGACGCGCGCGGTGAGCCCCGCATTGGGCGCCTTCGGCGTGTTTGCGTTGAGCCCCGTGGTGTTGTCGATGTCGCTGTCGTTGGACAGGACGGCGATGACCACGGGCACACCCTGGTCGGTAGTGGCGACATCGTTCACCGCGCTGGCCACATGGTTCAGCGGCAGCACGGTGAAAGTGACGGTCGCCAGCTGCGAGCGCCCGGTTCCGTCGTCTACGACGAAGGTCAGGCGATCGTTGCCCGCGTAGTACGTGTCGGGACGATACGTGTACGAGCCGTCCGTCTGGCGGATGAGCGTTCCATGCGAAGGAGCATCGACGACGATCACGCCCAGCGTGTCTCCGTCGACATCGGCCGCATGAGTGAGCGGGTCGAACGCGACGGCACCATCGCCCTGGACCTGCAGGTCGAAATCGTCGGCAGTAGGCAGGTGATTGACCGGTGCCATGACGATGGTAACCGTCGCGATTGCGGAGCTTGCCAGACCGTCGCTGACCCGGTAGGTGAACACGTCCTGGCCGCGGAACAGCGCATCCGGCACGTAGCGGAAGCTGCCGTCCGGGTTCAGAACCAAGTTGCCGTGGGCGGGGCCACTCACCAGTTCGACCGTCAACGCGTCGCCGTCGCGATCGGTGACCCAGGCAATGAGGTTGCCGTCGAGGGCTTGCTCCTCGAGCGAAGGCAATGTGGCGTCTTGAGCCACCGGTGCGTGGTTGACGTGCTGTACCTGCAACCTGACCGTGCCGACAGACGAGTCCGACTGACCGTCGTTGGCAACGAAGGTGAAGCTGTCTTCGCCGTGGAAGCCGGGGTTGGCCACATAGAGGAAGGTGCCGTCCGGCTGGCGAACCACGCTGCCGTGCAGGGGTCCGTCGACGATACGGTAATCGAGCGTATCGCCGTCCAGGTCGGTGGCGTGGAGTGACAGGTCGATCGCGACGGAGCCGTCTTCCTGCAGCGACACACTGGCATCGCTGGCGCTGGGCATATGGTTGACCTTGCGCACGTCGATCGACACGGTCGCCACGTTCGACTGCACCTTGCCGTTGTCGAGCAGGTAGGTAAACGCGTCCTGGCCCCACCAGAGCGCGTCCGGCGTGTAGTCGAAGCTGCCGTCGTCGCGCACCGTCAGGGTCCCGTGCGTGGGCGGCGTGACCACCACGACACGGCTGCCTGCCGTACTGGTGTCGTTACCGAGCACGTCGAGACGTATCACGGCGTCCTCGTTGGTGGTCAACGCATCGTCCACCGCATGCGGATCAGCCATGAGTGCGATGTCGCTGATGGCGACCTCGCTGCCGAGCGCACCGAAGCCCAGGATGTCGAACGAGAGCGCAATGGCTGTTCCGGCGGGCAGACCACTGATGTCGATCAGATAAGTCCGGCTGCCGTCGGGATTGATCTTGAAGGCGACGCCCTGGGCGAGGAACGCCTGGCCGTCGCCCTGCAGGTTGAGCAGTGCATCGGTGCGCGACAGCGCCATCGCACCGGCGACTGATTGGCCGGTTGCCGCGTCGAGCAGCAGCGCTTCGAAGGCATCTTGCGGGATGCCGCTGCCGGCCTGCAGCGATGCCGCATCAATCGTGAAGCGCAGGAAGCGGTCCGTCGCTCCCACGATAAACACCTTGCCGACCCGCGACTGGCTACCGGCGGCTTCGCGCACGACGAGGCGGCCGTTTCCGATGTCGACATCGCCGTGTGCGGTCCATTCTGTTGTCAGAGAGACCGAAGTTGCCGCTGGCGCCTGCTGAGTTGCCAGCATCGTCGCCTGCGGCACGACTGCGAACCTTTCGGGTGATGCCGATGGGGTGGAGGGTGGTCCGACCGGCGCGACGTACGTCGTTGGAATGCTGGGAAGAGCGTTAGTCGAGTCGCGGAGGTAGTAATACTGCTTGTAGAACGCGATCGTCGCTGCCAGCGGCGTCAGTCCAGTCGACGTTGTGGCGTTCGGCTGGACGCCGACGGCGGACTGGAGGATTGCCTGCTGTTCGGCTGTGAAGCCGAGACGTGTGTATTTTACATCTCCTCCGTTCATGAGATTCGGTTGGGCCATGGCATTAGGCTTATAAATGACTCCTGGGATCTGTAAGTACCCCTCGCCGAGGCCGAAAGTGTGACCGAATTCGTGCGCCACGGTGGACGCTATGTAAGAGCCGAACGATGTGCCGCCGCCCCAGTCGAACGCGCGACCAATCGAGACATTACCGATTTGGGCGACAGTCTGGTTGACCGCGTCGGTGAGCGCCCATTCCTTGGCCATCTCGGGGATGGCGGGTGCGCCCGGTGTTCCGGTTTGTAGGACGGAATCGAGCCACCCCGACTTGATACCTTGACCACGCCTGGTATCGATAGGCAGCCCGGACGGCGGCAGGACGTAGCCAGCAGTGCCGATCCCCACATCTGCCCAATTGACAGATGGACCTTCGATCCACGTCGTAGTGCCCGGCGCTGCGTCGCGGATGAATGTGATGCCATTACCCATTGACGCGTAAATTGCCGTCATGCTTTTTGCCATGTCGTCGAAGGCAGCGATAACGGCGTTGTCGAAGTCCATCTGCAGCCTGGTGGGTGTCGCGCCCGGTGCCGGCACCGTGTAGTTGTTCACGAACTTTCCGTACGTGTTCCAGAAGTCGATACTGACTTCTAAAGAACCGGCCAGGTAACTAGCGCCCCAGCTGGGCTTGGCTTGCGCCGCCGCCCCGACGGCGTAATACCAGCCAGTTTGGTTGTTGCCAGGTTGTCGCAGTTGGAACAGGCCATTTGTCGTGAAGATGCGGACCATCTCGGCCTTGAAGCCGGTGAAGTTCAGGTTTGCCACAACTTGCTTGGTCTTCTTGCCTTGCACGTTCAAAGAGCCGATTGTGGTGCCGTCCGCGTTGATGATGTCCAGCGTGTCTAACGAGTACGAGGATGCGCCAGAGTTAAAGGGGCCAGTCAAATCCGGGTCGAAGGTCCACGATGCCGTGCCTGCCGTCACCGCAGTGCCTGGGCCGAAGCCGAATTCGGTACTCGCGCCGTGATCGGAAAGGTTCAGCTGCATGGAGGACGAAAGGATGATCTGCACTTCCTTGGTACGGACCTGGCCGCCAGCGCCGTCAGCCAAAGTGTTCTGGAACTGGACGCCTGCATAGTCGGGCTTTTCGTAATACAGCCCACCTCCGGTGCCGGAAGAATTGGGTACCAGGAAGGCCGCGTTGTTCGGGTCGACCATTTTCAGGACCGCCACCGCATCGGTCAGATTCACCCAACGAACGATCTGGTACACGACGATCTTCTTCTGGCCGTTGACCACGGTGGTGACGGTGATCTGGCCGCCATACAGTTCGTCCGCCGTTTTGGTCGACAGCGCGTTACCTGGATACATCTCCAAAATGGTCTTGGCATCCGCCGACAAGGTGGCACTGCCGCCAGCGGAGATGACCAGGGTGTGCGAGGTCAGCGGCTCGCTGCCGCTGCCAGCCTTGAGGAACTTGGCGATGGTCGAGTCGACATCGATCGTCACGTAGGTTTGGGCATGCGACGCGCCCGGGATCGTCAGCGACATCGCATTGACCGCCGTGCCAGTGTTCGTCAATCCACTGCCGGTGATGAAGCTGGTCTTCGTCTCCGTCTCCGCACCGGTACTGATCTCGGTTCCCGCAGGCGGGCTTGCCTTGACCGGGATGTTCTGCTCGCCGGGCTCCTCAATCGCGATGTGGTGCGACTGGCGGTCCTTGTCCGACATCGCGAGGGTGGCTTTGAGCAGGGCGTCGATACTCCAGCTCTGCACCAGATTGGGGTTCTGGCGTGATGGATCCACGGTGCCGAAGCCACCCTTCAACTGGCCGACCAGCACCGCGCCGTCTGCGGACAGGCTGAGGTTGATGATGCCGTAGCCGTCCAGCGGCAGCGTGGCACCGAGGTACTGCGCGTTGCCCTGCTTGCCGAACGGATCGCGGATGATGCCCAGCTTTCCGCCGACCGACACCTTCTTGGCGCTGGCACTGCCACCGTAGGCGACCGGCGGGCCAAACGGCGGGTAGAGGAAGTCGGGCGCTTCGAACATCGCCCTGTAGTACGGGTCGTTGAAGTTGTAGTGGTCGTCCGAAACGATGGCGTATTCCACACCGTCGCGTACCACCATGACGACACTCTGCGCCCGCTGGATGTCCAGGCGGTCGGAGATGATCGCGTTGAGCGGTTGCGACAGGTCGATTGCGGTCAGCGTGGCTGAGGTGACGTTTCCGCTGCTGTCGCGGGTGAGGACGAGGGTGGACAAGCCGCGGCTGTAGTCCGCGACATTGGTGACCAGGTAATGGTCAGCGTCCGCAGTGGCCACAATGCGCTGGGGCGACTTGCCGCTGATGCCGTCGCCGTCCAACGCCGCGACGATGGCGGGGGCGATGCGCCCGGTCGTCATGACCAGCGTGGTCAGGTCGAAGATGAGGACATCGCCGCGCTTGGTCCGGTCGCCCAGCTGGGTGCTGTTCGCGTTCTTCGGTACCGCCACGATCAGGGTATACCCATCAGGCCCTATCTCCATGGCGGCGACGCCGTAGACCGAGGCCTCGATACCGGTGCCTTGTACCGAGATGACCTGTCTGAAGGTCTTGCTCGTCGTATCGATATCCACGACGCGCAACTGATAGTTGCCTGCCCCCGCACCGGATGTCGCGCCTTCGCCCACCATCAGCTTGCCACCTGCCGCGACCAGGCTGGTGATGTTCTTCCCACCCGTCACGGGGATGGTCTGGAAGATACGGAAGGTGATGGTGTCGATGACGTAGATCACTGCATTGCCACCGACATAAGCACGGGTAAAGTCGTCGGAGAATGCGATCGGCTGGACCTTGGTGCCTGTGAGGTAGGCATCGAGCTCTGCAGCACCAAGTCGCTCCAGGAGATTGACTTGCCCGACAACCTTGTTTTCACGAAGGAAGTCGACGCCGGTCCGGCTCAGGACCGCCACGATGTTCGGTTGCGGAGTGATCTTGTACACATTACCCGAGAATTCGCGCGTGGCGCCGCTGACGGCTACGCCCGACGGATTGAGCGTATTTGCCGCATAGACGCGGAAGAGCTGCCAGCGGATCACGCCGACGGCCGTGTCCGCCGGAACCTGGACGGTCACGCTGCCGGTTGTCGTACCGGGGAACGTCTTGATATCGATGCGCGAGCCATCGGGAAGGATTGCCCGCAGCACGAGTGTGCTCGTGTAGGGTGCTGGCTTAGCATCGGCAAAGGTCAGCGTGACCTTGTCGGAGCCGGGTACGGCGGCCAGCCCGGTGATGGTCGGCAACGGAATCGTATTCCCGGGAATCTTCACCGGCGGAAGAATATTGATTGTATTGATTTTACCGATCTGGCCGGGACCGACCTGTGGTACCTCCACGTCGGCCGACTGCGGAATGCCGAAGTGGTACGCGCCGACGAACAGGCTGGTGGCGGCCTGCGCGATGGCGTCGATCAGGTCCGACTGGAAGGACGCGCCCAGCAAGCCGCCGGCAATCGAGAGGCCGGTCCCGCCGAATGTGAGCCAGGTAGCTGCTGCTACTCCTACTTCGTACTTGCCGGAGATCACGCCGGGCATCCCGCGCATGACGTAGTACTCGCCGGAGAAGCTCACGCCGTCGAACGGCGGGCTTGCGGTCCGCGCAATGCCGTCTGCGCCGACGAAGCCGTTGTCGACGATCCACCAGGTGTCGGTGAATGTACCGTCCGCATTGGGCACCTGTCCCTTGCGCAGGAACAGCACCTCGTCCCCCGGATTGGCGGTTTGCTGGACGGGGATGGCCAACTGCAGCGGATACGTCGTGCCGTCCTTGCCCAGTTCTAGTTTGAAGGCGGCCAGCGGCTCCAGCACTCCCTGTGCCGGGACCTGCGCCGTACCGGGCCACGACGGATCGCCCAGCGTGATGCGCTGGATGGACACCGTGGTGTCCGCGCTCAGCGCCTGGGGGGGAATCATGACGGTTTCGCCCGTGGGCGCCATCACGACGGAGCCCGTTTCGGCGTCGACCTCAATGGCTTGCGGCGTTGACTGCAGCTGGGCCAGTTCGACCGAGATAACGGTTTGGGCCATGCCGATCGTCTGCTGGAGCAGCGTGCCATCGGAAAGGCGTGAGGTGTACACATAGACGACGAAGATCGTCGCATGGCCGTTCGCATGCGCGGTGACCAACCCGTTGGCATCGATGGTGGCGATCGCGTCGTTGCTGGACAGGTAGATAGCCTGCGCGTGGATATCCACCGATGCCTGGGTGATCGGATCGTCGGCGTGCACCTTGAGCTGGCGGGTGCCTCCCCTGGCGAGCGTGAACGCACCGGGATAGACCTCGGGCATGACAGCCGGCGTGGCGGTCGCGGGGTCGATGATGTTGATCACCTGGACATCGCGAACGATGGAGCCATCGGATGCGGTATTACTGGCCACGATCAGGACAGGGCCCTTGCCCAGCGTGACGAGCAGGTCTTGCGCATCGTCCAGACGCGCGGGCAGGCTACCTGCGGCAACGGGTTGCAGTGTCGCCAGATACATCGCCAGGAAGCCCGGATCGGCGCTGACGTCGACACCCGTCTGGTCTTCGAAGTCGACCGTGGCACGCAGCGGCACGCTCTGGCCCGGTAGCGCGCTATCCGGTGCGACCAGGTGGATGCCGGTCATGCGTGCGGCGCTGACCGTGACAGGCAGACGGATCGACGACGATGTCGAATACCCGTCGTCGGCACCGAGCAGGATGGAAGCCGGCCCCGTGTAGCCGGCGTCGGGCCGGAAGATCACGGAGCGTCCATCGGCACCCAACACGGCAGTGCCGTGCTCGGCGCCGAGGATGCGCCAGAAAATGGCATCCCCCTCGAGATCCGTCGCCACGCCGTCCAGGCCGATCGCGACACCGAGGCCGGCATGGGTGAGCGTGGCCGGGAGATCGGCATGGACCTGCGGCGCCGCATTGGCCTTCCAGCCGTAGTTGGCGTAGAGAAGTTGACGGTCGGACTGATCGATGACGCCGTCGCCAGTGAGGTCGGCCAGGCTGGCATGGCTGATCACTGCCGCGGCATACGCGCTTGCATCGGCGCCGTTGATCGACCCGTTGCCGTCGAGGTCGCCGGGCATGGCGACACGTACGCTGGCTTGTCCCGTGCCGTTCAAACGGACGAGCTTGAGGCCTGCGGCATCAATGCGAACGAGCAAGGTCAGCACGCCGTCGTGCAGCGTGCGCCCGACGATCGTGCCACCGACCACGTCCACGTTGCTGTTGGCATCGGCGAGCGTGACGCGTATTGCCAAGGTCAGGGCACCGGATGCACCGGCGACCTTTACGCTGGAAGCCAGCTCGCTGTCGCGCACGATGAAGCCGACCGTGGTCGTCTCCGCGGAGAGGGAGCCCGTCCATGCGTTGCCCGGCTTGTTCCACTGCGTGGACGCACCGAGATTGGCCGCGAGAACATCGGTATATGGCTTGCCGTCGTCGCCGTATCCATAGGCCTTTGCAGGCTGATCGGTGTCCAGCGAGCGCACGAGCACGACCCGACCGGCGTTGTCGTAACCATAGACCGTGTTGGCGACGGGCGCCCCGCTGGTCTGCGGACCCACGATTCTGACGATCCGGCCGGACGCATCACGCATGAACTCCAGGCGCTGCGTGCCACCGACGACTGCGATGCCACTGTCCGAGACCAGCCATTGGACACCGTCGGTGAAGCGTACGGTCTGCACCTTGCCCGCGGCATCCAGCCCGTAGCGCGTGCCGTCCGGCGAGGTCAGCACATAGCCCGAAGGACGCCACGGCAGACCGCTGATCTGGTCATACAGATGAGATCCCTGGCGCGCGATCGGCGTGTCGACCGACACTGCGAGCGTCCAGCCTTGGTCCGCCGCAAAGCCGGCGCGATACACCAACGGTGCGTTCACTGTGCCGGCCATGGGCTGCGCGGTGGTCTGCAAGGTGAACCTGAGATTGGCCACGGCAGCGCCGCCGCCTGGAGAGGCAGGCATGCGCAACCAGAACACAGACCCTTCGGTCCACGCGTATGTGGCGCCCGTCGAGGTGACGTCGGGCTGATCGGTACGCATGCCGGTGTCGATGCCTTGCAGGTTCTGGTTGCCAAAGTCGCCGCTGTTGGAGCCGGCGGTCCTTACGACGCTGAAAGCGTGGCCACCCAGTTCGTAGGCAGCGTCCTGCGTCCCGCTGTCGAAGCTCTTGGCAGTCGAATCGATGGTGAAACGCGATTCGATCTCGCTGGTCCGGCCGACCAGATCCCATGCGGTCAGGCGCACACGGTAGATGCCGTTGTTCCAGGTGGCCGGATCGAGCGTGTAGATCGGCAGGGTGCCGTCCACGGCTTGTGATCCGGTCTCCACTTCGGCCAGGGTCTGCCACGCACCGCCGTCGATGCTGGCGGCTTGCAAGCGATAGCCGGCCAGCTGGAGCTCACCGATCGCGGCAAGGACCTGCAGCGAAGCCGCAGCAACGACAGGGCTTCCATTGGCGGAGGTGCCGGCGAGGCCGCCGGCCCATGCGAGTTGCGGTGCCGCCGTATCTTGCGGATCGCGGACCTGCAACGCAGTCTGTCGCGTGGCGGTGAACCCATCGGCATCGGTGGCAACGACGCGCACGTCGATGAGGCCCGGACGCAATGCGGTCAGGCGGGCCCTTCCGCTGCTATTGAGCGTGATGGTCTGCCAGGTGTCCGGGTCCGTTCCGATCCCGCGGACCTGGACGATCAGGCCGGTCACCGGTGCAAAGCTCGATGCGCGGACAGTCACCTGCACGGCCTGACCTGGGAGCAGAGGCGTCCCCGGCACTGCATCGACCAGGATCGACGGTGCATTCGAGGCGGCGTCGGCGGCGACGCGCAGCGTGAACGACTTCCATGCCGTCGAGAAGCCGTCGGAAACCTGGGCGGTGACGACGAAATCGCCGATCTGTCCGGGTCCTGGCGTCCAGGACAAGCGCTGTGTCACTGCATCGTAGCTGGCACCTTCGGGCAGGCCCTGGAACGAGACGATGAGGGCAGCCGTCTGCACGGCACCGTCAGCGTCTGACACTGCGATGCCGCCCGGCGCCGGTCCACCCAGCGCGACGGGTACCTTCCACTCCTGGCCGACCACCAGCGCATGGCTGGCGACAGAGAGCTCGGGCATTCGGTTGGTGTCGAAGACACGCACGTTGACGGTGCGCGTGGTGCTCAGCCCACCATCGGTCACGACGAAGCGGAACGCGAAGTCACGCGAGCCTTGCACGGCGTTGTCCACGGTGCCGGCAGCGGGTGTCCATTCGAACTGGCCTGTCTTCGGGTCGAACATCACGCCCGGGGGAGTCTGGTCGTCCTGGATGAAGGCGATCCGGGTCGGATCGCCGTCTGCGTCGGCCGTCCGCAACGTGAAGGTCACCGCCGTCCCTTCGCTCGCCAACTGCAATGGCATCGGAAGGATTACGGGCGCCTGATTCACGTTGGCGACGGTCACCACGAAGGCACGCGTGAACTGCGCGCTGCCGTCGCTGCCAGTCACGGTGAAGCGATACTGGCTCGGCACACCGCCGGGGATATTGCCCGACTGCGCAGCGAACTGGCCGGGAGTCCACTGAAGGATTGCCCGCGTTCCGTCTGAGGGGACAGTCAGTGTCATGCCATCGGGAAGACCGGCCACGGTCCAACGGATCGCGTCGGCATCGACGTCGCGTGCGAACAGGTCGACGAGCAGCGCTGCTCCTTCATTCGCACCGAGCTGGACGGGTTCGGACACGTCGCCGGTGGTCGGCACTGTTTGTCCATTTACCTGGACGGCGAGCAGTTCGGGCGCACTGTTGGCGGCACGCACCAAAATCCGCACCGTCTGCACGGTGGCATTGGGCACCGGCAATGCGGGATTCGTGTGGCCTGCATCCTGCGGCGGTAACCCGCTATCGGTCACGGTGAAAGTGATGTCGTGCGCGCCGACGTCGTCCGCGGTGGGCGTCCAGGTCAGCATCCAGTGACCGTAGGTGGGGGACGCGGTGACAACGGCGTCCACGGGTCGCCCGTTGACGCTGAGGGTGAGGGCATCCTGATCAAGGTCGCTGGCGACAATGGGCAGGGAGATGGCCTGTCCGACGACGGCAACGACATTGCGGGGCACGTCGATGACCGGTGCTTCGGTCTGGCTGCGCGCGGTGACGACGAAGCTGACCGCTTGCGTCAGAACGCGTGCGGGGTCGCCGTTGCCGTCGTCGCGAGCAACGATCGTGATCGTGTAGTCGCCACGATCGTTGGCGCCCGGTGCAAAGCGGATGACGCCGCGCACATGCCCTGCCGGCGCCGAGGCATTGGGCAGGAAGGTCGCAAACCGTGGTAATCCGGACAGGGTGTAGGCGATCGCATTGCCGTCAACGTCCTGGATGTCGACAGGTATATCGAGTACAGCGCCCTTTTCGATAAACGCATTGGCGATCGCGCCGATCACCGGGGCGCGGTTGGTGTCCGCGACCACGATCGGAATGGTGACCCGGCTGGTCGCCGGAGTTCCCAGACCATCGCCGTCGTCGGTGGCGATCACCGTGACGTAATAGGTGCCTGCCTGGGTGTAGCCAGGCGTCCACGCCAGTTCCAGCGTCTGCGCATCGAAGGTCGCGCCGGCGGGAAGTCCGAGGACCTGATAGGCGACGCTCGGCGGCACCACGACACCATCGTTGCTGGTGGCTGGTGCCGAGGTGCCCAGGCGGACGGCCGGGGCGAACTGGGCGTTGTCCGGATCGAAGGCGAACACACTGATCCGCAGCGGCTGTCCTTCGACGATGTTCCAAGGCGACTCGATATTGGCGTCGAAGTGCGGCGCACCGTTGGCATTGAGTACATGCAGTACCACGTCGCGTTCGACATAACGCGACACCGTCGTGCCGTCGGTGGCAGCGAAGGTCGCGGTCAGGCGCACGCGCACGGTGTAATCGCCGTGCTGGTCAAAGCCAGGCGTCCAGGCGAGCCAACCGGTCTCGGGATTGATGGTCATGCCACCCGGCAAGGATGCGGCGCTATAAGACAAGCGCACGACCGTACCGTCGTCGAGCCGGGCACCGCCCGGCAGTGATCCAGCCAACTGCAGCGCGAACGCATCGCCTTCGCGAACGGTCTGCGCCGCGACGGGCAACAGGACCGGGTCGGGCAGGGCTTGCGTGACCGTGATGGTGAAGGCCTGCCTGACGATCGACTTGCCATCGGAGACCGTCACGGTGATATCGGTATACACGCCCGCCTGCTGGTAACCAGGGCGCCAGGAGAAAATGCCGGTCCGGGCGTCGAACTGCGCGCCTGGCGGTACGTTTCCGATGCTGTAGGTGAGCGTGTCGCCATCTGCATCGGCACCGACGATGGGCAGGGTCAGCAGAGCGCCTTCGGCCACGCTGACCTGTTGGGCCACCGCCAGTACCGGCGCTTGATTGCCGTTGACGACGGGGAGGTGGAGTTCTTGCAGCGACGCCCCACCGCGACCGTCCTGCACGCGGACGATGATGACGGTATCGGCCTCGGCATCTGGGCCCGGTGTCCAGGCGAGGGTGGCGGCACCGCGATAGCGTCCGTCGGGGTCCCGGGTGAAGCCAGCACCGGCGGAAATGGCGAAACCCGGCGGTGCACTGACGATTTCCCAGAAGAACGCGGCACCGTCATCATCGGTCGCCTCAATCGATGCGGTCCACGGCTGACCGATGACGGCAGGGGTGACGAAGCTGTCTGCCTCCAGCGACGGCGTGTTCACGATGACGGGCGGGACGTTCGCCATCGGCACGGCGTATACGCCGTGACCGATCGCAAAGCGGGCCAGGCCAGCCAGGCCGCCGAAGGCACTGGCCGAGGAGGGCGGCAGTACGCTGACCGTCTGGTTGTCCAGTGTTGCACCGACGGCGAGCTTTCCGCCCAGTGCCTGCAACGCGGCAGTGAGGTCGAGTACCCACAGATCGGATTGTGAGCCTTGACCGGCGCTGCTGCCGGGGATGGCACCGTTGAAGTAGACGCCCGGATCGAGCAACAACATCAGCGGGCCGTGGATGTCGTCCAGACCGACGTTGGTGAGGCTGATGTCGTAGCTGATGGCGCCGGTGACGTGATCTGCACGCGTGTTACTGAACGCGATGGACACGTTGTTGCTCATATCGAGCAGTGCTGTGAACGCTGAGATGACGTCGTTGCCGATCGCAAGTCCGGTCGCCGAACGCAGCTGGCCGGAGATCGTCATCTGGTAGTAGCCAGCAGGCAGCCCGTCGTATCGGAGATACGCGGTATGGCTGGCAGCATCCCAACGCACGCTTGTGGGATGGAGTGCCGTCGCTCCCGGCTGACCGTCCTTCAGCACGTAGTAGGTGGGATCGAGAACGGAACCATCCTTGCCCAGAGCGACCGACATCGACTGATCGAACACCACCGCAATCTCACCTAGCGGCAGCGGTACCAGTGCACCGTCCGGCACGCTGGTCGCCAGCACCTTCGGCGCACGCGCCGGGGCGATTTCGTCGATGTGGTTGGTCTGTGCCACGAGCAGGCGGCCGTCGCTGGTGGCGACGATCGCCTGGGCCTGGGTGCCGCCGCCGGCAAGCTGGAGCACGCGACGGGAATCCAATTCGATCATCCAGGTGGTCGAGCCGCGCGTGGTGTCGGTGACACCGGCGACGGTGACGTGCTGCGCGAGCTGGCCGGAGGCGAACAACAGGCCGGCGAGCGGGGTGCCCGCGGCGCCGAACGCGATGGACGCGACGGTGCCGGTCAGGCGGTACTCGAGTTCGGCGCGGCCGGCGGTCCTGCCGGACATCGGGAAGCTGACGATCTCGGTGTTGCCGTTCGGATCCGCGGCAGTGATCTGGCTGCCGGTCCAGCGGACCGCCCACAGGCGCCCGTCCGGGCCGAAGGCGAGATCGCCGACGCGGGTGTTGCTGAAGTGCTGCCATGCCTTGGCAGCGTCGGCTTCGTTCGGATTAAATACTTCGATGCCGCCACCAGAGGACACGTAGATGTCACCGTTGGCCGCGATCGCCAGTGCATGGGTGAGCGGCTGCCCGCTCGGTCCCTGCAAGCGGCGCAAGATGGCGCCACTGTTTGCGTCGACCTGGAGCAATTCGTTACCGGTCATCACCCACAGCTGGCCGAACGCGTCCACGGCCATGTCGAGTACTGGGCTATCGAGCACGAACAGCGGGGTCACCGAACGGCCGCCGTCCTTGCCCGCCTTGAACACTTCGTTGCGCTGCGCACCGGCGCTGAACAACACACTGTGGTCGGCGAGTTCGACCATCGCCATCGCGCCGATGTCGGCATCGCTGGCTGCGAAACCGTCCACGAAACCACGTGCCGCGAACGGCGACAGGATATTCGTGTAGTCGCCCGGGTTCGTACCCACGACAACACCCGGCAGCAGCTGGGACGCCTGCTGGAAGATAGTGTTTTCGGGATAGTTGCGATCGGGGGCCGCCGCCGGGGTACTGGGCGTCTGTTCCAGTCCGGGCGTGACGCCCAGACCGTCCAGCACACCCTGTCTGCCGCCATCGTCGGGCAGCACGGCATTGGTGGTACTGGCCGCCTCGCGGTTGCCCGCCAGGTCGGTGGCCACCGCAAGGAATTCGTATGTGTGACCGGCCTCACCGGTGAACACAGCGCTCGTGCGGTCGGGTCCAACCTGGCGCTGCCAGATGCGGAAATCCCCGCCGTCGGTGGCGACGTACACGGTGACGAAGCGGATGCCACTGGCATCGTCCTGCGCGTCCCACTTCACGGTGTAAGTCGGTGCACCCGCGGCGTTGTTGCCGAGGCTGGTGACCGTGACCGTGGTCGTGGGGACGCCCGCATCGAGCGTAACGTTGAGCGTGCCGCTGTCGACCGGCGGCGTCTGGTCGAACAGGATCCGCGCACTTGCGCCGATCTTCGTCCCGGTGACTGCATTGGCGCCGACGGAGACCGTATAGGTCACAAAGCCGCCGATCGAGGCGCCATTGGTCGGTACGAGCAAAGCACGGGTGAGGTCAGTCATGACCTCGCCGGTCGCGGGATCGATTGCCTGGATCAACCAAGTGGCGATGCGGGTTTCGATATCGATGCCGGCGTTGACACGCAGCACATATCCCTTGGTGCCGGTGAAATCGAAGTCGGCCTGAAAATTGGCGCGATCGGCTGGCACATGGAGATTGATGTCGCCGAGTTTGAGATCACCCAGGCGCAGCGAACGCGGATCGAGGTTGGCATCGAGCTGACTGACGATGCGGATCTCGCCGACCCCTTGCGAGGTCGGGTTGGAAAACGCAAAGGAGTAGGGCAGTGGCGTCGCTGACGGGACATAGACGCTGCCGTCAACCGCGTTCGCTCGGCCTTGCGGCCCCTGCACGGCGATCACGGCATCGTCCAGGCCACTGCGCTGCGCCATCAACTGCAGGTATTGAGTAAGGTTGAGCGGCTTTCCCGGTACCGGGTTGAATTTTTCGTCAAGCAGGCCTTGCGCGCGGAGATATTCAAGCTCCGCCTGGCCCCCCACGAAGACCCGGAAGTTCTCGAACTGCAGGGTGCGTCCGGTGTGCCGATCGTAATCGGCCGGATTCGCGAGCGAGGGCACCGGTACCAGAACTTCATCACCCTCAGACGTGTAGCGCACTTCGAAGTGGTCGATCGGGCCGGTGGCTGCACCTCGATCGCCGCTGTACTTGGCGGTGTCGCCGTACCACTGCTGCACCTTGACGAAGAAGCCCAGCAGGTCGGCCTGGGTGCGATAGGTGTCGCCTGCGCGTGAGAGCAGGATGCCGGCGGCGAGTGTGGCATTGAGACTGACCACTTGCGGGTTGGTCGTGATCGGTGGTGCCTGGTGATCGGGACGCAGCATGCCGCCGGTTTCGAGTGCGGCAAGCCAGCCGTTGACCCAGGCCGCCGGATCGGCAGCGAGCACGGCAAGGTTCACCGGAGCCGTCTGGTCGGCAAGGATCGCAGTGCGCAGGCGCAGCGCATACGCCGTCTGCTCGGCGACGAATTCGGCGCGGGTCAGGGCTGTCGCGGCAGCGACGATATTCATCTCGAAGGATTGGGAGAGCGATTCGATTTCGCTGAGGATGTCTTCTGGCTCAGTGGAGCGGAATCGCGCTGCCAAACCCTGCGAAATGGTGTCAAGGCCGTTTATGCCGGCGTCGAGGATGCCCTGCGATTTCCAATCCGGGCGGATGGCGTAAAGCGCTTCGCGAAGGCCAACAAAGTCGCGATTGACCCAAGCAGTAAGTCCGGGATACGTCTGCAAACGGAACGTCATGCCGACAAATCCGCTGGCAGCGATATCGAAGGCGTAACCCGGCGCAAGCGTGTATCCGGATGTGTTCAGCGTGCCGTCCAGCGACGCCCACGGAATATCCGTACGCGACGGGGTCGACGGCGTCTGGCCATAGCCTTGCGTGTTGGCTGGCGCAGTGGCCGTATTGCCGTATGGCGAGCCGGCGATGTTGGAGCCAAACAGGGCGTAGGGCAGGTTGAGCCCATTGATGAGGTACTTGTTGTAACCCATCTCCACTGCGCCGACGTCGAAACGCACATAGGGTGTGTCGACATTGGTCAGACTTTGCAGCGAGACCGTGTAGCTTGCGCTCTGGCCGGGATCCAGAGTGCGCGATCCGCCGACGCCGATGGTGACATCGCTCTCGATACCGCGCTCGACGAGGTAGCGGTTTGCCTCGGTGACGCGCTGCCCATTCGGGTTGATGACAGTGACGTCGTAAAGACCGAGCGGAAATGCACGCGTGTCGAAGATCGCGCGGATGTGCGTAGCATCCAGCACCTGCCAACGATCCGGCTCGGCTTCGAACACGCCGGGGCGGTTGAGCTTGACGATGGCACCGGCCTGGAAGCTGGAGCCGTAAATATCCAGCGTGACCCAGCGGTGTGCGTCGTCGCCCACACCGCCATGGTCCGGCGTGATCCGTGTGATCGACAGCGGCAACAGGTCGGCACGCAGGGTCGCTGCAATGTCATGGCCGCCACGGCTGCGCACGAGGATGTAGTAATCGCCCGCCAGCGTGCTGGCGATGATCGCCTGCTGGTCCGCCGATGACGCGTTCGAGTACGAGGCGTCATAGGCGTACGTGGTCGGGATGTCGCCGTAACGGATGTACAGCTCGTTGTCGCCGGAGAGGGCGAAGGAGTCAAGCAAGACGCGCAGGGTCTGACCAGCGGCGACGCTCACCTTGTAGAGCTGGGCCACGCCATCGTCGAGCACGATGGCCTTGGGGTTGGCGACGGCGAGCGTGGGGACCGAAGTCTGGATGATCGCGGCGGAGGCCGTGAGGTTGTTCGCCTCTCCCGGAGCCATCACGAGGCCGGTCGGGCCATAGCTGATCGCGCCTTCGTAGACCTCGTTGTACAGGTCCGGACGGACGATGATCCGCCAGCTGCCGTCCTTGAGCGGTGGCAGGTTGGCGGTGAGCGCGCCGCTGTAACTGGCATGTCCTGCGAGATCGCCACGATGCACGACCTTGCCGAGCAGGATGTCGGTCAGGCCCCAGGCGTTGTCGATCGAGAGGTAGACAGCATCCGTCCACGTGCCGTACGCGGTGTTTTCCGAATCGTTGGTGATCGTGTAGGTCACGGTCACAGGCTGGCCGACCTGCGCCTGCGGCGGCACGGTGACCGTGTCGACCTTCAGATCGGCCGGCGGCGGAATCTCGATCAATACCGGCTGATCGGCGGCAGTGGCATTGTTCTGGTCCTTGCCGAATTCGAGTACGGCGCCACTGGCCCCTGCACCAAACACGCGTGCAGGGTCGGTGATGACGAACACGTACCACGCGCCGCTCAGATCGCTCGGCGCGGTCACGCTGAAGCGACCGTCGTAACGACCACCGGCAGCGAGGCCGCTACCGTGCGCCACATAGCCCAGATAGCGATCCTGGTTCACGTCTAGGAAGCGGTCACGCGACAGATAAATCAGATCGTTCCAGGTTTGCTGGTCGGTTGGTGTATCGCCACCGGCATTGAAGACCGAATAGTCAACCGAGAACGGTTGGCCGGCCACTACGTGCGCGGGCACGGTCACTGCCGACACGGTGAGGTCTGGCGGCGTCGCCAACCTGATCGGAAGCGCGAGCGAGGCCACGTTGTTGCCTTCGCCACGGAACTCAAGCACGGCGCCTGGGCCACTGCCATCAACGACATCCAGCCCGTCACGGATCGAGCTGGGCGTGCTGTACTCGAAGTCCTTTACCGTAGAGGTGTCGGTCTTGACGATGAGGCGAAAATTGCCACTGATCGATTGAGGCAGGTGGAACGTGACGCTGGCGGTGTAGGACTCGCCAGGCTGCAGGTAACGCGGCTTGCCGTCTGCACCGACGATCGAGATGCCCTGGATACGCCCCGGATTGACGTAGAGATCGCCCTCCGGCAATGGCGTGTCGCTGGCGTCCAGTGTGTCGTCGTTGGACAGGTAGACACCGTCGGCCCAGTTGGAGATACGCGTAGCG
The DNA here is from genome assembly GCF_003600855.1 of Xanthomonas sp. CFBP 7698. Lineage (NCBI taxonomy): Bacteria > Pseudomonadati > Pseudomonadota > Gammaproteobacteria > Lysobacterales > Lysobacteraceae > Xanthomonas > Xanthomonas sp. CFBP 7698. The sequence goes on from NZ_PRDN01000001.1 coordinate 202,379, forward strand.
CGATCGCCACGATTGGTCGCCGTCCAGGTCACCGTTACCAGTTCGCCGGACTGAGGCGTCGGGTTGGAGATCGCGATGGTATCGATCTGCAGATCGGCCTCACGATAGGTGATGTCGATACCTGCACTACCGAGATTGTTTTCGCCGTTGCGACCTTCGAACACCGACTGGCCATACTGGTCGAGCGCGTAACTGTTACGCCCCCCTGCATTGAGTTCTTCCAATGGTCTGGACTTCGGTTCGGGCGAGGCCAGATTGTCCCGGCTCGCACCCGTATCGGTGATGACGTAGATGTAGTAACGACCGTCGGTACCCGGCGGCAGCGTCACATTGGCCGTCACGGTGTAGCTGGCGCCTGCCGCCAGACCTGCAGTGTTGTAACGCGTGAATGCGCCCAAGGCGGTCGCGCGCGTTGGAATGAAGGTCGGGTCGGTGCTGATGTAGACCGAATCGATCCACGCGCTCGTCGATGGCCAAACGGCTTCATCCTTGTTGGTCACCGTCCAGCTGATAGGCGTCGGTTCGCCGGAATAGTTCTGCGACGGGATGGTGACCGAGGTGACCTGGAGATCGGCAGGATGGGAGACAACATTGGACACCACGGCAGTGGCGTTGTTGTCATCATTGGTCTCTCGAACCTGCCTGAGCGCATCGGAGACCACGACAACGTAGCGGCCGGTGATCGACGGCGCGAGCTGCACTGTCTGATTGACGGTGTATTTTTCGCCGTTGTTGAGCGTGCGACTTTGAATGTAATCACCGATCAGCCACATTTTCGTGGCTTTGGACAGGTCGGCGTTGTCGGCAACGTAAACCGTATCGGTCCAGCTACCGGTAAATAGATCGCCCCCGTTCTGGACGGTGTAGCTGAAAGTGAGGTTGCCGCCTGCATCCACTGTCTGAGGAACGGTGATCTGGCTGACCACAAGATCCGGCGGCGTGATGCCCAGCACGGAGATTGCGCGGGCCTTGTAATTGTTGTTGTCTAGCTGGCTGGGATCGTCGGCATTGAGGTTGGATGCCAGCGTGTCCTCCAGGATGCTGTCGTAGGCGTCGCTCCAGACCGTGATGTAGTACTTTCCGCTGAAGGTGTCATTGGGAATGGCAACGCGCAGACTACCCAGATAGTCCTCGCCCACAGCGAGATTGCCGGTGTGGGTGATGCTACCCAGCAGTACGTCACCACGGCTGGCGCCGGGCCGCCGCGGATCTTTCGCCAGCCACACGGTATCGGTCCAGCTGTTGACTGCTGCATCGGCGCCGCGGGTGGCGGCACTGCCCTTGTTGGTAACGCGGTAATCGACCTGGATGGTCGCACCGTGCACTGCCTGATCGGGGGCAACAACGTTATCCGTCACCAGGTCAGCGAACGGCACGGCGTCGACGTGAAAACGTACCGCCTTCTGGTTGTCATCGTCCTTCGGATATTCATCGACGTTGTTGTCGCCATCGGTGACAACAATCAGATACACATCGCCACGGTAGGTGATCGGAATGTCGATCAAGCCGGTGACATTGGAGTAACGCTCGGTCGGCGCCAGCGCACTGCCGTTGTCGAAGATGCCGACCAGCACGTCGTCGCCGGTCAGGGTACCGTCGAGCGAGAGGTAGACCTTGTCGCGCCAGCGTCCGCTCGCGGGCATGGCGCCGCTGTTGACGACGGTGTACTGGATGCCGACCCGGGTACCGGCAGTGACGTGTTCGGGAATCGACGCGCTGTCGACCTGCAGATTCGGGCGTGCCTGCAGCACGATTTGGGACGCAGTGGAGGCAATCGTCAGGTTGTTTGCGCGCGCGCCACCATGTTCATAGACCTGCGCGCCGTCCTTGCCGAGGTTGCTGTTGGTGATGACTTCGAGGCGATAGAGGCCTTCGATCTTCGCCGGCAGGCGGACCTGCTCGGTGCGCGTGTAGGTCTTGCCTGCCTCGAGCGGACGGTCGTAGGTATAGATACCCAGCACGACATCCGGGCCACCGTTGGTGGACACGAGCTTCACCGTATCAACCCACGGTCCGGTAGCGGTGGCCTGGCCCTGATTGATCACGGTCCAGGCCAGGTCGACCACTGCGCCTTCTACTGCATTCTCCGGCATGCTCAGCGCCTGGACGACAAGGTCGGGCGAGGGCGCCAGTTGAACGGGCACGCCAACACTGTGGCCTACGTTGTTGTTGCCGTAGACAAATTCAAATGGTCCTCCGGTGCGCACGTTGACGTACCACGTCCCGGAGAGCCCGTTGGGCACGGTGACCACGACGCTGCGCACATACTGGTCGCCCACCTCGAGTTGACCAATGTGGCTCACGTTGACGAGTGCAATCGGCGAACCGGTGCCATCCGGCGAAGTGCTCAGCCAGACCGAGTCGGTCCACTCGGCCATGTCCGTGATGCCGATGCCTTGGTTGGCGACGGACCAGCTGATGGTCAGGGGCTGCCCGCTGGTGGCATTGCCTAGCGCTTGGACGCTGTTGACCACGAGGTCGGCATACGGCTTCGGCATCACGTCGACTGCGTGAGTAGCGGCCAGAACATCATTAGTGACCGCACCGTCCTGGAAGACCTGCTTGGTCGCGTCGGTCATCACGAACAGCTTGTAGCGCCCGGTGAAGCCTGGCGGCAGCAAGGTAGTGAAATCGCCCCGGTAGCTATCATTCACCGCGAGCGCACCGTCGTGACGCACCTCGCCCACGACGCGGTCGTCGTCGTTGCCGACGATGTCGTCGGCGGAGAGAATGATCCGGTCGACCCAGCCCGAGCTATCGCCCGCGCCTGTGCCACGATTGGTCACCGTCCAGCTCACCGCGAGGGTGGCCGGGTCGGCGATCAGCGTGGTCGGCGCCTGCACGGCGCTCACGACAAGGTCGGCATGGGGCGCCAGCTGGATGGTAAAGGCGTCTCGGCCCGTATTGTCGGCACGCATGCGGTCATCGACGACATTGCGTGCATCGGTGACGACCACGACGTCATAGTTGCCGCGAGCATCGAGCGGGATGGCGATATCGGTGGAAGCAACATACGAAGCGCCTGCTGCCAGATCCGTGCCGTGTGCGACTTCGGCGACCTGTGTGAGCTGACCATCGCGCGACAGATAGACACGATCGACCCAGCCGCCGCTGGCAAGCCCGCCGCCGTTGGCGACGGTCCATTCGACATGCAACGTGGTACCGGATTGGACCAGCGAGGGCCCGCTCACGGAGGCGACCGACAGATCCGGACGGCTGACCGTGACACCGTTCGTTGCGACGGCCGTGTTATCGGCTTCGTTCTCGCGCTCGTAGACGGTGTTGTCGCTATCGGTGACGACCACCCAACGGTAGCTGCCTTCAGCCAGCCACGCCGGGACGGACACATCGATGGCGCGCGACGCAGTGGTGCCGGCAGCCAGGCCGTCGGTGTAGAAGCGGCTGGCCACTTGCGTCAGCGCACCGTCGGCGGCACGCAAGTAAACCGTATCGCGCCAGGCGCCGGTCACCGCTGCATTGCCGCTATTGGCAACCGCGTAGGTCACGCTGCCGATGTCGCCGGGACGGACGGCAGCCGGGCCGGTAACGGACGTCGCGACCAGATTCGCCACTGGGGCCAGTGTGATCTGCATCACCGCGGAGGCTGCGGTGTTGTTGCCTGTGCGCCCCAGTTCGGTGACGGTGTTGTTGAGGTTGGTCAGCACCAGGATGTAGTAGGAGCCCACAAGGTCGCGCGGCAGCGCGACGGTGGCCGTACCGGTGTAGTTGCCGTTCACCCCAAGCACGCCCGTGTGGACCACAGAACCGGCGAGCACGATGTCGTTGATGGACGGCGTCGGCGAGCGGGCCAGCACGATGCGGTCGTTCCACAGCGCCAGGTCGGTGGGTGAGTTGCCGGAATTGGTGACGACCCAGGTGACCTTGACATTCTCGCCGCTTAGCGCGCTCGCGGGCACGGTGACGGCGGAGACGCCCAGATCCGCATAGGCCGCAGTGACATCGATGCCGCGCGATGCGGAGACCGTATCGGCGCGCGTATCCGGCAGCAGTACTTCGTTGAGCGCGTCGGAGCGCACGCGTAGCGTATAGCGGCCGTTGGCGACGACCGGCATGGTCACGCTGAGGTTTTGCGCATAGCTCTGGCCGTTGGCGAGCGCACCGGTATGGCGGACGCTGCCGATCACCATGTCGGCCATGCCATCACGACTGAGGATGATCTGGTCCGTCCATGCGCCAGAGGTCGGTACCTGACCGGTGTTGCTCACCGTCCACGAGACGGTGAGCGGTTGCCCCGTCGTCGCCTGGAGAGGCGTGCTGACGCCCGATATCTGCAGATGGGCGTATTGGGTGACCGCCGAAACCAGCGACGACGACGCGGCGTTGTTGTCCTCGGCGTTGCCGGCGAGGTTGGCTTCGAACAGCACGCCATTGCCGGCAGTGTTCTGGTCGGAAGTGACGGTGATCGACAGGTTGCCGGCACCCTTCAGACCGTCCGGCAGGCGGAAGGTGAAGGTGCGTAGACGACGTTCGCCGGCTGCGATGGAACCGTTGGCCCCGCCGTTCACGATGGCGGCCGGATCGTAGGGCAGGGTGGTGTCGACCAGCACCAGTCCGTTATCGGCCCGGGCAATCGTGATGCGGTCCACGAAGGCTGTAGCGGTCGGGCTGGCGCCCTCGTTCCAGTCTTCCCAAGTAATGGTGACCACGCCACCGGCACTGACCTGCGTGCTGACGACGGTGAGGTTATGCACGGTGAGGTCAGGACCGGCGACCACGGATGCCGATGCGGTGTTGTTGGTCTCGCCTGTACCTGCCAGATTGGCCTCGTCGATCTCGCCCAGCGCATCGGCGATGACGCGAATCGTGAAGTTGCCTGCTGCGTCCACGCCGGAGGGCCAAGTAAAGGTCGCATGGCGGCTACGTGTCTCGCCTGCAGCAATCGGTCCCTGTGCAAGAAGGTCGTGCAGAGTCACCGTGGCGACGAGGCGACCGGTCGAAGTATTGCGGATTTCAACTGTCTCACTGAACGGTTGGGAGACTTCGCGGTCGCCGGTATTGGCCAGTACCCAGTCCACCGCGACTTGCTGGCCGGCCACGAAGCCGGAAGCCGGCGAGAGCACCAGGCCGCTTACGCTGAGATCTGCGTAGGCGGCGAGTGCGACGTCTGCGTTCACGACGGCGCTGTTGTTGGTCTCCTTGTTTTCCTTGACCAAATTGTCGGAGTCGGCGATGACCGTGATCGACAGCGTCCCGGCCGCGGCAGTGCCGGCGGGCAGGTGCAGCATCAGCTGGCGGGTGATGGCGCCGCCGCGCGGAATACCTGCGCTACCGTCGTAGGGCACCGTGATGTCGAGCAGGATTTCGCCGGTGGCGATGTTGCGCACCACGACGCGATCGTTCCATGCGCTGCTCGTGTCGAGCGTGCCGCGGTTTTCCAGCACCCAGGACAGCTGCACGGTCTGCCCGGTTTCCAGCCCCGTCGCCGGGCTCAGTTCCACGTGGTTGACGGTCAGGTCTGGGGTCGGATCGGACAGGAGCGTGCCCAGGTCTACGGTAGGCGTCTGCGGTACGTGGACCAGGCGAATCGTGGCATCCGCCGCGAGCTGCGTGTCGCTTCCCGTGCGTTCGATGATGAGGGTGTAATGGCCACCCAGCGTCAAAATACCCAGGTCGATGCCACTGCCATCAAGCTGGTACTGCCAGCGCCCCGCTTGATAGTCGTAAAAGCTGCTGACGCTGCCGATCGCGTAGCGACCGGTCACCGGGCGACCGGTGGGATCGATCAGCTGCCAGTTCATGGAAGCCGCGTACTCGTCCATCAGCACGCCTGGCAGGACATCGAGGAAATATGCCTCACCTGCAACAAGGTCGAGGCCATACATGGCGATGCCGCGTGGCTGGTCGATGTGGATCTGGGCCGTGGTCTCGACCGGCAACGGCGTGGCTACGCTCGCGTCGAGCAGACGGAACGAATACTTGCCTGCTGTCCCGTTGGCGCTCCCGAGCACCAGCATGTAATCGCCGGCGGGGATGGTGATGGCAGAATCGGTGTTGTAGTCGCCGTAATTGATGTAACCGCTGTTGATCTCTCCTTGCGGACCCATCAGCCGCCATAGCACAGGGGTGTCGCCGGCGAGCCCGTCGATGACGATGGTGGTGTCGTGGTCGGCATGGATGTCGTAGCGCACCGTGGCGGCGCCCGTGGGCAACTGGCCCTGGGTAACGACGTTCGGGACCAGCGGTTGTGAGCTGTTGCTTATGGTGAACTGGTAACTGGCTTGGTAGCTCTGGCCCGCCGTGTCCATGACGAGGTGGTACTCGCCCGCGGCAAGCCCATAAAAGCCACGCGAATACGTGGCATCGCCGCTTGCGATGACGTCGCCTGTTGCCAAGACCAGGCTGAAACGCAACGGATAGGCGTTGTTCCTACCGTTAAACCAGAAGGAACCAGAGGCGTCGACATCGATCGTCCAGGCGAGCGCGCCCGTGGTTGAGGTGAATGTTCCCGACACGGCGGCGCCGCTGACGATTGGAGGCGCGCTGCTAATGTCGTCGAGACGGAACGTCACGCGGCGCGCCTCACCGCCAAGCGCGCTCAGGCGCAACGTGTAATGACCATCGGCCGGGAGGAGGATCGCCTGGACCGGGAGGTAGTCCGGGGTACGCGAATACACCAGTACGCCGTGTTCGTCGAAGAGTTCGATGCGGGCGTGGAAATAGTCCGGGCTGGAAAGCCACAGGACCTGGTTTGCGCTACCCTCGAAATCGTAGAGCGCTGCTCCGGTCGCCGGAATCGAAGCGACGATTGACGTGCCGAGGGCGATCGAGCGACTGGCAACGGTCACCGAGAAATCGTTGAAAAATACCTCCCGGCCGGAATCGTTGTCGCGAACGAGATAGTAGCGGCCCGTGAAGGGCAAGGCGCCCGATGTGTCACCGCTGCCGAGATCGGCAACCAGCGTGCCGTAAGCGTCATAGACGCGCCACGACGCGTAGTCGCTGCGGTAGGAGATCGTGACGACTTGTCCGGCCTGCGCATCGAAGCCGTAGGACGATGCCCTACCGCCGTCAACTTGTTGGTTAAACGAGCCACCGCTCGGCGTCATGGTGTTCCGTGCGAGATCGTGAACGGTCAGATCCAACGAGCCGTAACCGTCCAGGCGTAGATTGTAGAGGCCCGCCGTGACGCCGAGGACCACGCCATTTCGGACTGAGGACCGGTCGAACACGCCACTGGCCACGACCTGCCCGTTGCGCAGCAGGCTCCATGCGCGGGGTGTATCGGCGTAAGTCACGTCGATCAGGATCTGCGTGGGCGCGCCGATGGTGAACGCAAGGTCGGTGGGCTGGTAAGCGTTTACCGAAAGATCGGGCGCGTTGGCGGTGCGGCGGATGATGACGTCGATGGGATCCGAACCGGCGGTGAGGCCGGTGAAGACAAGACGGTAATTGCCCAACAGATTGACGTAGGCATCATCGCCGACAGCACTAGATGCAACCGCATTGCCATAAGCGTCGTATAGCGCCCAGTTACCCATTTGGCTTCGTGCGAAATGGATCTGGAATGGGCCGTTGGTCAGCGCCTGGAAGGTATAGACCTGCGGAGTGCCGTTGCCCGGCACCACCTGCAACGGCATGTCGACCGTCAATGAGACGGGCAACGAGGTATCGTAGACCTTGAGGTCGGTAGCGTTGTCTCCGTCATTAGTGAATGCGAGGGTGTAGTGGCCCGGCGGCAGTTCGATTGGTGCGAAAAAGGCATCCTGATTCCAGTAGCCCGACAGCAAAACACCGGTATCGGAACTAAGCGCCCAGCGACCATAACCATTACCCACACTGTCAGTGCCCAGGAGCAGCGTCGACGGGCGTGACAGATCGAACCCGTAGATCGCGCCGAAGGCATCGTTGCCGGTAACCGGGACCGGCATGGCGTCGCCCAGTGCGATCAGCGGGGTAGGCGCGAGCGGCGCGCTGAGCTGGAGCGTGTAGTCGTTCGAGTCGCTGCTCTCTGACGTGTGGACCATCCGCAGGAAATACATTCCATCTGCGGGGAGTGGCGGCAACAGGGTATCGGCGTTGCCGCTGAACGTGGTCAGCACGGTGCCATCGGGAGATAGCAGCGCCCAATCCATGCCATAGGCGGGTATACCGAGCTTGCGTACCTCGCCCGCACGGCCTTCGAAACGAGCGAAGCCCGTGACGCCCGGCGACAGTGTCACCGTGGTGTCCTGTCCTGGGTTCAGAACAGCCGCTGCGTGCAGATCGACGAAGGACACGCCGAATCCGGAGGCATACCCATAGCCGCCATAGGCCGAGAGAAAATCGACGCGGTAGTCGCCGGCGGGCAGGGTGAGCAGCACACCTGCGGCGCCCCCCCTGAAGCGTGAGAAATCACGATCGATGCCGGCACCGGAGACATGGACGCGGAGATCGGCCGGGACGTGGTCAAGTTCGATGTACCAACTACCGTCGACGCCAACATGCAGCGAGCGTGACGCGAAATCGCCGAAACCGCGGTAATCGATGTTGTCCGATGCGTCCAGCTTCGCCACGGGTGTGTCGGTGAAGTAAAGACCATCGCCGATGTACCCGCCGGCGTCGACCTTGAAGTACCAGGTCTCGTTGGCCGTGGCGGCAATCAGGGTCGGGTCGCCGCTGTTGTCGTTGCTGCCGTTGAATTCGATCGGGGCGTGGCCTGGACGGAACAGGGTCACGCGGCCCTCGTACGTCGGCTTCATCAGCCACGACTGTCCCGCGGTGACCGACAGGGCGTACAAGCCCTGGCCGCCGGTGCGATGTGCGTCGGCGTCGAGCTTCGTTGCGGAAGCGGAGGTCCGCAGGCGCAGCGGGAACGTGCGTGCGACGTCGTTGCCGTTGGCGAAGACGAGACGGTAGTCGCCGGCAGCCAGGTGTATGACCTGCGAGCCATATGATGACAGCTGATCGCCATCGATCACGGGCTGGCCGATGGCGGTCAGCAACTGCCAGCTCAGGTTGTATTGCTGTTCGGTCGACGCCAGCCAGAAGAAGTCGTCATGGTCCAGGCGGAACGTTACTCCGGCACTACCGCGTGCGGCCAGGGCGATGTCGGTAGCGGTGTCGGTGGAAACCGCGACATCGGCCGCTGCCGTGGGTGCGGCGAAGCGCGTGGTGGCGCTGAAGGTGACCGGCGTGCCCTCGGCATTGCCATCAATGCGCAGGTAATACGTACCCGCGCGCCACAGGGTGACGTCACTGGCATACGTACCATAGCCCCAGAGCATGACGTTACCGTTGGAATCGACGACGTCCCATCTGAGGTTCGATGCCTGGCTCGTCTGCACGAGCGTTAACGTGCTACCGGTGGTGGCGTCGATGCGGATGTAGCGCACATCGCCGTCATTGGTGGTGTCGACGGTTGCTGTGCCGCCGCCGGCGAGTGCAGGAGCCGCCTCAAGACTGTCGAGACGGAAGCTGATCCCTGCACTGTTCTCGCTGTTGCGGGCGACAGCAGCGGACGATTCCTGGTCCGATGCGTTGCCGTTGCGAAAATGGATGACGTAGCTGCCCGCACCGAGTGCGGTCAGCTCGTGGTCGGGGCCGTAGCGATCCTGCGCGAACCACGTTGTGCCGGCGACATCGGTAATGTCGTAGGTGCCGTAGTGCATGCCATCCGGGAAGGCGAGGTACAGCGTCCTGGCACTGTCGAGCGTGAACGCATAGGCTAGCTCGTAGCCATTATCGGCATTGAGGTCGAGCGAAGCGGTTGTGCCTAGCTCCAACGACTGCACGGGGACCACGTACGGCGTGATGCTGAGCCGATAGTCGACGTTGCTACCGAGCCCCACGCGCATCACGATCAGCTGGTAGTCGCCACCGTAGGTACGCCGTGTGAAGTCGAACGGACCGTTGCCTTCGGCCACGGTATAGCCGTTGTGGACGACGATCCAGTGAACATCGTCCGTGTTGTCTCCATTGATGGCGAGCGATGCCGATGCCATCGATGTGCTCGATGGCAATGCGTAGACGGCCGCCGATACCGCTTCGTCAAACGAGTAGACGGTGCTCGCATCCGCCGTCTTCGCATCGGCAAGCGATAGCAGCTGGACGGTGTACTCACTGGACGGTTCTTGGGTGCGGATACGCACGACGTAGTCGCCGGCAGAGATCTGCCGCAGTGAACCCGTGAGGTAGGTGGTGTTGCCGTAGGCGTCGACGAGTTCGATCTCTGCGTTGCCCTGGGACACGAGGCCGTAATACAGGCCATCCTGAGCGACGTGGATCAGATACTCGGACGCGGCAATGGCACCGGTCGTGCCCGGGATGTTTCGACCAGCTGTGACGGTCGGCGGGGCGGCATGACTGACACCGACTTCGACCTGGGACGCATCACCATCGATCAGCAGTGCATACGTACGCAACGACAGAACGCCGAGGTCGAGGTCTGCGTCACCGTAGCCTTCGAAGACAACGTTCAGGCCGTCAAGCACCATCCAATGTGCTTGCCCACCGTTAGCGGTGAGGTGGAACCGAGTGCTTTCCAGGCCGGTCACGGGCAGGGTGAACGCGGCGACCCCGCCGGTCGGGAGGGTGACGGTCGCGCTGGCGCCGAGTGCCACCGCTGTGTAGGGCTCGACGAGGATAATGCTGTAGTCGGCCTCGTCGGAGGTGGCGCGTAGCTGCACTTCGTACGTGCCCGCGACGAAGGAGGTCGCAGCTCCGGTCAGTGCATCGAGCGTCGTCCACGCGCCAACCTTGCCGTCGGTCACCAAGCGAGCTTGTACGGCGCCGGAACCACCGATGCGCAGCACGGTGTCGTTGCCGAGGGTCAGGGTGCGAACCAGGAGATCACCCGCCCGGTCCAGGCGTCCGGACAGCGAAGCCGAGGGAGCAATCGCGGTCGGTGCAAGCGGATCGATCCGCAGTGCAACGGTGAGGTCAGTGGCCGTGGCCACGGTGCGCTCGAGCACGAGCGTGTACAGGTCGCTGTCGAGCGTTGCCGTGCGCGACGTGCCGGCGCCAGTCCCCGAGACCACAAGGTCGCCGCGACCGTCGTACAGCTTCCAGCCCGAAATACCGTCGCCGATGATTGCGAAGTCGAGTGCGCGGGCAAACGGCAGGTCGAAGCGGACGATGCCCTTGGTGGCATTCGCCGAGATTTTGGCCTGGCTACTGCCAAGCGCGACGAGCGGTGCGATTGCGCTATCCAGCGTCGTCAGCGAGTAGTGGGCGTTGTCTGTGAGGGCTGCGATCGTGAGCTGGTATTCGCCGGCGGCGAGCACGGCAGTCAAGGCGTCGGACGCGATGTCGTTCCAGTTGCTGACGAGCGAGCCGTCGAGCGCGCTGATGCGCCAATGGATGCCGCTTGATCCGGCAGCGTTGATCAGCTCCCTCAGCGGCAAGGTCTGCGCGTAGCCAACCGATAGCCGGTAGGTAGCGACGTCCTGCGCACGCGCAAGGCTGCCGTCCAGCGCCTCACCAAGTGGCAAAGCAGTCGGCACTTCGATGGAGGTCGCAGCGCGCTCGACGCTGCTCAGCGTGTAACGGATACCAGGCGCGCCTTTTAGCACAACAGTTCGATCGGTGCCGGCAAGCACGCCGCGCGCGATGCCGGTGCCGGTGATCGGCCCGCGACCCTGGAAGACGATTCGTCCCGCGCCGTCGTAGACGGTCATGGCGATGTCCGCGTCCAGTGACAGATCGAGGTCGGCGAGGGGCTGGGTTGCCGCAACGCGCCACATCGCGAGTCCGTCGGCGGCGAGTTCGCCGGTCTTGCTGCTGCCGCCGGCCTGGGCCGCGATCGAGGTCAGATCCACGATGTCGAGCGAGAACGTTCCAGGTGATGCCGTGGAAACGTCGAGCAGATAGTGCCCGCTACCGAGCGAGACCGGTAGCGCGTCGGCGCCGCTACCCGTCGCTACGATAGTGCCGTCGGTCAGCCGGATCGTCCATTGGGTGCCGGTATCGCCGCCACGGACGAGCAGTCGTGTGGCCGAGGCCAGGTCGAATGTGTATTCCGCCGGTAAGGCCGCCGAGGTTGTGCTTCCCGTGACCGGTTGGCCGATAATCGCAGAACCGCGCAAGCGATGGTCGATGTAGACAGTGCCGGTCGCGCCGGATAGCGGAGTGTCGCTGCCATTGCCGGTCACCAGGACCAACCACGTGCCCTCGCCGGGCAGCGTGAACGACAGCGAGTCACCAGCGGCGACGCTGCGCTGGATGCCCGCGTAGTTGCCGCGTGTGTCGTACACGGTCGCGGTCAGGCCGAAGTCGCTACTCGCATCGAGTCTCAGCGCATCACGGTTTCCCGCATCCACTCGCAAGACTGTTGAACCAGCGCCGGTGTCTAGGTTGAGTGGATGCGCGACATCGGTCGTGACGGCCGATAGCGCACTGAACAGCCGAAAGTTGAAGGCAATCGTCGTCGCTACGCCGAGCGACGAACTGATCGCGAGCCGATATGTGCCGGCGGCGGGCAGGGTGAGGATGCCGCGCAAGCCCCGATCGAGCGACCGGCCACCCTCGATGGTGCCGGTCGGACCGGTCAGCGTCCACCGTACGCCGGGCGAAGCCAACAGCCCTTCCATCAGAGCGACGTCGGGTGCGCTAATCGAGAACTGATATACGGTCGATTGGCCTGGTACGTCGAGACTGTCGTGGACAGCAGTGCCAGGAACGAGCTCTTGCATCACGGTCGTCAGCGCGAGCATCGTGAGCGTCGACGTGTTGGGTTGGTCCTCCGTGCCATTGCTGTTGACCAGCAGCGAATAATTGCCCGCTGCCAGTGCTAATGAGCCGGGGGTATCGTTGCCCGAGCCCGAGGCGACGTGGTTGCCCTCTCGGTCGTACAACGTCCACGAAGCGCTTCCATTGGCGGTCAGCGCGACGGCGTAGTTGCCGTCCACGATATCCACGGAATACACGCGGGTCGTCGGCCTGTCGGTCGTTGTGGGGGTCGGCGTGCCGGTGGTCAGCGCCGTCCTGCCCGCTGCGGTCACGATTCGGAAGCTGAAATCGTCTGTATCCAGGCCCTGCCGCTGAACAGCGAGCGTGTAATTGCCGGCGGCCAGGCGCAGAGTGGTGGTGCCGTACTGGAAGTCGCGTGAGGAGAACACCGCGCCGCCCGGTCCGACCAGCGACCAGAGTGTGCCGTACTGTGCGGCGTTGCCGACGAACGACACCAGCTGCTGGGCATCGAGCGTAAAACCGTAAAGAATCGACCCGCCCATAGGCGGCACAGAGCCGGCGATGTCGCTGTTCAGCGCGGCAGTCGTATTGATCTGTTGGCGCACGCCGATTGTGAAGGGCATCGCGACAGTGGAGGACGTGCCGGCCGAAGGCAGCAGGACCAACGTGTACTGACCGGTCTGCGTCAACGCGATGTCGGAGACCGTGGCGAAGCCGTAATACGAAGTGGCGATCAGACGGCCGGTGGGGCCATAGAGAGCCCAGCTACCGATGCTGTAGTCGGCTGACGGCAACATATACAGGTTCTGGCCCGCAGTGCCCTGCACGTGGAACACGCGAATCTGATCACCCGGCGCATTAGATGCGACCAGGGCACCGGGCTGCACTTCAGGCGTGACCGAACCGTCGACCAGGCGGAAACGGTAGTCGCGGGGCGAGTCGCCAATGGTGCGCAGGCTCAGGGTGTACTGCCCTGCGGCAAGCCAGATGCCGGCGGTATCGGACGTTGTTTGCGTCTGGCTGTTGGACACCTGGCCATAACTGTCGACCAGGCTCCAGCGCAGGTCAGTGCTCGTGCCGCCGCTGAGCGTATCGAAATGGACATAGCGCGGCTGGTCGATCGCGAAGGTGTAGCTGTCGACATCGGCACGCCCGACAAGCGTGCCGGACACAACGTCGTTCATTGGCAGCGCCGTCGTCGAGCGGTCGACCATGGCGATGGTGAGCTGTTCCGTCAGGCTACCGGCCGGCTGATATCGCGCAAGCAGGTAGTACGAGGCTCCGGCTGTGAGGTTGTAAGTCACGCCGCCGGTGACGTTATCGGAGTTGCCCGTGACGGCGCGTCCGAACACGTCGTACATCGCGTAATCGGCGTACCTGTCTGAAAAGACGGTGACGCCTCCCGCGCTAGGTACATCGATGCGCAGCGGCGTTGCGGCGTTGCCCGGATGGGTGATTTGGGTGGCCTGATTGAATGCAAGGCGCTGGGAAGCGGATGCGTCGACCACGCGGAGGGCGTAAGCGCCGTTTTGCGACAGACCACCAGCGTAGGTGGCGCCCTGCAGGGTGAGCGCATAGTCGCCTGCACGCAGGAACAGTACCCGATCGCTATACGAAGAGATGGTCAGTGTTTCCATGGCAACACCGGCCGGACCACTGAGCTTCCAAGTCGCACTGCTGTAATCGGCCTGGTTGTCGAGGACATAGACGCCATCGCTCGGCACAGTGAAACGTAGCGTGCGCGTCATGTCCCACGTATCGAACGTGCCGGCGACGACTGTACCGAAGCCGATCGCATCACCCTCGGCAAGCGCGGCCGGCGGCGTGTTCAGGCCTTTCTGCAATGTCAGCGTGAAATCGTTCGGGGCGCCTGTATCCACGAGCAGCGTGTAGTCGCCGCCGCTGGTCAGGTCGAAGGTGTCGCTGCTGTAGCCGAGGTAGCGCGTATCCACCACGATGTTGCCGTAGGTATCGACGATGCGCCACTTAGCGTCGTAGCTATTGATGGACGAGGCGACTGTGAAATGGTCGCCAGCGTCTGCACTGAAGCGATAGGCGCGAGTCTGGTTGGCGGTGTCGTTGTGGATCGTCACCGGCGCATCGAGCGCGATCGGCGGCGCCAAGGGCAGGGCAAGGATCGCGAACGCGTATTCGGCCGTGCCATTGCCGGGGGCGTTGAGGGTGAGCGTGTAATCACCCGCAGTGAGGAGGCGAAGGATGCTGTCGCTATCGGTGGGTAGTCGCGTTTGACCAAACGACGAAGCGCCGTCGCCATCTAGCGCCCAGTAGACGCCGTCGCCGAGGCGGCCGTCGAATGCCAGCGTGGTGGCGCTGTCGAGGTGGAAACGGTAGACGGTCCGCTGGCCGGGCAGGGCGATCGTGCCGGCGACAGTCGTGGCGGCGCCGAACGAGCCAGCATCGAGCGTTTTCACCACGTCGGGCACGGCCTGGAACCGGAAACCGAAAGTCATGGGTGCCGAAGGATCGTTAGACCCACCGCTCACGACCACGATGTACTCACCGTTGGCGTTGGCCGTAAACCGTGTGCCCGCCGAAGACAGCGCGGTGGAACCCAGCACCGAGCGACCCCGTGTGTCGAAGATGCGGTACGAAGCACCTCCCGTGCTGGAGGTCAACGCCGATAGGTCGTAGTCCTGGCCTTGCTCGACCGCGATGCGGATCACGCTCGACGATCCTGCCACATCCAACGTGCCACTCACTGTCTGGCCATTGAGGGCAGCCGGCGATGTGCCGAGGTCGTGCACGGCAAAGCGGAGCATGCCGATGTCGGAAGATTCGCGTTCCAGCGTCAACGTGTAGGAGCCGGTACCAAGCGCAAAGGTGCCGTAGTCCAGACCGTAGTAGCCGCTAAGGCGATTGCTGGTGAAGCCGTTGGGGCCAGTCAGTGTCCAGTAGTAGTCGCCGTTGCCCAGGTTTTCGAACAGCACGCTGCGCGGTGTATCGACATCGAAGTGATAGCGCAGCGACTGGCTGGGTAACGGAGCGGTGGCGGCCGTTGCCTGATCCAGCGTCAGTGTCGCGTCGAGATCATCGACGCGCGCGAGTTTGAAGCCGAAGTCGACCGGGCCGGTATTTGACTGGGGGCCATCCACCAGCAGCAGATATGCGCCGCCAAGACGGGTGGAAAACCCGGTTGTCGTCGTGTCCATGCCGGTGCCGCTGCGCTCCTGCTCCCCATTCGGGTCGATCAGTCGCCAACTTGCACGGGGATTAGTGCCCTCCAGGGCGTTCGTCACCATGGAGAATTTCTGCCCGGCCGACGCGTCGAATCGGTAGACCGCCGTATCGTTGCCGTGCTGGAGCGTACCGGTGGCGTCCTGGCCCAGGGCGATCGGCGCCGCCGTTTGCGCGTCAACGATGCGCAACGCGTAGGATCCCACGGCATCTGCTGTTCCGCTGACGGTCAGCGTGTAGGTGCCGGCGCCAAGGTCGAGTGCACCGATATTGCTCTCGGTGTACGCAAACGCCGAGCTGGCAATGGAGCCACTGGCGTTGCTAAGTGACCAGGTGATATCCGTTCGATCGGTCAGGCTATCGAGGATGATCTTGCGATCGTCCTGCAGATTGAACTGAAAGTGGTTTTCTTGCGCTGGCGTGGTGAGCGTGCCGTCGATCGCGATGGCCGCCGGATTGACGTCGCCGGAGAGGAGGACACGGGGCTCAAGCGCTTCGAAACGGATGGCTGCGGGCGCCTGTTCCGGTGCGGCGACAGCGTTGCTGACTTCCTTGTTGGACGGACGGTTCGACGTTTCCATGCTTATTTCCCCTGTGTGCAGCGCCATCGGTGCCCGCCAAGGCACACGAAATGAATGTTCGGATAGTGGTAGTGCGCGCAGTTAGGCGCTTGCGCATGACGCCTCACGGCGTCTGGAATTGAGCCTTGCACTTCACGCCCGATGGAAGATCGAGCGCGCTGTTGGGTAGATCGAGGAGTACGACGAAGGTGCCGCTCGCTGGATCGATCACACGATCGATGTTGGCGACCTTGGCCGGATAGGGACGGTTGGGCTGCACTTCGGATGTGACGCGCACCGCGCTACCGACTTTCGGTTCCCCGAAAGCACGCATTGGCATGACGACACGCACCCGCAAAGGATTGAGCCGGGCGACCTTGAGGATGGCGTGCTTGGTCGCGCCGGGACTTGCGACCTCGCCCGGCCAGATCATCTGGTCCACCACGACGCCATCGAAAGGGCTGCGGACGGTGCGCAAGGCAAGTTGCGCGCTCTGCTGGCCGAACTCAAGCCGCGCAACCTCGCGATTCTCCTTGGCCGTCTGTAACTCGGCCTTCGCGCTGCGCAACTCTGCTTCGGCATCGTCGCGGTCCTGCGGCGACATGAGCTTTTCAGCCGCCATGTCGCGCCGGCGGCTGTACTTGCGATCTGCAAATTCGATCTTTGCTTCCGCCAGCCGGCTAGGACCTGTCTGTTGCGACTTGTACTTGGCGAGATCGGCTGCCGCCTGTTCGGCCCGCGACTCAAGAACGGCCAGGACCTGATTCCGCCTGACCCTGTCACCTCGCTGCACAAGCACCTTCTCGACCATTCCGCTAACGGGTGTGCCGAGTTCGACTGTTTGTGCCGGTTCGATCAGGCAGTCATACGATACAGGCCGGGGAGGGGCAGCAGCCTCCACCGTTAATGCGCAGCAGAGTGCCAAGCTGGACCAAGCCTGACGACCTACTGGATTCAGCAGGTTTCCCCAGCGCGCCATACGCGCACTTCCCTTGCGAGCTATCACTTCCATGCCCCTGGCCGCCGCGGAGCCGCACGTTGCGTCCCCCCTTGTCACGACAACCACTGCGGAATCTATCCGAGCTGAACCAGACACGCAACAAAATCTTCACGTCCGCCAACGTCGACCTGTGCAATAGGGGCGAGACTTCACAACATTGTTAAGAATAAGGATTTTTTGAGTCCGATTTGCTAAGCAATGTCAGCAGCAGCCTACGCGCACAAACCTAAGCGTCCGTCCACCTGACGGCGGACTTTTCCGCTCTCAAACCGATGAGATCAACCTGGGCGCGATGGAATTATCTGCGGTGGACATCAATAGGCAACGCCCGGACAAGCAGTTGGCTAAATTCCCGCACTAGCGCCACCGACTTCGACCGCGAAGGCTAATCGCCACCAAGACGTTCTGTCGTCGAACTTGAGGCAGCTTGCTAGTAGCGCTCTTAGGACGGGGCGATTTGTTGGCGGCCTATTGACGGTGGGGCATTTGTGGATCGAATCGGGGCATATGCTAACTGCTAGTCGGCGATTCAGTGCCGGCAATCAGTTGAAAACGCGTCAATCAAATAAGCTGGTGGTCACAAGGTCGTTTTCGCTCCGCATGGGTACAGACCATTTCGCATAATGTATATTATGTAAGATCCCGGGGTGCTGGGTCAGGTTGGGACATGATCCTGGCAAATTCCTGACGAATTTCTTAGCCCTTTCAGCATCTTGCATTCGATTGGTTGCGGTCTGTTCGCCGGTCTCTTCTGGGGTCGGGTTGACAGTTGATGACAGTAATACGTGCTTATTGTTCGATCTCGGAGCCTGCGCTACGCGAGCGGTTCGTGTGGTTCCTCCAGATCACTGGGCGCTCGCCTGAGACCGCGAAGTCGTATCTGCGCGCGCTTGCGCGGTTTGATCGCTTTGCGACCGACAATCCCGTGGATCGCAGCGGCATCGATGTGGTCCATCGTTACGTTGGGCTGCGGCGCGCTCAGGTGCGCCCGGCTACGGTCAACATTGAAATCAACGCGCTGCGTTGCTGGTTTCGCTGGGTTGCGCAGAACCAGCCAGACGCCTGGCAGCCGAGCAGCTTGCCACGCTGCCGCCGTGTTCCTGTCCGCCGCGTGTGGGCGCTTACCGATGCCGAGGTCGGCATGCTGCTGGCGGCGCCCGACCTGACCACATACGTGGGCTTTCGCGACCACGTCATCATGGCCACCTTGTACCAATGCGGCCTGCGTGCTGGTGAGTTGGCGAAGCTGCAGGTTGGCAGCATTCTTCCCGACGGCTTCTTGATCGTGTTCGGCAAGGGCAACAAAGAGCGGCTGGTGCCGATCGGTGAGCACTGCGTGGGGTTGCTCCACACCTACCTGCGCGAACGCGGAAAGCTGCGCCCCGGGAAGAAGAATGCGCTGTTTCTGACGGTACAGGGCCACCCATTGCGCGATGCACGCAGCGTGTGGGTGATCGTCCGCAAATACGCGAAGGCGTTGGGCTACGGCCACGGCGGCGCCGTCGCGGCGCTCGACGCGACCATCTCCACCAGGCCGTGGACTGGCCATTACCCGCACAGGCTGCGCACGGCATTCGCTACGGAACTGCATCGGCGCGGCGTGAACCTTGTGGCGTTGTCGCAATTGCTGGGCCATGCCAGCGTGGTCACCACCGCGCTTTACCTGGGTATTGATATGGCGCAGCTGCGTGAGGCAGTCGCTCACCACCCGCGTGCCAAGCGCGTGAGCGAGTGAATCAAAATGGCAGGTCATCGCCCCGCTCCTCTTCGCCGGGAAACGCTGGTGCCTTGGGCGCGACTGGGCCTTGATGTTCGCGCTTGGTCTGCGCGTGATCCTGGTCTACGTGCAGCGTCAATCCTGCTGCGTTGACATGCACGAAGACCTTGCTACGTGGCCGGCCGTCGTCCCATCGCTCGGTGTGCTTGCGTCCCTGCACGGTGATCATTCGGCCCTTGCGTAGCAGACGCTCGGCGGTTTCTGCTGCCGCGCCGAACAGCTTGATGGCGAACCATTCGGTGTGTTCGCAGCGTTCGCCACTGCGGTCGGTGTAGGTCTCGGTAACGGGGATCGACAGTTCGGCGACGAGCGTGCCGCCTGCCATCGCGCGGATGATGGGATTCTCGCTCAATAGCCCGGTGACGATAACCAGTTGGTGGCCGCTGCTCATGCGGCTGCCCGGTTGTACAACTGGATCAGATCCGCCGCGTTGGCCCGAACGAACAATTCGGCCATGTCGGGGCACACGCTGTTGCCGATCAACTTGACCTGATCAGTCTTGGTGATGGTCCTCCATTCGGACGCGCCAGTATCTGCATTGAAGAATAGCCCGCGGTTCAATATATAGGCCGCCGGGAAGCCCTGCGCCCGCTTCAGCTCATCGGGCTGCAGCATGCGCAAGGTGATGTCCACCAACACATAGCCACCCACCAGCACGAGGTCGGCAGGCTCGGCGAAGTGCTCCGGCAAGTGCTTGTGCAAGAAGGCGGCGCAGCGCTTCGCCTTGGCCAACTGGTCGGGCGGCAGAATGTCGGCCGCAACCTGGACCACCTGCACAAGCCCCATGCGGCCCTTGGTGGGGAGCGTATGCATCGGCTCGTCCACGCCCTGCCACTGCCCGCCTTCCCCGTAATACTTCACCAAGTAGGCGCTCACCAGCTGTTGCTGGCTGCCGCTGCTGGTCACCGTGGACATCGGCGCACCCAGGCTACGCCCACCGCCTTCGTAAAAGCCGGCATTCGCCTGTTCAAGAAAGCCAGCGACCATCGCGTGCTTGTTGGTGCCAACGACGGTGCCCAAGGGGGCTTCGGCGGCTTGCACCCTCGCCTGCTGCCCTAGGCGTTCGCCATAGCCGATCGTCATCAGATGCGCGGCGACCAAGCCCATTGCATGTGCCGCGCCTGCCGGGCGGGCCATGTCGCCGCCCGCGGTGATTGTATGCAAGGGCTCATCGATCGCATGGCCGGTGCTGTCGCCGCGAAACTTGATGATGTGCGCCGCCGCCATCGCGAAATGCCCGCCCTTGACCTGAGCCACCTGCGTGCGCAGCGGCTCGGCAACATCGAATGTGCGCTGGGTGCTTGCATTGGCATATTCGGTCAGGAACGGCGCCAGCTCCATGCCGGCCACCGCGTGCCCGCCCGAGCCTGTCACTGTGCCCAGCGGTAACGCGATATCACGGCTGCCGTGGCCCCAGCGCTGCACGCCACCGGGCTTGCCTTCCCCGTGTGCCGCCTGGATCATCACCGGGGCGCAGAGTCCGTGATGCGTTCCGCCACCGGTGATGGTCGACAATGGCTGTGCGATCTCATGAGTGGCTTGGTGCCGTGGGGTCGTTCCGCGCAGCGGCACGATAAACGGCTGCGCCTTCGTCAACACATGCCGCCAGCAGCCCTTTGCGATCCGCCGTTCACTGTTGGCCGCCAGTGGTTTTTCGCGATCGAAGATGCTGCGGCCGAGGTCATCAAAATTGATGCACTCGGCGGCCATGCGCCAGCGCTTGGCTTGCGTGGTCGCGTCACGCAAGTGCGTGACTTCCGGGAAGACAATCGGCCGGCCATCACAGCGGGCAACGCCGTATAAGCGCTTGCGGATAGTGGGCACACCATGATTGGCAGCGACCAACTCGCGCCAGTCGACTTTGTAGCCCAGGCCGCGCACCAGGGCATCCAGTGGCACGTGCTGGCCGATCTCGCGCAAGATCTCCGGCATGTCCGGGTGGTCCGCTGGCAGGCCGGCACCCAGCACGGCAATAAAGGCCTTGAAGGTACGGCCGCGCTCGGCCTTGATCGGCTGGTGTTGATCATCCAGTGGACCCCAATCGCAAAATTCCTCGACGTTTTCCCAGAATATCAAGCGCGGCCGCGTGGCGTAGGCCCAGCGCACGATGATCCATGCAAGGCCCCGGATCTTCACGTTTCGCGGTTTGCCGCCCTTGGCCTTGGAGTGATGCCGGCAATCGGGCGACGCCCAGAGGATGCCGACGGGACGCCCGCGCGTGGCGATGTAAGGGTCAACCTCGAACACGTCGGCCACGTAGTGCTCGGTGTCGGGGTGATTGGCGCGGTGCGCGGCGATCGCAATCGGGTTGTGGTTCACGGCGACATCGGGGTGCCTGTATGCGCGCGCGATGCCAAGGCTCGCGCCGCCGCCACCGGCGAACAGATCCACCACCAGTTCCTTCGCGAAATTCAGCGAAAAATTCCCGTCAGCCATGTTGAAGTCCTTCTAATTCTTGTGGGAGCGCGCTGCCGCAGGTGGATAGATAGGTTTCTGCCTCGTGGCGGTTTATGCCGCAGGTGCGCATGAGGTGTGCTGCACGCGAGTCAAACGCGCCGCACTGGATCTGGTCGGCCTGGCGGCGCAACTCCGGGATCTGACGGGGCTGCACCTTCAAGGCATGCGCGAGTGCGCGATCAGAGAACACGCTGTGATCCGGGGCAATGGCGTGCAACTCGGTCCCGGTGATGATCGGCGTCATGCTGCCCTCCACTGCGCTTTGCGCGGCGCGTCCGGTAACGCACGCAGGCGCGTCAACAATACCTCGTGCTGTTTGCGCGTCAGATCTAGCGTGCTGGTGGCGCCGACCGCCTGCAGGTGCAGGCGGTATGTCGGTTCGTCCAGGCCCTTGGTGCCATGTGCGTAGCGTCGCAGTGCTTTGACCAACGGCTTGCTGATCTGGAAATCACGGTCAGCCATTGGACACCTCGCCTGCCGGCTTGGCCTGCTGGTCGGCCAGCTTCGCCCAAGAATCGAAGTTGATGCCCGGCCGCAGCTTTGCGTCCCGCCTTGGCACGAACTCAGGCCGGTGGATCGCCGACACCAGCAGCCTGGTCTCGGCTCGCTTGTTCGATGTCTCGCGGAACGGCGCGTGATACCAGTTACAGTTGCCAAGTGGCACACCGTGGGCAGGCTTGAGGCAGCTGCCATTCCATTCGAGAAGCCCCCAGCCGGCCGGCAACTCATCCACGGCGATGACGCCGGGCGGCGCGGCGTAGAACCGCCAATCCCCAACTGCCCTGCATGGATCGGCGCGGTGCGGCTTCTTTGCGTCGGCCAGGAAGTCGGAGCGGCTGGCCTTGGCCTCTATGGCAACCGATGCACTTTCCAGCCAGCCGATTGCATCGGGCTGCTCGGTGATGTTGGCCCGGAATGGGTCGCACAGGATGGCCGCAGCTCCATTGCGACGAAGCCAGCGCACGGCGGCCGCTACGATCTGGTCATGGATTGGGCCAGCCATCACGCACCATCCTTCGCCGCTGCCGGCTGGTCCGGTTCGCGCTTCAGACCAAGCGTTCGTTCAAGGTGCTGCAACTCCTGTTCGCGCCTGGAATCCGGTCGATTACTCACCTCGGCCGCTGCCGGCTGGGGGTGGGTGGCGATTGCGCGAAGCGCTGTCATCGCTGCGCTTACCATCACGCCGGGCCGACGGTCGGGGCTTGAGTCCAGGTCATCGAGTGCAGTGGACAGGTAGCCAAGCGCGCTCTCGATAGCTGCTTCGCGCAGCACATCCACCGGCGCAGCAGCATGCGCGAGCTGCTCCTTGCCGTGAACGACGCCGCTCCCGTTGGCGGGGTAAGCAGCGATGAGGTCGGCGTAGGCTCCCACGCTATCGAAGCACTCGCTGATCATCTCGCCAGCGGGCCAACCGGCGCCGATCATGCGCTCGCTGGGCAACTGAGGCAGGATGGCATGCGTGCTAAGGTCAACTAGCGCCCAGCCCTCGGGAATGGATTGGGCCGCCACCGGGTCCTGCCCCACCGGCAGGCGGGCGATGAGCGCAGCCTTCGCGCGGCTTAGCTCATGGTCGAATTTGTCCATGCAGTCTGCACCGTTGGTTTGGATCACACGGGACTGCAGGTACTCGCCTGCCTCCACCAACTCCAGAAGCCGAACGCGCAGTTCGCTATCTGCTTGACCCAGGATTACCGCGTCGGGCTGCACTATGGTTTTGGATTCAGACATAGCGCGTCCTCCGCGGTTGCTCTTCGTTGTGCAATACCGCCACTGCATCGCGGACGCTCACTGCGACCAGCGCGTCAGAGCCAACCGCACGTAGATCGCTCAACTGGATGGCATTGATGCATGCCAGGTGGTCGGCTGCTGCCGATCGCAGGCGGCGCGCCCACTGCTTGAGCAGGCGCGCTTCGGCGAGCGTGCCCGCGCGAAACGCCTGGTTCGCAACCTCTGTCGCCAGGGCAGCCAGATCCATGCCGGCAGCGTCGGCGCGCTCGGCCAATTCGTGCAGGTTGGGGCACAGTGCATTGCGGCCAATGGCGTTGCCGGCGATGAAGCCGATGCCGCCGGTGGTTAGGGCCGTGATCAAGATGCTGATGATGGTGATCATGCGGCCATGACTCCCCTGCCCGGCAACTCGGGCAGCAAGGTGCGTTGCTGATCGGTGAGCCGGTATTGCGCGACACGGCAGTCGTCACCGTCGCGGTTCGGAACCGTGATGGGCGTGCTGGCGATGTTGAAGCCCTGGTTGCGCAGGTCGTGGACACGCGCGCTTGCGCGCGCAATGCCCAGCTCCATCCAGATCTCGACCGCGGTCATCGGCTTTTGCTTCAGTGCGGCGAGCAGCTTGGTGTTCTGATCCTCGTGCATGGCGGCGACCTCAGAGAGTGAAAGGCATGACGACGTGGGCGATTTCGTCGGGCGATACCTCGAGGGGCTGGACCAGCGCCGCACCCTTGACCTCGCGGGCGAGGTGCAGCACAACCTGGTCCGTGCGGATGGCGCCGAGGATCTGCTGCAGCTGGCGCGGGTGCAGGCCCACGCGGATCGCGCCGGAGTGCTCGAGCGCGGCGCCAGCCTCGGTCAGGTGCTCCACGTTCTCGCCTGCCTTGTCGGTCATCACCACCGCGTCGGGCAGCAGCTCCAGTGCGATGCAGTGGTTGATGCCCTTCTCCCCGCCCCAGGCCGAGAAGGGAACGAAGCGCCGCAGTGCCTCGATCATGGCTTTGCGGTCGAAGCGCACGCGCGCCGCGGCCGCTGCCGGATCTGGCACCAGCTTCTCGATGTCCAGGACCACCTGGGTTTCGACCATGCGCACGATCAGGCACATCGCTGGGCTCTCGATGCGCAGCGCCAACACATGCGCAACGCCCGCCGCCCGCCCCACACTGATGATTGCCTCCGGCTGCCCAAGTGCATCGGTGATGCGACCCAACTGATAGACCGGAAGGGAAAACTTCGGCCCCGTGTAGTTGATCGCCCGGCGCGCCATCAGCTTGCCGTCGGTCGCCCATACCTTGCCGGTTTCGACGAAGACAACGCGGCAGTAGGAGCGCACGTCCTTGTCGTCCGGCGCGTGCTGCACGTGCGACACGGCCTCGGCGAGCATCGTGGCCGGCAGATCGATGGGCTCCCACTTCATCTGCTCGGCATCGGGGAGTGCAGACGGGTCGGGATGGGTGCCTACGCGATAGCGGGAACGGCCGCGGACCACTTGCCCGTCGCCGCGCAAGTCCAGGTTGCCGCCGCCGGCGGCGATGGTGCGCAGGGTGCTTTCGTGTAATAGCAGCTGCCCTTCGTCCTGCACCTCTGCAGCGATGGTCATGCGGGTGTAGACCTGGGTATCGGTGGTCTCGATCTGCACCTCGCCATTGCCCGCCGTGATGCGTGCGAACTGCAGCAGTTCCATGGTGCTTTTTGCCGGGGCTGCGCTGTGCTTGAGCGCATCCGCCAGCTGGGTTGAATTGACAGTGGCGCGCATCAGACGGTCTCCGGAATCAAGGGCGCCTGCGTCGGTGCAGGCAAGGTGGCGAGGTATTCGGACAGGATGGAATTGGCCCAGAGCCGCGTGCGTTCGACGGAACTCAACAGGCTGCTATCCAATTCGTGATCGACCTCGGCGCGCTGCAGAACGTTGCCGTTTAGATCGACGATGAGGCGGACGCTGTCGTTGACAAACTGCATGTCCGAGTCGTCGTCGCACGCCTCTCCATAAGCGAAGCGGCGAAGCCGGCCGCCCTCCCAAATGCCGAATAAAAGCGCATAGTTACCGTTGAAGGTCATGCGCTCCTGGCATGCGAGCTCCATGGCGTCGGCCAGCTCCCAGTCGCCGCGCTGTGCCCGCGCGATCGCATCGCGCTGCATGGTGGTCATCATCGTGCGGCCCTCCGGAGACGGGTGACGTTGTCGATCGGTAGCTGTTGCTGCGGGCTGGTCTTGGGGCTCGGCCGGCCCTGTTGGCGGCACCACTCCCGCAGCGCGTCGTCGAATGCGCCGTGCTTGGTGCTGGCGCTACATGCGCACTCCACGAGATGGCCGCCACCGGCCTGCAGCGAGCGCTGGTCGTGGATGTGGCGAGCGGTGTGGCCATTGCGGCAGGGCGGCAGCGGCATGGGGTGGCTGATCATGCGTTGCATGGCAGTTCCCCCAGGGGCGCCAACGTGCGGATGGCAGCGCGCTGCACCTCCGCGGCGTGGGCACCATAGACGTTGACGGTGGTGGACTTGTGTTTGTGGCGGGCGTGCGCGGCGCCGGCGTCCAGGCCTGCACGTTCCACCACTTCGCCCAGCCGGCGGTGCCGCAGCATGTGCGGGTGCAATCCAGGCATACCGGCCACCCTGCCCCGCTCGCGCACCATCAGGTACACGGACTGCCGCGACAGGCGCCGACCTGTGCCATTGACGAACAACGCGGCCTCACCGGGCAATGCCATCTTGTCGCGTGTACGTCGCCATGCCTGCACGGCGCGCACGGTGACGGGCTCGATGCCGACCACTTCGAAGTCGTCATCCTCGCCGCCTTTGGGCCGCACATACACGCGCTGGCTTTCTTCCAGGACGGTGAAGCCGTTGCGCGACACCGGGGCATCGTCCAACAGCGCCACCTCGCTGGCGCGCAGAGCACCGTCGAGCATCAGCAACAGCATGGCGCGGTCGCGGATGTCGATTGGTGCGCGCTCGCCGATGCTGGCGATCATTGCCTTGAGCGGCTCCAGCTCCGGTGCCACTACGGTGCGTTGACGGAACTTGATGCGCACGTCGCGGGTGGCGTCGTGCTGCATCAGCCCCTGCATGCGACACCACAACATGAAGGTGCGCACGGCGGCAAGCCGGCGGGCGGCGGTGCGGCGTGCCCACTTCATGTGGCGCATGCCATCGTCCAGCCACAGGTTCACCAGGCGCTCGCTGACAAGCTGCACCAGCGTCACGTCGAAGCGGTCCAGAAAGGACACCAGCATGGTGAGGTCGGCGCGGTATGCGGCGATGGTATTGGCGCTGGTGCCGCGCAGGCGGCGGTGGTCCAGAAAGTCCGGGATGAGGGTGCTGAGGTCGCCGGGGATGGTGTCAGCCATGACTATCCTCCTCCGCTTCATCCAGGGCAGAGGAGGTCATGCGAAGCAGTTTGTGGGCGATCGTCCGAGTCTCCGGGTTCATCGATTCACCATCGATGCATGCAAAAAAGGCCACGGCGCACGCGGCTATCACCTTTGCTTCGGAACCGGCATCCGGGTTGTTGAGGATGCGCATAGATTCCTCACGATTCAGTTGAATCTCTGGCATGGCTCAGTCCCCCGCCTTGCTGAAGTGCAGTGCCTGCTCAAGCAGCAGGAACAATCGCCGTACTTCGCATGCCATCAGGTTGAAGCGCGCATCCAGCTCGGCGCGCACGCCATTGGCATCGTCGTAATCCAGCTTGTCGATCGCGCCATCGAGAAAGCGCAGGCGACGGATGACCAAGTCGTCCCCCAGAACAAAGGCGACGTGGTCATCCAGCACCAGCTCCAGGCGTGTCACCTGCTTGCCCGCTTCCAGGTGCTTGCTCACCTCGTCGCTGCGCAGCTCCTGGTGATTGCAGCGCACGCGTGCGCCGCCCTCGATGGGGTCGCGCAACTCACAGTCCTCGCCCAGGCTCAAACCTGACGGCAGCGGCTCGCCGGCGAGCCAACCGGTAAGCACTGCGCGTGGCGCTACTTCGGCATTGAGCGGCAGCGCCGGAAACGAGCCAAGCGCCCCCCGCAGCTCGCTGCAGACGACATCGGCGGTCTTGCGGCTGCTGCTGTCTACCGCGATGAAGCCGTGCTGCATGTCCAGAAACGCATCGGTGCGCTGTTCGCGCACGAACGCCTTGGGCAGCAGTTCGTGGACCACGTCGTCCTTGATGCGCTTGCGCGCGCGGCCACCGGGGCGCTGGCCTTCGCGTTGCTGGATCTCGGCGACCTTGGCTTCGACGGCATGGTTGACCACCGAGCCGGGCAATAGTTTGTCTTGACCGCCAACGCTGACCCAAGCGAATTCGCCATGGATGACTGCGAACGTTTCAGTCTGGTCACCGTCGCGGCCGTATGGTGGAACAAAGCCGCGCGAGGACAGTTCCAGCGGGCCGACTGGCTTCAGGCGCTTTTCGTCCAGCCGAGCAGTCAGCGAATAGTCGGCCGGCCCGGCCCCCATATCGATGCGTGGGTCGGCGGCGAAGGCGCGGTACAGCGCCGAATCGACGTTCCAAGGGAAGCGGTAGAAGGTGAGGTTGCGAAAGAACATGGCTCAGGCCTCCTCTGCGATGATTTTTTGCGCCTGCAGCAGGCGCGGCACGGTCTGGCCGTCATCGTCTGCACGGTTGATTGCCTCGGCCAGGGTGTAGCCCATGGCCTTCAGCCAAGTGGGCTTGTTGAGGACGATGGCCGCAGCCAGGGATTCGCCGGTGGACAGTGGCCCCGTTCCCCGCAGCTTTTTGGCGGTGCGCGCGACGCGCACGATGTGGTTAAGTTCCATCGCTCAGGCCCTCCCGCACTGCAGATCGACGGTGACGAAGCCGGCGCGGCGGGCGGCGAAGCGGTTGCCTCGCGTGGCGCGGTATTCGGCCTCGGCGGCATCCATGGCGGGCGCCGGGTTGACGCCATGGCGGCGCGCATCGTGCGCGGCATTGCGCCGTACGAGCAGCCGATAGCTGACGATGGGGTATGCCGCAGCTTGCGGCGGCGTTGCAGGTGTGGTGCACTGTTCCACGATCTTTCCTCCTACGGGTTTGAT
This sequence comes from Xanthomonas sp. CFBP 7698, assembly GCF_003600855.1. Lineage (NCBI taxonomy): Bacteria > Pseudomonadati > Pseudomonadota > Gammaproteobacteria > Lysobacterales > Lysobacteraceae > Xanthomonas > Xanthomonas sp. CFBP 7698. The sequence continues at coordinate 230,741 of NZ_PRDN01000001.1, forward strand.
CACTGAAGCCACTGGCGTTCGTGCGCCGGTGGCTTCCTCGTTTGGGGCGGACCACGCCGCTGCCGAGTGCAGCAGGGTCCTGTGTTCGCCCGGTACGTCCTCGGCTCCGGGCTTCCTGGTGTGTTCTGGGCGCCGACTGGTCACAGACCGTCGGCGGCATTGAGGGCGCGGGCGGCATAGTCGGCGCGCTGCTCGGTGGGGAAGCGGCGCGCATTCAAGGACGGGGTGACTGCCTCAATGGGCTTGCCGACCGGTTTGCCATTCGCGTCCACCGACTCGAAACGGATCAAGCGCCAGCCAGGGCCGGCTGGCACGGCGGCAGGAAACCAGCGCTTCCAATTGATGGCGGCGTTACTCATCCCTGCACCGCCTTGAGCACGCGCGCCCGCTCGGTATGCGGCATGGCGTCGGCGATCTGCGCGGTGAGCGTGATGCAGGCGCTCTGCACGTCGTTGATCGCGTGCAACGCGTCGGCAAAATGCTGCTGATCCTCCGGGCCGATACGGTGATTGTCTTCGAGCATCGGCACGATCGCTTGCACGGCGTCCGCGGCGCATCGCATCAGCTCGCAAGGGGTGCCCACCTGCCCCACTACATCGGTGGCGTGGGGGGGGCGCCGTGCGTACATCAAGCCCATGCGTGCCAGCAAGTTGGCCAACACGTCCGCACGTTGCTCCTGCGGCAGCGCCATCAGCAGCGCTTCTTCAATGTCCACCGGCATGCGGATCTCTCCGGACAGGAGGCGGCGCACTGTTTGGGTATTCAGACGGGCAGCCTTCTCGTGCTGGGCGGCGGTGCTGGCCACGTGGAAATCGACCACGCGATCGGCCACGTCCACACTGCGGTGGTAGTGCTCAACCACCGCGTGGGCGTACTCCTGCCACTGCATGCGCGATGTCACCACCGCTTGCATGATGAGCGCGCTCAATGCCTGGCTACGGGGTGCGTTGGATGTATTCATGCCCGAGCCTCATTAAGTTGGCGGGTATGCTGCAGGTGCTGGGCATACGCCTCGTACAGCGCGGCCTGCGCGTTGAGCACCTGGTCGTGAACACGGGCGTAGCTCGCGAGCATGTCGCCGGTGATAGCATCGCGTGCCTGGCGTGTTGCCATGAAGCGGGCTTCGAGCACGCGCAACTCCGGCGTTGGCATCACCAGGGGTTCGCTCGTGGACACGTGGTCTGCATTGGTCATGGCTGCGCGGCCTCCGAAACCGCAGGTTCGTGTTCGGCGGGCAATGGCTGGATATGTTTCAGCCCGCCATGCGTATTGATGACCCGGGAAATGGAATGCTTCTGCCAGCGTCGGCCACCGGCAGGCGCCGGGATGCCGCGCGCCTCGAGCTCGGTGGAGATGCCTTGCAAGGAGAGCTGTTCGGCGCCGTCATGCGGCCCGCGCAGCTGCACGATCAACTCGCGGTGCGGCCAGGTCTTGGGGTCGCGGTACAAGTGCTGGCCGACCACGCGCCCCAGACCCTCATCCCAGCGGCCACCGACTGCAATGCAGCCATAGGGCGTGGTGCCATACACCCTGCCCTGCTGCCGCAGGCCTTCCATCGTGGAACGGGTACGCTCGCGGATGGTGTCGCGCTCATACTCGGCCACGGCCCAGAGCATGGTCAGCATCAGCCGCCCCGTGGGCGTGGTGGTGTCCACCAATTCAGTGATGCTGTGCAGGTTGACGCCGCGGCCATCGAGCTCGTCGCGCACGAAGTTGAGGCCGTGCTGCGCATTGCGAAACAGTCGGTCGAGCCGGAACACCACCACCACGTCGGCTTCGCCAGTGCGCAGGCGGTGCATCAATTCCTTGCCGCCTGGGCGCTTGTGCAGCTGGACGCCAGCGCTGACGCCCTCGTCGACCACGATGTCGACCAAGTGCAGTTCGCGCAGTGCGCACCACTGCCGAATGCGTTCGGGCTGCAGCGCAAGGCTATGCCCCTGCGCGGCCTGCTCGTCTGTGCTGACGCGCACGTAGCCGATGGCACGGCGCACGGTGACAGGCATATCGATCATGCTGCCCTCCCCGGCCTGCGGTAGAGGTCGTCCAAGGTGATCTCCTTCTGGAACAAGTCCACCAGCTGCACTGCAAGGTCCGGCACCGGTCTTGTGGTGTCGGACTCCCATTGCGCGACTGCGGCTTTTCCCACTGGCGGGTTGAGGCGGCTACCCAGTTCCTGCTGCGACCACTTGCGGCGCTGCCGGGCAAGGCGGATCGGGTGAAGCTGAGGGGGACGGGTCGTTTTCATCTTGACGCGCAGTCTAGACCATCTATACCCAATGTCAAGACCACCTGAACCCCTGAAAGTTCAGCCCGTCTATACTCAGCAGGTGAGCACCATCGGCGCCCGGATGCGCGCGGCCCGCGAAGCTGCCAAGCTTTCGCAGTTGGATGTAGCAGCGGAACTTGGCGTGACGAAGGGGTCGTTATCCGCCTGGGAGAACGACAAGAACTTCCCGCAGCTGCAGACCTTCATCCAGCTGTGCCAGCTCTACGGCACGTCGGCCGACGCGTTACTCTTCTCCGCAACCGCGGTGGCGGAGCCGCGCGCGCAATACAAGGTCGGCGAAGCCGCTGTGTTACAGCGCCTGGTGGATGGGCTCAGCGACGAGCAGCAGCGCGCACTTGTGGTGCTGCTAGCGAAGTAAGGGATCTACAACTGACAGGGGGAATAGATGGGTAACTATCTGACCGGCGGCTTCGGGCTGCTGATGATGTTCGTGATGGTGGTGCTGGTCCTGCTGTGGATCGCGCTGCCAATCGCGGTGTTCCGCATGAAGGATCGGATGGACAAGATGCAGAAGCAGCTCGAGGAAGCAAATGCTCACTTAGCAGTGATCGCGCGGAATCTGGAGCAGAAATGAGCGATACATATATATGTCCATGGTGCAACGTAGCCAGCGTGATTTCTGGCAACCGCACAGTCGATAGTTCTCGGTTCTTCGATAATAACAAGCATGGACCAATGCGAGTAACTGTCGGCAGTACCACTTGTCTAAATGACGCCTGCCGCGAATTCTCCTTACATGTATTTTTAGATAAAATTTTAGCTGGAGGGCCTGGTAGATCGGAATCTTTTAAGGACTTTGATGACTGGCAGCTGAGGCCTTCTAGCGCTGCCAAGCCAATGCCAGACTATATCCCTGCCGTGATCATTGAGGACTACCAAGAAGCTTGCGCGATCGCGCATCTCAGCCCAAAGGCGTCAGCCACTCTATCTAGGCGATGCCTTCAAGGGATAATCCGGGATTACTGGGGGATATCGCTTCGCACCCTAAACGCTGAAATAAGTGCATTAGAAGACAAGATAGATTTTTCCACCTATCAAGCCATCGACGCAGTTAGGAAAATCGGGAATATTGGCGCCCACATGGAACGTGATATCAACGTTGTCGTAGACGTTGACCCGGAAGAGGCTACTTTGTTGATTAGCATGATCGAAATGGTAATCAAGGATTGGTATATATCAAGGAACGACCGCGAACAACGCACAAAGAAGCTTCTCGAATTAGCAGCTAAGAAGGAGGCAGCACGAAAGCCTGTATCGAGCGGAAGTTCTCACGCCTTACCGCCTCCCGACACGGCTGGCTAAACCGCCACTTATCCACCTCGTCTTCGTAGAGACCCAGCAGCGCCTGCACCCAGGCGCTGCGTTCTGGCTCAGTGCCCGGTTGCGGCGCGATCGGGGCCGGTGGTTCCTGATCGCAGACCGCCTCGGATCTTGGCGTTAACCCGGTCGACGGCCTCGCCAGCCTCCCGCAGGACGACAGGGTCAACATCACGGCAAGGGCCAGGTACCACGACAGTGCGGATGCGTTCGATCGCGGCATGGGTGCTGCTCCGGTTTTCGTTAAGTGCGCCCGACACGGCGGCGCGCGTGCTTGCACCGGTGGCATCGATGGCGGTGTTGGCTTTGTTCTGGTCGGCGACCTGGTTAGCAAGTGCACTGCCGGCTTTCGCTTGCTGGCCCAGTCGCCCGTAGTGCTTGCCGAAAAAGAACGACCCGACGTTGGTGGCCACGAACAGCAGGACCGCTGCGAGGATGGCGTAGACCCTCACAGCAGCGGCCCGCGTGCGAGATCCATGATGATCTGCATCACGGCACGGCGCTTCTCCGTGCTCTCGCCGTAGTAGCGATCCCAGTGGCAGGTCATCAGCTCCACGCCAACTGCGTTCCAATCGCCACGGCGCATTGCGCTCCATAAGGGCGACCATTCGCGCATGCGCTCAGGCTCCAGAATATCGGCCAGCGCGTAAATGTATGGAAGACGGGGCACTGCCTCGGGGTGCACCACAATCAGCTCGAAGATCCTCGCGCGCAGACAGGCCTGCGCGGCCTGCACATCGTTGGTCAGCGCGAACTCGGCCACCTCCTCGGTCATCGCGCGGCGCTCGATCTGCCGGCCGTGGCCATGCCGCAGGATGCCCATCGAGTCTTTCTTGGGGAATTTGTCGAACGTGAAAAGCGATTTGAGCAGCACCATGGTGCGCGCCATCGCCTCTGTTTCAACTGCCGCCAGTCGCTCGTCATCCAAGTCCGGCATCATCTGCACCCCCGCTCCACTGCTGCCATCCGCCGCTCAAGACTGTCCACCTCGCGATTGCGCTGGCTCAGGAGCTGATCGCGATGGCCGGCCGCTTCGCGCAAGCTCCGCACTTCCCCGCTCTGGTTGACGTTCCAGACGCCGAATGCAACGAGCAGCCCGACCATGTATGTGTGGTCGACGCGCATCGAGAAGAAACGACGCTCTTCTGCAGGCTGGCTCACGGCGCCGATGCCTTGCGCAGGAACAGCGCCCATGCAGCGGCTGCTCCACGGTAGAAGAACGGCGCCGCGAAGCCAGCCACCATGCCCAGCAACATGCCGGGCATGGTCCCGGTGAGTGCCCACATCACCCCGAAGCCCACCACCAGCGCCACAAACTCCACCAGGAAGGTGCGCGCGTGCTTGGTGTGGTTGGCACGGCTGTGCGGTAGCCAGCGGCGCAACATCGGTTGGGAGACGGTGGCCAGCGACAGTGCCAGCAGGAACGAACCTGTTCCCAGCGGCACATCCTGCGTGATCCTGACCAGGAACAACCAGAGCGCTTGCGCACCCTCGGCAAATGCACTGCCGTGCAAAGCGATGAACGTCGCCAGCCCGGCAAGAGAGATGCCTAACCCGCTTTTGATTTCTGCGTTCACTGTAGTGCCTTCACGGCGCTGAGTGCTTGGCGATAGTTGTCTGGCCACGTGTCGGGCTTCGCCTTGCCCGGTCGCCACGTACGTTTGTATAACGCCCATGCGGCCTGCTGCTCGCCCAACGCCGGCAACCGTTTTGGATCGGTAAACAGCAGCAGGCGCGCAAGAGCCGCAGCCAGGATGTCGCTGTGTTCCAGCGCGCTCCAAATGGCTTGCGGCTGGAACGGAATGCCGAGCGCCTCGCACACTTGAGCTAGCCAGTAGCGACTGGCGTCGTGCAGGTACACGCCCCACACGCCGCCGCGGCTTGCCTTGGTGCCCTGCTCAAACTGCGCCAGGCCGCGCGCAGGTCCCTTGCGGTCGGGACGCCTGACGTCGATCACCTGCCAGCGATGCGCCAACGCGCTCTCCTGCAGCATGATCGCAAGAATCATCACCAGCGCCTCGGGGGTGGTCATTCGCGGCGGCAACAGGCGCAGCGCCGGCACGATGATCTTGCGCAGGGCGTCGGCGGTCGAGATGGGCAATGGAAGCATTGGCGCGTTCATACCGCGATTGCAGCCGTTGCCTGCGTTGCCTGTCTGCTAGAGCGGGAAACGTAGTTAGGAAACTGCGGCTTCTTGAATCGGCTTGAGGCGACACAGCCTAATCCTCGCCAAAGTCGAAGGAGACGATACTGATGCGCTGCCTGGCCCTCTCGCTGTTGCTTATGATCACCACCGCTGCTGCCACTGAACAGCGGCCGATGGCTGCCGTACTAACCGAGGAATCCATTGCGGGTGAGTCACGTGATGCGTTCATCGTACGCATCGCGCCGCAGGTTATGGCACAGAGCGTAGCGCGCAGCGAGATGCTCTGCGGCGAGGTAGTCGATTTGGCTGGCGGCTACCGCGTTGCGGTAACTAGCAGCGGTGACCCACATAGCTGCGATATTCCATCGAGTGCTGGCGTATACCTGCACACGCATCTGGCGGGTCGAGGTTTCGCCTTCAGTCTGGAGGACTATCGCCACCCGGGTTATCTGATCACCGAGATTGCAGTGAAATATCAGGCTGGCGAGAGGGCAAAAACACTCGCCAAGTTGCGTGGGCGCCGAGGCGTGTACACCGTGGCGCGGCTGAAGTGATACCAGCTTGGCGCGACTAGTTATCCTGCGCCCAGGTGTCTGGGTCTCCCCGCCTCTATCACTGCAAGTTCCATACGCAGACGCGCTTCGTGCCGGCACGCCCACATCTCCACACCGGCCTTCCCGGCCTCGAAGCTGGTGCAATTACGTGTGACTGCCCGGCGCTCCATCGTGAGCAGGTGGTAGTCCAGATAGACAAACCATGCTCCGTTGTCCACGCGCTGAGTCATTCGCGCAACACCACTCGATCCGAGCGCAAGCAAGCGTGGAGGTCCTTCCTGGTGCTGGTAAGCCTGGGTCCAATGAAAGCCGTCGGGCAACATATCACGCCGCCAGCCGGTGCTCGTAAAACGGGTGCCGCTTGTCGTCGAAAATCGCCTGCAGGGCCTGGAGATTAGTCGGATCGGGGTTTAGCCAAGCGTCGACATGCTCGGGCTTGATGTTGATGATGGTCCGGTCGTGCCCCACCGCCGCCACCTCGGGCTCCGGCTCGTCGGTGATGGCGGCGAAGCTCAGCAGGTCCGGCTGCTCTCCGGCGGGATCTGTCCAGCGGGACCAGAGGCAGGCCACCAGCATGGGCTCACGGTCGCTGGGCTGGAACTGCACCACACGGTTCTTGCCGTCGGGCCCCTCCACGTTCTCGTAGAAGCGGCCGACCACCACCAGGCCATGGGTGTAGCCGAACTGCTCGCGCCAGAAGCCCTGCAGGTTGTCCCTGCGGGCGTTGTAGGTGCCTGGGTACTTCGTGTCGTAGATCGGGGGCTTGCCCGCCGGCCGGCACTGGTAGCGCATCGGCTTGATCACGCGCTGGCCGCCCTCGGAGATGATCACCGGCGCGTAGTAGCCGGGGAAGATGCGGTAATCCCGCGCCTTCGGTTCGGTCCGCTGCATGTCGGCGAGGCGGCCCTTGATCTGCTCGATCTTCGTCGTGGCGATGCGCTGGTCGTTGGCTGCCTTTTTTGTCGGCTTGGCGCTTGCCAGCACCCGCTCTGCATCTGCCAGGCGCCGGGCCTGCTTGAACAGCTCTTGCTCCAGGGCCTGCGTGTCCTCGGCGTCCCACACGGCCAGCTCTGCGGCGATCGAGGCTACGCCGCCCTCCCCGCCCGCGCGAAATGCATCGTCCATTGCCTTCGGGGTCTTGGGCCGCTTCTCCTCCTCGCCCTGCCGCAGCCACAGCTTGGAGAACTCCTCGATCGACATGATCGCCCCGAAGTTGCGCACCAGCTTTCGGTAGTCGGCCTGGATCTCAGCGGAGTAGCACATGGCGGACCCTCAGCAGTCGCGGTCGCTGTTCTCCAGGCCATGCCAGGCCAGGATCTCATCGAGCCGCCGGGAGACGAATTGGGCATCGTCGCCCGTGATGGCGCCGTCGCCGACGACGTCCGCCATGCCGGCAAACGCTTGCCAGAAGTGGCAACGGTCGGGGCTGTTAGCCAGCAATGACGGGACGGCCGCGTCCAGGTTGTCGAGGTGGGTTCGAAGCTCGGATCTGTCCATACCCGAAGTATCGGCAGCACCGTCTCAGGGCGTGAGACAGGTCGCCGTAGACTGCTGGCATGGACACCACCACCCCCAGCCTCTTCGAACAGCTGCAGCAGCGCCTCGCGGCCACGTCCGAACCGCTGGAAGTCCTCAACCAGTTCGAGGCGGAGTTGCTGTTTGCCTTCCCAGGTGAGGCGGCAGTGATCGTCGAGCTGGTCACATCCTGGGGTCATCGTCTGGGCGTACTTACACACGACGAGCTTGAGGGTTACGTCTAGGGTGCCGGCTGGGCGCTGCTCAGGCGCCTCGCGGGTTGAACGGCCATCTTGGCACCGCGACCGGCAACACCATCCTCACCGAAGCTCGAAAGATGCGACATCGGGCTTCTCTTCGGTGCAGGGTAAGAAAAAGCCCCGCCGAAGCGGGGCCCTTATCCTTATGCAGCTGGCGGCAATGCCCTTCTATCAGGGCCGACGAGCAGCATTCGTTCGAGAAAAGCTAGCGCAGATGGGTCCCGCTGACGGAAGTAAGTGAGGGCTTTGGTGGGCAACCAGACTTCGTTGAAATGGATTCGAAACTCATGCATGTATCCGATCGGATACATCTTGGCTTCCACCACTCGCCCGTCCGCATAGATATGCCTGTACGTAGGAACTTTGCTGGTGTCGACACCTTTGCTTCGTAGCCAGCTGGCGAACATTTTGCCCTCAGATATATCGGGCACCATGTTGTCCGGCAGCGTGTAGCCAAGCGCTTCGAGCGGAGCGATCAACCCCAGGGTCATCTCGGTCAGGATGGAAAAATGCGTGTAGGGCACCTGATCACGGTTGGCCAGATAGCGCTGTATATGGTGCGGAAGAGCAGCCTTCGGCGCTCCACTAGGCCCCCGGCCGGCCATCCATTCATGGACCCACTTAGCCACTGCCACAGCAAATTTCGGCGACAACCATTGCGCCAAGTGAGTGGCCACATTTGGATGAACCCAAGTGCCCTGCGGTCCATTCCCACCCTTAACTTGTTGAATCAACACCGATATGGGAATTCCCATATCGGCTGAGAGCTCTTCAAGGAAGGCTTCAGTCGTACCATTCCGCCGGTAATCAGCGAACAGCCGTCCCGCTGCTTGGCACATGGACGTCGCGTTGATGTAGCCGTCAAGCTGCCGCTGCTCGACCAAGCTGTTGTTGACCTGCCTCTGAATGAGGGGGAGGTTAAATTGATGTTTTGTAAGCATTTCTTGCGAGCCTTATGGTGCTGGCCTGCGTAGTTCAACCCACATGCATACGTCACCGTTTGTTACGCAATCGCTTGCGCACAAAAACCCAAGATGTACACTGCAGGCATTCGGAACCGCCAAGAACCGAAGTTTCACAACGCTTTGCCAGTTGAAGTTAGAAGACCAGACGCCCTGCCTAGTTACTGCTAGGCGGGGCGTTTTGCGTTTACCGTCCTGAAGCAGGCCGGTAGCTGGCAAGATATTGTGGTCACGAGGAGGGGTCAACACTAAATGTAGGAAATTCCCGAAAACCCTTGTGTCACAAAGCATTGTCTGACGAACGGTCGGGGGACATCCGGAAGATTTCCACTTTGCAAGTAGTGCAACTGCGCAGCAGATGAACGTTTTTTCCTGAGCAGGCGCCGCGCATCTTGGCTTTGCGCCGAGATGCCCTCGCGCCGCCGGCAGTAGTCCGGCGCAGTTGCTCAGGAGAACGTGATGCACCCATTCCTCGCCGCCGCCGCCGTGGCGCTGCTTGGCACAACCTTGCCCGCCCTCGCCGCTGACCCGCCGCTGGGAAAGTTCGGCCGCACCGCCCAGCTGTATCAGGAAACCTCCACCGCCAACGAGTCGCTGGACGCCTTCGTCACCCGCATCGCGCCGCGCGCCCGCGCCGCATCGCTCAGTGCACGGGCAGTGGTGTGCGGGGATATCCAGGGCCGCGGCCCCTACACCTTGGCATTCAAGACCGACGGCTATCCCGACGACTGCCGCGTGCCCAAGACCGCCGCGCCGTACGTGCTGGTGAACGGCATCGCCAAGGACGCGCGCGCCGATCATTTCTCGATCGCCAACCGGTTCCGCCCCGGCTACCTGGTCACTCCCTGGACCATCAAGTTCCAGGACCGTAGCGGCGTCCGCGAGGTTGCGGCCTCCGGCTTCTGATTCGCCTCACGCCGCTGCCGCATCGACGGCGGACAGGCTGGCGGCGATTGCACGATTGGTTGCCGCCTTAATCAGCTCCTGCAGCTTCCACCCCTGAAGCTGCTGAGTGGTCGCTGCGTCCGGGTAGCGGATGGCATATGTCGGCGCGATCAGCTCGGCGATTGGCGCCGCCAGCACGCCCAATGCGGTGCCGCGGTCTTCGACCTGGAACGTAACGGTGCCGGTGTCGTTGGTCGGGTTCCAGACGATGGTGATCTGCCGCGCAATCGGGTCAGCATCTGCGTCGGGTGCGGCGACATTGGAATCGTAGGCGGCGCGCGTGGCCGCCTTGATGCCCAGCAACAAATGCACGCCGGGTTCGGTCACCGTGTCACCTGGCACCTTGATCAACTCGCCTGTCGCCGGGTCCGGCTTGGTCGTCGTTGGTGCGGTGATGTCGTAGCTGCGGCCAATAAGGTCGCTGATCTGCACGGTCAGCACGCGCAGGAAGAAACGCTCCAGCGTCTGGGTCCAACCGTCGGGGTGTGGCTTGGTGGTCATCTGCTCGAGGTGGAACTCGACCGGCCCATCGTTGGTGGTCGGGTCCCATCGGATCTCGATGCGCGGCGACACCATCCGGGTCTGCGTGCCGAAGGCGAGGTTTTCGTTGATGATCATTATCAATATCCGGTGACGTCGAGTATGGGAGCGCGCACCCAGGCTTGGCCGTACTGGCCAGGAGCAGGGAATGGGGTGCCATTCGCGCCCGTTTGGGAAAAGTTTCCGGTGTCGATTGCACTGATGCTGGCAACATTGCCGTTGATGTTGACGACCCCCTTGCGCCACACCACGCTCACCAGCCATTGCGGCCCGCCGCCAACGACGCCACCAACGGCCAGCATGATGTTGCCTGCCGATCCAGCAAGCGCCGCGTATGTGCGACCTGCAGGAAGGGTGATCGACCCGCCTTGATTGGCATTGCCCTGCAGCAGCCCGCGCACTTTCATGTACTTGAGTGTCGCATCGAAATGCACCTCATCGGTGTCGGGATTGGTAATCACCAAGTAGTCTCGGCGCCCGAAGTTCGGATAGTCGAAAACTATGGCAGTGAAGCTACCGCTGGTGGTGAAGCCGGTGAACGTGAAGCTGTTCCCGCTCTGTGTTCGCGTTGCAAGCGCGGCGTTGCTCTCACCCAAGAACGCGAGAACTGGATTGGTGCCGGAAACGGTCAGGCTCCATGTCTTGAGCACGCCACTGCCGGCAGGCGTGATCGTTTGTTTCGACGCCATCGCCAGGTTCTTCCACGTTTCGGATATCACTACTCGGTTTGGACCGGCCTCGAAGATTGCATAAGCCATCAAAACCTCCCGTAGAACAGGGTGCCGCCGGCGCGGGCGGTATTGGCAGAGTCAGGCGAACTCCAGCTGATCGCATTGCCGTTGTCGCTCAAGATCGGCAGCAGCGCGCTCCCCGCGCTGCTATCTGCCACGAACCAGTAGTACAGCTGGTTGGCGCTCCCTGTGACCGGCACCGGCACAGACCCATTGCTGCCGCTGGCGATGGCGACCGCACCCATGTGCTGCGTCAGCAGGTCCGAGTCGGGCTGATCGGTTACCTGCAGCAGCACGACGCCGGTGTCGGCGTCGTTGATGATCAGGACGTTGGTCATGTCACTCCATACCCAAGAGCAACCACACGGCGACCGTTGGGCGCGTAGGCGTAGAACTTCCCGCCGACGAACTCGTTGCGACCGCCACCCGGTGTGGCGCCGATGATTTCCACCACGTCCGCAGAGAACGTGATCTTGCCGATGAGCCCATTATTGTAAGAGCGCATGCCGATCACCTTGCCAGTGACGTCCAGCGCCCACGTGTAAGACGCGTAGTAGCTGGCGATGCCGTTCTCATTGACACTCATCCGTGCTTCCAGCGATTGCGTGGCGGACGCCTGTTCTAGAACTGAAGTGTCATCAGTCCACAACGTGGCGACCAGCCCCGGCTCCACCTTGAGCTGCCTGAAGTACGTTGGACCCGGAGTTCCTTCAACGATCAGCCGGACCAATAACCGAGTCGTGCCCGAGGGTGCGTTAACGCTTATTTGGAATCTCTTCCAGACAAGCCAGCTGCCAGAATCGGCAGCAACTGACACGGCTCCGATCAAGCCCGAGGCGTTGTACGCACCGATCTCCAGTCTCGACACCCCATTACCATTGGTTTTTAGGATGTCCCCCGACAATGTGTAGATGCCGGCAGGCGTGTCGTTTACGAACTGCTCCGCTGCGGCCCCGCCAGACGTGGCGGGCATCACCAGGTAAGGACCGTTCAACGCGTTATTGAACAGGACCGCTCCCGCAGGTAGCACCCAGCTCGAAGACCCTCGGGCAAAGGTGGGATTCTTCAGCATGTTGGCGTTGATGTTGGTCTTCGCCACCACGGCCGTGACTGCGGTGCTGGTGGCGTTGGCCTGATTGCCCACCTGCTGCACCTGCGAGCTCAGCGCGTTGAGCGCCGAGGTGTCGGCTTTGCCAGCCACTGCTGCGTTCGTCGCTTCAATGCGTTGGCCCAGCGCCTGATCACCGCTGATGCGCGCCTGATCTACAGCATTCACACCTGCGGAAGTTGCGAGAAGGCCGACGCCGGACGGCATGCGCGTCTCCACCACGCCGACCCGCTGCGCCATCGCCTCGTTGCGCCGGACCGCCGCCTCATCCACTTCCGTGACTCTCGCCACCGTCTCCAGGGCACCGTTACCGGCCGGCATGCGGCCCTCTACAGTTCCGACGCGCCGGCCTAGCGCTGTGTCGGCATTTGTCAGTGCCGTGAACCCCTCTGATACCCATGCGGATGGAGCAAGCTGCCCGTCGCCCGCAGGTAGGCGGGCAATCACCCCTGATAGCCGGGTGACCTCTGCCGCCAGGTTGTTCGCCGTCTGCGTCGCCATGTCGACCGCGGCGGCCATCGCCTCGCCTGCGCTCGCGTAGTTGCCGACGTTCTGCCAAGTGGCAGCGTTGCCGGTCGGCACCACACCGGAGTTGGCCACGAGCGCCCGATACAGCCGGCCGTCATAGCGCACGAAGTCGCCCGCGGGATATGAACCCGTGGAGGTCCACTCGTCCGCGTTGACCAGGTCGCCCAGCGCAGCGTTAAGCGCGTCCGCGTGTGCGATTGCATCCTCACGCGCCTTGTTTGCTGCCGCCAGTGCGGCCTCGGCAGTCTGGCGATTGCGCTCTGCGGCCTCCAGGAAGCCCTGCCGGACCTCTTCGGTGGTCTGATTGATCGCCTGCTGCATCTCCTCCTGCAGTTCGCCCAGGTTCTTGCCCAGCGTCTTGGTGACGTACTTAGCAGCCAACGACAGCGTGCCGTTGGTGTTGCGCGCGCGGATGGCGAACGTCCACTTGCCCGAGGACGGGATGGGCGAGTCGAATGCGCCGGTGTGGTAGCCGCTGTCCCCGACCGGCGTCATGGCCTCCCACGCCGGCATCGGCGCGCCCTGCTCCGGGGCTTGGGCGTAGCGGATCTCCGCGCCGGCCAGGTTGGCCGACTGGATGGTGTCGTTCCAGAAACCCCAGGTGTAGCGCCGGATGCCGCCGGAGATCTCCTCTACGTCGAACAGGTCGTAATTGACCGGCGGTGCGTCGGCGCCGATGGTCGTGAAGATCAGCGAGGCACCGATACCCATCTGCCCCTCCGGGCCGAACGGGCGCACGTTGATCGTGTAGGTGCCGGCGCGCGGGATGCGCCACCGCGCCGTACGGGTGCGCGTCTGCGCCACTTCCTGCAGCTCGCCGTTGCCATCCGACGCCGAAGCGTAGACCACTGCGTGATCGAACGGGCCGGTGATGTCGAAGGTCGCCACCAAGTCCGTCGCGGTGACGTCGCCGATGGTGACCTGGTCCTCGCCGATCGCAAGATTGCTGACGATCGGGCGCGTGGCTAGCGATGAGCCACTCTCTGGCGGCTGGTACACACCCGTCTTGACGTAGGTCCAGAACTCCGGCGACTCCGGCACCACGCTGATGCTGGCGCCCTTCAGATCGCTCTCCGGCTCGATCGCGACCACGCGGCCGACGTAGCCTGGCGTGGTCTTGAAGTCGTAGATCCAGATGGTGTCGTGCGCTGGATTGTCCTGCCAGCCGCCAGAAACCATGGCGTCGTCATAGCCTTCGCCAGGCAACGCAGCGTCATCTGGCCACTCCTCCACCAGCTGGATGGTGTCGGTCGCTTCGGTAAAGCTGCGCACGCGGAACGTGCGGTAAACGGCTTCCCCAGGAATTCGCAGGCCGATGAACGCATTGCCCGATGCGGGCGGCGGCACCGGCTCGTCCAGCGTCAGGGTGACCGTGCCCAGCAGCGGGCTGCGCTCGGCTGCAACGATCCGCCCGCCGAAGCCCCACTGCGTGACGTCGTGGGACAAGGCCACCTTGGCGAGTCGCCGGACCGTCAGATACTCGGTATCTAGCGCAAAACTGATGTCCTTGTACTGGAAAAGGCTCTGGCCTAGGTGGTAGCGGGCCAGTTCCGCCGCATGCTGCTCCCGGGTGATACCTTCCCCAGTCAAACGCGCCGGACTGAGCATATCTTCGACTTCGACGCCAGGCGCCGCTACACGCACCATCTCGACCTTCTGCGTCGTGCTGTCGAAATAGCTGTATTCGATGCCGTCAGCCGCGTTAGCCAGCGTGTAGTCGACAGCAAAGCTGCCTTTTTTCATCGTGGCCATGTTGACCACGCCCGACAACGGCTGTTCGTCCGCGGCCCACACCACCGACAAGCGACCACCGGCCCAGGTGATTTGCCCCATACCGGCAAGAGCAATCGCCTGTAGCACCTCGTCGTGCGTGCGCTCTTCTGTCAACCAGTAGTCGTAGGTGTAGCCGTTCGCCTCACAGTGCGCCATGAAGCCCTGCAGCGACTCGATGTCGATTTCCTCATCGCTCTTGCCCATGCCGCCGATGAGCCTGCCGTTCTGGTCGTAATAGCCGCGCGCGTACTTGAGGATATGTGCGCCGTTGTTGCTGGTTTCCTCGTTCACCCAGTTTCCGTTACGCCACAACGGGATCGGTGCGGCGACGTGCTCTGCACGCAACTCGTCGGGCTGGCCGTTGAGCTGGCCGGTGCCCTTCATCAGGATGCCGCTGCGCGAAATACCGGCGTAAGTCGCGGTGTCAGCCTGCACGCTGCCCATCGTCGACCATTGAAAGTCGTTGCGCTGAGTGTTTTCCCCCTCGTAGTTGCCCTGCCCGAGGATGCGTACACGCACGTCGTATTGGCCCTTGGCCACATCTGCCGACACGGTTGCACGCTTGCTCACGTCGAGCTGGTCGCCCGTGAACGTCTGCGTGGTCAGGGTGGCCCAGATCCCCGTGCCCGCCGGCGCGTACTGCACCTGCACGGTCTCCGACACGTTGTACTTCTTGCCGGAAGTGCCCACGCCGCCCAGCACGTATTCCAGGTTGATCTGGATGCGTACGGTGTCGGCACTGGTGGTGCGGGTGACGAAGTCGGCCGTATCCGGTAGCTCGCCACCGTCGGTGGTGTCGACATTGCTGTACAGCGGAATGGTTTCATCCGGCATCTCGCTATAGCCGGAGTGATAGACGCTCACTCCCTCATAGCTGGACAGCGGCGTGCCCGCATTGGTGAACACGCCCACCCGGCCAACGCCGATGCCCGGCGTCAGCACCATTCCAACGTACTGGTTGTCGCCCTCGTAGAAGGTGTAGGGCTTGCTCGCGAAGTCGGGGGCGATCAGCATGCGGCCGAATAGCAGGCCCAGCGGCTCATAGGGGCGCAAGCGGTTGCGCGGCGCCCCTAAGCTGTAGACGGTGCCCGCCGTGCTCGGCCCAGCAGGGCTCTCGACCTTAGGCCCGAGCGTTTTATTGATCAGGATCGAGCCAGCCACAAAGGCTGCCGTGTATGCGACGGCCGCACCGGTGGTACCCAAACCCGCAGCCCATGTCGCGCCGGCACCACCAGTGAAGTAGATCAGCGCGGCCATCGCCACGATGTACAGCGCGTTTCTGCCGACCGCGCCGCGCACTTCGATGACCTGGCCGTCCTTCGGGAAGACGTGCGGCCACAGATGGCGCGGTACGACACGGCCACCAATCGACACTGACCATTCGCCCTGATCCAGATCAATCACGTGGCGATGCAGGAAATCGCACAGGCGCTCACCCGGCTGCAGATCCATCGCAATGTGGCGCTGCCCTTCCAGGGTGACCGGATGCGGTGTCAGCACAAGCTGACCGTCCCTCGCAGGCGTGGTCATCAGACCCATGTGTAATACCCCTCGATCCTTGCGCCGTAATCCGGCAGCTCGCGCGCCCGGTGCAGCCAGCTGCTGCCGAGCGCGCTGGTTGTGTGAAGCACCCAACCCTCATGGGCCAGGTAAAAGAAGATGCCGACGTGGCCGGGCCGGCTTTGGCCCTTGTCAAACATCAGCACCAGGTCGCCATCGACCGGTGTGGCAGTGGGTGCTGCATACACGCGAGACAATTCGCCGAGTACCACCTGCCCCTCTGCACCGCGTGGGCGCCGGGCAGGCATCTGCACCTCCCGGCCGAACAGCTCACGCTGCACTTGCACGACCAGGTCGGCGCAGTCGTAGTTATCGGCGTCGTATGGGATGTTTAGGAAACGCTCAACCTCACGCGCCCGCATCAGAAGATCCCCGGCAGCACGTGCGGGTTCGCGCGTAGCTTCACCGCCTGCT
Source organism: Xanthomonas sp. CFBP 7698 (assembly GCF_003600855.1). Classification (NCBI taxonomy): domain Bacteria; kingdom Pseudomonadati; phylum Pseudomonadota; class Gammaproteobacteria; order Lysobacterales; family Lysobacteraceae; genus Xanthomonas; species Xanthomonas sp. CFBP 7698. The sequence goes on from NZ_PRDN01000001.1 coordinate 247,381, forward strand.
GGCGCATGAAGAAGTCCACTCCGATCTGCGCGGTGATCAGCGGGCCAGCTGCGCGCACCTGGGTGAGCGGCAGGTAGAACCGCCGAGCGATAACATCGGGTTGCGCGCGATCGGTGATCAGCACGCGGCACATCACCATCTCGTTTGGCTGCAGGTGCTCCAGGTCATCGGTAATGCCGCGACCGGCGTTGTCGAGTTCCAGCTGCGCCCGTGGCGTCTGCCCAGCCGCGTCCGGGGGCGGGGTGAAGCGGAACTGATAACCCATGTACGTATTGCCGTTGCTCACCCAATCCTGCGTGTCGTTGGCAATCCGTAGGACCGCACCGAACGATGGCGCCGTCATCTCCAGCAGCTCCAGCGGGCCGTCCGTGTCCGTCACCCGCTGGCGGCGCTCCGTAAACGTGCTCATCGCAGGTACTCGATTACCGTCTGCCGGGTTGCAGATGTGAACATTGGATTGCGCGGCTGCAACCGTCCAATAGCGCCACCCTTGATGCATGCCTTGATCGGCACGCCGGTGCGTGGGTGCAACATCGTGAAGTACCCGACCTTCTTAATCACATCGAAGTACCAAACATCGAAGGCAGCCATGTCGGCCTTTGACCGAAACAGCAATGTGCACGACAACTCAACCATGTCGCGGGAGTTCAGGAGGCGTTGCTTCGGAACACCACGCTCCATTTCCGTGCGCTCTACAGATGGCTGCGGCTCTTCACCAAAATCGCTGACCATGATTCCGACGTACGCTGGGAACTCAGCCATCAGCGCCGGTCCTGCACGTTCAAACGTGACTTTGTCGCGGCATAGAAAGGACCAGAACCGGCGCTCATATTGCCGGCGAGGCGCCCTTCGATTTGTTTGAACAGCACCTCGACATCGGTACCGCCAGTGCTATTGCCGCGTGTACTGACTTGCGGCTGGCTCGGCGCGCCGATGATGTTGACGTTGACCTGCGAGCCACCGCCAACACTCCCGCCAGCCGCTGCAGCACCGGCTGGGATGACAACACCGTCCGAACCTGGCATGAGGTAGGTACGATTCCCCTGACGCAGCAACTCCGGCCGTCCGCCTTCGGTCACTTCGTACATTCGATCCCGGCTGACGCCGCCACCAACGGAACGCCCACCTCCAAACCCGAAGAGATTGCGCCCTGTGAACCCCTCCATATTGTTGCCGAACCCGGTCGTGCTACCGGCGCCAGTGCCGCCGCCTGTGTAGCTACCTGCGCCGCCACCCAGCAGACTCATACCCGTGGTGAACAACCATTGGATGGCACGATCGGCAAAGAGATCCGCAGCCATGCGTTTCATTCGATCGATCCACCGCCCTGCTGCATCGCCGGCTTCGCCGAAAGAGACAATGGCGTCCGAGGCGAAATCATGGGTCGCAGAACGTAAGTCGCCTAATACCGCCGCGCTTTCGCGTTGACGCTGCAACTGCTCCGTGGCCTGGACGATCGATTGCCCATATGCGCTGTTCGCATCCACGCCGGCCTGTTTCAGGCGGTTGTAAACCTCCAGTTGCTGCGTGTTGAGCAGCAACGCCTGCTGCTCTTCGCCAATGTCTTGCAGCACCTGGATGGCGCCTGCATTCATTTGATCGCGCAATGTTTGCTGGCGTGCCGAGTATTGATCAGTGGAGATCACTCCCGCATCCAGCAGCTCCTGCACCTTCGTCAACGCCTTCGCGTATTCCAATGCAGCCGAAGCACCGCCGCCGCGCAGCTGCGCGGCCATCTCCGCGGTGTCCTCAGCGAACTCGCGCTGGAACTCGGCGATATCCCGGTCGCGGATCTGCTGCGCCAATGCACGCATGGATGCGGTGAATGCGTCGATCTGCGCTGTGGGAACCTTGGCTTTTGCCGCTGTCTCGCTGCGTTCGGCCACCTCAAGCAGGCGCTTGTTGTATTCGTCGATGATGGGGTTGCCGATCTGCTCCAGCTCGGTGTGCCAGCTGCGTAGCGAATCCGACATCTCTGCAGTTGCACGCTTGATGCGCTCGGCCTGGCGGCTCGCTTCTTTTTCATCGACCAACGCCGGCACGGGGCGCCGCTGCTCGGTCAAGACCGGAGAGGCTTCCGGCGCAGCCTGCTGCTTGTAACGAGAGGTGAGTTCGCGCTGGATGGCAACTCGCTCAGCCTCCAAAATCGCAAGTTGCTGCTCACGAAATGTTGATTGGTTGTCGGTTAGCGGCAGCCCGAACACGTTGGACTTCCAGCGCTGCAGGTCATTGCGCTCTGCCTGCACTTTGCCCATGCGTGCATTCAATGCATCGGTGCTGGCCTGCTGGGGATTGCTGCCACTTGCAAGGCCCTGCGCCTCACGCACTTTGGTATACCAAGCGGTCAGTTGCGTGATGCTACCGACCAGCTCGCTGGTGACCTGCGACACCAGCGAAATCACCTGGCCAAATGCAGCTTTGGTCTGCTCGCTCTGCAGCTCACTCGTCAGCCGATTGACTGCAGAGGCTGCACCATCGAGGCTACCGCCCTCGCCAGTCGTGAGGTCATCCAGGCTATTGCGTAGCGCTGCAAGCGATCCGCCGAACGTGTTTCGGGCTGCCTGGGCAGCCCCCTGGTAAGACTCATTGAGGATATCCAGAATGATCCCCTGCGCCTCTGCGGTGCGCCCGGACTGCTCCAGTGCCTTGATGCTGTCGCGCACGCTCTTGGTGAACGCCGCGCCGAAGCCCTGCTGTGCCAGCGCCCCCGCCGCCTTGGTAGGGGATTCAAGCGCGCGGCCCACGATCTCCGCAGAACTCTCCACGCTGATGCCCAGGCGTGCGGCCTGATCGATAGCCACCTGCAGCGCCGGCACAAAGTTACTGGCGACGACGCCACTGTAGGACAGCAGCCGGGTCTGAGCATTGGTGATGTCGCCACCGCTGAATGTACTGGCGCGGGCGATGTTGTCCGCCATTGCGGCCAATTGTTCGGCGCTGAAATTGGCATCCTGCCCCGTCGACTTGAGCACGGCGTTGAGCTGCGCCAACTCGCGTTCGGCGTTCATGGTGTTCCTGATCACCAAGGCCATGCCTGCAGCTACGACCCCGCTGGCGCCAGCAAGCGCGCCGCCCATGATGCTAGCGACCGAGTTGAGTCGATCGCCCAGCGAGCGCACAGCCGGCTCCGCATCGCGCGCTTGCTGCCTGATGCCGGCGATGTGAGCGCTGACCTTTCCGTCATCGCTCACCTCAAACCGCACATTGAAGGTGTTACCGCCCGCCATGCTTATCGTGCTCCCTCTGCCAATGCTCCACATTTGCCTGCACGTATGCCTGCTCGGCCACTTGCAACTGCGCCAGTAGCTGCGGCAGATCGGCACGCGCCAAACCAAGCTCGCTCACACGTGCGCGCAACAGCACCATGCAGTCGGCGTATCGCAATCCAGTCGGCAGACCGCTGGGCGCGTACTGCCACTGCGAGCGGCACCAAAGAAATGCCAGTGCTGCAGGCTCCGCTGAAGGTAGCAAGCGCGGCTGCGAGCAGTCCGAACACACCACAGGACAGCTGCGGCAAGCCTCGCTGGTGAAGCTGTCTCCGAACTCGTTGCCGACATCCCATAGCCGTTCTTCCTCATACCCAGGCGCGGCGCCGGCGCGCCACCGCACCCAGGCGATCAGTTTTTTCTTACGCCCTCGCGGCTCGTGTCGAAGAGCGCGCGGCGGATCGGCTGGAACAGATAGGCCATGGCCAGCAGCGCCTCGAGGTGCTCTTGCGAGAATGGCAACGGCTCGCCCTCCTCATCGGCAAAGCCGCGCCAGTCGTGAGTGCGCCGGAGCACGTCTGCGCGGTCATCAAGGCGCACACGCTGCATGTCGTCGAAGGCATCCTGCAGCTCTGCAGGTTCGGTGCTGGTGGCGGCCCTCTCCAGGAAGGAAGCCGACGTGCGCGTCATGACCTCACGGTCGCGGGCAGCCAGCTCGTCATCGGTATACAAGGTCATCAACAGGTGCACGCGCACAAGCTCCGGCGTCTCGCCATCACCGCCAGGTAGATCCACCGGCACCCACACGCGCCCCAGGTTTGCGAATCGAAACATTCCGCCTTGCTCCTTGTCAGATTGTTGCGCGCTGGTTCTTCAGCACGGCTGTGACGCCAAGCTCACCCGTGGTGCGGTGCGCGACGAAATTGAAGGGCATCTTCAAACCGCGTGGTCCGCTGATTTCCGGAGCGGTCTGGTCGATGGTGGACAACGGAATGGTGATTACCAACGACTCGTTGCCAGCCGTGCCGGCGCCGGTGCCGCGGGTGAGCGACACCTGGATAGCCAGGTCCTGGTCGTTGAGCGCCTTGTTGAGCAGAACCGGCGTGTCGAACTGCGCCACGCCGTCGCCAGTGACGATGGCGAAGCCCTCCGGCAGGCCGTGGCGTTGGCCGCCGTTGTTGATACACCACAGGTCGCCGTCGAGGTCGTTGGACCAGGTAACGTTGAGCGACTCCAGGCACACCTCGGTGGTGCCGCCATCCAACACCAGCGCGAGGTTGCTCACGCCCCACGCTGCATGGCCGGGGTCGGTGGGCGTGGCGTCCAGCGAGGTGGCGATGGTGCCATCGGAGCTGGAACCAAGCAGGTCGATGGTGGCGCTCGGAGTGCCCTGCGTCTGGAACTGGAACTGCGCCTGATTCACGCGGCAACCGCTGTAACGCATGTAGCGACCGGGCGCCGCGATCGCCGCACCGTAGTCCACCTCGAAGGTGATGCCGGCCGGCAGCGGATTGGCCAGGCTGAAGGTATGCGTGTACGGCGACGCGCTGCCGGTGGTGGCCGGCGCGCCGATCAGGTGTTTCAGCCAGAACCCGATACTGCCGGGCGCCAAGCTCACGGTGGCTTGGCCAGCCACCTCGCGGCGGCCCAGCGTGCCACGTGCCTGCCCACGGAAGCCGCTTAGCGTGGGGTCCTGCTCGCGCGCAGCACTCGGCTTCAGGGTAAAGGTCTGGATGTAGATCAGCTCGGCGTCGGGCGTCGCGGGAATCTCGTTGTAGGTGGTCTCGGTGACGGCGATGACGCGGCTCTTGGCGCCGGTGGCCTGTGCCATGGGATTACTCCTGCGCGGGTGCGATGGTGGCGCCGTTGCCCTGCCCGTCCACGCCGGTGGCGGGGCCGGCGGGATCGGACGACAGGGCGGCGGCATTGAACTGTTCCAGCCACACGGCAGCGGTGGCTGCGTCTTCGGCGGTGGCGTACTGGAAGCGCTTGGCACTTACCAGGCGCACAGCCTCGGCCGGCTCCACGCGAACCACGGCGCCGGGCTTGTGCGTGCCGATCTGGCGGATGCCGGGGTGGCTCTCGGCGGTGAAGAAAACGCCGACCAGCGCGTCGGTGGCGGCTGCGGTCTTGGGGGGCATGTCAGGCGTCCCGGTAGATGGTGTGATGCACGCGGACCACGAAGGCGATCCAGTGCGTGGGCGCGCGGAACGCGCGGTCGTTGATCTCATTGGCGACGAAGGCCAGCTGGCAGGTGTCGTCCAGCGACGGGTTGCGGAGCAGCAGTTGCACCAGCGCCGCGGTGATGCCGTCGCGCTGGTCCACCGCGCGGGAGAAATCCTGCTGGTGCCACACCAGCGAGATCTCGATATCAGTCAACCAGTCCTGCTGCGTGCTGTTGACGATCAGGCCGGCCGGGTCGCCACCGCCATTGCTGGCGTCGGCACCGCGCGCGTCGCCCTTTTCGCTGATCCAGCACGGGAAGTTCTCCTGGCCAATCTGCTCGAAGCGGCGGTTGCCCTTGATGACCTTGGGCACCGCAGCCTGGCCGCGCGAGCCGAGCGTCAGCGCCTGCAGCGCGGCGGCCACGTCGGCGTCCTGCTCGAGCAGGCGGTGCAGTGCTTCGCGCGCGGCGGCGATCATGCGCTCACCGCCTGCCACCACGCTGCCTCAGCACGCTCCATGTCGAGCGTCTTGACCGCGTCCTCGAAGTACGGACGGCCGGGGATCGGCCGCGCGTCCTCATTGCCGTAGGGGTGGAAACCCTCATGCAGGGCGCGGGCATATTCGCGGTCATTGCCGATCACCACGCTGTTGTCACCGATCTGCACAGCGAAGCCGCGCAGGAACGCGCCGGTGCGCGCGGGAATGGGGTACGCGCCAGGGGCTGCGCCGGCTGGGCCACGCGCGCGATCGCTGACCCCGGTCTCCATCTGCACAGCGATGTTCCGCAGCATTGCCTGCCGCGCAGCGTGCAGCGTGGACGCGACGACGTTGGGGCTAGGGAAATTGCCCAGGTTGAGGCGGAGCGTCAGCGCCATGCAGCACCTCTGCGCCACGGTCCACGCTCGGCGGCGGCGATGCCGATGGCCGTGCCGGCCGGCTCGCTGGGGTCGATGACCTGCTGCATAAACGTCTCGGCGCATGCCGTTGCACGCTCGGCCTGTGCCTCATATTCGCGGCGGTTGAGGTAATGCATGTTGTCCAGGCTGGTTGCCGCGTTGCTGTCTACGAACGCGGCGCGGCGGCTCCACAGATGCGCCTTGGCCCAGCACAGCTCGGCCGAGCGCAGCGCCTCGCCCTGCGGCGTGTCCACCGCGATGGCGTCGTATTGCGCACCGATGCGGCCGCGCGCCCAGCGTTCGGCACGCTGCAGCAGGCGATCGACGTAGCCGCCGGGTTGTTCCCAGCTGGCCGCATCGTCGCCTGCTGGCGTGCCGAACTGCTCGGCGCGAAAGCCCGCATCGGTGATGTCCTGAATGGTCGCCTTGGCTGCCATGGCTGCGGGCTGGGAATGTGCCCCGCCCTGCTCCGTCAGGCGAACAGCACGCGGCGCACCTGCGAGGTGTCCGCGATAGTGGCGTTGTACTGCATGGTGCCCACCCAGTCCTCGGCGCGCTTATAGATGTCGCGGTTCTTCTCGATCTGCAGGTCCATCCACACGCCGCGGGCGTTGCGGCGCTGCGGCAGCACCAAGTAGTAGCCGGCGTCGTTGGCGGGTACGTAGGTGGTGGCGATCACGCCTGCCACGGTGACCGCCAGCGGGATGCCGTTCTGGTAGCCGACGATCAGGCTGCCCTGCGTGGCCTCCAGCATGCGCAGGATGTAACCGCGCTTCTCCGGGCTGGTGACGATCCACAGAGGCGTATTTGCGCTGACTGCCGTCCCCTTCAACTGCTGCTGGCGGTAGATCGATGCCGCGGCTGCGTTGAGGGTTTCGGTGCCCAGATCATCGCCGGCAATGCGGGCGAAGTTGATACCGGAGCCCAGCGCGGTGAACAGTCCATAGTGCTGCTCGGCCTGGTTCATCCACGCCTTGGCGCGGAACTCGGTGATGATCGCCTCGACGTTCCACCACTTGTTGTAGCGCAGCCAGTCATCCAGCACGCCTGCGCCAGCGCTGTAGGTGACGTACTTCAGCGACACCTCGCTTTCGGTGGGCAGGCGCCAGATCTCGGTCTTTTCGCCCGGTGCGCGCTGCTTGAAGCTCACGCCGAACTCGCCGGTGGCAACCTCGAAGGCATCCTGGTTGCCACCGCGCATGTCCACCAGGCGGAAGAGGTTTGTCCAGCCGGTGTCGATCTCCTGCATGCCCGTGTGGAACCACTGGTCGATGCGCGCGGGGATGTCGCTGCTGACGATGCTGTCAGCGCTGGTGGCGTACTTCACCCGCAGGGCGGCCTTGATGGCGTCCGCCGACAGCTTGGGGCCTTCGCGCATGGCGCTCTTGCCCACCAGGGTGACGGTGGAATCGTTGGCGGCCTTGCCACCCATCAGATCCAGGCACATGCCCGGCAGCGACAGCTCCAGGTCGATGGCCTGCACCAGCGCCTTGCGCTGTTCCTCGCTCTGCGTCGGCAGGCGGGCCAGGTTGTTGAATTTGGCGACTGCGGTCATGTGTCGTGTCCTTGGAAGGCAGGGCCGCCGGTCAGGCGACGGTGTAGGCGTCGAACGCCACCAGCCCGCTCACCGCCGTAGCCGCAGCCTTGGGCTGCAGTGCGTGGCCGAACAGGGTGTTGTTGGTGGCGGTCTTGGTAAGGCGGGCGTTGGTGGCGTCCCAGTACAGGGCGTCGTTCACCGCCCAGGCCACGCCGGTTTCGGCCGGAGCGTTGTCCACTTCGGTCTCGTAGACGAACGCGTTGCGCTCGTTGGCCGCGCGGGTGTTGATGGGGATCAGCGGCTTGCCGCCGATCACCACCGGCACACGGGCCGTGGTCGCATTGGTGTGGGCAAATCCGACGTTCTTGACCAGCTCGCTGGGCGAGGCGATGTTCAGTGCCATGGGACGTTCTCCGAAGGGATGCGAGGCGCGCGCTTACGCGAACGCCGGGTTGATGTCGCCACTGGCGGGATCGGGCGCGCCGCCGCGGCCGCCAGTGGTCGGCGCCGGCATGCGGCCACCCTTGCCCACGCGCTCGGCGTACCGCTTATGCAGCGATTCCAGACGCTCGATGGAGTCACCCGCGTACATGGCCTTGGCAAAGTTCACAGCCTCTTCGTCATCGCCCAGCAGGCCCAGCTGACGCTCGCCGGCCACCACGTCGTCGATCAGGCTCTTGCGGTAGGCGTCGGCGGACTTCACCGCGGCGCCCAGCAGTTCCGGCTTGTCGATGAGGTGAGCGTGGTCACCCAATGCTTTGCGTAGGCTCAGCACGATGTCGTGCGAAGCCTTGCTGGTGGCGTTCTCGGCTTCCAGGACCAGGATGCGGTCCTTGGCGGTGTTAAGTTCTTTCTGCAGGTCCACGTCGTCTTCCTCGGTTCGTTGTGCGCCCTTGACGGCGCGGGCGCCCGGCTGCGCGCCGAGCCAGACCAGCGACGCTTCCAGGGCCTCGCCGGGCCCTACCAGACGCCACGCATTGAGTTCGTTGCCCTGCTCGTCCACCAGGCGCTCGTAGTCCTTGACCGTGCAGCCGATGGACACGTCGCCCACCACACCTGCATCGATCTCCTCGAGCAGGTCGGCATTGCCGGCCGTGCGCACCAAGTAGGCATCGGCCATGAGCAGCACAGCGGTTTCCACGCCGGGCGGGAATTTCAACTCGGGCTCGCGCAGCAGCGTGCGGGCCTCGTCGAGCGACATGCGCTCCAGCTTCGCGGCAAACCAGCGCCCCTTGCCGGGGCCACTGTCGCCATCCCAGCCGCTGGGATGCTTAATGAAAAGGCCCTTGCCGGGCAGCGTGCGGGCGAAGTCGGCCAGCAGTGCTTCATCGAAGCACTCCAGGTCTCGGTCGATGGCGTTGTGCGCGATGGCAAACGTGCGCACGTACAGCTTGTCCGCCGGCATGTCCGCCAGGGTGTACTGGCGGATGGCGGTGAGCTGGTCGGCGCTGGCATCGCCAGCCGACTTGATCGCCAGGTGAAGCCGCTTGTGCTTGTGCGCGCTCACTTCTCGCGCACCGCCCGCACGGGCTTGATGTTGTGGCGGCGCCACTCGGCCTGCGGGATGGTCAGCGGGCCGTCGTACGCCTCGCGATGCCAGTCGGGAGTGGCTTCGGCGGCAGTCGCGGGAGCTTCCGCCGCCCCGCTGGGCGGCGCATCCGAAGCTTGCACCGTGCCCGCGGGCTTGATGGCTGCATCACCCGCTGGCGGTATCGACGGCGGGGTCATGGCGCTAGGGCTCTCGCCGGCCGTGCTCACGCCCGCGGGCTGGCTCGCCTTGGCGATGGCCTCGTCGATGGCAGCCAGCGCGGTCTTGCGGCCACCATCCTTCTCTTTAGCTTCCAGCGCACGCAGCGCGGTGAGCTCATCCGAGGACAGTTCGCCAAGACGCTCGGCCAGCTCGGGCACCGGCAGATTCTGGATCTCAGACAGCTTGGGGTTCGGTTCGCTCACGGAATCCTCCATCGAAGCCCCGAAGGGCGCACGCGGCGCCAATCGCTGGCGCTCGATGAAAGGAGGATTCCGCAGCGCACCGTCTCCTGTCTGCTAGATTGGGCGACAAGCAATCTATGAGGAGAGTTGCATGTCGGTAGATCCAGATGACATTCCGCAACCCAGCAAAGGAGACATTGCACACGGCATTGCTAAGGCCGCCATCTCATCGATACCCTTAGCCGGCGGCGCGGCGGTTGAGATATTCCAGATGATCGTAGCCCCACCTATCGAAAGGCGACGCAATGCCTGGATGGAATCGGTCGCAGAACGTATCCGGGAGCTGCAGGGGCGAGGAATAGATTCTGCAGCCCTAAGCGAGAACGAAAATTTCATCACCGCAGTAATGTCCGCGACGCAAATTGCACTACGCACGCATTCTGTGGAGAAGCTCAACGCGCTCAGGGCTGCCATATCCAACATTGCCGTTGGGCGAAGCCCGAGCGACACGCGGCAACACATCTTCCTCGAGCTGATCGACGTCCTCGCACCCGAGGCGCTGCGGGTTCTAAAATTCGCGCAAGCACCCGGTGGCTCGCCTGACACGATGATGGGCTCCCTCAGGACCGTATTGATCGGGAAAATTCCGCAAGCCGAGCAGGACGAAGAGCTGTACCACGTGTTATGGCGGGATCTCGCTTCGCGCGGGCTTCTGAATACCGACTCTCTGATGACGACGATGAGCGGTGCGGGATTGGCTCAAAAGAGGACGACCGAAATTGGCGACCAGCTTTTGGCGTTCATCACCGATCCGCCGCTAGAGCCTACTCCGCAGCCCTGATTGAACATCTGCAATTCGGATGGGTGCTCCGCACGGGTAGCGGCGCCTGTGGGTCATCCAACCGATACGGACCGTTGGCTGCCAGCGTTTCGCACAGGACACAGCCACCGGCAGTGATCAAGTCGTATTGTTGGAAGCCTGCCCGCAGATACATCTCGCGCTTGCCCTGCACCTGAGCGTCGGCTACCTCGGAGCGCGCCAGGCGCTCCCAGTTGCTGTTGCCAGCGCCAAACATGTCTTCCAACGCTGCGGCTACGTGCACCGGGTTCTGTCCGTCGAACTGGCCGGAAGTCAGCGCCGCGACGATGCGGCTTGTGTATTCGCGGGTGACGCCCTCGCGCACCCGTGACAGTCCCTCGTGGCGGATCGCGCTGGTGACGCGGGCACGCGAGTCGGCAATCAGCTGCTGCACGCCAGGGTCGGTCCAGTCTAAGTCGACGTCTGCCCGCGCGTTGATGACGCCGCGGTCGTAGGCGTCGACCGTACCGGTGTTGAGATCGGCCGCCATTCCGCCGATGGTCGAATCGCCCTCCGACACGACCTGCGTCATCAACGATAGGTCGAAGCTCCACGCCGTGCCCGCCTTCATGGTGTCCAGGCCGAGCAACCTCATCACCTCGGCATACAGACGCTCCCAGCGCGACAGCATGCGCGCGATGGTCCGCTGCTCGATCGCCGGCAACGCGGCATCAGGCTCGGCCCATGGCTCGGCATCCTCGCCGCCGGCTTTGGTATGCATGCAGCGCGGACCGTGCTTGTGCGGCTGTCGGCCGGCTGAGCGCAGGGTGTTGTCCAGACCCTGATCGGTCCCGGCGGCGCTGTTGCCCAGCACCATAGCGGCCTGGGCGCGCAGGAACTCGGCCTGGGCGCGCTTCAACTCGTCGGTGAGCGATGGCAGATGCTGCACCAGCTTCCAGTCCCCCTTCTTCCAGGTGCGCCCGCGGGCACGCAGCATCGCCTCGACGGGCTTGCGCAACGATGCCTCACGCCGCGCAAACCGCGTCTTGGAATCCTGCAGCACCAACTCGGACTGCGGCTCGGCGATGCCCGCAGCCTGCGCCCATGACACCCCCATCATCCATGCAGGGATGCCGAACGAGGCAACAATCTGCTCAATCATGTGCCGTGCAGGAAGCTCGATCTGCAGTGCCTCATTGACCGCGCCGATGACGTCGATGCTTATCTGGTCGTTCATGCCAACGCCGGTGGCTACGTCGACGCTGTTACCGCGCGCCTTCGCCGCCAATGCATTGGCCAGGCTGGCGGCGATCGTCTCGGCACGCTTCTGCGCCGCCGCGCTATCGATCTTGCTGTTCTTCGTCGAGAACGCCACATGAAAGCTCGGGTCACCAAAGCGCCCCCACACCTGCCGGGTGCTGTTCTGCATCTGCAGCAGGATCTGCGACACGAAAGGCACCGCACGCAGCATCGACGTTCCGTAGGGGTTGTCCGCCTCGGGTCGGTTGATGGAGATAGCCAACTGCGCCGGCTCCAGCTCGACGTAGCCCACCTCAAGCAGCAGCCCAGCGGTGAGCGAACCCTGCACGCGACCCTGCAAAATTGCCTCGACATTGCCCAGTCCATCCGGCCGGCGATCGCTACAGGCGTTGGGGTTGCGGTAGAACACGCGCATGCGGTCGGCATCGCGCACGAAGGCGGTACCCTTGCTGTCGGCCACACGCAGGCCAACCACGTCGCGGCCGGTCGACGAGTAGACGAACTCGGCGATACCATGTCCCTGTTCGTAGAGTTCCTCGCCCTGGCTGGCGTACATCGCCTGGTAGCCGTTTTCCAGGTCGTTGACTGGCACCGTGGCCATCCACTCCTCGATCTCGGCGACGATGCGGTCGTTATCGCCTTCCACGGCCAGGATGCCGTCCAACGTCACCATGCGGCCCAGGCCGCCATCAAGCATCGGCACGGCCTCCTTCAGTGCCTCGTACAGCCACGGCGACACAGTACGCGGCTGCCAGCCGCCGATGCTGGCCTGCCACACGCCGAGGTTCTGCGTGTCACGGATCGACGTGGCGATGCCACCGGTCTGGTTGCGGGTGGGGTCCGGGCTCTTGCCACGGAACCAGCTGACGGGATTGAGATTCACGCGGCGGTCCTTTCGATGGTGCTGCAGGCGAACACGTCCACGCCGCAGCCGTCGTCCTGCAAGCTGCGCAGGCGGCGCAGCATCTGCTGACGGCGGGCGTCGGGGATGTGATCGTCTTGTTTGCTGTAGATGGGCCACTTGGCGCCGGCGCGGGCGGTCTGAGTGGACATGGCGTTGAGCGCGTCCTGGTCGTACGGCATCGCGTAGCCGCCGGCCTGCAGGCGAGCGGTGATGCATTGCGTGGCCCAGTGCTTGGCGGGCGCGGTGAGCGTGACCATCTCGCCGGTGCGCTTGTCTTCGTCCTGCAGCGGCTCGCCGTCCTCGCCCATGCAGTCGACGGACTGCTGGAAATGGAAGCCAACTAGCCGATCCTCGAAGTTGCATTCGGCGAAGCGGTCCACGCTGATGAGATCCTTCACAACCGTGGTGCCAGCGCTGCCGAGGTCCGCGCCCCAGAACGGCAGGTGGCGGAACAGGCTGTCGAGCGCGGCAATCAGCTCTTCCTGCAGGTGGTACGGGAAGCCGATGGCACGGATGCGCACAAGGTCGCGCAACTCCGTACCGACTTCCTCGCTCAGAATGATTTCGGTGGGGTCGTTGCGCTCGCCAAGGTCGGCGCCGGCCCAGAACACGCCCATGGACGCGCCTGCGATGTACGGCCGCAGGATCTCCAGCATCGCCGCACGGCGCTCGGCATCGCGCCCTTTCAGCAGCGGGCGCAGCGGGCGCGCGTCGTCGTAGAGGGTGGCGTAGCTGCCCACCTTGCGGCCCTGCTGCATGGTCAGCTCCACGCGCGCGACTTCAACGGACAGCGTGTCGGCCTCGTGGTCGGCGTGGAGCTTGATGACCCGGTAGTCGGGGCGGTCCACCACGTTGGGCAGTAGGATGCCCCACGGCCACACGGGGTTCTCGGCCTGCCCGTGCTCGCCGAGCACGTTGCGCTGGTAGCCTGGCGTGTTGCGGCCGTTGAAGCGGCGGATCATGTCCGCCTCTCGCTCCGCGCTCCAGAACGGCGCCGGCTTCATCGTCTGCTGCCAGCGGAACAGTCGGTTGCCCGGCTTGCCTACCGGCAGGCCTTCAATGGCCTGCTGCGTGAGGCGGAAATACTCGCTGCCGCGGTCGCCGTCCGGTACGGAGTAGACGCGCGAGCGGCAGCCCGGTTTCAGGGCGCGCCAGAACTCGCTGAAGATGGTCTTGTTCTTGACCTTGGCGGCTTCGTCAAACAACGCCAGCGCGCTCACGTGCACACCGCGGAACGCTTCGCCGTCGTGGCCGCCGGGGCGGTAGTACGTGCGGGCGATACTCGGGCGGTCTGGTCGCACCGGGTTGGGTGCGTAGAACCGGTGCATGGTGTGCGGGGTCTTCTTCGGCTTCAACCAGAAATGCTGGATCAGCGTCTTCTGCCCGGCGCCATCGGCGACGCCGAACTGCTCCTCAAGCGCCAGGATGATTTCATCAAGGTGCGTCTGCTGCGGCGCGGCCACCAGCGACGACGGATTGGCGACGCGCCCGCCCACCGCAGTGCAGCCAGCCCACGCCACCAGCGCGATGATCTCGCGGGTCTTGCCGCACTCGGCGCCGTCTTGGTGCACCACGTCCTGCATCCAGGCCTGCACGCTCGGGCGCTGGTAATCCCAAAACCGATACGGCTCTCCGCTGTCCGGCTCGAACAGGAACGTTTCGGCCCAACGCAACGGGTCCTCGAACGTGTAGAGCACCAGCGCCTCGTCGAGCGTGACGCCATAGTTGCCACGCTCCAACTGGCGCCACGCCCAGCCGCGTTCGGACAGCCACGCCTCGAACTCGTCGACGTTGTACACGCCGCGATCGAGCATCTGCCCCTGCAGAATCCCGACGTTGGTCCTCTGGCGTGTCACTCGCCGCTTGCCGGCAACGATGGACGCTTGCCAGCAGTGCCGCGCTGGAAGATGCCGCCAAGGATGGTCTGCATTGCGTCGGCGCGCTCGTCGTCGACCTTCGCCGCTGCCTTCGACTTCGGTGTCGCCAGCATCTCCGGCAGGCTGATGCCCATGCGCTCCAGCGACTTGAAAAACATTTCGTAAGCCGGGTTGGGGATCATCTTCCCGATGACTTCGCTGCCGTCGTCGCGCGTGATCACTCGGCCTTCATCGTCGATCATGGGCACCTTCACCACCAAACCGTCCGCGCTGATGGTGGTGCGTAGCTCGTGCATCAGCTGCAGGGCTGCAGCGGCCTCAGCCGCCATGATGCCGTGCACACCCTCCATCGCGCCGCTCTGCATCGCATCGATCAGCGCGGTGAATGCCTGGACGTAAATCTGTTTGTCCATGCAGCTGCCGCCGGGGCTGGTGGTGCCGTCTTCCACCAATGGGCATGGGTACTTCGTGCAGGTGCTCAAGCACGGGCGACCAACGGCGCCGAGCAGCGACTGGATACCGCTATCGAAACTGGCGATGTGGATCTTGCTGGTCAGCCCATGTTTCCAACCGTTGCGGCTGCTGCGTGCTTTCCCCTCCTGCGTGCGGGGGCCGGTCGATTTCTGCGCGGCCTCGCGGCGCTGCTTCAACTCTGCAGCGCTCAATTTGCGACGGGGACGGATGGCGGTCATGCCTGAGTCTTGCCCACCGGCCCGTTGCCTGTCCCCTTAACCGGGAGACGCTTCATACGCTTATGCACCGCGGTGCGGTTCATTCCGAACACGCGCCCGATCTCGCTGCAGGAGTCACCATTGGCGGCCATCTGTGCGATCAACTGATCACGCTCCTGCCTCCAAAACCCCGCGAAGAAGTGCTTACGGCGGGCGACGTAGATGTACTCTGATCCCAACTCGTCCAGCACTGCCGCCATCGCCTGCGTGCCGTGCCGCGGCCCAAACTCAGCCAACAGCCGCCGCGCCAACGCGCCAAGCACACTGGTGTCCTGTGCCTGGTACTGCTGCAAGAGCGTGACTTCGAAGTCCGTCACCTGCTCGCCTTGGTTGCTGAAACTCACGCCCTCAATCACGCACCACCTCCCCTGTTGCGATACGCGCCCACAGCGGCGTGCCTGTTGGTTTCGTCCCCAGCACGCGGTGCTGGCGGTCTGCGCTCAGCCGTGTCCGGCGTGCCCGCTCGGATACGGCCAGATAGCGACGCGTGGTTTCGATGCTCTCGTGGCCCATGAGCGCGCGAATGGTCTCGATGTCGGCACCCTCGTCATACAGCTGGGTGGCGAACGTGACGCGGAACCGATGGATTCCCCACTCCCGCAACTTCGCCTGCTTGGCGTGATACGCCACCATCGTTTCAAAGCTACGTAGCGACAGTGCCTGCCCGCGCGTGCCTGTGCTCAGGGACACAAACAGCGCACTGCCATCGAGCGGAAACGGGAGCGCCTCGCGTTGCTCCAGCCAAGCATGCACAGAAGCGGCGACCGGCCCCTCAAATGGGACATCGCGCTCCTTGGCCCCTTTGCCGGCGATGCGTACCACGCCGGTGCGTATGGTCAGCTCCAGCTGCTCAAGCCGCAGTGTGCAGAGCTCCTCGCGCCGCATGCCGGTGGCAAGCAGCAGCAGCAGCGCGCAGCGGTCGCGTACCTGTCGCACCTGCGGCATTTGTTCGATCGAGCGGAACAAGGCACGCAGGTGGTCATCGGTGTACTTGCGCGCGGGCTTTGGTTTCACGCGCGGGCCGGTGACATCCGCCGCGAGGTTCGTTGCGGCGATACCACGCGAGCGGCGCCAGTCGTAGAAACCCCGAAGCGCGTGGACCTGCCGGCGGCGCCACACGGCACCGTTGCGGCATTCGATCGCCAACCAGCGCTGCCAGCGATCAAACTCGGTCACCGTCACTGCGGCATGGTCCACGCCGTTGGACGCACACCATTGCAGCCATCGGCCCACCGTGCGGGCATAAGACTCGCCGGTCGTCGAAGCACGCGAGCCGCAATCGATCACCAAGTGGGCCAGCCACAGCCACAGCTCGGCCATTGCCGCTGGCGCGATCACCTGCGCCTCGATGCGACGCATCGCCTCGGCCAGGCGTCGCGAGTCGGCCATAAGCCATGCACGGTGCGCAGGCAGTTGCAGCCCGTTCGGCAACAACGCCAACGCCTCCAACACCGCCGCCGGCAGCGGCACGGCGGTCATCGCGCACCCGCCCGGGCAAAACGCCCCCTGTAACCCATCCCATTTTTCGGCAGAGCAATAGTTGGGCCGGGGGAAATGTTCCACGGCCGATCCGAAGGGGGGGTGCCCGTGGAACATTCACGGCGTACCGCCCCGATCCCCACGACACGCTTGAGGATCAATGGAATCAATGGGTTAGCGAGAAACCTGACCCAGCGCAGCCGGTTCGTTTTTTCGCCCCCGTGGAACATTTGGAATGGCAGCGCCCAGCGGTTGCCCTTGCCCTGTAAGGCTGTGCGGACGCGTTGAGAGGCATGGACGCGGGGCGGCACAACTGTGGTTGCGCGCAATTCGATGGGAGAACGGATCACGAGCGAGCCTCCTTCGCGGTGCTGACCATCGCGTCCAGATCTGCGATCGCTTCGCGGATGTCGGCAACGCGTTGGTCGCGGGTTACGTCGTCGATCAGCTCCAGGCGGTGATCGTTCTGCACCTGCAGAATCTTGTCGTCGAGTGCACGACGCAGTTGCTTGGCCTCGTCGGCCTGCTGTTGCTCGGCTGTCTTGATGTGCACGACGTTGCCAGGCTGGCCGGCTGACTCGGCTGCATCGTCGCGCATTCCACGCGCTCGATTGACCACGTACCGGATCGGCTTGCCACTCTTGCCTGCGGCTGCCGCCCGGATGTCGTTGGCGGTAATGCCCTCGGCCTTGGCCTGCATCAGGTCTGGATGCCCGTCAGCGCATTCGCTCCAGCCCATATCACGCAGCACGCGCGCCAGATCAGCCGCGTCCTCTAGTGGTTTCTCAGCGCTCGCATTGTTTGGAGAAGACGCTTTTAAAGCTCCCTTCCCTCTCCCTTCCCTCTCCCTTTCACTTCCCTTTCCCTTATTAGCCGTGACCTGTGCGTGACCTGTCACGGTGACTTTTCCGTGACCATCGGCAGGCGCTTCAAGATCGGCTAGGTGCTCTCGCAATTTGCCGGTCGGCGTGTTGTATGGAAGGACAACGCCATAAGCCCGGAGTTTGCCGAAGATATCTACACGGTCCTGCCGCTCGCGCTCTTTACGTAGACGGTCGTTCTCACGCATGCCTTGAAATTCAAGTCGCTCAGTCCACGCTTGCGCAGCCTTGTCGGCGATCAATGGGTGGTAGTAGCGGCCATCTTTGCAGAGGACAAAGCCTCGCATTGCGCCGACTTTCAAGCGCTTCCACGCCCGCAAGTTGCGTGCATACCCGGCGTAGCTGGCCAAGATTTCGTCGTCATCAGGCAGGCTCGCGGCCGGCACCTCATGCCAGCACGCACACCAAAGCAGGATTGCCGCCCGGAACTCATCGCCGGATGCCTTGATCGCCATCCCGCTATCGCGCAGGCGGTTCACGTCCAGCGGCATGTACGGCATTCCGCGCAGATCGACGTCGGCCGGCACCATTGGTTCGCGGGCGGTCATGAATGCCCCCGCGAAACTCGCGCCTCGTGTACCGAGCCACGAGGGTCGATACGCTTCGTTTGCTCAACTGGGGATATCGTGCCCTGGCCGGGCAACGTAGCTTTTTCTCGGATCACCGTGCGTTCCTTGCCGGCGTCCAGACTTCAACTTTTCGAGCGCGGAATTATGGCCCCGCGTGATAGATCAAAGGCTTAGCGTGTAAGCCAATGTATATTATGTAAAAATGGACGCTCACTCCACATGCAGCAATGTGCGGCGGCCACCAAACAATAATGAAGCCAAGTGGCTCACCGGCGCAGCACGAACACGCATTGCGCTGCTTTATCCGGATACCCGCATGCCGTTTTTGACGGAAGTGCTGGTTGCCCCCCCGATGCTGCCAATGCTCGCGGCACGCAGCTCATGGTGCGCGACGCCTCCGTTATAGGAGTCAACGATGCCGATGTCCTGGTGACCCAGGCGCTCGCTGCAGGCGCCGAAGCTCTGGTGCTGATACCTCGATTTGCTAAATTGCTCGCAGGCTGAAGCCTATTCGACAGCTGCGTTTGCCGGCAGTGGCGTTTGCAGCAGCAGGATTGCTCAATGACATACATGCCGTCAGGATCGACGACAAATGCGCAGCCGATGAGCTGACCATCCAACTGATCGCACTGGGGCACCGAGAGATTACCTTCATCACCGGACCGACAGGCCGTCATCAGGCCATGACGATAGCGGCGAACGCCTGGCCGGCTACCGGCACGGTCGTGCACCAGCCAATCCAGGAGATGGCAACCACTGCAGTCGATGTACTGCTGGATGCGGTCACCGAACCGATGCCACCGGCCTGGCGCGAGGCGGCACATCCGCATTCGCTGGTTCTGCGCAGCTCCGCGGTCGCGCCCTGATACAGACCAGTGCCCTCCCCCTTTTTACTATGCCTTCTACCACCATGCCCGCATCGCCCAACGCGCAACAACACGCCACGCGTGCTGCATTCTTCTTGCCAGGCTTCATCACTGCCGTGTGGGCCACCATCGTGCCTTTCGCGAAGACGCACGCAGGCCTCGACGATGCCGCACTTGGGGTGGTGCTGCTCTGCCTAGGCACCGGCTCGCTCATCGCCATGCCGCTCGCCGGCGCGCTGGCCGCAAAGCAGGGCTGTCGAACCATCATGGTCTTTACCACGGTGGTGATGCTGGCGCTGCTGCCAATGCTTGGACTTGCGAACGGCGCGTTCTGGCTTGGAATAACCCTGTTCTTCTTCGGCGCCGCAATCGGTGCGATGGACTGCACCATGAACATCCAGGCCGTTGCTGTCGAGCGCGCCAGCGGTCGCACGATGATGTCCGGGTTCCACGCGTTTTACAGCATAGGCGGCTTCGTTGGCGCCGGTGCCATGACGCTCATGCTGGCCGCAGGTGTTGCACTGCTGGCCACGACACTGCTGGCGGTTGCGACGATGGCCGTGCTGACGGCAGTGGCTGCTCGTCACTGGCGTTCGGACACGCTCGAACACGCCGGGCCGACGTTTGCGGTGCCCAGCGGGATCGTGCTGCTGATCGGTCTGCTGGCTTTCGTGGCATTTCTGGCAGAGGGCTCGGTGCTGGACTGGAGCGCGGTATTCCTGGCCGAGACACGCCATGTCGCGCCAAGCCACGCAGGTCTGGGATATGTGGTGTTCTCGTTGTCGATGACCGTTACCCGGCTTTTCGGGGACTCGCTGGTCGAACGCCTGGGGCGCACCTCATCGATCATGGTGGGTGGCCTGATAGGCGCGGCTGGCTTCCTGATCGCGACGCTGGTCTCTGTCTGGCAGGTGTCGCTGGTCGGATACGGGCTTATCGGTGTGGGATGCGCCAACATCGTGCCGGCGTTGTTTTCGATGGCCGGATCGCAACGATCAATGCCTGAAAGCATTGCGATTCCTGCGGTGACAACGCTTGGCTACGCAGGGGTGCTGGCCGGGCCGGCGTTGATCGGATTTGTTTCGCACAGTGCCGGCTTGATCACGGCGCTGATCGGAGTTGCAATCGCACTGCTGGCAGTGGCTGCCGCCGCACCTTTGCTCAGCAGGCTGGCAAAGTAAACGTCCCTGGCCTTCCTCCCTACCCGCGTCAACAACGACGGCCGGGGCTCGGCACGTCTGCCCCGCTTGTCGCAGGAACGCGATACGGCAGAAACTCCGTCTGCCTGGGCAGCGCATTCCACGCAAGCCGCCCGGCATCGCATCACCCATCAACACAGGGGCCGGCTGCGGGCACTGCAACGATCAGGCACGTGCAGCAATCGCCGTGACAGCGTCGGCCAACGCCAGCAGATGACTGGCCGGTGTAAAGACCTGCGGCGTCACGCGGCTGCAGGAGCCGCTGGTGAGGTCGCTGCGCACGACAGTGAAAATGCCGAATTCGTTCTGCAAGGATGCCTGCAGCGCGCTGACCGCTGCTTTCGAACTGCGACCTCGCAGGCGAAATCCGCCCATGTCCGATGCATTACCGGCGTCCGCGGCGCCAATCGACTTGCCATCACCTGGCAGCTCAATCAAAACGTCAGGGCTGCGCGCATGAACACGGTGCGTCCGCTGAAGCCGAAGGGCGATGTTGCGTTGTAAGGATGCATCCCTGCGTTATCCGAACCGTTGCTGCCCGCCGCGACGCTTGCCACGGTGGAGGCAATATTCTCGTCAGGATAGATATCGAACAGATTCTGTGCGCCCAGGCTGACACGCAGTGCGGGCGTTACCTGTGCGGACAGTTCAAGGTCGGTGATGACCTTCGGAGAAAACGTTTGAATCACATCGTAGGTGCTGGCAGAGGCGGCGACCAGGCGGGTGTCGTAGCCGGGCGTGAGCGCGGCCACCTGTGCTGCGTTCCTGGCCGTCATCGCAACCGTGGAGACCTTGCCGTAGCGCGTATTCGTCATGCTGGCCGCAACGCGCCCATGCGTGTAGTTCAGATTGAACATCAGCTTGTCCCGCGGCAGGCTGTCGGAGTAGCGCAGCTGCTGGGTCAAGTCGAACAGTGGCGTCGTAATGCCTAACGCGGCGATCGGCGCGGGGGTGCCGGCAATCTGATCGAACTCGGTCTTGTTGTAGTTGCCGGCAAACGTGCCGGTCAGAACGGAGCCCTCATCGAAGACGCGTCGGTAGTTGACCACCAGGTCCAGGCCGCGGGTGGTCGTATCCACCGCATTGGTCAGGAAGGAGATCGCGGCAAAGCCGGATTGGCCATTGGCGGCCAGATAGTTTGTAAGGCGAGCATCCTGAAACGTCGAGGAAATCGCGATGCGATCACGCAGCTCGATATGGTAGGCGTCCAACGATGCGGACCAGTTGCCGTTCTGAAAGACCGTGCCCAGCGACACGTTGCGGGACGTCTCCGGCTTCAGGTCGGAGGCTCCGGCCAGGCGCGCGGCTGGCGTATCCACTGCGGCCACCCGCACGATCGCCTGCGATCCATTGAGTATCAGCGTGTTGGAGGCGTTGTAGCCGGATTGCGCCAAGGCCGGTGCCCGAAAGCCGGTGTTGTATGACCCGCGCAGTGCGACGAGCGCATTGAATTCCACACGGGCGGCCACCTTGAAATTGGTGGTGTCGC
Source organism: Xanthomonas sp. CFBP 7698 (assembly GCF_003600855.1). Lineage (NCBI taxonomy): Bacteria > Pseudomonadati > Pseudomonadota > Gammaproteobacteria > Lysobacterales > Lysobacteraceae > Xanthomonas > Xanthomonas sp. CFBP 7698. The sequence continues at coordinate 269,172 of NZ_PRDN01000001.1, forward strand.
CGAAATCGGAATAGTGTTCGTGGCGCGCGGCAGCGTTCAACAGCAGGCGATCAATCGGCGAATGTTCCGCCTCGGCGTAGACAGCCTGGCTGCGTCGGTCAAGGTCCGCAGTGTCATCCGGCCCGTTGCTCGGACCGGGCTGCGCACCCGGGATCGATGGGCGACCGATATTCGGGCCGTCCAGGATCGGGACGCCGCCGTTGATGTAGCCTTCCTCGGCGCCGGTGAACAGACGGTACCTCTCGTAGCGGTATTCCGCACCCAACGCCAGCCGCAATGAATTTGCATGCCCCAGGGCGATCTCACGATTCAGATCCAGATTCGTGGTCCATTGATCGAACTCGGCGCCGTTGCGGTAGAAGCGCGTCGGCGACTGGGCGCCGAGCGATACATTGACGCTGTTGGCATAGGTCAGGTCCTGTGTGTTGTTGCCGTAGACCGTCGAAAGATCCCAGCCGAATCCGGCCAGGTCGTGCCCGCGCAGCCCTGCAGCGATCGAGGTATTGTCGATGGCGGTATCCAGCGTCGGGCTGTAGCCATCGGGATAGATCGCACGAACGGTCTCGTCCTGCCCTGCGCGCCTGAAGAAGTAGGTAATGTCGCCATCCAGTCGGTTGTGGCCGCCGAACGAATACATCTCCACCGCATCGGACACCGGCATCACCAGGTTGTAGAACAGCTGACGATTGGTGCTGGGCTGTGTGCCCAGGAACGCGGCTCCATCGCGGTCGAAGCGTGCCTCGCGCGGGTCGCGCGTTCCATTGGCGCGCGTCAGGCCGATGCCGGACCCGAAGTTGCCGGATGGCGTCACCAACGCGCCAGTGGCAGTCGTGCCGAAGTACTGTTGACGAGTGTCCGGGCGCGATCGATCGGTGGCACCGATGTCCTGGATTGCCGCTGTCACGCGCAGCACGCCTTCGGAGCCGATCCGAAACCCGGTACCGGCGGCGACCTCATAGGTGTCGCCATCGCCTCGCGCAGTGGTCTGGTAGGTCGTGTGCGCGGTGCTCTGCAGCGAACGGTCCAGGCTCAGGTTGATGACCCCGGAAATCGCATCCGAGCCGTATTGGGCCGCCGCGCCGTCGCGCAGCACTTCGACGCGAGACAGCGCCAGCGATGGAATGGCATTGAAGTCGATCGAGATGTCGCCGCGGCCGATGCCATTGCTCGCGTTGAGATCGGCCGAGGTATGGCGACGCTTGCCATTGATCAGCACCAGCACTTCGCCCGGCCCCAGGCCACGCAACGAAGGCGGCATCAGGTAATCGCCCGCACCGGACGCGATGGGCCGCGGGATGTTGAAACTCGGCACTTCACTCTTGAGCATCTGCAGCAGGTCGACGCGCCCGTTACGCTCCAATTCCTCACGCGACACCAGATCTACCGGCGTCAGCGACTCGGTCAGCGACCGCCCCCCGAAGCGGCTGCCAACGCTCACCATGACCGCGTCCAGCTCCTTATCGACCGAGCCGGCCCGGGCCGCGCCCAGTTCCTGCGCAGCGCCCGGCGTTGCCGCGATCAATCCCACCGACAGAACACCTACCACGCGTAAAGCCTGAGGTTGCACGACTTTCCCCAATGAAATATTAGGTTATATTGTAACAATAAGTGTAGCAGCGCGGTGCGGCTCAGCCCGCTGTCGGCGCATGCGCTGCGTCTGTAGCTGCAACTTGCTCGTCGGAGGCCGCAGTGCGCTGACGCTGTCCCGAGGCGAGATTCTGCAGTTGAGTACGCATTCCTCCCGGCACGGAGCCATGCCGTTATTTTTTGCTGTCATTCGGTGGAGCGCGCCCTGCTCTTCCGCGCTGTGGAGTGCATCGTGCAGCTCGTCCCGCCCATGGGCGACACACGCGCCAGTCTGATTGTCGGCCGTCGCGCAATACTGAATTTCCGGGCCGACTTGAGGGGGTTTCTCAAACCATTGCGTACGACAACCCCGTGAGAACCATCAGATGACCCACGTAGTAGAAATAAAACGCCCTGCGTGTGCGTGGCACGGGAATGCGCAGGCGTGCAAGCGTCAGCAACGGTATCGCCAGCAGTGCCCAGAAATTACCGTTGATGAAAAACAGCGAGGACACCGGCAGTACCAGCAACAAGAGCGCTGACACGCCTTTCGGCAATCGCCGGTGCCATGGATTGCGCCAGTACACCCAGCCGCCCAGCACCACTGCCAGGCCGCTCCATTGGTAATCGACTGCCACCGGCGCCAGCACGGCGCACACCGTCAGAAACACCCAGCGACGGCGCTCGATGCTGAGAATGCAGACCGCAGCCAATGCAAAGGACAGCAGGACATCGAGCGTAAACACCGTCTGCGTCGCGATCGCGGCTACTGGCATGGCGACCAGGCCCCACACGAACAAGCGATTGACCGACTTTTCGACGTCGGCATCGGGCTGCGCGAGGTTGTAGGCCAGAACCAACGCAAACAGCGGGAACGCGACGCGCCCCAACTCGGTCACGACCGGCACGTAACCAATTCCCAGGATCTTGAGCGCGTGGTCGCCGGTCATGAAGAGGGCAGCCAGCCATTTCAAGAATTCACGGCCGCCGCTGGTCATTGCGGCGGTTCGCCGTGCCGGTTCGGCTGCGTGCGTGAGCGTGCCAGCGAGGGGCTTCGTCGCCCCGCCCCATCGTCAGGTGTTCGGCGGAACGGGAGACGGCGCACGATCATTCGCCACTCCGTCGCAGCGTACCCTTGTCCTCCTGCAGCTCCCGCTTGAACGGCACATCCGGTGGCGGCCTTGCAGTGGCTGGTTGGTCGTTGAGGTTCGGGTCGCTCAGGCCGCAGCCGCCGCCGAATTGCAGCAGCGACACCACGCAACTGATCTTGGTGGTGGTGCCCGGGATCGGGATCTCGATCTTTTTCAGGCCGCGGCGCACCCATTCCTGCAGCAGCGTCTGGTTGGGCATCCAGTACTTGTCCAGCGAGGTCGGCGTGTAGCCGTACGGCGGCCGTTTGAGCCAGGTGCCGCCCTGGGCGATCTGGTCGCGGGTCCAGGTGTCGGTGTCGCTGCCGGGCGGCCCGCGATCGCCAGCGCCGCTGCCGGCATCGCCGGTCCCGGCCACGCGGACGCTGCCGTCGCTATTGAACATGCCATCGCGCCGACCATTGCCGCCGGTGGTTTCGCCGCGGCGGTTGCGGTCGGATTTGCTCCAGTCGTCTGCATTGGCGGCGACATCCCATCCGCCGCTGCGGTCGGCAGGCTTCGGGCCGGCATTGCGGTCGGCTGCCGGCTTAGCTGCTGACGATGCTGCCGAGCTGCTGGAACGCTCGGGCTGAGAGGGATTGGCCTGCGACTGCGCTGCCGCTTGCACCGATTCTGCGGCGGCGGCTATCTGCCTCGGGGAAGCATCGGCAGGCGCCGCTTGCGCCGCAGGTGCCGCCGCCACAGGCGCAGGCGTAGGCGCCGGTTCCGGCACGCTCGGCAACTCTGCGGTGCGCACCGCGACGTCGGGCATGCGCACCGCCGGTGCTATCTCGCGCACGCGTGCGGCCGGCGCCGGCACTTGTGGGCGCTCGGGTATGACGACGTCGCGCTCGCGCACCGTTGGCGCATCGGCAGTGCGCACCGCCACTTCGGTAGCAGGACGTTTCAGTTCGCGAACCTGCGGGCGCTCGGTCACTGTCTGGATGTCGCGTTGACGGACCTCGACCTGCGGCGCCGCGCGTTCGATGGCACGCGGCGTCAGCGTGATCGTTGGTGGCGGTGGCACGACAAACTCGTTGGTGACCACCGGCGTTTCGGTCACTTGCAGCGGGGATTCGATCGTCACCGGCGGTACCTGCACGGTCACTTGCGGAACATCCGCGGTCACCGGTTCGCTGACCGCATCCGCGGGCTCCGGCGCCTCGTTTTGCATCTGTGCCGTACTGGAGCTTTCGACCGGATCGGCAGCCGGCTGCGCCTGCGTCGGCGATGGAGTTGGTTCGCCCGCTGCCACCGATGCATGTGCTTGCGCTGAAGCAGACGCCGTAGCCGGTGCCGCAGATCCAGGTTGCCCCGCACCACCGCCCTGCTCCACCGCGCCATCGCCAATGAAGGTCATGCGTACCCGCGATTCATCGCCAGGCTTGGTGTCATCCGGCGCCCAGCGCACGGTGACCACCCAGACGAGCAGCGCAACGAAACCGAGGTGGATCAGAAAACTGCCGAGCAACGCCAACCAGTGCTGCCGACGCTGATCCTTCGGACGCGGGTCCCAGTGCTGCCACCACAGACTGCAAAATGCCTGGAATGGCGACAGGATGGCTGCGCCGCTCACCTGGCGCTGCGATGGCTGTGCCCGTGCCAGCAGCACATCCGTCAGCTGGCCATCGTTGAACGACGCAGCGGCCTGTGCGCGGTTGCCCATCCAGATACCCCAGCCATACGGCAGGCCGGTACGCCGATCCAGAATGAGCTTGCCCGGCATGCGCGCGCGCAGTGCCTGCAGCAGATCGGCAGCCGTTGTCACCGGTGGTGCGGAATCAGGCCGCGCTGTCGCGCGGAATGTACGGGGCGTCGCCAGTGGCGTGATCGGTGGCATCGCGCACCGCGATCACGCCGGGTACGCGTCCCATCAGCGTCTTCTCGATACCCTGCTTGAGGGTGACATCGGCCATGCCGCAGCCGTGACAGCCGCCGCCGAAACGCAGCAGCACCACGCCATCGGCCGAGACTTCCTGCACCGCCACGCGTCCACCATGCGATGCCAGCTGCGGGTTGATCTCGTTCTCCACCACCCAGCGCACGCGCTCTACCATCGAGGCCGACTCCGCCGGTGCCTCGCCCTTGATCTTGGGCGCCTTGATGGTGAGCTGCTGATTGCCGGTGGACTGGGTGACGTAGTCGATCTCGGCGCCATCCACCCACGGCACGCTGGCCGCCACGACATACAAGGTGAAGCCATCGCAGTCGATGGCCCACTCGTCGCCGCTCAGGTCCGCCGGTTCGGCGAACTCCAGCCGGGCATCGGCGCGCGGGGTTCCCGGGTCCACCGCGCTCAGGCGCACGCCCATGCCGGGCACGCCTTCGCGTTCGATGAGCTTGCGGAAATAGGTCTGGGCTTTGTCGGATATCTGGATCATGCGGGTTATTCTACCGCTCAATGCGCCCTCGCTCATGGAACACCGTGATCCTGGCGGGTGCGCCGTCCGCCACCCCTGCGAGACCGTCATGACCGATCTGATTCCCCTGGAGCAGGCCCATTGCCTTCCGCGCAAGGGCAGCGATCACAAGCTTGGCGAAGCACGCCTGGCCGAGCTGCTGCCGCAGGTTCCCGGCTGGGAGCTGAGCGAAGCCGGCACGGCCATCACCCGCACGTTCCGCTTCGCCGACTATTACCGCACCCTGGCCTTCGTCAACGCGCTGGCCTGGATTGCGCATCGCGAAGACCATCACCCCGACCTGGGCGTGCACTACGACCGGGTCGTGGTGCGTTATTCCACCCACGACGTGGGCGGCCTGAGTGAAAACGACTTCATCTGCGCGGCCAAGACCGCGCAACTCTACGATCAGGGAGTCACTGCATGACCATGTTTCGCGCTGCGCTCGCCGGCCTTTGCCTGACGGCCGGCCTCAGCGGCTGCGGCAAAGCTCCGCAACAGGCCACCACCCCTACCGTGGCCCCCACCGAGCTTGCCGCCATAAAGACGCCGCCGCCCGAATATGCGCCCGAGCTGGCCTGCGCCGGCGTCGGCGGCACCACCGTGCTCCGGGTGGTCGTCGGGACCGAAGGCACGCCGACCGATGTGTCGGTGACGCAGGGCAGCGGCCAGCCGGTGCTGGACGAGGCCGCCCAGAAGCGCGTGCGCGAGTGGAAGTTCAAGGCCGCCACCCGCAACGGGCAGCCGGTGCCACAGACCATCCAGGTGCCGGTCGCGTTCAAGCCGCCGGTGCCGCGCCCGGACGAATGCTTCGCCATCGAAGAACGCGCACGCCGCGGCAGCTGAAGGGGCTGATCGGCGGCGGGCGCAGGCGCTCGCTGCCGCCTACATGAGGCAGCGCGCCCATGGGCCTTGCCCGGCGTTCATGTCCCGCACGGTCGCCTTCGACAGCACGCGTTCGTCATCCGTGGATGGCCATCCTGCTGCCGCCAGCGACCACGCACGTGACGTGCCTGCCGCAGGAGCGCTTTCCATTCCACGAGGTCGTCGCATCGCATGCTTGAGGTGTCATCACAGAACGTCTGGACCGCGCTGGCGGTTACGTTGGCCGCGGGACTGGCCACGGGTCTTGGCAGCCTCATGGTGGTGTTCGCCAAAAAGCCCAATCCGCGGCTGCTCGCGTTCGGGCTGGCCTTCGCCGGCGGTGCGATGGTGTATGTGTCGCTGTCGGAAATCCTCAACAAGTCGATCGCGGCGTTTTCCAGCGCCTATAACGACAAGCTGGGTTTCACCTTCGGCACGTTGACCTTCCTGGGCGGCATGCTGTTGATCATGGCGATCGACCGACTGGTGCCCAACCCGCACCAGAGCCTGTCCACGGACGACCCGCAGTTCCGCGACGACAACCGTGCCTACATCCGGCGCGTTGGCCTGATGACTGCCATTGCGATCACGGCGCATAACTTCCCCGAAGGTCTGGCGACGTTTTTCGCCACCCTGGAGAGCCCGGTAGTGGGCATGCCGCTGGCGTTCGCCATCGCCATCCACAACATCCCTGAAGGCATCGCGATCGCGGTGCCGGTGTACTTCGCCACACGCAACAAGTTCTATGCCTTCGGCGCCAGCCTGCTGAGCGGACTGGCCGAACCCATCGGTGCGGGTATCGGCTATCTGGCCTTGTCCAATGTGCTGTCCGACGCCGTGTTCGGTGCGGTGTTCGGGCTGATCTCCGGGGTCATGGTGTTTCTTGCCCTTGACGAGCTGCTGCCGGCCGCCAAGCGCTATGCGCAGGGCCACGAGACCGTCTACGGCCTGGTCTCGGGCATGGGTACGCTGGCAATCAGCCTGGTGTTGTTCCGCTTCGCAACGCCTTGAGTACGGAGTAGGCGATCGAGCACTGCCACGCCGCCAGGAGACTTGGGCAAGGATCGAAACGTGGCGTTCGCAGCGCACAGGATGACGGTCCACCCACGCTGACGGCCGGCCACTTCGGCAATCCGCATGGCGGCTGAACATGGGCGCGCAGCCTGGCAATCGCCCGCCCGTCAGCCAGCTTCCAGACATTGAATGCGGCGCATGGTACGCGCGTCATCCACGCGTGCACAGCGAGGTGCCGCATGCAACGCACATGGTCACGGGGGCGCCTTGCCTGGGCGTTGGCGCTCGCATCGAGCGGTGTACTGGCGCTCAGCGGCTGCCAACGCAGCGCACCGTCGCCGACACCCACAGCGATGCCGACCGACTCGGCCACCGTTACGCCGACGGCACCGGCCTACACCGCGCCTACCGCCGACCAGCTGTATCGACTGGTGGCGCCGATCGCCCTGTTTCCCGACAAGCTGCTGGCCCAGACGCTGGCGGCGTCGGTCTATCCCGACCAGGTACTCACGGCGCAAGACTGGTTGCGCAGCAACCGCGCCCTGACAGCCGCCGACCGCGCGCAGGCTACCGTCGCGCAGCCCTGGGACCCCAGCGTCAAGGCCTTGACCGCCTTCCCCGATGTCGTGGACCAGTTGGCCGGCAATCTCGACTGGACCCGCGCACTGGGCGAGGCTTATGCACATGACCCGAACGACGTGCTCGACGCGGTGCAGATCATGCGCCAGCGGGCGCAAGCCAGCGGCCACCTGCGCAGCACGCCACAGCAGCAGGTCCAGGTCGCCCGGCATCTCGTGGTAACGCCGGTCCTGGACGGAGAACGCGTCCCACCGCCCTCGCAGGTGATCACCATCGAGCCTGCGCAACCGCAGGTGGTGTATGTGCCGCGCTATGACCCGGAGGTGGTGTACGGAGCGCCGGTAGATATGTATCGCGAGTACCGCTACCACCCGGCGCGTTGGTATGACCAGGGCGATGTGGCGACCGTCGGGGCGGTGTCGTTTGGCGTCGGTGTGCTGGTCGGCAGCGCATTGGAGCACCACCACGGCTGGTTCGGCTGGGCCACGCCAGCGCCGGCGTGGCATCACTGGGGCTGGAACAGCTGGGGCGTGGACTGGAACGCGCCACCAGCCGCACCGCATTACGTGGTCTACCAGAATCGCGTCTACGCGCCCCGTACCACCATCATCAACAACCACACCACCGTTGTGGATGCGCGGTCCTCTGTGCACCAGCAGGACCAGCGTCAGTGGTCGAACACGACCTACACGCCTGTGCCGGGACCGGAGGTTGCGAAAGCAGGCCCGCCCGCGGCGCGCACGGCCATGCCGACTGCAGCGGCTGCAGCATCACTCGGTACGTTGCCGCGGCCAACCGCACTGGCGCCTTTGCCCGCCGACCTGCACCATGCGCCCGACCTCGCGCACCTGTCCGCACCGCACTTCACCGCGCAGATGCTGCAGGCAGGACGCCCGGTGGCCGCGAGAGCTCCGCAGCCCGTGCCTGTGAGCCTGCCGTCGCCAGCGCGCCCAGCGACCACGCCGCACCCGACGCCCGCTACCGAACCTCCGGCAATGCGGACAGGCGAGTCGCCGGTCGCTCAGGCGCGCATGCCACCACTGCCGGCACATCAGGCGCTGCCTGTGGGTACTACCCGCCCTGCCAGTGAGCCGGCTCGTGAAACGGCTCGTCCCACCCTGTCGCCGCGCGAGGCGTTTACCGCCCGGAACATGCACGACATCCCGCCGCGCACGCTGGCAGCACTGCAGCCCCGGCCGCCTCAGTTGCGGGAACACCCCCGCGTGGCGCCTCGCCAGCAAGCCGCGCTCGTGATGCCACCACGGGCGGAACATCAACTGCCGGTGCAACTGCCGCGTCCGGAGCCACGCCCGCTGATGCAGATTCAGGCGCAGCAGCGTCCGCAGCGCGTCGCCACGTTCGCCACACCCCGCGCCGCCCCAGATCGTGCGCCGGCACCTCGGCCGTCCCAATCGCATGCACAGGCGCCGCCGCATCACGAGCGTCGTCACGACAGCTGAGGCGGCTGTCTCGTCATCGCATAGCCGTCATACACGTCGAGGGAAGGAGCCGAAGCTGGCGTCCCATGTGTCGCCTTCTTTCGCTACGCGACAGGCCCTGGCTGACTCCGGTCAGCCAGGGCTGCAGTGATCCGCTGGCGTAGCACCCCCTGCGTCAGCGGCCCAGGCGGTCCAGTGCCTCGGCCAACTCCGGCGCCAGTGGCGCGCTCAGCACATACGGTGTCTTGCCGGAATCCAGCGCGAACTCCAGCGACGCCGCGTGCAGGAACAGCCGCTTCAGGCCCAACTGGTCACGTAGCCGCTTGTTGACCTCGGCCTCGCCGTACTTGTCGTCGCCGGCCACCGGGTGCCCCAGGTGCTGGGCATGTACACGGATCTGATGGGTACGGCCGGTTTCGATGCGCACTTCGCAATACGAGTGCCCGCCGCGCCGTTCCAGCAACTTGAAATGGCTCAGCGACGGCTTGCCGATCGCATTCACCTGCACATGCCGCTCGCCCCCCTGGCGCAGGCCGATATGCAGCGGCGCGTCCACCGTCATCACGCCGTCGGGCATGCGCCCGACCAGCAAGGTGAGGTAGCGCTTGGTGATGCCGCGGCCCTCGACGCGGTCGTCCTCGCGCATCAAGGCCTGCAGCTCGGTCAGCGCCGAGCGCTTCTTGGCCACGATCAATAGGCCGGATGTATCGCGATCGAGCCGGTGTACCAGTTCCAGGGTCTGATTCGGCCGCAACGCCCTTAGGGTTTCGATGGCACCGAAGCTAATCCCGCTGCCGCCATGGCTGGCAACCCCGGACGGCTTGTTGAGCGCAAGCAGCCGCGCATCCTCGAACACGATGGCCGCTTCCAGCCGGGCCAGGAACGACGACGGTGGCGCGGCCTTGTCGCCCTCCTCGTTCACCCGCACCGGCGGGATGCGCACTTCTTCGCCACCCTCGAGCTTGCGTTCGGCCTTGGCCCGCCCGCCGTTCACCCGCACCTGGCCGCTGCGCACCAGCTTGTAGATCAGGCTGCGCGGCGCGCCCTTGAGCTGGCCAAGCAAGAAATTGTCCAGCCGCTGCCCTGCACGGTCTTCCGGAACTTTGAGAATGCGCACGCCCACACGGTCGGCAGGCGGCTTGGGGGGCTGGGGGTCGGTCATCCGGCTCTTTATTCTGTTACACTCGGCGAGCGAGATAAGGGTTTGATTTCGTTGGAAGTTGATTGGCCAGAAGCCTGACTTCCGATGATTCCGGCACAGTGCGCGACCACCGCTCCAGGGGCGGCCATGTTAGCGGCTCACCGGCCTACCCGGCCATCGCCGGCGGTCTTTGACCGTTGCGCTGAACATGTCCCGTGCGCTGCCCCGGTTCGTCCGGACGCGGCTGCCGGCCCTGAAACACCTATAAAACCTAAAGACAAGCGCTCCCGCGGCATGCCGTGGTGTTGCAGCGCTGGAAACCCTGGTCAGGCCTGTCCGCGCGTTGCGCGAAGGGCCGACAAGCTGTTCCAGAGGCGAAACGTCACGGCGTTCCGCGCGGTAGAGCGCGTGAGGAACGCAACAATGAAGCGAATGCTGATCAACGCAACGCAGGCCGAAGAGCTGCGCGTGGCGATTGTGGACGGCCAGACCCTGTACGACATCGACATCGAACAGCCGTCCAAGGAACAAAAGAAATCCAACATCTACAAGGGCCGCATCACCCGGCTCGAGCCTTCTCTGGAAGCGGCGTTCGTGGACTATGGCGCCGAGCGCCATGGCTTCCTGCCGCTGAAGGAAATCTCCCGCGACTATTTCCAGGCCGGCGTCGACCATAACAAGTCGACCATTCGCGAGCTGCTGCGCGAAGGCCAGGAAATCGTGGTGCAGGTCGACAAGGAAGAACGCGGCAACAAGGGCGCCGCCCTGACCACGTTCATATCGCTGGCCGGCCGCTACATGGTGCTGATGCCCAATTCGCCGAGCGCCGGTGGCGTCTCGCGCCGGATCGAGGGCGAAGACCGCGCCGCGTTGAAGGAAGCGCTGGACAAGCTCGACATCCCCGACGACATGGGCGTGATCATCCGCACCGCCGGTGTGGGGCGTGACGCCGAAGAACTGCAGTGGGATCTGGACTACCTGCTGCAGACCTGGAAGGCGATCGCCGAGGCCGCGCTGAGCAAGCCGGCCGCCTTCCTGATCTACCAGGAATCGCGCCTGATCATCCGCGCCCTACGCGACTACCTGCGCGCCGATGTGGGCGAAATCCTGGTCGATACGCCGGAGCTGTATGCCGACGCCCAGGAATTCATGAAGCAGGTGATGCCGCAGAGTCTGCGCAAGCTCAAGCATTACACCGACGACATCCCGCTGTTCAATCGCTTCCAGATCGAATCGCAGATCGAAGGCGCCTACGAGCGCAACGTGCGCCTGCCCTCGGGCGGCTCGATCGTGGTGGACCAGACCGAAGCGCTGACCGCCGTCGACGTGAACTCCTCGCGCGCCACCAAGGGCAGCGATATCGAAGAGACCGCGTTCCAGACCAATCTGGAAGCGGCCGAAGAAGTGGCACGCCAGTTGCGCTTGCGCGACCTGGGTGGCCTGGTGGTGATCGACTTCATCGACATGGCCTCGTCCAAGCACCAGCGCGAAGTCGAAAACAAGCTGCAGAACGCGCTCAAGTACGACCGCGCCCGCGTGCAGCTTGGCCGTATCTCGCGCTTCGGCTTGATGGAAATGAGCCGCCAGCGCCTGCGTCCAAGCCTGGGCGAATCCAGCCAGATCGTGTGCCCGCGTTGCGACGGCCATGGCCGCATGCGCAGTGTCGAGTCGCTGTCGCTGTCGATCATCCGCGTGGCCGAAGAGCACGCCATGAAGGAAAACACCGGGCAGGTGCTGGTCCAGGCCCCGGTGGAAATCGCCAACTACCTGCTCAACGAAAAGCGCAGCGCGCTGCGTGAGATCGAGCAGCGCCACGAGTCGCCGATCATCATTGTCGCCGACGAGCAGCTGCACACCCCGCACTACGAAGTCACCCGCCTGCGCGAAAACGAGCTGGGCGAAGACAGCGGCAAGCCGAGCTACCAGCGCGGCACCCCGCGCAAGCTGCCGGTGCATGCGCTGACCAAGGCGCAGTTGAACATCCCGGCGGCCCCGGCGGTGACCTCGATCAAGCCGAGCCAGCCGGCGCCTGTGCGTGAAGAGGCCCCTGCCCCGGTGGCGCCCGTCGCGGTACCGGTCCCGGTGGTGACGGTGCCAATCCCGGCGCCGGTCACTGGTGTGGTTGGTTGGTTGAAGCGCATCTTCGGCGGGGTCGAGCCGATCGCGCCAGCGCCCGAGACGACCCAGCGCCCGCGGCAGAACGATGCCGGCCGTAATCCACGTAACGAGCGCGGTGAACGTGGCGGCCAACGCCGTGACGGACGCGATGCCCGCAATGGCGGCAACGGCAATCAGCGCGGCAATGGCAACGGCGCCAACAAGGAACGTCGCGACGAGCGCCGCCAGCCGGCCAATGGCCAGAACGGCCAGGCCGCGCAAAACGGCGCCCAGGCCCAGCAGCAGGTGCAGGCGCCCAAGCCGCCGCGCAACGAGTCGCAGGCACCGAAGCAGCAACAGCCGCAGCCGCAGCAGCAGAAGCCCAAGCAGCAGAACCAGGCGCCCCGTCCGCCACGTGCACCTGCACAGCAGGATGGCGCACCGTCCGAGCGGCAGCCGCGTCCTGCACGTCAGGATGAAGGGACCGCCTCGGCGCAGACCCTGACCTCGACGGCAGCAAGTGCAACGACGACGGGTGTGGTTGCAGCCATCGCTGAAACCGCTGCGCCTGCCACCGTGCAGACCAGCACGGCTGAGGCGACCCAGGCGCACCCGGTCGAGGTTGTGGTGAGCGAATCCACGGCCGATCGCGGCAGTGATGCGGTTGCGGATGCTCCCGGCCAGCAAGGCGCGGGCGATGATGCGGCTAATGGCGAAGGTGGAAGCCGTCGCCGCCGCGGTCGTCGCGGCGGCCGTCGTCGTCGTCGTGGCGCCGGCGCAAACGGTGAGGGTGGCAGCAATGTGGATGGTCTGGAGACGGATGATCTCGATGGCGATGTTGATGGTGATCTGGAAGGCGACAACGACGGCGACGAAGCCAATACGCAGGGCCAGGCATCTGCCGCTCCGCGTGCGGGTCAGCCGGAGTTCGACTTCGATGACGACGCTCCCGCGCCGGCCGCTCGCACCAGGCCCGAGCCCGACGCTGCGGCACCGGTGAAACCACGCCCGGTTCCCAAGGAACGTGCGGAAACCCAGTCGGGCAGCGATACCACCGCGACGACGGCGCCGGTGTCCAACGCGGCACCTTCGTTCGAGCAGCAAGCCACAGCCCCGGCTGCCGCAGCAGCGGAGCGGGCACGCAATGACGCTGCCGTCGCGGCAGCGCCGGTGCGGACTGCATCTGCTCCGGCAGCAGCGACTCAAGCGAGCTCGCAAGAGGTCACTGCGACCTCGCCCGCAGCTCCGGCCCCGATCGCCAAGCAGGCGTCGGCAACCGAGGCAACGCCGGCCGCCAGCTCGGCACCAGTGGCGGTTGACGCCACTGTGCCCTCGCCCGCTGCCGAGGTACCTGCGGTGACGGCCACACCGGGTAGCGCGGCAGCGCCTGCCGCACCGGCGGCTGTCACCGAGCCGGTCGCGCCAGCTGCTGCACCGTCGTCGACGAGCGAGCCGACCGCTGTCACGCAGCCGACGCCGGTCCCCAAGGCGTCGACTGATGCCGCAGCGTCCTCGGCCGGTACGCCGGACCGCCTCACCGCAACCGTGCCGGAAACGTCGGCAGCGCAGCGGGAGCCTGCCAAGCCGTCGGCATCGACGTCGGTGACGGCAGAGCAGGCTGCTCCTGCAGCGGCCGCATCAACCGCTCCTTCTGCGCAGGCCGCCGTGGTGACCGCCAAGGCACCGCATGCCGAGCAGACCGGTGCAGTCGTTCCGTCCGTCGATGTCGCAGTGACCTCGACCACGACGGTGCCGCAGACGCCTGTTGCAGATGAAGCACCCGCCCCGGTACGCAAGCCCTACGCGCCGGTGCAGACGACCATGCTGGACGCACTGGCCCCCAAGGACGATTCAACACCTGCAACACCTGCTACGCCGGTCCCGCCCAAGGCGCAGCAAACGCAGCCGGCAGCGGTAGCGCCTGCAGCCACGCAGCGACCGGAAGCCGACGCGCCGAAGGCGACCGTTGTTGTCTCCGAAGCGTCCAAGCCTGCAGCGTCGTCGGCTGATGCCGATGCCGATGCCGATGCCGAGGGTGCTTCCAAGGAAGATGGTGACGCCGACAAGCCGCGTGACCAGCACTGATCGTTACGCCGGCCGCACTACCTGACCTGCATTAGCCGGTCAGGAAGCGTCAAGACACAGCGGCCTTCGGGCCGCTGTGTTTTTTTGCGCGTGTGGTGCTGATAGCGCTGAAAGAACAACACCAGCGCAGGCCACTCTCGTTCGCACATCACACCGAGAGCCTGCTCACACAGCCGTGCCCTGCAGCGGCTACATCTGTGCGGGCCAGCGGATGCTGATCGAGCCTGAAGCGACTTCAGCGCTCTTGTCGTGAGAACTCCCGGAGTGCAGCAGGCGCCGCGCTACGTCGTGGCTGCAGGCCATCGCTTGACCACCTGCCAGTCCTGATGTCCTGTCGCTTGCTGCGATGGACGCTTTTTCGGCGTGTAGGCGCTGCCTGAGTCAACGGAATCGCCTTGTCCTGCGCCGCGCGCTGCGTTTGCATCAGCGGAATCGCCTCGCCCTGCGCTGCGTGCTGCGATAACCGCTTACAAGCCTTCGCCAGCGGATCCAGGGCGCCAGCCAGCTTTACGCACTTTGGAACCGGAAACCTGACCGATTGAACCCATGCAGCGCAGTGCTCAACGAGCGACGGCCAGGCGTCACATCGTGCGGGCAGGATCGGTCAGGCCGTATTGATTGGCCAGACGGGCCAACGCGATGTTGTCCTGGATGCCGACCTTTTCGAACAGACGCGCCTTGTGCGTATTGATGGTCTTGGCACTGAGATTCAGGCGCTTGGCGATGTCTTCCTGGCGCAGGCCCTGGGTCAGCAACAAGGCCACCTCCAGCTCGCGTGGCGACAACGCATCGAAGGGGGAGCCGCCACCTTCGAGATTGGACAGCGCCAGATTCTGCGCAATCGTGTTGCCCAGATAACGCCGCCCCAACGCCACCTCGCGTACCGCGCGCAGCAATTCATGCGCATCGCCCCCCTTGCCCACGTAGCCGGACGCACCGGCTTCGAGCAAGCGCTTGGGCAGCGGACCATCTTCGAGTACGGAGACGATGATCACGCGCGTGCCGTAATCACCCTTGACGATGCGCTCGGTGATTTCAAGACCGCTCACGCCGGGCAGGTGCAGATCGCACAGCACGATATCGGGCTTGAGTTGACGAACCTGCGGCAAGGCGGCTTCACCGCTCTCTGCCTCACCCACCACATCGACGTCCACTTCCTTGGACAGGATCATCTTCATGCCGGTACGCACGAGTGCATGATCGTCGATCAGAAAAACTCTGATGGTCATCCTTGTTGTCCTCGCTGTGCGGCTGGCTGATGCAGCCTAGCTCCGTGAATAATTCAGGGCAAGCTCGATGCAACGTATTACGCTCAAGTTAGAGCGAACTGCACGCATTCCGACGTGTAGTACCACGCGTCGGTCCTGTAGTGCAGTGTGTTGACATGATGCGAGCGCCTGCAATGCCGGCTGCATCGGGCAACCCAGTCGTGCCCGGTCAGACTTTTCCTGGCTCGGTGGTCCGCGCGTCGTCCACCAGCGGCCGCAATTGCGGGTCCAGTGCAACGCGCTCATCGAAGACGAAACAGCGGCCGTCGTAGCCTTCGCCGCCGACTTCCTCGAAATAGCCCAGGATGCCGCCCTCCAACTGCAGCACGTTGTCCATGCCCTCGGCCTGCATCCAGACAGCGGCCTTTTCGCAACGGATACCGCCGGTGCAGAAGCTCACCACCGTGGCATCGGCCAACGCGGCGCGGTGCGGCTCAAGGGCTGCAGGCAGGTCGGTGAACTTGTCGATCGGCAAGGTCAGGGCGCCATGAAACGTGCCATAGGCCACTTCCTGCGCATTGCGCGTGTCCAGCAGCACCAGCGGGCGACCACGATCATCGTGGCCAGTGCGCATCCACTCCCGCAACACTGCGGGGCTCACTGCAGGCGCACGGCCCGGCAGTGGCGATGCATCCTGGCGACGGAAGCTGATGATCTCCGGCTTGACCTTTACCTTGAGCCGCGCAAAGGGCTGATGCGTGCTCTGGCTGTACTTGATGCGCATGTGCGCAAAGCGGCTGTCTGACTGCAACCACAGGTAGAACGCGTCAATCCGGTCCGCCTCGCCCGCCAGAAAGAGATTGATGCCCTCCTCGGCCACCAGCACCGAGCCCTTCAGCAGGTGCTGTTCGGCCTGCGCCAGCACGCTGTCGGCCAGCGGCTGCGGGTCCTGGATGGCGACGAAGTGGTAAGCCGCAGTATTGGTAATCATGCGGCTATTTTAAGGCGGCAGGCCCGAGCTAGCGAGCGCCTGGACAAGATCGAGCGTGCTACGGAACGGCGCGGCGCGGCGCGGCGGCAAGCGGCGCGCTGCTCGATGGCAGAGGCGTTGGATCTGCCGCGATTTCAGTCAGATCGGTCCCAGCCCCGGGCCGATCAGCCGCGCAACAGCAGAAACGGCAGCAACACCAACGAGGCCACGACCAGCATGCCCAGTAGCGTGGCAATCACGAAGACCGGGCGTTTGCGCAGTAATGCGCCAAAGGTTTCTGCGGTGCCGGCGGCAATCGCCTCCTGGCGCTGGGCGCGTGCGATCGCGCCGCGCTGTGCTTGGTAGGCACCCAGCAAGGCCTTGGCGCGTGCATGGTCCGCATCGTCGCTGAGCCAGATACCGCCTGCGGAGATCCCCCAGTTGCTGGGCCGCGTTTCGTAGATCTGTACCAGGTGCTCGCGCATCAGCGCCCGCACCTCGTCGGCCTCGTCGTCGGGGACATTGCGCAGGTTGAGCAGCAGCTTGGCCATGGGACGATGATACCGGGAGCCAGGTGCGATAATGGCGGCCTTCCTTCACGGACATACCCATGCGCCTTGTGCTGACGCTCTGTGCCGCCCTGCTGCTTGCCAGCTGTGCGCCCGCCCTGCCGCCTTCCGGCGGCACCATCGCCAGCTTCGAGCGGATCGACCGTACTGCCGGTACCGGCGCGGAGGCCACGCCCGGTTCCCTGGTGACGGTGCATTACACCGGCTGGCTGTACGACGAAAAGGCGGCCGACAAACACGGCAAGAAGTTCGATAGTTCGCTGGATCGCGCCGAGCCGTTCCAGTTCGTGCTGGGTGGCCGCCAGGTGATCCGCGGTTGGGACGAAGGCGTTGCCGGGATGCGCGTGGGCGGCAAGCGCACCTTGATGATTCCCCCGGACTACGGCTACGGCGACAACGGCGCAGGCGGTGTCATACCCCCGGGCGCTTCGCTGGTGTTCGATGTGGAATTGCTCGGCGTGCAGCCGCGCTGAGTGCGAAAGTGATGATGGATGCGAGCAGACCGCGGCTGACGGTCATTGGCGGCGGGCCTGCGGGATTGATGGCTGCCGAAGTGGCGTGTGCTGCCGGGATCGCCGTGGATCTGTACGAGGCGAAAGGCTCGGTGGGGCGCAAATTCCTGATCGCCGGCAAGGGCGGACTCAATCTCACCCACTCCGATCCGATGCCGCTGTTCGCCCAGCGCTATCGTGAGCGCACGCCGATGGTGGCGGCGTGGCTGCAGGAGTTCGATGCCGATGCATTGCGCGCCTGGGCGCGCGAGCTGGGCGTGGAAACCTATGTCGGCAGCTCCGGGCGGGTGTTTCCGATCGACCGCAAGGCTGCGCCCTTGCTGCGCGGCTGGGTGCGTCGCCTCAAGGACCAGGGCGTTACCTTTCATGTGCAGCATCGCTGGCTGGGATGGAACGCTGACGGTGCGCTGCGATTTTCCACACCTGACGGCGCTATCGATCTCCAGGCGGATGCAACGGTGCTGGCACTGGGTGGCGGCAGTTGGCCGCAGCTCGGCTCCGATGGCGCCTGGCAGGCCCCGCTGCAACAGCACGGCATCGCCGTGCGCCACTTGGTGCCGGCCAACTGCGGCTTCGATCTCGACTGGAGTGCGCATTTCGCGCAACGGCATGCGGGCGCACCACTCAAACCGGTGGTCGCGCATTGGCGCGACAGCACGGGCGTGCAGCACGCGCTGCAGGGCGAATGCGTGATCACTGAAACCGGGATCGAGGGCAGCCTGATCTATGCCATCGCGGCCGAGCTGCGTACGCAGATCGAGGCGCATGGCACAACCGAATTGGTGCTGGATCTGCTACCCGACCGTTCGCTGGAGCGCGTTGGCGCCGAGTTGGCCAGGCCGCGCAAGGGGCGTAGTTTCAGCGAACATCTGCGCCGCCAAATCGGTATCGAGGGCGTCAAGGCCGCGCTGGTCTATGAACTGCTCGGCAAACAGGCCGGCGACGATTCGGCGTTGGTGGCACGCACGCTCAAGCAACTCCCGCTGCGGCTGCTGCGGCCGCGCCCGCTCGCAGAGGCGATCAGCTCGGCCGGTGGCGTGGAACTGGAAGCCCTGGACGCGCAGTTGATGGCGCTGGCGCGCCCCGGCGTGTTCTGTGCTGGCGAAATGCTGGACTGGGAAGCACCGACCGGCGGCTATCTGCTGACCGCCTGCTTCGCCAGCGGGCATCGCGCTGCGTCTGGTGCGATCGAGTGGCTAAAGCAGCACGGCAATCAACTTACAGCCGATCACTGACGGCCACGCGCGGCCACACCGATTTGACGTCGTAGACCACCGCACCTGGCTTGCCCAGTGCAGCAATGCGATGGGCGTCGTAGTCGCGATACTGGGCATGCGCCACCGCCAGCACGACAGCGTCGTAGGCGCCCTCCTCCGGGGCTTCGCATAACTGCACGCCGGCATGCAGCAGCGCCTCTGCCGGGTCGGCCCAAGGATCGCAGGTGTCGACCTGCACGCCGGCCGCCTGCAGCAATTGCACCAGCTCCAGGGCACGGCTGTTGCGCAGGTCCGGGCAGTTTTCCTTGAAGGTGGCACCCAATACCAGCACCCTCGCCTGCGCGAGCGCAACGCCGCGCATCGCCAGCATGCCGCATACCCGCTCTGCCACGTGCCGGCCCACGCGATTGTTGACTTGCCGCGCGGTGTGAATGAGGTCGGGGTGGTAGCCCACGCTTTCGGATTTGTGCATCAGGTAGTACGGGTCCACCCCGATGCAATGCCCGCCTACCAGGCCGGGGCGAAATGGCAGGAAATTCCATTTGGTGCCTGCCGCTTCCAGCACATCGAGCGTGTCGATGCCGAGCTTGTCGAAGATCAACGCCAGCTCGTTGACCAGCGCGATGTTGACGTCGCGCTGGATGTTCTCCACCACCTTGGCCGCTTCGGCCACACGCATCGACGACGCACGCCAGGTGCCGGCGGTGATGATGCTGGTATACAGCGCATCGACCGCATCGGCTGCCTGTGGCGTCGAGCCGGAGGTGATTTTGCGGATATCGCGCAGCCGGCGTTGCCGGTCGCCTGGATTGACCCGCTCCGGACTGTAGCCACAGAAAAAATCGGTATTGAAACGCAGGCCGGACACCGCTTCCAGCAACGGCACACAGACTTCTTCGGTGGTGCCCGGGTAGACGGTCGACTCGTAGATCACCAGATCGCCCGGCTTGAGCGCGGCAGCGATCAACCTGGTGGCGCTGCGCAACGGTTCCAGGTCCGGCTGTTCGAAACTATCGATCGGCGTCGGGACGGTGACGATAAAGATGCTGCACGTCGCCAGGTCCTCCGCGGCCGCGCTATAGCGAAGCTGCGTAGCCGCAGCCAGTTCGCCATCGTCCAGTTCCAGCGTGGCATCGTGCCCTTCGCGCAGCTGCGCAACCCGCTGCGCGTCGATGTCGAAACCCAGTGTGTCGCGCTGCTCGCCGAACGCCACTGCCAGTGGCAGGCCGACATAGCCCAGCCCGATGACGGCGATGCGGGCGTACTGCGGTGGGACAAGCGGGGTGCCGGACATGCAATTCCTCGGGATCGCGCGATCGGTTGCCGCGCAGCTGTGCGGCGGCAGCATAGCGCACGCGGGATTTGGACCGGCAGTTGGCACGATCTTCGTCTGGAGATTCACAATCGCCGCGCAATCAGGCACGCTATCGCAATGCCCGGGTGGCGAAATTGGTAGACGCAAGGGACTTAAAATCCCTCAGCTGTGAGGCTATGCGGGTTCGACCCCCGCCCCGGGCACATCCCACCGCAGCGTAGGTCTGCTGCTGCACCGATGACGTCAGGCACCGTCATCCGATAGCAGACCGAGTTGACTTCGCGACAGCTCAACGTGACGTGCTTTCACTGTCTGCAACTGTAGCTGCTCATCTCATGCTGAGAAGCAGGCCATAGCGGCGATGAGCTGCGTTGGCATTCTGTCAATCGGCACTGCCCCTTTTCGCAGTCATCCACGTCACAAGCGTCGGCGCCACGCTTGGTGACTAGGCATACAACCCGAACGGCATCCAAGATCCAGTCGAGGCAGAAAGCGGCTACCGCTACTCGGTATGCGTCGGCTTGCTGATGTAAGGCTGCATAACGACGTATCGGGGCAAGATTGCTTATGCGCGCAGGGATGCAGAGAGCGGCACCAGCGCAATGCGTTGCCGCGTAGGCGCCCGCAAGTCCACATCAGGCAGCGCCCACTACGCCATCGCTCAAATAAAAAACCCTGGATATCATCTGATATCCAGGGTTCTGAATTTGGAGCGGGAAACGAGACTCGAACTCGCGACCTCAACCTTGGCAAGGTTGCGCTCTACCAACTGAGCTATTCCCGCGTGAAGATAAATTGTACAGCTTGTCACTTCGTTGCGCTAGCCCTGTCATCGTTGCCGATGCGAAAAAGCGCATGCGATGTGGAGGCCTGGGCCGGAATTGAACCGGCGTACGCGGATTTGCAGTCCGCTGCATAACCACTCTACCACCAGGCCGAAACATCTAACCCAAGGCATCCTGCCTTGAAACAACGAGGCCCCGACACGGGAGCCTTGTCACTAACTGGAGCGGGAAACGAGACTCGAACTCGCGACCTCAACCTTGGCAAGGTTGCGCTCTACCAACTGAGCTATTCCCGCTTGGGAGGCGAAATTCTACAGCGAACAGCATAGGTGTCAACTGTTGCTTTCGATTTTTTTCGGCTTGTTGCTGATTGCGGCTTTTTCGTCGGCACGCAGGCTCGGCCAGGCCGCCTGCAGGTACTGGAAACCCGACCACAGCGTCAGCAGCGCGGCGATTGCCAGCGTCCAGTAACCAGCACGGAAGATCAGATTGCCCAACCAGATTTCGTGCGTCGGCATCTGCCCCGGCGTGACCGAATACAGCAGGCAGAGCAACGCCACCATCTGCGCGGTGGTCTTGACCTTGCCGATCACGGCCACGCGCACCTTGGCACGCTGCCCGATCTCGGCCATCCACTCGCGCAGCGCGGAGACGGCGATCTCGCGGCCGACGATCACTGCCGCCCAGAACGCCATCCACGGGGTGGGATGACCCTGCACGATCAGGAACAACGCCACTGCGACCATCAACTTGTCGGCAACCGGGTCCAGAAACGCGCCGAACGCGGAATACTGGTGATAGCGCCGCGCGACCCAGCCATCCAGCCAGTCGGTGATGGCAGCCAGCGCGAACACGCCGGCGGACGCAAAATTTGTCCAGGTGTACGGCAGGTAGAACACCACGACCAGCACCGGGATCATCAGGATCCTCAGCAGTGTCAGCCACGTGGGGATGGTCAACTTCATTACGGACTCGACTCGCCTGCCGCATCGGGAAGCGCCAGCCCGTGCAGGTTAGCGTAGATTCGCGCGGCAAGTGCGGCGTTGACTCCGTCCACCCGCGCGATCTCGGCCTCGCCAGCGGCCTTGAGGCCGACCAGACCGCCGAAATGCTTGAGCAGGCTGGCGCGACGTCGCGGCCCGATACCGGGGATATCCTCGAGCTTGCTGGTCATGCGCGCCTTCTGGCGGCGTCCGCGGTGACCGGTGATGGCAAAGCGGTGCGCTTCGTCACGCACCTGCTGGATGAACTGCAGCGCCGGCGACGCCGCGCCTGGGCGCAGCTCGCGGCCGTCGGCCATGATCAGCGCCTCGTGCCCTGCCCTGCGCTCCTCGCCCTTGGCAACGCCCACCAGCAGCACGTTCTCGACGCCCAGGTCGGCCAGTGCGGCCTGGGCCTGGGCCAGCTGGCCGGCACCGCCGTCGATCAACAGCACATCGGGCAGCACGCCGTTTTCTTCCACCGCGCGCCGGAACCGCCGCTCGATCGCCTGCCGCATCGCGGCGTAGTCGTCGCCCGGGGTGATGCCGGAAATATTGAAGCGCCGATACTGGCCGCGCACCGGGCCGCTGGCATCGAATACCACGCACGACGCGACGGTGGCTTCGCCCATGGTGTGGCTGATGTCGAAGCACTCCACCCGCTTGACCGGTTCGGCAAGTCCGAGCATTTCGCGCAGTGCTTCGCTGCGAGCGTGCTGCGCGCTCTGGCTGGTGAGCTCGGTCACCAGCGTCAGCTGCGCGTTGCGGGTCGCCAGCAGCAGATAGCCGGCACGCTCGCCGCGCACGTTCCACTTCAGCGCGACCTTGTGTTCGGCAGCGGCGCTGAGTGCGGCTTCGATCAGTTCGGCCTCGGGGATTTCGCGATCCAGCAGGATCTCGCGCGGCGGCGAATGCTCGGCGTAATACTGCGATACGAATGCGCCGAGAATCTCGTCGGCGCTGTCCTCACCGTTGGTTTTGGGAAAGAACGAGCGCGTGCCCAGGTTGCGGCCATCGCGGAAGCTCAGCAGCAGCACGCAGGCCTGGCTGGACTGCGTGGCGCAGGCCAGCACATCCAGGTCGGCGGCGCGGCCATCGACGTACTGGCGGTTCTGCATGCTGCGCAACGACGACAACAGATCGCGCAGGCGCGCAGCACGCTCGAATTCCAGCGCTTCGCTGGCCTGCTGCATCGAATGCATGATCTCTTCGCCGAGCTGGTCGCTCTTGCCTTCCAGAAACATGGTGGCGCGGCGCACCGATTCGGCGTAATCGGGCGCGGCCACCAGATCCACGCATGGGCCACTGCAACGGCCGATCTGATACTGCAGACAGGGCCGCGAGCGGTTACGGAACACGCTGTCTTCGCAACTGCGCAACTTGAACAGCTTGTGCATCAGGCTCAGCGTCTCACGTACGCCGGTCACGCCGGTGTACGGGCCGAAGTAGCGCCCCTGCACGGCACGCGGGCCACGATGCAAGGCGATCCGCGGCCAGTCCTCGCGCGTGAGCAGCACGTACGGGTAGCTCTTGTCATCGCGCAAGGACACGTTGTAGCGCGGCGACAGCGACTTGATGAGCTGGTTTTCCAGCAGCAGCGCTTCGGCCTCACTGCGGGTCACGGTGACGTCCATGCGCGCCACCTGCGACAGCATCGAGGTCAGCCGTGCATTCTTCGGCGTGCCGTTGAAATAGCTGCCCACGCGCTTGCGCAGCGCGCCGGCCTTGCCGACGTACAGCAAGGTGTCGTCGGCCGCATACATGCGGTAGACGCCGGGCGCGGTGCTCAGCTGCGCAGCAAACGCTTTTCCATCGAAATCGGCTTGGGGCCTTGCGTTCATTCGTCTATCGCAACATCACTCAGTGCGCCGCTTGCCAGGTCGTAACGCAGCACGGCATGGGCATCGGTTTCGGCAATCCAGACCGCACCGGCGGCCACCGCCAGACCGGCCGGGCCATGCAGGCGCCGCGGCAGCTCGACCGTGGTCAGCTCGCCGCCGCCCAGGCGCAGGCAGCGCAGGCGGCCGTTGCCGGTGTCGGCGATCCACAGCAATGGCGAGTCGGCGGCCAGCGCGATGGCCTGCGGAAACTGCAACTGCGCGGTGCCGCGCGGCCCGTCCTCATCGCCAAACTGCCACAGGCCCTGCCCGCCGACCAGGGTCTGCACTAGGTCACCGCGCAACTGCATGGTGCGGATCGACGAGCCCAGCCCATCGCAGACGTACGCCACTTGCTGCACTGCCGCCAATCCTGCGGGTTGCGCGAAAGCTGCGAGATGGCCGCTGCCATCGCGGATTTCAAGGGAGCCGGTGCCGGCGCGCGCACTCAATGCCGCGCGACCCAGGTCGTAGCTCCAGATGCGGTTATCGCCGGCCATGGCGATCAACACCTGGTTGTCGGCAACGGCCAGACCCTGCGGGTAGTTCAGAGCGGACGCGCCGGCGAACGCCAGCGGCCCTTCGACCGGCTCGCCCGAGCGACCGGTGCCGCACAGGGTGTCCACCTGCCCGCTGCGCAGGTTGATGCGCCGTAACGCGTGGTTGCCGGTATCGGCGACGTAGAGCTGGTCGCGTTCCAGTGCCAGGCCTTGCGGGCGGCGGAATGCGGCTTCGCCGATGCCGCCATCGATGAGATCGGCGTTGCCATGTCCGAACTGACGCAGCACACGCCCGCCATGCGTGCACTCGAGCACGCGATGGTGGCCGGTGTCGGCGACGTACAGACGGTCTTCGGTTGCGGCCAGGCCGGTGGGAAAGCGCAATGCCAACCGCGGCTCGGGGTCGCGCTCGGCCACGCCCTGCAGGTCTGCATCGGAGGGCGGCTGCTGGCCGTCGCACAGGGCGGCCAGCGCCCTGTCCAGATCGCCGGTGACGCCGACCAGGCGCTGGCGCTCGCGCCCGTAGGCGTCCAACAACACCAGCGTGGGCCAGGACTGGATGTTGAACCGGCGCCAGGTTTCCCAGTCCTTGTCGAGCAGGATCGGCGCGCTGACGCCGTGGCCGCGCAACTGCTTGAGCGAACGTTGCGGCAGACGCTCGCTATCGAAGCGCGGCACCTGCACCACGATCACCTGCAAGCGCCCGGGGCTGCGTGCCTGCCATTGCGCCAGTTCGGCCAGGCGTTCGGCGCACCATACCGAGCTGGCGTTGATGAAGGCCAGCACGAGCGCACGGCCGCGATGTTCCTGCAAGGTGGACGGCCTGGCGTTGAGCCAGGTGGGAAATTCCGGCAGTTCCTGGGTGAGCTGGGCATTCATGCGGTGATTATGCCCAAGCGTGATTAGCCTCGGGTGAGTCTGGCCACCGTCTGCCGCGCGGCGGTATCGACCAGTTGCCAGACCTGCTCGAAATCCTTGCTGCTGCCGGTATATGGGTCGGGGATGTCGTCACGTGCGTCCACGCCGGCCCACGGCAACCACAGTGCCACCTTGTCGCGCAGCGATGCGGGGGCGATCCGTTGCAGATCACGTAGATTGTTGCCGTCGGCGCACAGCAGCCAGTCGAAATGCTCGAAATCCTCGCGCAGCACCTGACGCGCACGCAGGCCGGAAATGTCGACACCATGCCCGCGCGCGCAGCGGATGGCGCGCGGGTCCGGCGGATCGCCAGCGTGCCAGTCGCCGGTACCGGCCGAATCGACCTGGATGCGTCGCGACAGCCGCGCCTCGTCCAGCTGCGCGCGTACGGCGCCCTCGCCCATCGGCGAGCGGCAGATATTGCCCAGACACACGATCAACAGCTTCATGCAGAGGCCACGCGCGCCTGGGCACGGGCCAGATCATCGGGCGTGTCGATACCCGGCGGAAACTGCTCCGGCGTCAACGCAACGGCGATGCGATGGCCGGCCTCCATCACCCGCAGCTGCTCCAGCGATTCGAGGCGCTCCAGCATGCCCGGCGGCATGGCCGCAAACCGTTGCAGGAAACCGGCGCGGTACGCGTAGATGCCGATATGACGCAGCCACTGCCCGTCCACCGGCAGCTGCTCGGGTTGGCTGGCGAAGCTGTCTCGGTGCCAGGGGATCGGCGCGCGGCTGAAATACAGCGCATCCCCGCCTGCGGTGCGCACCAGCTTCACCACGTTCGGGTCGAACAGGTCGTGCGCGGTGTCTACCTGTGCGGCAAGCGTGGCCATGTCGGCGCCCGAGTGCAGCAGCAGCTCGGCGACTGCGCGGATGCCGGCGGCAGGCGCAAAGGGCTCGTCGCCTTGCAGATTCACCACGCAGGTGTCCGCATCCCAGCCGGCGATGCGCGCGCATTCGGCAAGGCGGTCGGTACCGGAGAGGTGCTCGCTACCGGTCATGGCCACCTGCACGCCCGGCACGTACGCGATGGCTTCGGCAATCCGCGCATCATCGGTGGCCACCCAGACCGCGCGCGCGCCGGCCAGCAGCGCCCGCTCGGCCACATGCTGGATCATCGGACGATCGCCGAGGCGTTGCAGCGGCTTGCCGGGCAAGCGCGTGGACGCGTAGCGCGCCGGGATGGCGACGACGAAATCGGCAGGCGTTGGATTGGTCATGCGTATGCGCTCTGAACGGCGGAATGGTGGGATGGACCTCGGCAGGGTAATCGCAGTGCGCCTGCCCGCAGCACACGCTTCTGCATGACTGCAGCAGCGCGCCACAGGGCCGACGTCAGGCTGGTTCGCAGTGTAGTGGCTGACCTGCATGCACCAGTACATGCAGGGGTGTTGCGAGTGCGTCGATGGCATTGCGACGTGCGTGGTTGCCACGGAGCGGATGATGCCTGCGCACTTGGGCACCAGCCCCCACGCTCCTATCCGCGTCTCGCGCGCTACACCGCGCCGCACGGCCGCAGTTCATGCGCCCTGGCGGCTCGCCAGCTTGTTCAAGCGGTCCAGCAGGCTCACCCAGAACGCAGCAGGCAGGTCCGCCTTTAGCGGCACGCTGTACAGCCACTCGTCGGCAAATGGCCGGCACTTCACCGCATCTTTTTCGGTCATCAGCACCGGCAGGCGACTGCCGAAGCTGAAATCTGCAGCGCGATACACATGATGGTCCGGGAACGCATGCGGCACCACGCCAATGCCGCGTGCCCGCAGCATTGCAAAGAACCGCTCCGGGTGCGCGATGCCAGCCACCGCATGCACGCGCTGCCCGGCCAGCATGCTCAAGGGTTGCGCGCGCTTGCCATCCATCGGTTGCACGCTGTCGATGCTGAGCCGCATCTGCCACTCGCCGAAACCGGAATCGTCCGGTGCCTGGAGGGCGGCGGTAGCGCTGGCCTGGCCCAGATTGACCACACGAAAATCACAATCGCGTGCACGCGCGGCCGGTTCGCGCAGCGGCCCGGCCGGCAGCAGCCGGCCATTGCCGTAGCGGCGCTGGCCATCGACCACTTCGATCTCCACGTCGCGCGCCAGCCGGTAGTGCTGCAGACCGTCGTCGCACACGATGATGTCGCAACCAGCTTCCACCAGCGCCCTGGCGGCAGCGACGCGGTCGCTGTCCACACGCACGCGCGCGCCGGTCTTCCACGCGATCAGGACCGGCTCGTCGCCGCCTAGTGCCACCGGCGTATCGGCATCCACCCAGCGGGCCGTGCCTGCGTCATCGCGACCATAGCCGCGGCTGGCCACGCCGGGCGTCCAGCCGGCATCCTGCAACTTGGACACCAGGGCAATGGTCAGCGGGGTCTTGCCGGTGCCTCCAGCGGTGACATTGCCGACCACGATCACCGGCGCCGGGATGCCATGCCGCTTGCGCAAGCCACGCCGGTAGACGCCGCGCCGCAACGCAATGGCCGCGGCGTAGATCGGTGCCAGCAGGCGTGCGGCCAGCGGGATCGGGCTGTTGTCGTACCAATAACCCGGGGTGCGGGTGCCGCGCTTGCTCATGCCTGGCGTTCGCGGAACTGCATGCCGTGCAGATGCGAATACAGCCCGCTCTGCGCCAGCAATTCGCTGTGGGTGCCGCGCTCGACGATGCGGCCCTGGTCCATCACCAATACCTGGTCGGCATGTTCGATGGTGGACAGGCGGTGTGCGATCACCAGCGTGGTGCGGTCGGGCATCAGCTTGTGCAGGGCATCCTGCACCAGCCGCTCGGATTCGTTGTCCAGCGCTGCGGTGGCTTCATCCAGAATCAGGATGGGCGCATCCTTGAGCATCGCACGTGCGATCGCCAGGCGCTGCCGCTGCCCGCCCGACAGGCGACCGCCCTTCGTCCCGACATGCGACTGCAGCCCCTCGGGCAATTGCGCGACGAACTCCATCGCATTGGCGCCCAGAATCGCACGCTCCAGTTGCCCGGCATCTGCGGTGCGCATTTCGCCATAGGCGACGTTGTCGGCGATGCTGCCGTCGAACAGCATCACCTGCTGTCCGACCAGCGCGATCTGTCGACGCAGATCGGCCAGCGCGTAGGCCTGCACCGGATGTCCGTCGAGCAGGATCTGCCCTGCCTCGGCTTCGTAGAAGCGCGGGATCAGCTTGATCAGACTGGATTTGCCGCTGCCGGAGCGGCCGACGATCGCGGTGACCGTGCCGGGCTGCGCGACGAAGCTGACCTCGGCCAGCGCAGGATTCACCTGGCCGGGATAGCGCGCGGTCACATCGCGAAATTCGATCAAGCCCTTTGCGCGGCTGAGCGGCACCGTTCCCTGATCGGGCTCGTCGGGGCTGTCGAGCACCGAAAACAGGCGCTCGGCCGAGGCCAGCCCACGCTGCACCATGTTTTGCACATTGGTGAGCTGCTTGAGGCCCGGAATGATCGTGAGCATGGAGGTCATCAGCACCACGAAGTCGCCGGCGGTCAGCCGCCCGGCCAAGGCCTGTGCACCTGCCACGAACAGCAGCGCCGACAGCCCGATCGCACCGATCATCTGCACCGTGGCGGTGGAAATGCCGCGCGTGGATTCGACCTTCATCGCCAGCCGCAGATTGCGGTCGGCCAGCGCGCCATACCGCTCCATTTCGGTCTGTTGGGCGCCGTAGATCTTGACCTCCTGGTGGCTGGACAAGGTCTGGTCGGCGGCCTGCAACAAGTGCGCGCCACTTTCCTGGATGCTGTGGCTGATGCGCCGATACCGGCGCGCCACCTTGTCCATCACCCAGGCCAGAACCGGCGCCAGCACCAGGATGGTCAGGGTGACCTGCCAGCTATGCCACAGCATCAGCGCCAACGCGCCGATCACCTGCAACGACTGCTGGATCATCACCTTGACCGCATCCACGGCTGCCTGCGCCACCTGGTCCGAGTCCGAGCCCAGACGGATCAACATCGACGGCACCGGCTCGGAATCGAACCGCGAGCCAGGCAGGCGCAGGTATTTGGCCATCACCTTGACGCGCAGATCGCGCGCGATGCTGCGCGCGGATTTGCCCATCGCCATGTCGGTGATGTAGCCGGCCACCCCACGCACCACAAACAGCAGGATGATCTGCACCGGCAACCAGCGGCTGACCTCGGCATTCTTGTAGATGAAGGTTTCGTCGGTGATCGGCTTCATCAACGCCAGAAAGCCGGTGGTGCCTGCCGCTTCGATCAACGCGGCGATCAGTGCGGCGACCAGCAACAGCCGGTACGGCTTGGCGAAAGCCAGCAGGCGACGGTACGTGCGCCAGGACGAAACTGGCGCCGGGCGGTCGGTGGAGGTGGTCACTGGCGAGTTCCGTTAGTACGTGTCGTGCCGGCGCTGCCGGTCTGGGGCGCCGTGGCGATGGCAATGCGCCGGAAGCCGAGCTGCCCCAACGCATCCTGCGCAGTGACCACGGCCTGGTACGGCGTCCGTGCATCGGCGCGCATCAGCACCGTCTGCTCGCGGTCATCGCCGGCAATCTGGGCGATGGTCTGCTTGAGCGAATCCACATCCGAGCGCAGTACTTCCTGATCGTTGATGAAGTAATGGCCATCGGCATTGACCAGCACACTGAGCGCGCGCGGCGGCGCACCGGTGTTCTGGTCGCTGGCAGTGGGCAGCTGCAATTGCAGCGTGGAGCGTGCGTCGAAGGTCGTGGTCACCACGAAGAAGATGATGAGGACGAGGATGACGTCAATCAATGGCACCAGATCGATGTGCGGCTCGTCCTGGCTTCGGTCACTGCCGATACGCATCCGTCAGCCCTTCGCCGTGACGGGCTTGGCGACTGCCGGCGCCGGCACTACAGCCGAAACAACCGGTCGGCCGTCCATGGTGTCCAGCAGCAAGGTGGCCTCCTGCTCCATCTCGATGATATAGCCGGCAATGCGCCCCTTGAAGAAGCGATGCGCCATCAATGCCGGCACCGCGATGATCATGCCGGTGGCGGTACAGACCAGCGCCTTGCCGATGCCGCCGGCGAGCTGATTCACATCGCCCACGCCGTGATCGAGGATGCCCAGGAACATCTGGATCATACCGACCACGGTGCCCAGCAGCCCCAGCAACGGCCCGGCCGAGGCAATCGTGCCCAGCGCATTCAGATAACGCTCCATGCGATGCACCACGTGGCGACCGGTGTCCTCGATCCGCTCGCGGATCAGATCACGCGGCCGGCCACGCACATCCAGCGCGGCGGCCAGCAACGCGCCCAACGGCGAGTTGCGCCGCAGCGATTCGATATGGGAGGGATCCAGCTTGCCGCGTGCGGCCCAGTTGCGGACCTCCTCACCCAGCCCGGGCGGTGTCACCTCGTTGCGGCGCAAGGTCCACAGACGTTCCAGCACGATCGCCAAGGCGACCACACCCAACAACAGCAACGGCACCATCGGCCAACCGCCCGCCTTGACCAGCTCCAACACGATGTGATTCCTCCGGCAGCGCGGCCGCCTATTCGCTCACCGATAGGATAGCAGCCGACCGCCGCCGTTCCGCAGCATCCCACAGCCGCGGCTGCCAGCGCCGTCGCTCGCGGACCTGCAGGCCATCAGCGCCGAGCCAGACCCTGATTGCGCCGGACTCGGCCGTATCGAGCACCTCCGCGCCACTGTCCTGCCAACGCTGCACGACCTGCGCGCGCGGATGCCCGAAGCGGTTGCCGTAACCGGAGGACACCAGCGCCAACCGCGCACCGGTGGCAGCAACGAAGCCGGCATGCGACCCGTCTGCGCTGCCATGGTGCGGCACCACCACGAGGTCGGCGTGCAACGCGCCCGCCTGCGCGCGCATCAGCCGACGCTCCACCAGCGCATCGACATCCCCCGGAAGCAAGGCGCTGACGTGTGGCGTCTGCACCAGCAGCACGCAGCTGGATTGATTGCGCAAATACGGGAAATCGGCACCTGGATGCAGGAAGCGAAAGCGCACGCCATCCCACTCCCAGCGCTGCCCCGCATGACAGCGCGCACTGACATCCAGCGGTGCGCCGGGTGGCGCCAACGTGGCTGCGACCGGCAACCCCGCGCGCACCGCGGCATAGCCGCCGGCATGATCGGCATCGGCATGACTGAGCACGAGTGCGTCCAGCCTGCGCACCCCGAGCGCGCGCAAGGCCGGCAGGACCACGCGCTCACCGGCGTCGAAGCCGTCGCGCACCGCAGGGCCGGTGTCCAACAGCAGTGCATGCCGTTGCGTGCGCACCAGCACCGCCAGTCCCTGCCCCACATCCATCACCTGCACGTCGGCTTCGCCGGCGCCGGGCATGGCGCGATCCGGCCAGAGCAGCGGCAGCCACAACAGGGCCGCCATGGTCTTGCCCGGCATGCCGCGCGGCAGCAACAGCCAGAACGCGCCCAGCAGCGCGGCGATCAGCGCGACCGCATCGGATTCGGGCACCCACCACAAGGCCACCGTGGTCTGCCCAAGCCAGACAAAGCCCGGCCAGGTCAGCTCGAAACACCACCCCGCCAACTGCCACGCCCAGAGCCCCGCTCCGACGTACAGTGCCTCCAGTGCGGTGCCGATCAGGCATAGCGGAACAACCACGAAGGTCCACCACGGAATCGCGACCAGGTTGGCAAACGGGCCCACCAGCGAGGCTTGCCCGAACAAGCTGACCGTCAGCGGCAGCAGACCCACCGTGGCAACGGTCTGTGCGGACAGAAAGCCCCGCAGGATGGCGCGGTCGTCGGCCGGCAGGCACCACACCAGCCAGGCAACGCCGGCGAAACTGAGCCAGAAGCCTGCCACCAGCACGCTCAACGGGTCCCAGGCCACTACCGCGAGCAAGGCGAGCGCAAGCATCTGCGCCGTTGTGGCGCGTCGACGCGCCACGCGCGCCACGGCAACGACCGCGATCATCAACACGGTGCGGACCGTCGGCAAGGCCAGGCCGGCCAGCACCGCGTAGGCGGTCGCACCGGTCAACGCAGCGATTGCTGCGGCGTGGATGCGTGGAACCACGATGGCCAGGCCCGGCCACCATCGCCACACACCGGCGACTGCCAATGCAAAGAAGGCAGCCACCAGGCCGACATGGAAGCCCGAGATCGCGATCAGATGACTGAGCCCGGTCGCGCGCAAGGTTGCCCATGCGGCATCGTCCAGCCCACGCGTATCGCCCAGTGCCAGGGCGCGCAGATACGGCGCCGAAGGCCCGGGCACCTGCTCGGCAATTCGTTGCGACATGCGGTCGCGCCAGGCGTCCACACCGTGCGGCGCGACGATCTGGCGCGCGCCGTCGGGGTCGCGCACATAGCCGGTCGCGGCGATGCGCTGCGCCAGGGCCTGGCGTTCGGCATCGAACCCGCCGGGGTTACGCAAGCCGCGTGGCGCTCGCAGCTTGAGGCGCAGCTGCCAGTGCGCTCCGGCGCGCAGGGCCGCGCGCGGGCCGATCCGGTCGGTGCCGAAGGCGTCGTACCAGGCCAGCTGCAACAGCTTGCCGCGCAATGCCGGCGGCTGCGTCCGATCGGCGTCGACGCGCAGCTGGAAGCGTGTCCGGCGTTGCTCGGCCACTGGCAGGCCGATGATCCGCCCCTGTACCGCGCGTTCGCGCGCTTCGTCACCTGGCAGCAGCTGCGACTGCAGCACGGTGGTGGCGTGCCAGCCGGTGAGTCCAAACCCCAGCGACACCGTTGCAAGCCCCAGCATCCAGGCGCCGTGGCGCGGCCACCGCCACAGGACGATGCCGATGATCAGCACGCCTGCGAGCAGGCACCCCATGTAGAGCGCGCGCGGCAGCACTGCGGGCGACCACGCGCAGCCAACGACACCCAGCAGCATGGCAGCTGCAACAGGTACCGCCGAGGCAAACCGCGGCGGTGGCGGCGCTTGTGCTGACACATCCATGTCGCTGGTCCAGCTCCTGAAGGTTCAGGCCGAGAGCACGAGCCTAGACCACGGCTCGGACCGGCCATAGCGGCGATCTGCGCCGTGTCAGGTAGGAAAAAGCGGATCGTAACGGACACACCCTGCGCGGGCGCGAGAGTGCGGTGGGCGTTGCACCTTGCAGCGGTCGTCCCGGCCGACATGCCTGCACTGCGCAGCGGCACGCCGAGCAACGGAGCCGACGAGCGAGCTCGATCGAACGCGGTGAGCGCGACACCGCGGCATCCGCTTCCGTCTACGCCATCGCGGCATCACCGTGCCGATCAGCAGGACGCTACGTGACGCACGATCGCCAGTGCAGCCTGCCAGCCGGCGCCACCCCCAATTCGCCTCGATTTCATGAGCGAAGCGCTATGTTCGACGCTGTTTCCGAGGAGTTCCCCCACATGCGTAAAGGCATTGCATTGATTGTCGGCGTGACCGGCATTTCCGGTTACAACCTCGCCAACGTTCTGGTTGCCGATGGATGGACCGTTTACGGCCTCGCACGTCGCCCACTGCCGCAGGATGGCGTCATTCCCGTCGCAGCCGACCTGCTCGACGCGGATAGCACGGCCAAGGCCTTGCGTGGCCTGCCGATTACCCACGTATTTTTCTGCACCTGGACGCGTCGCGACACCGAGCGCGAGAACGTCGAAGCCAACGGCGCAATGATGCGTCACCTGTGCGATGCGCTGAGCGATGCGCCGCTGCAGCACATGGCCCTGGTCACCGGCACCAAGCATTATCTGGGTGCGTTCGAAAATTACGGCAGCGGCAAGGCCGAAACGCCGTTCCGCGAGAGCGAACCACGCCAGCCCGGCGAGAATTTCTATTACACCCTCGAAGATCTGCTGTTCGCGCACGCCGAGCGTCATGGCTTCGGGTGGAGCGTGCATCGTTCGCACACCATGATCGGCATGGCCAATGGCAGCAATGCGATGAACATGGGCGTGACGCTGGCGGTCTATGCATCGCTGTGCAAGCACACCGGCCAGCCCTTCGTATTCCCGGGCTCGCAGGCGCAGTGGAACAGCCTCACCGATCTGACCGATGCCGGGCTGCTCGGGCGTCAGCTGGCCTGGGCGGGCTTGAGCCCGGCCGCACGCAACCAGGCCTTCAACACCGTCAATGGCGATGTATTCCGTTGGCGCTGGATGTGGGGCGAGATCGCCGCGTTCTTCGAACTCGACGCCGCGCCCTGCCCAGACACACCGCAGCCGTTGGAAGCGCGCCTGACCGAGGCGGCCCCTGCGCTCTGGGCCGAACTGGCGGCAAAGCACGACCTGGTGGAAGCGGACGTCAATCGCCTGGCCTCGTGGTGGCACACCGATGCGGACCTGGGCCGCGAGATCGAGTGCGTCAACGACATGACCAAGAGCCGCGAGCTGGGCTTCGTAGATTTCTACGATAGCCGCGCTTCGTTCTTCGAGCTATTTACCCGATTGCGGGCGCTGCGCATCATTCCCTGATCGGTGGGGTCGCATCGCTGCGGGTCGGCCTCGACCCGCAGCAGTACGCGATCTGCCGCATCACGGTCGGCAAGTCGCGGCGGTAACGTGCGGTACTTCTGTCGTTGCGCCGAGCGCCATGTACAGCTTTTGTTGCGCGGAGCACCCACACAGCGTTCGTCGCGCGGAACGCAACGCAGTCATTCCCATCTCATGGCGGATCGGGTAAGCGCCGCCGCATACTCACTTGCGATACCACAATGATCCGCAGACATCGTGCAGGTGACTTCTGCCCATTAGTGGAGGGCAACGCAATCGCCCTCCCGATGCAGTGCTGCCGAACCGGCGACAGCGCCTCGGTGACTGACTACACCGCCGACGGCGCCAATTCGCGCAGCCTGCCTTGATGCAGCTCCAGCACGCGGTCCAGACGCCGCGCCAGGCTGCGGTCGTGCGTCACCAGCACCAGGCTGGTGCGCTGCGCGCGGTTGAGTTCCAGCATCAGCTCGAACACCGTGCCGGCGGTCTTGTCGTCGAGATTGCCGGTGGGTTCGTCGCCCAGCACGCAGCCGGGCTTGTTGACCAGGGCGCGCGCCACTGCGCAACGTTGACGCTCGCCGCCCGACAGCTCGCTGGGCTTGTGTTCGATGCGATGCCCGAGCCCGACCGATTCCAGCAACTGCAGCGCCTGCGCCCTGGCAACCGGCACGTCCTGGCCCGACAGCAGCACCGGCATCATCACGTTCTCCAGTGCGGTGAATTCCGGCAGCAGGTGATGGAACTGATACACGAAACCGAGCGCCTGGTTGCGCAGCTTGCCGCGCTGGCCATCGGACAGCGCCGACATGCGCTCGCCCGCCACATACACTTCGCCCGAGGTCGGAATGTCCAGCCCGCCAAGCAGGTGCAGCAAGGTGCTCTTGCCGGCACCGGACGCGCCGACGATCGCCACGGTCTCGCCGGTGGCCACCGCCAGATCCAGGCCGTCGAAAACCGGCGTGCGCATCTTGCCTTCGGCGTAGGTCTTGGCCAGACCCTCGGCCCGAATCACTGCCTCTGCTTGGTTTGGCTTTTGCACGACCGATTCCCGATTCCCGAATCCCGAATCCCGGATCTCATTCATAACGCAGCGCCTCCGCCGGCTGGGTGCGTGAGGCGCGCCACGCCGGATACAGGGTCGCCAGGAAACTCATCACCAATGCCACCACGGTGATCACCACCACATCCTGGGTCTGCATGTCGGTGGGCAGGCCGGTGATGTAATAGACGTCTTCCGGCAGCAGCTTGACGCTGAAGATCGTTTCGATCACACCAAGGATGCGCTCGAGATTGAGCGTCAGCACGATGCCGCCGATCACGCCCATGATCGTGCCCATGAAACCGATCAACGACCCCTGCACCATGAACACCTGCATCACCCCGCCGGGCGACAGGCCCAGTGTGCGCAGGATGGCGATGTCGGCCTGCTTGTCGGTCACCAGCATCACCTGCGACGACACTAGGTTGAAGGCGCCCATCGCCACGATCAGCGACAGCAGGATGCCCATCACGGTCTTTTCCATCTTCAGCGAGTGATAGAGATTGGCGTTTTCCTGCGTCCAGTCGCTCACCCGGTACGGGCCGTGCAGTTTCACCGCCAGATCGCGCGCCACCGGCCAGGCCTGATCCATGTCGTGCAGTTTCAGGCGCACGCCGGTCACGCCGTCCATGCGCAAGACGCGCGCCAGATCCTGCATGTTGACCACTGCCAGTCCGCGATCGATTTCGTTGTAACCGGCCTCGAAGATTCCACTGACGGTAAAGCGCTTGAGCCGCGGCATGGCGCCCAACGGCGTGGCCTGGGTATCGCTGAGCAGCACGACGATGCCGTCGCCTACGTCCACGCCCAGCCACAGGGCCAGTTCCTTGCCGATGACGATGTTGTAGGAACCGGGCGTCAGGCTGTCCACCGAGCCCTGCTGCATCTTCTTGGCCAGCACCGACACCTTGGCCTCTTCCGACGGGACGACGCCACGCACGATGGCCGGCTGCTTGCGCGGGCCCTGCAGCAACGATTCGGTTTCGATGTAGGGGGCCGCGCCAGCGATACGCGGGTCGGCCATGGCGACCTCGACCGCATGCTCCCAATCGCGCATGGGCGCGCCGTCGGCACTGACGGTGGCATGCGCGGCCAT
This sequence comes from Xanthomonas sp. CFBP 7698, assembly GCF_003600855.1. Classification (NCBI taxonomy): domain Bacteria; kingdom Pseudomonadati; phylum Pseudomonadota; class Gammaproteobacteria; order Lysobacterales; family Lysobacteraceae; genus Xanthomonas; species Xanthomonas sp. CFBP 7698. The sequence continues at coordinate 305,849 of NZ_PRDN01000001.1, forward strand.
CTGCAACAGACGGTCGCGGATCTCTTTCTGGAAACCGCTCATCACCGCCAGCGTGGTGATCAGCACGGTGACGCCCAGGGCGATGCCCAGGATCGATGCCATCGAGATAAACGAGATGAAGCCATTGCGCCGCTTGGCGCGCAGGTAGCGCAAGCCGATGGCAACCGGGATAGGTTTGAACATGCGGTTCAACCAGGAAAGGGACGCTATGGTGCCACTAGCGACCGCCGGGACGAAATGGCGTGTGCGTGAGCGGCCAGACGCAGTTCACGTCGTTGCGTCGCCGGCAGGGTGTCAGGCCAGAAATGCAGGCGTTCGCGGCGTGCATCGGCACGTGTCCACGACACCACCGCGATCGGCCCACGCCACGCAACCTGCAGGGCCTGCACGGCTTGGCCGTCGATGCTGGCGGGCAGCTCGCCCCACGGGATCAGCACCTGCCGCGCAGGCGAGCGCAACAACGCCCCAAGCGAGCGCGCGGCAGATACCGGCACCCAGGCAGACAGCAACGCCGCCAGCCACAGCGGCACCCCGCTACGCCACACCGCGCACAGCGCCAGCACGGCCAGTGCGCTCACTGCGCAGACAAGCCCGCGCGAAGGCCGCCACTCAAGCCGGCAAGGCGCGGATATCGGCGATGAGGGCGGCATTGGCGGCATCGGGGCAGGCCTCGTATCCCATGAACCAGCGCCACAACTTATCGTCTTCGCAATCCAGCAGCTGTAGGAAAACCGCGCGCTCGGACTCGGAAGCCTGCGCCCAGCGTTGATCCAGATAACGCCCGAACAGTTGGTCCAGTTCACGCATGCCACGCCGGCAACGCCAGCGCAGCTTTTTCAGCAAGGTTTGCTCGTCCATTTCATCTCCCTATCGCCTGGCCAGAGGCGAAAACGACAGCGGCACCTGACCCAAGGGCCGGTGCCGCTGCGAACCACATCCCGCCAGGCGGGACCGCGCTGCCAGCAATCAGGCGCGACGCGCCATCATCAGCTTCTTGATTTCGGCAATGGCCAGTGCCGGATTCAGGCCCTTCGGGCAGGTCCGTGCGCAGTTCATGATGGTGTGGCAGCGATACAGCTTGAACGGGTCTTCCAGATCGTCCAGGCGCGCACCGGTGTCTTCGTCGCGCGAGTCGATGATCCAGCGGTAGGCCTGCAACAGGATGGCCGGGCCCAGGTAACGCTCGCCGTTCCACCAGTAGCTCGGGCAGCTGGTCGAGCAGCACGCGCACAGGATGCACTCGTACAGGCCGTCGAGCTTCTTGCGATCTTCCGGCGACTGCAGGCGCTCGCGATCCGGCGGCGGCGGGGTCTGGGTGCGGATCCAGGGTTTGATCGAGGCGTACTGCGCATAGAAATGCGTCAGGTCCGGCACCAGATCCTTGATCACGCTCATGTGCGGCAACGGATAGATCGGCACTTCCGACTTGCCGCAGGCCGCAATCGCCTTGGTGCAGGCCAGCGTATTGGTGCCGTCGATGTTCATCGCGCACGAGCCGCAGATGCCTTCGCGGCACGAACGACGGAACGCCAGGGTCGGGTCGATCTCGTTCTTGATCTTGATCAGCGCGTCCAACACCATCGGGCCGCACTTGTCGAGATCGATCTCATAGCTGTCGGTACGCGGGTTGGCGTCGCCATCCGGATCCCAGCGGTAGACCTTGAAGGTGCGCGTGTTCTTGGCGCCCTGTGCAGGGTAATGCTTGCCCTTGCCGATCTTTGAATTCTTGGGGAGGGTGAACTCTGCCATAGCTGCTCTCGTTGGCTCAGGCGATGCGCGGTGCGAACGACAACCGCACCGTGCGCATGAAAGTGAAAACGGTGGATGCCACCATCGAATCGATAGCGCAGCGGCCGGCCAGTTGCCGGCGCTGCGCCTGCGTCCTGCGACGGCCTCGTTGCTGCACGATGGCGCCGCTCTGCCGGAACACACCGGCAGGCACCTTCGACGCAGACGTGGCGTGTTGCAGACGCATCAATCAGTACACGCGCGGCTTCGGCGGGACCACGTCCACGTCCTTGCTCAGCGTGTACATGTGCACCGGGCGATACTCGAATTCGCACTTGCCCTTGTCGTCGACGGTCACCAGCGTGTGCTTCTGCCAGTTGACGTCGTCGCGGTCCGGGAAGTCCTCGTGCGAGTGCGCGCCACGGCTTTCCTTGCGTTGCTCGGCCGAATTGATCGTCGCCACTGCATTGAGCAGCAGGTTGTTCAATTCGTAGGTCTCGATCAGGTCCGAGTTCCACACCAGCGAGCGGTCCGACACCTTGACGTCTTCGAAGGAGGCGAAGATCTCGGCCATCTTGTCCACGCCTTCCTTCAGCGTCTTGCTGGTACGGAACACGGCCGCGTCCGACTGCATGGTGCGCTGCATGTTGTCGCGGATCACCGAGGTCGGCGTGGAGCCGTTGGCATAGCGCAGCTTGTCCAGCAGGCCCAGCGCCTTGTCGCAGGCATCGGACGGCAGCGGCTTGTGCGGCTGGTTGGTCTTGACCGTTTCGGCGCAACGGTTGGCCACCGCACGACCGAACACCACCAGGTCCAGCAACGAGTTGGAGCCCAGGCGGTTTGCGCCATGCACCGACACGCAGGCAGCTTCGCCGATGGCGTACAGACCGGGCACCACCGCGTCCGGGTTGTCGCCCTGCTTGCGCACGACTTCGCCGTAATAGTTGGTCGGGATGCCACCCATGTTGTAGTGCACGGTTGGCAGCACCGGAATCGGCTGCTTGGTCACGTCCACACCGGCAAAGATGTGCGCGCTCTCGGCGATACCGGGCAGCTTGTCGTTGATCACTTCCGGGCCGAGGTGGGTCAGGTCGAGCAGGATGTGGTCCTTGTGCTCGCCCACGCCACGGCCTTCGCGGATCTCCACCGTCATCGACCGCGACACCACGTCGCGCGAGGCCAGATCCTTGTAGTGCGGTGCATAGCGCTCCATGAAGCGCTCGCCATTGCTGTTACGCAGAATGCCGCCTTCGCCGCGCACGCCCTCGGTGATCAGGCAGCCCGCACCATAAATGCCGGTGGGATGGAACTGCACGAACTCCATGTCCTGCACCGGCAGGCCGGCACGCATCACCAGGCCGCCGCCGTCACCGGTACAGGTATGCGCGGAGGTGGCGCTGAAATAGGCACGGCCGTAACCGCCGGTGGCCAGCACCACGCCATGGGCGCGGAACAGGTGCAACGTGCCATCGGCCATGTCCAGCGCAAGCACGCCGCGGCAGACGCCTTCTTCGTCGAAGATCAGGTCGAGTGCGAAATACTCGATCATGAAGCGCGCGTTGTGCGCCAGCGACTGCTGGTACAGCGTGTGCAACATGGCGTGGCCGGTACGGTCGGCTGCGGCGCAGGTGCGCTGCGCGGACGGGCCTTCGCCGTACTTGGTGGTCATGCCGCCGAACGGACGCTGGTAGATCTTGCCCTCTTCGGTGCGCGAGAACGGCACACCGTAGTGCTCCAGCTCGATGATGGCCGGGATCGCCTCGCGACACATGTACTCGATCGCGTCCTGGTCGCCCAGCCAGTCGGAGCCCTTGATGGTGTCGTAGAAGTGATAGCGCCAGTCGTCCTCGCCCATGTTGCCGAGCGCCGCGGAAATACCGCCCTGCGCGGCAACGGTATGCGAACGGGTCGGGAAGACCTTGGTCAGGCAGACGGTCTGCAAGCCCTTCTGGGCCAGACCGAACGTGGCGCGCAGGCCGGCACCGCCGGCGCCTACCACGACCATGTCGTACTTGTGTTCTGTGATCTTGTAAGCGGACATCGAATTATGGATTCCTGTTTGGTCGCTGGCGACTCAGCTGATGCCGAGCGCGATACGCGCCACGGCAAACACGCTGACGATGGCGCCCAGCACGGCGACGAAGCGCACGATGGTCTGCGCCGCAAGCGCGAGCAGCGAGTTGTGCACGTAATCTTCCAGCACCACCTGCATGCCCAGCTGCGCATGCCAGAACGAGGCGATCAGGAAGCCGACCAGCAGAATCGCGTTCCACGGCTTGGCAACGGCGGCGCTGGCGGTCGCATGGTCGGCGCCGACCAGGCTCAGCACGAAGATCAGGAACCAGATCGACAACGGCACCAGGGCGGTGGCGGTCAGGCGCTGGACGACGAAATGCTCGGTACCGGTCTTGGCGGCACCCAGGCCTCGCACGTTTTTGAGCGGGGTACGGTAGCGGCTCATGCAGCACCTCCAGACAACAGGACGTAAGCCCAGATCGCGGCGGTGAGCACCAGGCTCAGCACCACCGACAGCCAGCCCAGGCTGACGAACGAACGCACGGCGTAGCCCTGGCCAAAGTCCTGCAGGATGTGGCGCAACCCACCGAACAGGTGGAATGCAAAGCTCCAGGTCCAGCCGAACAGGAACACCTGCCCGTACCAGGCGGCAGCATGTTCGCGCAGGCAATTCCAGTGGTCGGGGCCAAGCATCAATGTGAGCAAGGCGGCGGCAATTCCCAAGGCGCCGACCGACAGAACAATGCCGGTGGCTCGATTGAGAATCGAGGTCACCATCTGGATCTGCCAGCGGTACACCTGGAGATGCGGGGAAAGAGGACGTTCGCGGATCGCCATTCGCTGGGCTCGTTATCTCGGCTGGGCGGCACTAGGCCGCTGTGGCTAAAAGCTGCTCAAAAATCGATGCAGCGTCCATTTTTTTCCCAGTCGCCGTAGCGCGTTGGCTCAGGGCCGTCGCGCCCACCGATCTCTTTGGGCAGTGGCTTCTTCTCGGGAATGTGCTCCTGAGGGGAAGGCTGCGTCTCGGAATCCTGCGATGGCGTGGGGGTTGGATGGCCTATCATAGTGGTCTCACAACATTGCGATTTTAGTCCTCCCCTTCCGTGGCTGACAACCTGAATCTTATTCCGCAGGGTTTTGGCTCCCTGCACGACATGCAATACGTCCGATTGGCCGGCGCGGATGCAGTGGCGTTTGCGCATGCCCAATTTGCCAATGACGTCCAGGCGCTGGCGATCGGGCAGTGGCAATGGAATGCGTGGTTGACGGCGAAGGGGCGCGTGGTTGCCATCTTCGCACTCCTGCGTGAGGACGACGCGCAATTGCTGATGCTGTTGCCGGACGGCAATGCAGCCGAGATCGCCGCGCAGCTCGGCCGTTTCGTGTTCCGGCGCAAGCTGACAATCAACGCCATCAAGCTATCGGCGTACGGCGGCTTCGAGCCGGCGCAACGCGCGTACGGTGCACACGCCGATATCGGAACGCTGCATATCGCGCTGGACATGGGCACAGCCGGGCGGCCGCGCACGCTGCTGCTTGTGCAGCACACGGCATTGGCCGCGCCTATGGAAGTGCCGAGCATCGACGCGCGATGGCGCCAGGAAGATCTGCAACTGGGGCTGGTTCGCCTGCCGCAGGCCCAGCGCGAACAGTGGACGCCGCAACAACTTGCGCTGGACCGTCTGCACGCCTTCAGCGTCAAGAAGGGCTGCTACCCCGGCCAAGAAATCGTGGCGCGCACGCACTTTCTGGGCAAGGCCAAGCGTGCGTTGCAGTTGCTGAAGATCGAAGGCAAGGCCGAAGCCGGCGACAGTGTCGTGCTCGACGGCACCGCCATCGGGACAGTGGTCAGTGTCGCCGAACCACTGGCGCTGGCCGTGCTTCCGCTGGATCTGGCCCTGGGCGATGACGCCGTGCTGCAGGCAGGCGCGCACCGCGCGCGCCCGCTCGCCCTCCTTCCCGGCCTGGAGCGTTAGGCCGGTTCCAGCCGCTGCCCGGTCGCCGGGTCGAAGAAATGCAGCGCATCACTGCGCAAGGCCAGGCGCAGCGGCTGCCCGACCGCAGGCAGGGCCTGCGGCGCCACACGGATCACCAGCGGCTGGCCGCCGCGGTCCAGGTTGAGGAAGATCTCGTTGCCTACCGGCTCGATCACTTCCACCCGTGCCTCGAAGCCCAGCCGTGCGTCTTCGGACGGTTGCAGGTGCTCGGGGCGCACGCCGACGATCACGTCCTGACCGAACCAGCGACGATCAACCCGGGCAGCGCCCAACGGCACCCGCCAGCCGTCGGCCAGCACCAGGTGCAGGCCATCCTGCTCGTCCAGACGCCCCTGCAGCACATTCATTGCCGGGCTGCCCAGAAAGCCGGCCACGAACAGATTGGCCGGGCGGTCGTACAGCGCCATCGGGCTGTCGATCTGCTGGATCACGCCGTCCTTGAGCACCACGATGCGCTGGCCGAGCGTCATCGCCTCGACCTGGTCGTGGGTGACATAGATCATGGTGGTGCCGAGCTTGCGATGCAGCTGCGCGATCTCGGTGCGCACGCTGTGGCGCAGCTTGGCGTCCAGGTTGGACAGCGGCTCATCGAGCAGGAACACCGAGGATTCGCGCACCATCGCCCGGCCCAGTGCCACGCGCTGGCGCTGGCCGCCGGACATGGCCTTGGGCAGCTTGTCCAGCATCGGGGTCAGGCCCAGCAGCTCGGCCGCATTGTTGACGCGCTCGGCGATGACCTGCTTCGGGTGGCCGCGCAGCTTGAGCCCGAAGGCCAGATTCTCGGCGACGGTCATGTGCGGATACAGCGCGTAGCTCTGGAACACCATGGCGATGTCGCGGTCTTTCGGCGCCACGTCGTTGACCACGCGCTCGCCGATCTTGAGCGTGCCGGCGCTGATGTCCTCCAGCCCGGCGATCATGCGCAGCAAGGTCGACTTTCCGCAGCCGGACGGCCCGACCAGCACCATCAACTCGCCGTCGGCGACCTCGAAGCTTGCGCCCTGCACCGCCACCTGGCCGTTTTCATAGACCTTGCGGACACCTTCCAACTGCACTTTCGCCATCGTTCGGCCTCGACTGTGTATGCGCCCTGCCCTCGGCCCTCCCGACGGCAATGACGACCGACCCGTTTGCGCGAAATCTCTGTGCAAACGAATGCATTGGTTTATTCTGACATGTAATCGTTTTCACATGGCAACATCGATCTCGGGAGGGACCATGCCGCTACCGACGCACGCCGCAGTTTCCAGTGGCGTCACCAGTGACTCGCCACCCGGCATTCCGCCACGCAGGTGCAGGTATGCCGCCGGGGCGCTAACCCCTCACGGCCCGTTGCTGCAACAATCGGGGGCTGGACGTCAGCGTCCATCCCCCGCTGCGCGCACGCAAGTGTCGCTCAGGAACAGACGTACCGACCGCCGGCTGTCCGGCGCCTTTCCGCCAAGCCGCTGATAACGATGTCTCCAGAATCTGAAACTCGGTCCATGCACAACACCCTGATCCTGTTCGGCGCCACCGGCGATCTCGCCCAGCGCTATCTCTTCCCCTCCCTGCTGCGCTTGTTCGTCGACGGCCTGTTGCCGGAGGACTTCCGCATCCGTGCGCTGGCATTGTCGCCGCACGACACCGAGGCGTTCCGCGAGGTGCTGCGGCCGCGCCTGACCGAGGCGTTGCCGATCGCCACGCCCGAGCAGATCCAGACATTGCTGCAGCGGGTGGACTACCGCTCGGTGGATCTGCGCGATGCCGAGTCGGTGGCCAATGCCGTGCGCGAGCTGGCCAACCGCCAGTGCGTGAGCTACCTGGCGATCCCGCCGGGGCTGTACATCAGCACCTGCCAGGGCCTGGCCCTGGGTGGCGCGCTGGCGGCACCGCACCGGCTGATGCTGGAAAAACCGATCGGCCACGATTCGGACAGCGCCCGCGAGATCCTGCAGTCGATCGGCGCGCTGATCGACGAAGACCGCGTGTTCCGTCTCGACCATTACCTGGGCAAGGCGGCGGTGCAGAACCTGATCGCGCTGCGCTTCGGCAACACGCTGCTCGAAGCGGTGTGGAACCGCACGTATATCGAGTCGGTGCAGATCCTGGTCGCCGAAAGCGAAGGCGTGGACGGGCGCGACGCGTATTACGCGCGCTCCGGCGCACTGCGCGACATGGTGCAGAGCCATATCCTGCAGCTGCTGTGCCTGGTGGCGATGGAGCCGCCGGCCTCGCTGGAAGCCGACCGCATCCGCGACGAGAAGGTCAAGGTACTGCGGGCGCTGCGCCCGATGACCGCCGACCACGCCGCGCATGACAGCGTGCGCGGCCGCTACACCGCCGGCACCATCAACGGCCAACCGGCGCAGGCCTATCACCCGCCGGAAGGCAGCGACGTGGAAACCTTCGTCGCGGTGACTGCGCATATCGACAACTGGCGCTGGGCCGGGGTGCCGTTCCACCTGTGCACCGGCAAGCGCCTGGCCGAGCGCTCCACCCGGATCGTGGTGACGCTCAAGCCGGTCACGCATTGGCTGTTCGAGCGCCCGGACCGCCAGAACGCGGTGCCCAACCGCCTGACCTTCCAGCTGCAGCCGCAGGAAAACATCGAACTCGGCCTGATGAGCAGCCTGGCCGGCCCGGAATGGGGCGCCATCGAACTGCAGCCGCTGGAACTGGAACTGTCGGTGCCAACCGGCCTGCACCGCCGCATCGCTTACGAGCGGCTGTTCGTGGACGCCTTCAACGGCAACCCGGCCCTGTTCGTGCGCGATGACGAGGTCAAGGCCGCGTGGGCCTGGATCGACAGCGTCAGCGATGCCTGGAAGGACGCAGCCCTGCCGCTGCAGCCCTACCCGGCTGGCAGCTGGGGCCCCGACGCCGCTACCCCGTTCCTGCCTCCGGCCACCGACGCACAGGGAAACAACGCATGACCGCTCCTTCCAAGCCGGTGCTGGTTGCCGATATCGGCGGCACCAACGCCCGCTTCGCGCTGGCCGATGTCGACGCCTCGGTACCGCTGCTGGATGACACCTCGCGCGAATTTGCGGTGGTGGAGTTCGCTTCGCTTGGCGAAGCCGCGCGTTACTACCTCGACCAGATCGGCGTGCAGGCCACCCAGGGCGTGTTCGCCGTGGCCGGCCGCGTCGATGGCGACGAAGCCCGCATCACCAATCATCCGTGGGTGATCTCGCGCACGCGCACCGCCAGCATGCTGGGTTTCAGTACGCTGCACCTGATCAACGACTTCGCCGCCCAGGCCATGGCGATCAGCCTGTTGCGGCCACAGGACGTGGTGCAGGTCGGCGGCGCCAGCTGGCGGCCGGCGCCGATCGATCAGCCGCGCAACTATGGCGTGATCGGCCCCGGCACCGGCCTGGGCGTGGGTGGTCTGATCATCCGCAACGGGCGCTGTTTTCCGCTGGAAACCGAAGGTGGCCATGTCAGCTTCCCGCCGGGCACGCCCGAGGAAATCCGCGTGCTGGAGATCCTCTCCGAGCAGTTCGGCCGGGTCTCCAACGAGCGCCTGATCTGCGGGCCTGGGCTGGTCAACATCCATCGCGCCCTGAGCGAGATCGCCGGGATCGACCCGGGCCCGCTGGAGCCCAAGGACATCACCGCACGCGCAGCCGCTGGCGACCCGCGTTCGGCGCGCACCATCGACCTGTTCTGCGCCATCTTCGGTGCGATCGCCGGCGACATGGTGCTGATGCAGGGCGCCTGGGACGGCGTGTTCCTCACCGGCGGGCTGGTGCCCAAGGTGCTGGATTCGCTGCAGCACTCCGGCTTCCGCCAGCGTTTCGAACACAAGGGGCGGTTCTCCGCCATCATGTCGCGGGTGCCGTCGCTGGCGGTCATGCATCCGCATGCCGGTCTGCTTGGCGCCGCCGCGTATGCGGTGGACGCGCAACGCCAGCACCCCGGGGAGCAGCGATGAACCTGCAGGACAACCCGCGCATCACCCTGGTGCGTTACGAAGACCCGGCCGAGTGGACCGAGGCGGTGGCCAGCGAAATGGCCGACCTGCTCGAACAGGAGATCTCGCGGCGAGGCCAGGCGCGCATGCTGCTCTCGGGCGGTACGACGCCGGCGCCGGTGTACGAATCCCTCGCCCACCGCCCGCTGGACTGGTCGCGGGTGGAGGTGGGCCTGGTCGACGAGCGCTGGCTCTCGCCACAGGACCAGGACAGCAACGCCTGGCTGGTCAATCACAGCTTCCTGACCCATGCGCCGGCGGCCACCTTCATCCCGCTGGTGCGCCCCGGCAAGCAGTTGCCCGAGTGCGTGCACACCGCCAATCTGCAGGCCACCCATGCCGAGCCGGCCTGTCTGGCGGTGCTGGGCATGGGCGGCGACGGACACACCGCTTCGCTGTTCCCAGGCTCCACCGACCTGCCCAAGGCGCTCGCCAGCCCGCAGCCGTACGCCTCGCTGGATGCGACCGGCTGCCCGGGCGCGAACCAGTGGCCATTGCGCATCACCCTCACGCCTGCCGGTCTGTCCGCGATTCCGACCCGCCTGCTGCTGTTGCGCGGCAAGCAGAAGCTGGATGTGTTGCAGGCCGCGCTGGCAGGCGAGGATGTCGGCGAGTACCCGATCCGCGTGGCGCTGCAGCAGCCTGGTCCGCGCTTGCGGGTGCATTGGTGTCAGTGATGCGAGTTCCCTCGCAGGAGGCGATCTTGTGCGAGTCCTTCGCAACAGCCGATTTCGTGCGAGTCCTTCGCAACAGCCCGCACATCCATGTGCGGGGAATTAAAAGCGCATTTCCTTTCCCGTTTCTCATAGCCGGTAGCCAATGAGCCTGCATCCGAACATCCAAGCTGTCACCGACCGTATCCGCAAGCGCAGCGCGCCGTCGCGCGCGGCGTATCTGGCCGGTCTCGATGCCGCCCTGCGCGAGGGACCATTCCGTAGCCGTTTGAGCTGCGGCAATCTTGCCCATGGTTTTGCTGCGTCCGAGCCGACCGACAAGTCGCGCCTGCGCGGTGCGGCCACCCCCAATCTGGGCATCATCACCGCCTATAACGACATGCTGTCGGCGCATCAGCCGTTCGAGCATTATCCGCAGCTGATCCGCGAGACGGCGCGTTCGCTCGGCGCCACCGCGCAGGTCGCCGGTGGCGTGCCGGCCATGTGCGACGGCGTGACCCAGGGCCGCGCCGGCATGGAACTGTCGCTGTTCTCGCGCGACAACATTGCCCAGGCTGCCGCGATCGGCCTGAGTCACGACATGTTCGACAGCGTGGTGTACCTGGGCGTATGCGACAAGATCGTGCCGGGGCTGTTGATCGGCGCGCTGGCATTTGGGCACCTGCCGGCGATCTTCATGCCGGCCGGCCCGATGACGCCGGGCATCCCGAACAAGCAGAAGGCCGAAGTGCGCGAGCGCTATGCCGCTGGCGAAGCCACCCGCGCCGAACTGCTGGAAGCGGAATCTTCCTCGTATCACTCGCCCGGCACCTGCACCTTCTACGGCACCGCCAATTCCAACCAGGTGTTGCTGGAGGCGATGGGCGTGCAGTTGCCCGGCGCCTCGTTCGTCAACCCGGAATTGCCGCTGCGCGACGCGTTGACCCGCGAGGGCACCGCACGTGCGTTGGCGATCTCCGCGTTGGGCCAGGATTTCCGCCCGTTCGGCCGTCTGATCGACGAGCGCGCCATCGTCAACGCGGTGGTCGCGCTGATGGCCACCGGCGGCTCGACCAACCACACCATCCACTGGATCGCGGTGGCACGTGCGGCCGGCATCGTGCTGACCTGGGACGACATGGATCTGATTTCGCAGACCGTGCCGCTACTGACCCGCGTCTATCCGAATGGGGAGGCCGACGTGAACCGCTTCCAGGCCGCGGGCGGCACTGCGTTCGTGTTCCGCGAGCTGATGGACGCCGGCTACATGCACGACGACCTGCCCACCGTGGTCGAAGGCGGCATGCGCGCCTACGTCAACGAGCCGCGCCTGCAGGACGGCAAGGTCACCTATGTTCCGGGTACCGCGACCACCGCCGACGACAGCGTGGCGCGCCCGGTCAGCGATGCCTTCGAAGCGCAGGGCGGGCTACGCCTGCTGCGCGGCAACCTGGGGCGGTCGCTGATCAAGCTGTCGGCGGTCAAGCCGCAGCATCGCAAGATCGAAGCGCCGGCGGTGGTGATCGACACGCCGCAGGTGCTCAACAAGCTGCATGCCGCCGGCGTGCTGCCGCACGATTTCGTGGTGGTGCTGCGCTACCAGGGCCCGCGCGCGAACGGCATGCCCGAGCTGCATTCGATGGCGCCGTTGCTGGGCCTGTTGCAGAACCAGGGCCGCCGCGTGGCCTTGGTGACCGATGGCCGCCTTTCCGGCGCGTCGGGCAAGTTCCCGGCGGCGATCCATCTCACTCCCGAGGCGGCGCGCGGCGGCCCGATCGGACGCGTCCGCGAAGGCGACATCGTACGTCTGGACGGCGAAGCCGGCACCCTGGAAGTGCTGGTGTCGGCCGAAGAATGGGCATCGCGCGAAGTGGCGCCGAACACCGCCGTGGCGGGCAACGACCTGGGCCGCAACCTGTTTGCGATCAACCGGCAGGTCGTCGGCCCGGCCGACCAGGGCGCGATCTCCATTTCCTGCGGCCCGACCCATCCGGACGGTGCGCTCTGGAGCTACGACGCCGAATACGAACTCGGGGCCGATGCGGCCGCGGCGGCTGCACCGCACGAGTCCAAGGACGCCTGACCCCTTACCCTCTGCGCGGCCGCCCAGGCGGCCGCCGTCTAATGGAGTTGCAATGACGATTGCCCAGACCCAGAACACCGCCGAACAGCTGCTGCGCGACGCCGGCATCCTGCCGGTGGTCACTGTCGACACGCTGGACCAGGCACGCCGCGTCGCCGATGCGCTGCTGGAAGGCGGCCTGCCCGCGATCGAGCTGACCCTGCGCACGCCGGTGGCGATCGACGCGCTGGCGATGCTCAAGCGCGAGCTTCCCAACATCGTAATCGGCGCCGGCACCGTGCTGAGCGAACTGCAGTTGCGTCAGTCGGTGGATGCCGGCGCCGACTTCCTGGTGACCCCGGGCACGCCTGCACCGCTGGCGCGCCTGCTGGCCGATGCGCCGATTCCGGCCGTACCTGGCGCAGCGACGCCGACCGAGCTGCTGACCCTGATGGGCCTCGGCTTCCGGGTGTGCAAGCTGTTCCCGGCCACCGCCGTGGGCGGTCTGCAGATGCTGAAGGGCCTGGCCGGTCCGTTGTCCGAACTCAAGCTTTGCCCCACCGGCGGCATCAGCGAAGCCAATGCCGCCGAGTTCCTGTCGCAGCCCAACGTGCTGTGCATCGGTGGTTCGTGGATGGTGCCCAAGGACTGGCTGGCACAGGGCCAGTGGGACAAGGTCAAGGAAAGCTCGGCCAAGGCCGCGGCGATCGTGCGCCAGGTGCGTGCGGGCTGAGTGCCGGGTGCCCTATCCAGCAAGCTGGATGGTCCAAGGCACTGCATCAACTCATCCACACTGCCGTACTTAGTCGCCAGAGCCGCCTCCTTGGCGATGCCGGCTCGATTGGTTGGCTTCGTCAGGCGCGGTTGGAAGCTGGTCAACCAGCGCCTCGGCGTTGATTGACTGGCGTTATTGCAAAGCACGTGCTCGGGAACGCTGTGGTCGAGTTCTCGATGCACAGGCCGAACGCGGCTGCACCACCGTTTTCGCTGCTCAACACCATGGCAACCACTCGCCGGGGCGGCAGCGTGGTCGGGGATTGGCGCAGAGCGGCACAGGGATGTGCCGCGCCGAAGAGCCGATCCCCGGCCGCGCTGCCGCATCTCGCCGAAGTGGCTGACAGCCGCATGCTTGGCACTAATCGGGAAACCGTACCCTCACCCCAACCCCTCTCCCGGCGGGACCTGATTAGCGCTGTGTCTCAGCTGGGCGTACGTAGTTGCCGCTCTGTGCGCCTTCCCGCGCTGGCGAAGGCGCTGGCCAGACGCGGCACCATGGCGGCCAGGTCGAAGCGGCGGTTGAACCGGTAGGCATGCGCATGCAGGTAGCGCGCGCCGTATTTCGAAAAGTCCACCGCATGGTGGGTGCCGCTCAGGGCGGTTTTGAGATTGCCCAGGATCGTGTTGACCCAACGCAGACGAGGCTGCTGGGCGCCCTTGCGGCCGCCTCCGGTCACGATGGCATCGTGGCTCAGGCCTGCCCAGCCCACGCCGGTGAAGGCGGTCAGCCCGTCACTGACCACATGGGTGCCCGGTGCCAGTGCCTGCTGGGCCCAAGTGTGCACGACGCTTCTTCGGAAGCTGGAGACCACATCCAGGCGCAGGTACTGCGGGCGCCCGTGCTGCAAGGAAACCGCTGCGATAAAGGGCACTTTGTTGCGCCACTGCGGTTCTCCGGGACCACCGGCGCGTTCGCCCCCCAGATAGGCATCATCGATCTGGACCTCTCCCTCAAGCCGGCGTGACTGCTCGTGATCGGCCATCGCCGCCATCACTTTGTGCTTGATCCGCCATGCAGTGCGATAACAGACGCCCAACTGCCGAGCCAGTTCCAGCGCGGCAATTCCGTTCTTGGCTTGGCTCACCAGATAGATGGCCAGCCACCACACCTGCAAGGAAAGCTTGGTGTCCGCCATCGGCGTGCCGGCGGTCAAGCTGGTCTGTACCCGGCAGCGCGTACATTGCCACAGCTGCTGGTGGCCTCGTTCAAAGCGACTGGCATGCATGTGTCCGCACTGCGGACACACGAAGCCATTGGGCCATCTGGCTTGCATCAACGCCTCGACACATTGCGCCTCCGAGCCATAGCGGCTCAGAAAAGCCGGAATCGAAAGTCCCTTCTGGAACTGGATCCGATTGAACGTCATCGTCGTATCTCACTGAAGATCCTGCATTTCTAAACCCAGGCAGCATCACCAGCTGAGACACAGCGCTAATCAGGCCGGCGGGAGAGGGGTTTGATGCGGCTGTCGTCAGTGGATGGAAGATGCTGAGTGCGACCAACAAAAGCACCGCTGCTTTCATCCATAGAAGAAGTCACGGCAACCACTCGCCGAGGCGGCAGCGTGGTCGGGGATTGGCGGAGAGCGGCACAGGGATGTGCCGCGACGGCGCGTCAGACAGGATGTCTGCCGCGCCGAAGAGCCGATCCCCGGCCGGGCTGCCGCCTCTCACCGAAGCCAGTGGCTAACAGGCAGGTGCCTCGGTCCCCGTATCAACCGGAGAGCCGTACCCTCACCCCAACCCCTCTCCCGGGGGAAAAGGGGCTTGATGCATCGCACCCCTTTCAAGAGCCAAAGCCGCATTGTTAGGCAGCACCTCGTTCGCTACTCCAACGCAGCGTTCATCGGCGTTGTCTTCGGCACACCGCGCGCACGTCGTACCAGCGCCGCTGCGCCGCTGCTCATGTCGTCAAGGATCGCGTAGATCGTCGGCAGGAACAGCAGGCTCACCACCGTCGAAAAGGCCAGGCCGCCGGCAATGGCACGCGCCATCGGGAAGTACGGCGGACCGTCGTTGAACATCGTGGTGCTGGTCAGCGAGATCGGCACCATCGCCAGGATGGCGGTACCCATGGTCATCATGATCGGCCGCAGCCGCTCGCGTGACCCCTCCACCAGCGCCTGCGTGCGCCCCATGCCGCGGCGGCGCAGATTGTTGATGTGCTCGATCATCACGATGCCGTTGTTCACCACCACGCCCATCAACACCAGGATACCGATGAAGGACATGATTCCGAACGCAGTGCCGGTGATCCAGAACAGCCAGAACACCCCGAAAATGGAAAACAGCACGCCGCTCATGATCGCCGCCGGGAACAACAGCGACTCGAAGACGGCGGCCATCACCACGTAAATCATCACCAGCGCGATCACCAGGTTGAACACCATCTGGCCCATCGCCTCGCCATCGTCCTGGTAATCGCCGCCGTCGAAGGTGTAGCTGTAGCCAGCCGGGAAACGCATCGCCTTGAGCGGTTTTTCCATCGCAGCGCGCGCCTCCGGCACGGTGACCTTCTCCGCCAGGTTGGCCTTGATGGTCAGCGTGGTCTGCCGATTGGTGCGACCGATCTGGGTGGCGGCCGGACGAATCTGCACCTCCACCAGGCTCAGCAACGGCACGCTGCGGCCATCCTTGGTGCGCACCGTAAAGCTGGCCAGGTCTTCCGGCTTGCTCTGTTCGGCACCGGCAAAGCGCACCCACACCGGCACCTCGTTGTCGCCACGCCGGAACTCGCGCAAAGGCGTGCCACGCAACGCCAACCCGACGAAGCTGGCCACCTGCTCGGCACTGAAGCCGAACGCCGCCGCCCGCTCCCGATCCACCCGAATTGCCAGTTCGCTGGTGCGATCACCGGTGTCCACATGCACGTCGCGCAATTCCTTGCGTTGTGCCAGCAGCGGAATCACGTCGTCGGCCAACGCCTTGAGCGCGTCGGTCGAATCGCCGACCAACTGCACCTGTACGCCTTGATTGCCGCTGCCGCCGTCGCCCTGATTGCCGATGCTGTAATCGGCACGCGCAGACCGCGGCAGCTCCTTGCGGATCTGTTCCAGCAACGGCGGCAGGTCCTTGACCTTGCTCGCATCGAAGGTCACCACGGTGTTGCTGCCTTCCACCTCGCTGAACCACGAATAGATCTGCGTGATGTGGTATTTGGCGCGATTGGCTTCGAGATAGTTTTCCACCCGGCCGATCTCATCGCCCAGCTGCTCGCGCGTGTACGAGCCCTTCCACTGATACTGGATATAGGCCTCGTTGCCGCCATCGCCACCGAACATGTCGACCTTGGTCAGCTTCATCGGCACCAGACTGATCGCACTGACAAGAATGATTCCGGTCACGCTCCAGCCGCGATGCGCCAGCGTCCATGCCAGCACGCGCGCGTAACGCCGCTGCAGCCGCGCGATCACGCCGCGCTCGGAGGTCACCATCGGCGGTGTCTTCATGCGCGCCGACAACATCGGAATGAGGCTGATCGCCACCAGCCACGACGCCAGCAGCGACACCGAAATGGTGATCGCGATCTGCGCCATGAAGATGCTGATGTTGTTGGTCTCGCCGAACAGGTTCGGCACGAACACGATGCAATGGCAGAGCGTGCCGGCGCTGAGCGCGATCGCCACGCTACGCGTGCCCAGCAGCGCCGCCAGTTGCGGCTGGCCGGGCATGCGTTCGCGCTCCTGGTAGATGCTTTCCACCACCACCACGGCGTTGTCGACCAGCATGCCGACCGCCAGTAACAGGCCCATCATGGTCAGGATGTTGAGCGTGACACCGACGAAATACATGAAGCCCAGCGTGATCGCAAAGCAGATCGGGATGGCCAGCGTCACCATCAGCGTGGAGGGCCAGTGCCGCAGGAAAAAGAACAGCACGGTGATCGACAGCAGCAACCCCACCGCGCCGGCTTCGGCCAGTTCGGCCAGCGACGAGGTCACCGCCTTGCCCTGATTGTCGATGACCTTGACCTGCACATCGCGCATTGCCGGCTCGGCGCGGATGTCCTCGACCTCCTTCAAGGCCAGCCGCGAGACGTCCACCAGGTTGGCGCTGCGCTCCTTGTAGATGTCCAGACCGATCGCCGGCCGCCCATCGAGCCGGCGACCGTAGTTCATGCGGGTCGGCTTCAGGCGCACCTGGGCGATATCGCCCAGGCGCAGACCCTTGGCGTTGAGCACCAGCTCGCGCAATTCCTGCAGATCGCGCAGTTCGCCGATCGGCTGCACGCGGATGCGCTGGCCGTTGTCGTCGATCTGGCCGGCAGATACCGAGAAATTGAGCTTGCCCAGCCGCTCGCTCAGGTCGTTGAGGCTGAGGTCGTGTGCGGTGAGGCGGTCCGGTGCGATGGCGATTTCGACTTCGTTCGGCGGCGCGCCGGAAATTTCCACCTTTGCTACGCCGGGAATGCGCTCGATGCGCCGCTTGAACTCGCGGTCCAGCATGTCATAGGCGCCGGTCAGGTCGGTCTGGCTGGCCAGGCGCACCTTGAGCACCGGCTCGTCGCTGCTGGACCACTTGAAGATATGGAAGCGTTGCAGATCATCCGGAAAATCGTCGCGGATGGCATCCAGACGTTCGCGCGCGTCCGAGGCGGCAATGGCGATGTCGCGATCCCAGTCGCTGAACTCGATAAAGATATTGGCGCCATCGGCAGTGGCCGTGGAGCGCATGCGCTTGATGCCGGTCATCGTCGCCAGGGCTTCTTCGGCCGGCCGCACCAGGTTGCGCTCCACCTCATCCGGGGTGGAGCCGGTGTACGGCAGCTGCACGAACAGGAATGGCGCGGAGATGTCCGGCAAGGCTTCCAGCGGCAGCCGGAACGCGGCGATCAAGCCCACCACCACCAACGACACGAAGCACATGATGGTGGTGACCGGCCGGCGGATGCTGAAGGCGGCAACGCTCATAGCGCCTCCAGTCCGTCGGTATGGCCACCGGCGGGCGCCTCGCGTCGTGCCATCCGCCGGCCACGCTCCAGGTAGTAGGCATCGGCACGCCGGTCCAGCAGGTCGTACACCACCGGTATCACCAGCAAGGTCAGCAGCGTCGAGACCAACAGGCCGCCGATCACGGTGATCGCCATCGGTGCGCGCACCTCCGCGCCCTCGCCCATGGCCACTGCCAGCGGCAGGAAGCCGAACAAGGTGCACAAGGTGGTCATGATGATCGGACGCAAGCGCGAGCGTGCGCCTTCGATCAATGCCTCGCGCTTGGGCACGCCGTCTTCGCGCAGCTGGTTGACCTTGTCGATCAGGATGATCGCGTTCTTGGTCACCAGCCCCACCAGCAGGATCAGGCCGATGAACACCACCACCGAGACAGGCTTGCCGGTCATCAGCAGCGCCAGCACCGCGCCCACCATCGCCAGCGGGATGGTAAACAGGATGACGAACGGATGCAGCAGCGATTCGAACTGCGAGGCCATCACCAGATACACCAGAAAGATCGCCAGACCGAACGCGAACAGCAGCGACTTGACCGACTGCGCCAGTTCCTCGCCCTGCCCACCGATGTGCATGCCCACGCCGGCAGCGAGCGGGTCCTTGCGCACCATCGTCTCCACTTCGCGCACCGCACCGCCCAGGTCGATGTCCTTCAGGCTGGCCGACACGATCGCCACGCGGGTCTGATCCGCGCGATGGATCTCGCTCGGGCCCGTCGTCGCCAGCACCTCCGCAACTGCCGCCAGGCGCACCGGCCGGCTGCTGCCGGGGTTGACGATCAGCTGGCGAATCGCCTCCACGCTGGCGCGGTCGCTATGCTGCGCGCGCACCAGCACATCGATCTTGCGATCGCGGAAGCTGTAGCGCGTGGCCACATCGCCGCGCACCTTCTTGACGATGACATCGGCGATCTGCCGCGTGGTCAGCCCCAACGCACCGGCGCGCTCCTGGTCGAAGCGGATCTGGATTTCCGGGAAGCCTTCCTCCACCGTGGACTTCACGTCCGCATAGTGGCCATTGGCGCGCAGCATCGCCGCCAGCTTCTGTCCGGCCTGTTCCAGCTCGCCCAGATCCTGCCCGCGCAGTTCCACTTCCAGCGGCGTCGAAAAACTGAACAACGCCGG
Organism: Xanthomonas sp. CFBP 7698; assembly: GCF_003600855.1. Taxonomy (NCBI): domain Bacteria; kingdom Pseudomonadati; phylum Pseudomonadota; class Gammaproteobacteria; order Lysobacterales; family Lysobacteraceae; genus Xanthomonas; species Xanthomonas sp. CFBP 7698. Next base: position 325,110 of record NZ_PRDN01000001.1, read on the forward strand.
CCGCGCGAAATCCACCTGCGCACCCGGATGCCCGGCCATGCTGCTGCGCAGCCGCTGCGTGGCGGCGGCTTCCACGTCCGGGCTGCCGCCGCCGGCCATCACCACGGTGAGCTTGCCGATGTTTTCGCCGCTCTCGGTGGGATTGGCATCCAGCCGCGTGCCGCTGCCGCTGACGCCGTACAACGACGCAACGCCGGGGTCCTTGTCATGGGCCAGCTGCAGCTCGCGCACCAGCGCATCGGTCTGCGCCAGGGGCGTGCCGGACGGCAGTTTGACGGTCATTTCGAAGCGGTCCTGGGCCAGCTGCGGAATCAGGTCCGCGCCCAGCATCGGCACCAGAAAAACCGTGCCGATAAATGCGGCCGCTGCCAGACCCAGCACTAGGCCAGGACGCCTCAAGGCCGCCGGCAACATCGCCAGATAACCACGCTCGGCACGCCCATACGGCGCCATCGCCAGGTCGCTGGCCTTGCGCATCACCGGCCCCACCACCCGCGCAATGCCGCGCCACAGTTTGACCACCGCCCACGCTGTGCCGAAGAACGCATACCGCACGCTCGCTCCGGCCCCGCGCCGCCCGGCGGCCACCGGCTTGAGCCAGCGCTGCTCCGGCTGCCACTGCGGATGGCTCGGCTCATCCGGGAACGCCATCGGCGGCGCGCCCTTGAGCGAACTCAGCATCGGGATCAGCGTCATCGACACCACCAGCGAGATCGCGATCGCAATCGCCACCGTCAACGCCTGGTCGCGGAACAACTGCCCGGCAATGCCTTCCACGAACACCAGCGGCAGGAACACCGCAATGGTGGTCAGCGTGGAGGCCATCACCGCCATGCTGACTTCGCGGGTGCCGGCAATGGCCGCGTCCAGCACGCTCAAGCCGCGTTCGCGTGCCTTGGCAATGCTCTCCAGCACCACGATCGAGTCGTCCACCACCAGGCCGGTAGCCAACGCCAGCCCGCCCAGCGACATCACATTGAGGCTCAGCCCCAGCTGGCCCATGAAGAAGAACGTGGTGATGATCGACACCGGTAACGACAGGCTGATCACGAATGTGCTCCAGCCATCGCGCAGGAACAGGAAGATGATCAGGATCGCCAGCACGCCGCCGATCACCGCGTCTTTCTTGACGTCGCTGATCGCATGCTCGATGAAGTGCGATTGGTCTTCGATGGTGGTGATGTCCACATCGCCCGGCACCGTCGCCTTCAGTTGCTCCAGGCGCTTGCGCAGCGCCGCCGCCGTGGACACGGTGTTGGCGTCACCTTCCTTGTAGATCGCCAACTCCACTGCTTCCTTGCCGCCCAGGCGGATGATCGCCTCGCGTTCCTTGTAGCCCTGGCGCACCTGCGCCACATCCTTCAGCCGCACCGGCATGCCGCCGGCAATGCTGCTGCTGGACGCCGACGAAGTGCTCTGCACTTCGGCTGCAGCTGCAAGCGCTGCTTGCGAACCGGTGGACGCCGCAATGGCATACATCTGCTGCATCGCCGCTTCGGCCGCGCTGCCGCTGCTGCTCTGCGTGGTCACCAGCATGTTGCGGATCTCGTCCAGATCCACGAACTGGTTGACCGTGCGCACCAGGTAACGCTGCGAGCCCTCTTCCAGCCGGCCGCCGGAGATATTGACGTTCTCTTCTTTGAGCCGGGTGATCACGTTGTCGATGGGCAGATTGAGCTGGGCCAGCTTCTGCTGATCGATATCGACCTGGATCTCGTCTTCCAGCCCGCCACCGACCTTGACCGCGGCCACGCCGGCCACGGGTTCAAGTTTCTTTTTCAGATCTTCATCGGCGTAACGACGCAGCCCGGTGAGCTGGCGGATCGCATCGGTGTCGGAGGCCGGCGCCTGCTTGGGCGACAACGCCAGCCGCATGATCGGCTCGGTGGAAGGATTGAAGCGCAGCAACACCGGCGGCTTGGTTTCCAGCGGCAGCGACAAGGCTTCCATCTTGTCGCGCACTTCCAGGCTGGCCTGGTCCATGTTGGTGCCCCAGGCAAACTCCAGCACCACATCGCTCTGCCCGGTGCGCGAGATCGACTTGAGCTTGCGCAGGTTCTTGACCACGCCAACGGCTTCTTCCACCGGCTCGGTCACCAACGTCTCGATTTCCGCTGGCGCCGCACCGGTGTATTCGGTGCGCACGGTGAGCGTGGGATAGCTCAGGTCCGGCAGCAGATTGACCTTGAGGCTGCGCAGCGCGATCAGGCCGAACAGCAGCATGGTGACGGTGATCATGGCGATGGTCACCCGTCGCCGCGTGGCGAAGGCGACCAGGCCACCACCAGGCGATGGTGCATGCGGGTCGTGCACGGGACCGTGCGGGTTGCCGTGGTCACTCATGCGTGCGTCTCATCGCGTGCAGCAGCCGGAGCAGCGGCGACCGGCTTGCGATCGGGCTGGCCGATCACCTGCACGGCGGTGCCATCGCGCAGCGCCACCTTGCCGGCCGTCACTACCTGATCGCCCTCTTTCAAACCCTGGCGCACTTCCAGCCACGGCCCTTCGGCGTAGCCCAGCTTCACCGGTACGCGACTGGCCTTGCCATTGCGCACCACGAACACCGCCGGCTCGCCGTCGTCGAGCAACGCCAGGCGCGGGATCACCAACGCATCCTTGCGCTGGTCGTAATCGATGCGGATGCGCCCGAACATGCCCGGCTGCAGCGACTCGGCGCCCTTGCCGAACGCGCAGACCACCCGGAACGTGCCGCTGCCCGAATCCACTACCGGCGCAATGCGGTCCACCTTGCCAACGAACTGCTGGCCGGGCAGCGCATCGGCCAACAAGGTCACCGGCTGGCCGGATTTGAGCGTCGCCAGCTCGCGCTCGGGCACGTTGAGCGTGGCTTCCAGCTGCGAATCGTCGACGATGCGAAAGATCGGCGTGTTGATCTGCACGAAGTTGCCGGTCTTGATCGAACGCGAAGCGATCACCCCGGAAATCGGCGCCTGCACCGTGGTGTAGGACAGCTCCAGCGATGCCAGACGGTGCTGCGCACGGCTGTTTTCGACATCGAACTTGAGCTGGTCCACATCCGCTGCGCTCACCAGTTGCTGGCCCACCAACTGCGTGGCGCGGCGGTAGCTGTTTTCCAGCTTGCGCAGTTGCGCCTCGCTCTGTGCCACCGCCAGATGCGCGCGATCGGGATCCAGCCGCACCAGTGCCTGGCCGGCTGACACCTTCTGACCTTCTTCCACCAGTACCGCCAGCGCAACGCCCGAGGTCTTGGCCACCACCTGCGCTTCGGCGCGCGGCTCCAGCGCTGCGGTGCCGGTGTAACTGGCGGCCACCGCGCGCCGCGCCGCCTTGGCGGTCTCCACCGGCACCGCGTCCACGGTCTTCTTTTCTTCTGCAGCCTTGGCCTCGCTGTCGCCGGTCTTGCAACCGCCCAACAACAGGCTGGTGGAGATCAATAAGGCTAGCGCGCAGGTTCCGCTGCGGCCGGGCAAGAAGGGGAATGGCGACATCGTCGTGTCCTAGTGGATGCGTGAACAGGTGTTGTAGGCAAGTAAACCACCTGGGCACGTATGCCGCCAATGCGCCAAAGGTCATGGTCTGTTCAACTTCGCGTATTCACCCCGTTTGCGCCGCGCCAAATCGCAGGCATACTCGGTCCGGTTCCGTAACGCCCCCACGTGCGGACGCTCAATCAGTCTTCCGGATACGAAACCATGCGCCCGCAGCCGCTCGCCGCTTGTCTCGCTCTGGTCGTCTTCCTGCCGTTTGGGGGCGCATCAGCAACACCATCCGTCACGCCTGCAGCTCCGGCCACGCCGGCACCTGCCACGGCCGCCCCCGCACCCGCTGCACTGTCCGGCAATCCGTCCAACGGTCGCCTGCTTGCCTATACCTGCCAGGGTTGCCACGGCGTCACCGGCTACAAGAACGCCTACCCCAGCTATCGCGTGCCCAAGATCGGCGGGCAGTCTGCCCAATACCTGACGCAGGCGCTGACCGAGTACCGCCAGGGCAAGCGCAAGCATCCGACCATGCAGGCGCAGGCACAGAGTTTCTCCGAGCAGGACATCGCCGACATCTCAGCCTTTCTGTCCACCCTCAAATAAGCGCCCACATGCCGAACGCCCTGCACGCTCCGCGTCTAGCCATCGTCCTGGTCGCTGCCCTGATGGCGGCCTGCTCCCAATCCCAGGTCGAGTCCACCGATCACTCCGCCGGCGATGCCGGCCACGCCAGCGGCGAACATGGCTCGGGGTCCTCCGCCGGCCTGCCGACCGGCCGCGCCGATGCCGGCGACAAGCTGGCACATGCCAAGGGCAAGGCCACCGGCCAGAGCTGCGTTGATTGCCACGGTGCCGACGGCAACGCGCCAATCGACCCCAGTTATCCCAAACTCGGTGGCCAGTACGGCGACTATCTGGCGCATGCATTGCAGGCGTATCGCAGCGGCGACCGCCAGCATCCGTTGATGACCGCGCAGGCGACCGCACTGAGCGACCAGGACATTGCCGATCTCGCCGCCTACTTCGGCGCGCGGCAGACCCAGCTGCGCGACCTGCACGGCGTCAAGTGAGCCGGCGCGGCGCACGCGCGCCGTCTCATTCGGAATGAAAAAGCGCTTGCGCGAACATTCACAGGCCGCTATCATTTCGTTCTCAGTTTCGTGGGGCCATAGCTCAGCTGGGAGAGCGCCTGCATGGCATGCAGGAGGTCGGCGGTTCGATCCCGCCTGGCTCCACCACTTCAGACATTAGGCCGTCTGAAATGACAACTCAGGTTTTGATACGCGTCCCCATCGTCTAGAGGCCTAGGACACCACCCTTTCACGGTGGACACCGGGGTTCGAATCCCCGTGGGGACGCCAATCATCCAAAAGCCCCGGCAATGCCGGGGCTTTTTTTATGCGTTTTGCGTGCGCGTGTGACCGCAGGGCCGCGCGCTGCTGCGGGCGCGCTGCAGCCGTCCTGCGCCACGACGTGCATTCCGCTTCAGGGCCGCTTCGCCCTCGCGTACTTGTGAACTGATAACTGCCACTGCTCCGCGAAGGAGTACACGTGCCACCTCAGCGCGGGCGAACGCGCCGATGCCTCACCTGTGCAGATCGATCTTAGCTTCCTGCGCCAGGTGTCCACCGTCAGCTCGCTCTGAAGATCTGGCGGCAAGCACGGCATTGCAGTGGACACTGCGTAATGTCAACAAGCGCGTCGACGCATGATGCGGCGCGCCGTGCCACGAACGACGAGGCGCCCAGAATGCAAATGCGCCACTGATGGCAAGCCCGCGAAGAACGCAGAACGCAGCAGGCACTTTCGCGCGCGTGGCCATGCCGTCATCGACGCGCAACGATGGGCGCGCATCTTTTTTGCGCAGATCGCTTCCCAAAGTCGTTTTCAGTCGCTATGATTGCCGGCTCGCAGCAACGCGGGGCCATAGCTCAGCTGGGAGAGCGCCTGCATGGCATGCAGGAGGTCGGCGGTTCGATCCCGCCTGGCTCCACCATTTCGGACATTAGGCCGTCTGGTTTGGACAACGAGGTTTTGATACGCGTCCCCATCGTCTAGAGGCCTAGGACACCACCCTTTCACGGTGGACACCGGGGTTCGAATCCCCGTGGGGACGCCAATCATCCAAAAGCCCCGGCAATGCCGGGGCTTTTTTTATCTGACGATCGATGTCCCGCGAGCTGCAGGCTCGTCCCTCGCGTCCATGTTCGAAGACCTGGCGCCTGTGTGCATCCTTCACTCTTGCCTGCCTGCAGTGTGCACACGCATGCACATCCCGACGAGTACCGACGAGTACCGACGAGTACCGACGAGTACCGACGAGTACCGACGAGTACCGACGAGTACCGACGATCATTCGTGCGGCACGGGTAGCTTGCGCGACCTGCACGCACTGGATGCAGAAGCTTCAGGCCTGGCCATCATCCAATGCCTTACGGCCTTCGTGCGTCAGATCGATGTCGCCATCTTCGGCCTGGGTGGCATAGCCCGCACGTACCGCCCAGTTTCCCTCTTCGTCCGATACCGGCTTGGTGTCGTGGATGTCGCGAAGAATGCGCAATTGCTGCGAAGAATCGTAGTCCATGGAGGCCACCTGCTTGAAGGAGACCTCCACGGTACGCACCGTGCGTGATGGTTGCGTGCCTGCGCTGTTGTCGGCGGCGATGGACAAACACACCATTTCAGCGCCACACATGTGGTCGCCACACGCGGCGAATCGACGGCATGGGGCGAGGCGAATGAGGACGCACAATGCTTCGCCTGAAAGCAAGGTGCATTGCGTGAGCTGCCAAACGCAGCGGCGCCGCATATGCGGGCATCAAACAAGCGGCAGCACCAGGCCGGGTTCCAGCGCGATCAACACGCCGGGTGCACGCGCGGATAAAACGCCGCTGCTGCTGCGTGCGCTCCATCGCCAGACCGCCAATAGCAAAAAGCCCCTCCGGCGTTTGCCGGAAGGGCTTTGCTGAAACCGTAACATCCTGGTGCCGAAGGTGGGACTCGAACCCACACGCTTTTAAGGGCGGCGGATTTTGAGTCCGCTGCGTCTACCGATTCCGCCACTTCGGCGTGGCCGCGCAGTATAGCGACTTGAGAATGAAACGAACAGTGTCACAACGCGCCTGACGAATTCAGGTGCCTAAGGCGTCGGCGGCACCCTGCCTGGTCAGGGCCGATATACTGGCCGACTTGGTGAAGGAGTAAGCAATGTCGGTGTTGCGTGGAGTTCGGGTACTCGTGGTCGAAAACGATGACATGAATGCCATGCTGCTCGAGTTGCAACTGGTCCATGCCGGCGCGGCCGTCGCCGGCCCGGTCGGCGAAGTCCATCAGGCCCTGCGGTTGATCCAGGACGATGCGCCCGATATCGCCGTGCTGGACTATCGGCTGGGCAACGGGGAGACCAGCGAGCCGGTTGCGCGGTTGCTGTCCGAGCGCGGCATCCCGTTCGTGCTGGCCACCGGCGTCGCCAGTACCAGCATCCCTGCCGGCTTCGAACGCGGCGTGATCCTCACCAAGCCCTACCTCTCCGAAGAGCTGGTCAACGCTCTCCTGCGTGCCCGGCAGCTGAGCGGCGCCAGCAGCTGAGACGTGCGCCCTGCCCTGTCGCAGCCTGACCGATGATCGCGGCCCGGGTTGCCAGCCGACCGGTTGCCACTAAAATCCAGGCATCGAAGACGACAGGCGGGTTGCTGGATGGAAAGTGCCGTGTCGCCGTATGCCGGCTTGCTGCCGGAGACGAGCGAAACTGCCGCCCTGCTCTTGGCGTCTGCATGCGCCGCCGATCCGCTGCTGTGCGGTCATCCGGCGCTGCGTACTTCCCTATCGATCTGCCTGCATGCACGACATCCGATGCTGCTGGTGTGGGGCGAGCACGGGCACTGCGTTTACAACGATGCCTGCATCGACACATTGGGCGAGCGTCACCCGGCCGCGTTCGGCCGGCCGCTTGCCGAGCTGACTGGCGCCGACGCCACCGACACGCTGCCTGCCGGCGCACGCTCCGCCTTGAATCTGTCGACCTGGTCGTGCAGCCCGGTGCTGGATGCCGGCCGGCAGGTGGGCGCGCTGTATGTCGCCGCTGCACCTGTCAAGGCGACAGATCAGTCGGATCGCAGCGCGGCGACGCGCGTCGCAACGCCAGCGCTCGACCAGGCTCCGGCTTTCATGGCGGTGTTGCGTGGCCCGGACTACGTCTTCGAGACGGTCAACCAACGCTTCCACGATCTCGTCGGAGAGCGGCCGCTCCTCGGCCGTCCCTTGCTGGAGGCGATGCCGGAAATCGCCGACCAAGGGTATCTGGCACTGCTCGACGACGTGCGCCGCAGTGGGCGGCCTTTCATCGGCGAATCGATGACGGCCTACCTGCAGCGCACGCCGGGCAGCGCGCCTGACGAAACCTTCGTGGACTTCCTGTACCAGCCGATGCGCGACAGCGATGGGCGCGTCGACGCGATCCTGGTGCATGGTTTCGATGTCACCGCGCAGCGCCGCGTCGAGAGTCGCGACAGCTTCCTGTTGATGCTCGAAGACGCCCTGCAGCATGTCTCCGATCCGCGGCACATCATCGACACCAGCGTGCGCCTGCTGGGCGAACATCTGCAGGCCAACCGGTGTGCGTTCGGGCTGGCGGCCGCCGACGGCGGCACCATGCACGTCATCAGCGATCACGTGCAGGACATGCCCAGCCTGCAGGGCGATTTTCCGCTGGAAGCAGCACAGGGGCTGCGCGACGCGCTGCTGCAAAACCGCCCCTGGTTCACCACCGACGCGATGGCGCCCGGGGCGCCGGACTATGTGGCCGAGCAGTATCGTCGCTCGGGCCTGCGCGCCTCGCTGGCGATTCCGCTGCACAAGCACGGCCGGCTGGTGGCGGCCATCGGTGTGCATCAGCGCGCACCGCGGCGTTGGTTGTCCACCGAAATCGAGCTGGTCCGTCTGGTGGCGGCACGCTGCTGGGAGTCGATGCAACGCGCCAAGGCGCAGCAGCAGCTGGCAGCGAGCGAGGCGCGCCTGCGCCGCCTGGCCGACACCTTGCCGCAGATCATTTTCATTGCCGGAGCGGATGGCCAGCCGCGCTACTTCAACCAGCGCTGGTACGAATACACCGGGCTGGACCCGGCCGACCACGAGACCGCCGCCTGGCACCAGGCCCATACCGCCGACGGTCTGCGTCTGTCGGGACAGGCCTGGCAGGACGCGCTGCAGGGCGAGCGCGCCTACGAAGTGGAGTGCGAGCTGCAACGTCACGATGGTCAGGCGCGCTGGCACCTGACGCGCGCACTGCCGGTGCGTGGCGACGATGGCGGTATCAGCGAGTGGATCGGCACCTATACCGACATCCACGACCGCCGCACCTTCGAGCAGCAACTACGTGAAAGCGAGATCCGCTTCCGCGCACTGTGCGAGACCGTGCCGGCGATGATCTGGATGGCCGATGCGCAAGGCGATTGCGTCTACTGGAACCCACGCTGGTACCACTTCACCGGACAGGCCGAGGATCAGGCGCTGGATCAGGGATGGTGGGACGTGATGCATCCGGACGATGCCGGGCGCGTGCGCTTGGCATTCGAACAGGCGCTGCAGCGGCGTGGCGAATTCCTGGCCGAATACCGGGTACGCCGCCATGACGGGCAGTACCGCTGGTGCATCGATACCGCCTCGCCGCACTTCGCGAGCGACGGGCGCTTCTTGGGGCATATCGGCTCGCTGACCGATATCTCCGAGCGCAAGCTGATCGAAGACGCCACCGCGTCCGACCGCGCGATCCTGAGCTTGATTACCACCGGCGCGCCATTGCCGGTGGTGCTGGATGCCATTGCCCTGAGTGTGGAAGCACGCGGCGAGATCGCGCTGTATTGCTCGGTGATGGTGCTCGACGAGGTACGGCACACCCTGAGCTTCGGTTCGGCGCCGCATTTTCCGGTCGATTACCCCGGCCCATTCGAGCCGGTGCCGGCTGGGCCAGAAGGACCACCGTGCGCACGCTCTGCGCATCTTGGCCAACAAGTCGTCTGTGCCGACATCCAGGCCGAACCCAGCTTCAGCCGCCACCATGCGGTGTCGGCGGCACTGGGCATCGTGGCGTGCTGCGTGACGCCGATCCTGTCCAGCGACGGCCAGGTGCTGGGGACGCTCAACATCTATTACGACCGCCCGCATCTGCCTTCGCTGCGCGAGCAGGCCATGGCCCGCTCGGCGTCGCACCTGGCCGGCATCGTGATCGAGCGGACCCGGGTGGACGCCAGGCTCGCATTGTCGCTGCAGGCAGAAACGGCCGCGCGTAACCAGGCGGAGCATGCCAACCGGGTCAAGGACGAATTCCTGGCTACCCTGAGCCACGAGCTGCGCACGCCACTCAACGCCATCCTGGGGTGGTCGCGGCTGATGCAATCGCAGACCTTCGCGCCGGACAACCTGGGCAAGGGCCTGGTCATCATCGAACGTAGTGCGCGTGCGCAGACCCAGATCATCGACGACCTGCTGGACATGAGCGCGATCCTGTCCGGCAAGATCCGGCTGCAGGCAGAGCATTTCGACATCGCCGGGCTGGCGCGCAGCACTGTGGAACTGATGCAGCCGGCCGCGCTCGCACGCGAGATTGCGTTGGACCTGGACGCACCGGTCGATGGCGAGCTGTGGTTCTTCGGCGATGCCGGGCGCCTGCAGCAGGTGCTCTCCAACCTGCTCAGCAACGCGCTCAAGTTCACCGCGCCCGGCGGCAGCGTGCGGGTGTGCCTGGAGGTGGACGACGGGCGTCTGCGCCTGTGCGTGCACGACAGCGGGATCGGGATCGCGCCGGATTTCCTTCCGCATGTCTTCGACCGCTTTCGCCAGGCCGATGCCGGTACGACACGCCGCGTGGGCGGCCTGGGACTGGGCCTGTCGATCTCCCGCCAGCTGGTGGACCTGCATGGCGGCAGCCTGGGCGCTTCCAGCCCCGGTGCGGGCCAGGGCTCGACCTTCACCATCGTGCTGCCGTTCCAGCATGGCGTCAGCGACTGGCGCCCCGCTTCGGCCGAGCTCGCGCCTTCGGGACCGCTGCCGGCCGACTGCCATGGTCGCCTGGCCGATGTGCGCATCCTGCTGGTCGATGACGACCAGGATTCACGCGAGGCAGTGATGCAGTTCTTGATGCTTGCCGGCGCACAGGTGCAGGCGGCCGGTTCGGTGGATGCGGCCGAGCACTGTCTGGCTGCCGCGCCGTTCGATGTGCTGGTCAGCGATATCGCGATGCCGCTGCGCGATGGCTACGATCTGATCCGCACGGTGCGTGCCGGCCGCGCCGATCTGCCGCGGCATATCCCGGCGATCGCACTGACCGCCTATGTGCGCGAAGAGGACCGTGACCGTGCCGTGGTGGCCGGTTTCGATGCGCATATGGGCAAGCCGGTGGAGCCGCCCGGGTTGGTGGATCTGATCGAACGTCTGGTGGTGCCCACACGCACGCGGCATGGCGCGTCGTGATGGCCTCAAGGGAAGGCGGCAGGCTGACAGCGCCTGCAATCAGGCCGAGGTGATGCCCACGGCCCGCAGCAGCCGGCGGCATGGATCACGCGCTATCACACCTGCCGCCCGCGCACAGACACCGCGTGCGTGCTGCCGGGCGCACGTGCCGGGGCGCGAGAAACGTAGGTGTGTCGTTGTTTCATAGCGGCTGGGCAGCAGCGTCCCGCGGCGACTGAGCGCATAGGGACAACGGTCGCAGCGGCGGTCATGCCGTACCGCGACCTGCTGGGTAAGGCCGCCCCCCACCCTGCCCCGACCACGTCGGCCGGGGCGCGTTGGCTCAGCTGCGCTTGGCGCGCGCGAACGCGGCCGCCAACGCGTTGTCGGCCGGGGGCGCGGTGATGCGCGGCTTGTTGTTGCCGGCTGCCGGCCCACGTCCGCCGCCATCGCGGCGACCCTGCCCGGGCCCGCCATGACCGCGCGCCTCGCGCGATGGCGCCGTGCCGTCGGCCGGTGGCGGCGTGTCGGACAGGCGACAGGTGAGTGCGATGCGCTTGCGCGCCACGTCCACCTCCAGCACCTTGACCTTGACGATGTCGCCGGCCTTGACCACATCGCGCGGATCCTTGACGAAGGTATCGGCCAACGCCGAGATATGCACCAAACCGTCCTGATGCACGCCGATATCGACGAAGGCGCCAAACGCGGCCACATTGCTGACCACGCCTTCCAGCACCATGCCCGGCTTGAGGTGCTTGATGTCTTCGATACCTTCGGCAAACTGCGCGGCCTTGAACTCGGGGCGCGGGTCGCGGCCGGGTTTTTCCAGCTCTTTCAGAATGTCGCGCACGGTCGGCACACCGAACTGCTCGTCGGTGAACAGCTCCGGCTTGAGCGCGCGCAGAAAGCTGCCATCGCCCAGCAACGCCTTGATCGGCTTGCCGGTATTGGCAACGATGCGCTCGACCACCGGATAGGCTTCCGGATGTACCGCCGACACATCCAGCGGCTCGTCGCCATCGGCAATACGCAGGAAGCCGGCGCATTGTTCGAAGGTCTTGTCGCCCAGTCGCGGCACCTTGAGCAGGTCCTTGCGGCGCTTGAACGGGCCGTTGTCGTCGCGATGGCGCACGATGTTCTCGGCCACGGTGCTGGACAAGCCGGACACCCGCGACAGCAGCGCCGCCGACGCGGTATTGACGTAGACGCCGACCGCGTTGACGCAATCCTCCACGCGCGCGTCCAGCGCCTTGGCCAGGCGATATTGATCGACGTCGTGCTGGTACTGGCCCACGCCGATTGCCTTGGGCTCGATCTTGACCAGCTCGGCCAAGGGGTCTTGCAGCCGCCGCGCGATCGACACCGCGCCGCGCAACGACACATCCAGGTTGGGAAATTCCTTGGCAGCGAATTCCGACGCCGAATACACCGACGCACCGGCCTCGCTGACCACGATCTTCTGCAGCTTGGTGGCTCCGCACAACGCGATCGCCTCACCGGCCAGTTTGTCGGTTTCGCGGCTGGCGGTGCCGTTGCCGATCGCGATCAGCTCCACGTTGTGCCGCATGCACAATGTCCTGATCGTCTGCAGCGACTGCTCCCACTGGCGTTTGGGCTCGTGCGGATAGATCGTCTCGGTGGCCACCAGTTTGCCGGTGGCATCGACCACGGCGATCTTGCAACCGGTGCGGATGCCCGGGTCCAGCCCCAGCACCACGCGCGGGCCCGCCGGCGCGGCCAGCATCAGGTCCTTGAGATTGTCGCCGAACACCGCAATCGCCTCGGCCTCGGCCTTTTCGCGCGCCTGATTGAACAGGTCCAGCAGCAGGTGCATGTGCAGCTTGGCACGCCAGGTCAGCCGGCACGCGTCGAGCAACCAGCGATCGGCCGGCCGGCCTTCATTGGAAATACCGGCATTGCGCGCCACCCGCCCTTCGGCGTACTGGTGGCCCACTTCGGCATCGGTGCCAGGGTCCAGATCGAGATAGAGGATTTCTTCGCGGCGCGCGCGAAACAGCGCCAGCAGGCGGTGCGATGGGATCTTTGCCAGCGACTCGGCATGGTCGAAATAGTCGCGGTACTTGGCACCGGCCTCTTCCTTGCCCTCGGCCACCTTTGCGCGGATCACGCCGTGATCGTTGAGCCAGCTGCGCAGCTCGCCCACCAGGGCAGCGTCCTCGCCCCACCGCTCCATCAGGATGGCACGTGCGCCTTCCAGTGCAGCCTTGATGTCGGCCACGCCCTTGTCGGCGTCGATGAAGGACGCAGCGGCCACTTCCGGCGCCTGGGCCGGATCGGCCAACAAGCCGTCGGCCAGGGGCTCCAGCCCGGCTTCGCGTGCGATCTGCGCGCGGGTACGCCGCTTGGGCTTGTAGGGCAGGTACAGATCTTCCAGCCGCGACTTGGTATCGGCCGCCGCGATCTCGTTACGCAACTCGTCGCTGAGTTTGCCTTGCTCCCCGATGCTGGACAGGATCGCCGCACGGCGTTCTTCCAGTTCGCGCAGATAGGTCAGGCGCGTTTCGAGGTTACGCAGCTGGGTGTCGTCCAGGCCGCCAGTGACTTCCTTGCGGTAGCGGGCGATGAACGGAACACTGGCGCCCTCGTCGAGCAGGGCAATGGCGGCGCGCGCCTGGGCGGGTTGGGCACCGATCTCGTCGGCGATGGTGCGAGCGATCTGCTGGGCAAGCTGGCTATCGTGCATGACGGCGCGGGTAAACCGCTTCACTGAAAACACGTATTTTCGCAGTGCAGGCCCGCCACGGAAACCCGTTGACAGCGCCGCCGTAAACCTATGCCGTCGCGCTCAGCTGGCGCGGTGGGCGTAATGGGTGGCGGCGCGCTCGACCAGGATGCTCTCCTGCAGCGATTCCAGCGCCATGACACGGATCTTGCCCACGTCCTTCAGCGGCACCATGCGCTCGACGTAGATCTCCGGACCACTGGCGGTCATGGTGCGCGACTTGCTGAAGCCGTAAGGCACAACGCCCTTGTCGCCATCTTTGCTGCCACCGACGTACAGGACAATCGACATGTCACACCCTCTTGCTGCAGTTGTTGCGTTGGGAGGCGCGAGCATAACCAGCGCGCCGTGAGGAGCTTTCCATGCACGTTAACGCCGGCTGTTTGCGGTTTGGTGACGGGCTGACGGCCGCGCCCGCCTCACGACCGCTTCACCCCGCTTGGCCGTCCAATCTCGGACCGCCCGCACGTACGACATCGCATGGACCTCAAAAGCGGCTATCCCTTCTGGTCGATCCGCAACGGATTGATGCGCGCCTATCCGCGCCTGGAGCAGGCCACCCACAGCGAGGTCGTGATCGTCGGCGGCGGCGTCACTGCCGCGCTGATTGCCCACGAGTTGCTGCGCAATGGCCACGACGTCATGGTGGTCGAGCAACGCGAAATCGGCTGGGGCAGCACCTCGGCCAGCACCGCGCTGCTGCAGTACGAAATCGACACTCCGATGATCGAACTGGCCAGGCAGTACGGCATGCCGGCAGCCGCGCTCGCCTACCGCGCCTGCGCGCAGGCCATCGTCGATCTGCAGGACCTGTGCGACAGCCTCGGCGGCTGCGATTTCACCCGCCAGGACAGCCTGTACTACGCCAGCCGCGCGCGCGACCTCAACGACCTGCGCAGCGAGCTGGATGCGCGCCGGACGCATCGGCTGCCGGTGGAATGGGTCGAGCGCGAACCGTTGTGGCACGACTATGGCGTGCGCTCGGACGGCGCGATCCTCAGCCGCCTGGCGGCCAGCGTCGACCCGTACCGGCTGTGCTATCGCCTGTTTGCCGAATGCGAGCAATACGGCGCGCGCATCTTTGATCGCACCAGCATCGCCTCGATCGTACCGCAGGCGCAGCATGTCGAGTTGCGCACCGAAGAAGGCATCACGGTCCGCGCCGGGCACGTGATCATGGCGGCCGGCTACGGCAACCAGCGGTGGCTCTCGCAACGCGTGGCACGCAACCGCAGCAGCTACGCGTTCGTGACCGACCCGCTGCACGACAGCGACATGGGCGCGCTCAGGCACACCATGATGTGGGAGACCGCACGCCCGTATCTGTACATGCGCAGCACGCCCGATGGCCGTGTGGTGGCAGGGGGCGAAGACGACAATGTCGACATCCCCGCACGCCGCGATGCGCGCGTGCAGGGCAAATTGAAGACGCTGCTGAAGAGGATCGGCAAGACCATGCCGGACATGCGCCTGCGCCCGGTGTTTTCGTGGGCCGGCACGTTTGCCGAAACCGCCGACGGGCTGCCGTTCTTCGGCGCGCATGCCGAACACGGTACGCGCCTGCTGTTTGCGATGGCCTATGGCGGCAATGGCATCACCTATAGCGCGATCGGGGCTGGCCTGCTGCGTGCACAGCTGGAAGGCAGGCCACATCCACTGCACGCGCTGTTCGGGTTCAAACGATTGGGTTGAGCGCGCCGGGCCTGGCTGCGGCGTTGCCGGCCGGCGCCGTGGCAGATGTCGCGGCCGGCGTTGCATCACGCAAGGATTGATCTCACTCGCCTGCACTGAATCGCACTGGCAAGCTCACGTTTCTACCGCGCGCAATGTAATCGCCTGACGCATCAGGTGCACGGCAAGCATCCGGAGCGCCTGACAGCCGACGCCTGCGATCAGCATGCGGCACCACCCTGCACCGAGCAGCGATTCAGCGCATCAGGCCCTGGACCGACCATGGCCACCATCCCCGCCCATTCAGCGCGTAGGCATCGGCCGCCCGCTCCAGCGGGTTGCGCACGTGGATGCCGCCACACAGCAGATACACCGGCAGAAACAGCGGCCCGAGCACCATGTATTGGTAGACATGCGCACGCTCGTGGTCACCCAGGCGTACCGGCGGATGTTCACAACGGCCGGCCGCATGCGCGTAGGTGCTGCACTGCAGGTCCAGCGACGCCCCCTTGAGCAGGATCACATTGCCAAGCGTCATCGCCCCGCCCGGCCCCCACGGCCAGGCCTGAAAGACGATGGCATGTTCCTGAGGCGACCAACGCGGACGTGCACCACCACAGCTGCCGATGAGACCCACCAACACGCCGAGCGCGGTATTGGGCAGGGTCCATAACGCGCCCAGCAGCAGCAGGGCCGCTCGCCCGCGCGGCGCCGGGTTCAATCGGCCTGGTTGGGAATCAGCAGCCACAGGATCAGATAGACCAGGATGCCGGGGAACGCGGCCGAGGCGATCGAGACGATGACGAACAACACGCGCAGCAGCGTGGAGCTCCAGCCGAAGCGGCGCGCGATGCCACCGACGACGCCGGCAATCATGCGATCGTTGAGAGAACGGGACAGTGCGGTGGTGGCCATGGGCAGACTCCTGGAAACGTGGCGGCCAGTCTAGAAACACCGACGACAGCGAACCGTGACGGCGTTTCAGGACGATCCATACCCGGCCATTGCAACCGCCCATCCGTCAGCGGCCGTCGCGCGCCTGCAGCCAGCGATGGATGGCCACCGGTACCTCGCGCTGCGCACGCCCGGACACATAGATGCCGATATGCCCGCCGCGAAAACTCAGCTCGCTGTAATCCTGGCTTCCCACCAGCCCGCGCAACGCACGCGAGGCGTCGGGCGGCACCAGATGATCATGCTCGGCGTAGATGTTGAGAACCGGCATGTCCACGTCCTGCAGATCCACCGCCTGCCCGCCGATGGCCACCTGCCCGGTCACCAGCCCATTACGTTGATAGAACAAGGTGACGAACTCGCGGAACGCCTCGCCCGCCAGATCGGGCGAGTCGAAGATCCATTTTTCCATGCGCAGGAAATCTTCCAGCGCCTGCTTGTCGTCCAGAATGTCCAGCAGGCCGACATACTTCTGCAGATTGAGCCGGAACGGTTTGAGCATCAGGTAACTGGCGTTCATAAGATCCGCCGGCACGTTGCCCATGGTGTCGACGAACAGGTCCACATCGACCATGCGCGCCCAGTTGGACAGCATGTTGTCGGGAGTGTGGAAATCCACCGGCGTGACCATGGTGATCAGGTTGCGCACCTTGTGGCGTTGCAGCGCGGCGTAGCACAGCGAGAACGTGCCGCCCTGGCAGATGCCGAGCACGTCGACCGCGTCCAGCCCCGCGTGCGCGCGCAGGTGGTCCACCGCGCCATCGATGTAACGCAGCAGATAGTCTTCGAGGGTGAGGTAGCGCTCGGAGCGGTCCGGGTAGCCCCAGTCCAGCACATAGACATCCTGACCGTGGCTCAGCAGCCCCTTGACCAGCGATCGGTCGGCCTGCAGGTCCACCATGTAGGGCCGGTTGACCAGCGCATACACGATCAGCAGCGGCGTCCTGGCCACCGGCGCCTGATCGCCGACAAAGCGGTACAGCACCACCTTGCCGTCGCGCCAGATCTCTTCGCGCTCGGTGACCCCGTAGTCGACGTCTTCCACACCGGGCAGCAACTTGAGGCCCTCGCGCAACTTGCGCTGCAGCGACAGGGTTTCCTGCATCAGGTCTTCGGCACTGAATCCCAACGGCCCTTTCATGCCTTGGCTCCACGTGACCTGCCTGCGGCCGGCTTGCGGACGGGCGACGTAGCCGGTGTCGCTGTCGAGGCGGGTCTCGAAGCAGGCGTGGATGCAGGTCTTGCTGCAGCGGTCTTTTTCACTGCAGGCTTTGCCGACGATGCCACCTTGGGGGCCGCCGCCCTTGCTGCAGACTGCTTGCCCGCGTCGGTCGATGCCGAACGCCCGGGCGCCGTTCCGGCATTGGGTGGCGCTGCACGCCTGGACGGTGCCACAGCTCCCGGATCGGCCGGCGCGGCCTGCGCAGGCTTGCCGGCGGGGCTGACGCCCACGCCGCTGCGCAGCATGCGCCGCACCACGCGTTCCAGGTCTGCGATGCGGCGGTGGGCGGCATCCATTTCCGAGCGCGTCGGCATCCCGAAGCGTTCGCTGAGCTGTTCGACCTCTTCCTGCAGGGCGGCGCGCAACCGCATATGCGCATTGGCAAACCCGCCGTACACCTGGCGAAACCGGTCCGACAGGGCCACATCGGCGTAGGACTCTTCGGCAGCCTCGATCCACAGATCGAACAAGGCGCGCGCACTGGTCAGCTGACTACCGCTGCTTTCGTGCTCGCCCAGCTTGCTGGTGAACCGGCTGAACGCCTGCTCGATTGCGGCCTTCAGCTGCTCGCCGTACGCCTGCGACTGCGCCTGATACTCCTGCTGCGCGCGGGCGAGCTTCTGCAGCCGGGCCTGATGATTGCGGTTGAGGCCAAACGCGGGCATGTCCAGCCACGGTGCATTTTCTTCGCGCCACTTGCCCACGGTCTGCGCAGCCTCCTGCAGCCACGGGTCGAAGCCGCCGGGGCTGCCGCCGCGCAGCGAGCCCAGCGTCCATTGCATCAATTGTTCGCCCTGCCCCTGCACGGCGCGCCGCCAGGCATCGGAGACTTCGTTGGCCGAGGTATCGCGGCCGGCAAACTGGGCGGCCACCTGCTGCATGGTGCCGAACCAGCCTCCGGCCTGGGTCCGGAAGCGGTCGATCGCCTCCTGCGCCTGCGGCGCGGCCTGGGTGGGCAACAACTGCGACCACCAGTCAACGGCCTTGCGCCAGTCCTGCGGGGCCTCGCCTGACGGGCCCGGCGGTGGCTGCGCCCCAGCGGCGGACTGACCGTGACGCATGGCATCTCCCCAGGCGCTCCAGTACTGGCGCGCCTTGTCCTCGAAGTTGCCGTTGTCCGAACCGCTGCTTGCCATCATCCCCTCCCGTGACCGTCCACCCAGCCATCCTACCGCGTGCGCCCGCGTGTGCCGGTCAGGGTTTGGGTATCCGCAAAGTCTTGCTGATCATCAGCGAGCCGGAGATGGCAAACAGCAGCACCAGCGGGTGGAACTGCCACGGCCCGAGTTGCCACTGCCCCCACCACAGGGTCTGGCCGATGTGCCCGCTGCTGGCGGCCACTGCAAGCAGGATCACCAGCACCAGGCTGGTCGGAATCGGCGTGCCTTCGAAGTACGGCACCTTGTCGGCGTCGCCGGCGATCTCTTCGGCGGTCACGTTGTAGCGTGCCAGCCGGCTGACCCCGCAGCACACGAAGTAGCTCAGCACCAGCCAGTCCCAACCGCCGCGCATGCCGCAGGCGTAACCGAGCGCTGCCGGCGCCACACCAAAGGAGATCACATCCGCCAGCGAATCCAGTTCGCGGCCCAGCGTGGAGGACGCCTTGCGCCAACGCGCGACATGCCCGTCGAGCGCGTCGAAGACGAACGCCAGCGGAATCAGCGCCATACCCAGCAGCAGATCGCCACGGTGGCCTTCCTGCAGGAAGCGCATTGCCGCAAACACCGCTCCGGTGCCACAGAAGGCGTTGGCCAGCGTGAACCAGTCCGCCAGTTGGAAATCGCGCAGCATCGAGAAATGGCGTTTCATGCGGAACCTGATCAGAACGAGGCGCAAAGGGTAACGCGCGCGCGCCAGGCAGGCGACCGTTTCGGCATCCTCCGCTAGGCTGACGACCAGCGTGGCCGCTCCCGGCCACGCACTGCTCAAGGACACCCGATGCGCAGCATCCTGATCACCGGCGCGGGCAGCGGCATTGGCGCCGGCCTTGCCGCCCAACTGGCAACCGATGGCCACCATCTGCTGGTCAGCGACATGGACCATGCCGCCGCCACCCACGTCGCGCAGCAACTACGCGATGCGGGCGGCTCGGCCGAGGCACTGGCGCTGGACGTCACCGACGATGACAGCATTGCGCAGGCCCTGGCGACGGCCTCCCGCGCGCCGCAGGTGCTGGTGAATAACGCCGGCCTGCAGCAGGTGGCTGCGCTGGAAGACTTCCCCATGCAGCGCTGGGCGCTGCTGGTGGACGTGATGCTGACCGGCGCTGCGCGACTCAGCCGTGCGGTGCTGCCCGGCATGCGTGCGGCCGGCTATGGCCGCATCGTCAACATCGGCAGCATCCATTCGCTGGTGGCCAGCCCCTACAAGAGCGCCTATGTGGCCGCCAAGCACGGCCTGGTCGGGCTGGCCAAGGTGATCGCGCTGGAGGCCGCCGACTGCGACATCACCGTCAACACGCTCTGCCCCAGCTATGTGCGCACGCCGCTGGTGGAGCGCCAGATTGCCGACCAGGCCCGCACCCGCGGTATCGCCGAAGATGCGGTGATCCGCGATGTGATGCTCAAGCCGATGCCCAAGGGCGCCTTCATTGAGTACGACGAGCTGGCCGGCACGGTGGCTTTCCTGATGTCGCATGCCGCGCGCAACATCACCGGGCAGTCGATCGCCATCGACGGCGGCTGGACGGCGCAATGAGCGCGCTGGCGAAACTTTCGCCAGCCAGCTCGACAACGTTGCAGCGCAAGGGCACCGGGCAGTTGTCCACAGACTTGCCCAGCCGTCATCCACAGGCGATGTGGAGAAGTGCACAACCGCATCGCGGGACCGACGTCGGTGTTAATGCCCGTAGCGTATCGTTGCAGCGGGCAATAGGGTTGTGCTCGCTGTGGCGACGCGCGCGCTGGCCTGACTGAAGCGCGCGCCGGCGCTGCCAGGTGCAGTGCGTGCAAGCGAGGTGCAGCAACTGGCTCGCCGCAGAGCGCTCGCCCGACCATGCGTATGGACTAGCGCAGCAGGCGCCTGATCAGGCGCTGCGATCTCCCGCGCGCCTTAGACGCGCGAGTACGTCCACGATTGCATGCGTCCGTCGCGGTAGGGCATGACGCCGTGAAACGGGCGCGGGTCGTCATCGAACACCAGCGGCAGGAAATGGCGGTCGCCTTCCCACATCGGCACCTGGTCCATCTGCGCGACCGGAATCCATTCCAGCGTGCCCTCCGGATTGGAGGTGTGCGGCGTACCCTGGAAACTGCGGATCAAAAAGACGAAACCCAGCCAGTCCTCGCCCTGCTTGCCGAACCCGGGCCAGCTGATGGTGCCGCGCAGCTGCATGTCGCCACAGTCGACGCCGGCCTCTTCGCGGATCTCGCGACGCATGCAGGCCAGCACGTCCTCGTCCGGCTCCACCTTGCCACCCAGCCCGTTGTACTTGCCCAGATGCTGATCGCCAGGACGCGCATTGCGGTGGATCATCAGCACCTGCGTGCCGTCCGGCGACAGCAGGTAGCCAAGCGTGGCGACAATCGGGGTATAGGGCATGGCACGGAATCTGACACGAAGCGCAGCAGTATGACCGATGCAGTCAAGGCTCGCGCGACACGACCGGCCTGTGCGGGCTGCTTGTGCACCGCGTGTCGGCCTTGCAGGAAGACCGACGAAGCCACCCGGCAAACACACCGGCAACGCTCGAGGCCGCCACGTTGCACAACCGCGCAAGCCTCGCCATCTGCGGCACGCCAGGCTCGCAAGCCACGGCAGCAATTCGTGTCTTAGCCAACAGCGGCCTGCGAACCGGGCCGTGGCGGCGCAACATAGTCGGTATCGAGCTGCAGCGTGGCGACACCATGACCGCGTTCGGCCAGGTACTCCAGCCATTTGCCCAGGAAGGTGTTCATGCGCATGCGATGGCTGATCAGCTCGGCCGGCGGCGGAAACATCCCCATGACGTCCTGCCAGCGACGGCCGACGTAGCAATGCGTGGTCTCGGCCTGGCGCGCATCGCGGTACAGACGCACGTAGGCAGACGGGTCGGGCTCGCCGGTGACCGGGTCGCACAGGTCGTAGGTCAGCCGCAGTTCGACGGTGTAGCGATGGCACTCGATCACATCCAGGCGCAAATCCAGGCCGTCGCCGATCGAGGACACATACGACCCGGGTGCCAGATCGCCGGGTGCGAACAGACGGGTCAGGTGCTGGAAGTTTTCTGCATACAACCCCATCAGCCAGCCAAACCGGCTCAGGCGGGGGATGATTTCGAGTTTGCTCAATGCTTGGGCCATGCACCGATCCTACACGCTGCGCTGCCGCACGGGCAGCATTGACGAGGGCCCGATCGCAGGCCTACCTTGGCGAGGCACTGCCCCGCCCGCTTGATTTCCGCTGGGTTGCCGGCAAGCCGGCCGCCGCGCCGCCGATACGTCCGCAGCGTGAACGCGACGCTTGCTTGCCCACTCCCGAATCCCGCCCTACCAATCCCGGCCTCAGAACATCTCGCGCTGCAGCCCCAGTGTGGACAGCACCTTGCTGGAGATTTCCTCGATCGAGGTATTGGTGGTGCTCAACGAAGGAATGCGTTCCATCTGGAACATCCGCTCGGCAATGGCCACCTCGCGGCGGCAGGTTTCGGCCGCGCTGTAGCGCGAATTGGCGCGACGTTCCTGGCGGATCTGCTGCAGACGCTCCGGATCGATGGTCAGACCGAACAACTTGCTGCGGTAATTACGCAAGCGCGGCGGTAGCCGTTCGTTCTCCAGGTCTTCTTCGGTCAACGGATAGTTGGCGGCGCGGATACCGTAATGCAAGGCCAGGTAGATGCAGGTCGGCGTCTTGCCCGCACGCGACACCGCCACCAGGATCACGTCGGCCTCGTCGTAATTGAGCGCAATGCCGTCGTCATGGCTGAGGGCGAAGTTCATCGCATTGATGCGGCGGTGATAGGTCTCGAAATCCACCATGCCGTGTGCACGCCCCACGCGCGAATGGCGCGGCGCATTGAGCTCGCGCTCCAGCGGCTCGATGAAGGGCGCAAATACGTCCAGCATCAACGCCCCGCTCTCGGCCAGGATCATGCTCAACTGTGGATCGACGCACGAATTGACGACCACTGGACGCACCTGGTACCGCTCCCCGGCCGCGCGCACCCGCATCGCGGCATCGCGCGCTTTTTCTGCATCATCAATGAACGACATGCGGTCGGTGACGAAGTTGAATCCGCTGAACTGGGTGAGCAGGCTGTGCCCAATCGTTTCAGCGGTGATACCGGTTCCATCGGAGACGTAAAACACCGGCCGGATTGTTGACATCAAGACCACCTCTTTGAACTGGTGTCCAAAACTTACGGGTTCATGCTTGTGCAGATTCCGCTGTGCACTGCATCATAGCGGCTTCTTCCTACGGACGCGGCCATCCAGCCCGCTCGGGCGATGGCCATACGGAGCATCGCGCTTGAACGAGAATATCCTGTGGTTGCATGAGCTACGCCTGGCCGATCTGGCCCGCGTAGGCGGTAAAAATTCCTCGCTCGGCGAGATGATCGGCAACCTGGCCGGGCTGGGCGTGTCGGTTCCGGGTGGATATGCGACCACCGCGGAAGCTTTCAAGGACTTCATCGCACACAACGACCTGTCCAAGCGCATTTTCGACAAGCTCGAAACGCTGGATGTCGAGGACGTCAATGCCCTGACCGTGGCTGGAAAGGAAATCCGCGGCTGGGTGATCGACGCCCCGCTGCAGCCGGAGCTGGACCGCGACATCCGCACTGCCTACGACAAGCTGTGCGCCGAAAACGGTGGCGGCGAAGTGGCCGTGGCCGTGCGTTCGTCGGCCACCGCCGAAGATCTGCCGGACGCCTCGTTCGCCGGCCAGCAGGAAACCTTCCTCAACGTGACCGGCGCCGACGATGTGGTGCACAAGGTCAAGGAAGTGTTCGCCTCGCTCTATAACGATCGTGCAATCGCCTACCGCGTGCATCACGGCTTCAAGCACGAGGACGTGTTCCTGTCGGCCGGCGTGCAGTTGATGGTGCGCTCGGGCGTGGGTTCGTCGGGCGTGCTGTTCACGCTGGACACCGAATCCGGCTTCCGCGACGTGGTGTTCGTCACCTCCAGCTTCGGGCTGGGCGAGATGGTCGTGCAGGGCGCGGTCAATCCGGACGAATTCTACGTCTACAAGCCCACGCTCACGGCTGGCAAGCCGGCGATCCTGCGTCGCTCGCTGGGCAGCAAGGCCATTCGCATGGTGTATTCGGATGTGCCGGGCGAACGCGTGCGTATCGAAGACACGCCGGCGGAGCTGCGCAGCACCTTCTCGATCAGCGACGAGGACGTGCAGGAACTGTCCAAGCAGGCGCTGGTCATCGAAAAGCATTACGGCCGCCCGATGGATATCGAGTGGGCCAAGGACGGTGTCAGCGGCAAGCTGTTCATCGTGCAGGCGCGCCCGGAAACGGTGAAGTCGCGCAGCCACGCCACCCAGATCGAGCGCTTCTCGCTGGAGGCCAAGGACGCCAAGATCCTGGTCGAAGGCCGCGCAGTCGGTGCCAAGATCGGTAGCGGCGTCGCACGTGTGGTGCGCTCGCTGGAAGACATGAATCGGGTCCAGGCCGGCGACGTGTTGATCGCCGACATGACCGACCCCGATTGGGAGCCGGTGATGAAGCGCGCCTCGGCGATCGTGACCAACCGTGGCGGGCGCACCTGCCATGCGGCGATCATCGCGCGCGAACTCGGCGTGCCGGCGGTGGTCGGCTCGGGCAACGCCACCGAGGTCATCAGCGACGGCCAGCCAGTGACCGTGAGCTGCGCCGAAGGCGATACCGGCTTCATCTACGACGGAGAGCTGGCGTTCGAGCGCACCACCACCGATCTGGGCAACATGCCGCCTGCCCCGCTCAAGATCATGATGAACGTGGCCAACCCGGAGCGCGCCTTCGACTTCGGCCAGTTGCCCAACGCCGGCATCGGCCTGGCGCGTCTGGAAATGATCATTGCCGCGCATATCGGCATCCACCCGAACGCGCTGCTGGAGTACGACAAGCAGGACGCCGATGTCCGCAAGAAGATCGACGCCAAGATCGCCGGCTACGGCGACCCGGTGAGCTTCTACGTCAACCGTCTTGCCGAGGGCATCGCCACCCTCACCGCCTCGGTGGCACCGAATACGGTGATCGTGCGTTTGTCGGACTTCAAGTCCAACGAGTACGCCAACCTGATCGGCGGCTCGCGTTACGAACCGCATGAAGAGAACCCGATGATCGGCTTCCGTGGCGCCAGCCGCTATGTCGATCCGTCCTTCACCAAGGCGTTCGCGCTGGAGTGCAAGGCGGTGCTGAAGGTGCGCAACGAGATGGGCCTGGACAACCTCTGGGTGATGATCCCGTTCGTGCGTACGCTGGAAGAAGGCCGCAAGGTGATCGAGGTGCTGGAGCAGAACGGGCTCAAGCAAGGCGAGAACGGCTTAAAGATCATCATGATGTGCGAGCTGCCGTCCAACGCCCTGCTGGCCGACGAGTTCCTGGAGATCTTCGACGGCTTCTCGATCGGCTCCAACGACCTGACCCAGCTGACCCTGGGCCTGGATCGCGACTCGTCGATCGTGGCGCACCTGTTCGACGAGCGGAATCCGGCAGTCAAGAAGTTGCTGTCGATGGCCATCAAGTCGGCGCGCGCCAAGGGCAAGTATGTCGGCATCTGCGGCCAGGGGCCGTCGGATCACCCGGAACTGGCGGAGTGGTTGATGCAGGAAGGCATCGAATCGGTGTCGTTGAACCCTGACACCGTGGTCGATACCTGGCTGCGGCTGGCCAAACTCAAGAGCGAGAGCTGATGGGGCTGTTTGGTGCATTGGTGGCAGCCGCTGCGGGAGCAGCGGCTGCCAAGCCGGCGGCGGTGAAGACGGCCGAACCGGCATTCAATTGGTCGACCATCCCGTGGGCGCAGTACGCCCTCAACTGGGGAGTCGCACTGCTGATCGTGGTGATCGGCATGTGGCTGGCCAGGCAGCTGAGCCAATGGCTGCATCGTGTTCTGAGCCGTGCCCGGGTCGAGATCACCTTGACCAACTTCCTGCGCAATGTCGTCTACGCATTGCTGCTGGTCCTGGTATTTGTCAGTGCACTGAGCCAGATCGGTGTGCCGCCGACCTCGTTGATTGCGGTGCTGGGCGCGGCCGGCCTGGCCGTGGGTCTGGCCTTGAAGGACTCGCTGTCCAATATCGCCGCCGGGGTCATGCTGATCGTGTTGCGGCCGATGCGCGACGGCGACCATGTCGTCATTGCGGGCCAGGAAGGCATTGTCGACGAGATCCGGATCTTCCAGACCCGGGTGCGCTCGTTCGATGAGCGCATGATCACCCTGCCCAACAGCACGATCACCACCGCACCCATCATCAACTACAGCACCCTGCCCAACCGGCGTCTCGAGGTGACTGTTGGCGTGGGCTACGAAGACGATCTGAAAAAGGCCCAGCAGCTATTGCTGCAGATCGCCAAGGACAATCCCAACATCCTGGAATCGCCCGCGCCGTTCGTGCAGGTGACCAATCTGGGCGAAAGCACGGTGGATCTAATGTTGTTTGCCTACGCCACCAACGGCAACTTCGGCGCGGCCAAGAGCACCACACTGGAGCAGATCCGCAACCAGCTGCTGGAAAATGGACTCAGCATTCCGTATCCGCAACGCGATCTGCATGTGTATCACCACGACGCCGAC
The DNA here is from genome assembly GCF_003600855.1 of Xanthomonas sp. CFBP 7698. Lineage (NCBI taxonomy): Bacteria > Pseudomonadati > Pseudomonadota > Gammaproteobacteria > Lysobacterales > Lysobacteraceae > Xanthomonas > Xanthomonas sp. CFBP 7698. The sequence continues at coordinate 351,321 of NZ_PRDN01000001.1, forward strand.
GGCAAGCCGATCTCGGAGCTGCTGCTCAAGGGCGTCACCGACGATGGCGACCTGACCAAGGGGCCACCGCTGGCACGCTGAGCCAGCTATTTAAGGCGAACAAAAGGCCGCATCGGAAGATGCGGCCTTTGTTGTTTTCGACGGGCATTACGGGTGCATGCGTTCTCACGAAAGCGCGCACAGATGCTGACATCCTCCGATCGCATCAGGCCCGGGCTTCCGCTGCAGCTGCAGGGCCGATCAGCCCTGCACGCCTGCCTCGGTGTCGCCACCCAGTGCGCCCATGAACTGGCGATAGTGGCGCAGCTCGTCGATGGAATCGCGGACGTCGCTCAGTGCGGTATGCGCCGAGCTCTTGGCAAACCCGTTGGCCACCGTCGGCGCCCAGCGACGCGCCAGCTCCTTGATGGTGGAGACGTCCAGGTTGCGATAGTGGAAGTAGCGCTCCAGCCGCGACATCTGGCGGTGCAGGAAGCGGCGATCCTGGCAGATCGAATTGCCGCACATCGGCGAAGCGCCGGCACGGATCCACTCGCTCAGGAATGCCACGGTCTGCGCTTCCGCCTGCGCATGGGTGACCTGGCTGTCCAGCACGCGTTGCCACAGTCCCGAGCGCCGATGCTGGTTGCGGTTCCACTCATCCATCGCCTCCAGGGTTTCCAGCGGATGGGCAATGGCCAGTTCCGGCCCTTCGGCAAGCACGTTCAACTGCGCATCGGTCACGATGGTGGCGATCTCGATGATGGAATCGCGGTCGGTATCCAGGCCGGTCATCTCCAGATCGATCCAGATCAGTCGGTCGTTGCCTGCAAGGGTGTCTGCCATATCGCGGTCCTGTGGAGAGCCGTCGCCGGCCGGATGCTGGAAAGGGCGCGCATCATACCGCGGCAAGCCGCTCACGGCAGCAGCGGCGGCTTGCCGCGCTTGGCGCGGAAATAATTGGTCAGGCGCAGACTGGCGTCGGCCGCCAGCACCCCGCCGCTGACCTGCACACGGTGGTTGTGGCGCGGGTCGGCAAGCAGGTCGAACACGCTGCCGCAGGCGCCGGTCTTGGGGTCGCTTGCCGCGAACACCACGCGCGCGATGCGCGCATGGATCATGGCCATGGCACACATCGCACATGGCTCCAGGGTGACATAGAGCGTGCAGCCGATCAGGCGGTGATTGGCCAGCCGGCGGCCGCCCTCGCGCATGGCCATGATCTCGGCATGCGCGCTGGGATCGTGACTGGCGATGTTGTAGTTCCAGCCTTCGCCCAGCAGTGTGCCGGCTGCATCGACCAGCACCGCCCCTACCGGAATCTCGTCATAGTCGCGCTCGGCACGCTCGGCCAGGCGCAAGGCGTGCTGCATCCAACGCGTGTCGAGCGCCGCCTGGGACGCATCGAGCGCTGCACCGGCCGGTGCGTCGGCCGACGCGTTCACGCGGCCGGGCCGCCCTGGCGGTCCAGAAACGCGGCAAAGGCCGCCACGGTGGCCTCGCTGACATGGTGCTCGATGCCCTCGGCATCGCGGCGGGCGGTGGCCTCGTCGATGCCAAGGGCAAGCAGGAAGCGTTCGACGATCTGGTGCCGCTGGCGACTGGACGCGGCCAATGCCTCGCCGGCGGGGGTCAGGAAGACGCCACGATACGGCCGCTGCACCACCCAACCATCGCGCACCAGGCGCTTGAGCATCTTGGCCACGGTGGGTTGGGCCACGCCCAGGCGCGCGGCGATATCGACCTGGCGCGCCTCGCCGCCGTCCACCAGCAGGTCGGAGATCAGCTCCACGTAGTCCTCGACCAGCTCGGCGCGGCGCGCTTCGCGCACCTGGCGGAAGCTCTCCATATGCACCTGCGCATCGATCAGGGACGGCGTGGCCGCCTCCAGCTTTTCGCTCTTGCCCACCCTTGTCCTCGTCATCCCGTCCGGCCTCGCTGCCGGGGCGCCTAGTTTGAGGCACGCGGCCGATCATTACGATTGGGTTTGCCAATGCTCAACAGCATAGCACTTGCTATATCATCCCCTAGACCGCCCTTTACCTGCCGCGCATGTCCACCGATACCCCTGCGTCTGTCCGCTTGCCCGCCGCGTCCACTGGTGGGCTCGGAGATCACCACGCCAGCGTGGCCGTCCCTGGCGCTGGCCACTGGTGGTTCCGGCTGCTGGCGTTCCTGGGGCCGGGCTACATGGTGTCGGTGGGGTACATGGACCCGGGCAACTGGGCCACCGACCTGGCCGGCGGTTCGCAGTTCGGCTACCTGCTGCTGTCGGTGATCCTGCTGTCCAACATCATGGCCATCGTGCTGCAGGGCCTGTCGGCGCGGCTGGGGATTGCCACCGGCCTGGACCTGGCGCAGGCCTGCCGGGCGCGCTACCCGCGCGGCGTGAACCTGGCCTTGTGGGGACTGTGCGAGCTGGCGATCATCGCCTGCGATCTGGCCGAAGTGATCGGCACGGCGATCGCGTTGAAGCTGCTGTTCGGCATCCCGCTGACGCTGGGCGCGATCATCACCGCAGTGGATGTGGTGCTGGTGCTGCTGTTGATGCACCGGGGCTTCCGTGCGCTGGAAGCATTCGTGATGGCCTTGCTGCTGATCATCTTCGTGTGTTTCGGCATCCAGATCGCGCTGGCGGCCCCGCCGGTTGCGGCGGTGCTGGGCGGCTTCATTCCGCGCGCGCGCGTGGTCACCGACCCGCAGGCGCTGTACCTGGCGATCGGCATCATCGGGGCGACCGTGATGCCGCATAACCTGTATCTGCATTCCTCGATCGTGCAGACGCGTGCGTACCCGCGTACCGATGACGGACGGCGCTCGGCACTGCGCTGGGCGGTCACCGACAGCACGGTGGCGCTGATGTTCGCATTGTTCATCAATGCCTCGATCCTGATCCTGGCCGCAGCGGTGTTTCATGCGCAAGGCCGCACCGACGTGCAGGAGATCGAACAGGCGCACGCGCTGCTGGCGCCGATGCTGGGCGTGGGCCTGGCCTCGACCCTGTTCGCAGTCGCACTGCTCGCCTCCGGCGTCAACTCCACCGTGACCGCGACCCTGGCCGGGCAGATCGTGATGGAAGGCTTCCTGCAACTGCGGCTGCCGCCATGGCTGCGCCGGTTGCTGACTCGCGGTATCGCCATCGTGCCGGTGGTGGTGGTGACCTGGTTGTACGGCGAAGCCGGCACGGCGCGGCTGCTGGTGCTGAGCCAGGTGGTGCTGTCGATGCAACTGCCGTTTGCGGTGATCCCGCTGGTGCGCTTCGTCGCCGACCGCCAACTAATGGGCGCGCTGGTGGCGCCGGCGTGGTTGGTGCGCGTGGCCTGGCTGATTGCTGCAGTGATCGTGGCCTTGAACGGCAAGCTGTTGTGGGACACCGCGCTGCACTGAGCGTCGCGTGCGGAGTGCGCTTTTCGACATCGCATCCATGCGCTCCGCGCGCGTGCGCACGACGCAGCCCATCGATTGATCGCCGGGCAGAAGCGCCCCGTTTGCACTTCCGCGCGCTGACGGGCAGACCCTGCCACGTGCAGTGAGCGACGCGCACGCCTGCAGACGTCCAGGGCAGCAGAGCGCACGCAGATGCAATCTGCAACGGCCCTGCAAGCGGTCTACTGCGCAGATGCACCGGCATGTCCGTGACTGCGCCGCACCCAATGGCGTGGGCACGCGCCGCATGGGATGCACTGCGCCATGCGACCGCCGGGCTGCATGCCCTCGCCCACAGGAGTTTCTATGGATCCGTTCGAGGCGCACCCGGCCGATGCCGGACGCCGCAGCTTTCTCATCTCCGGCACGGCAGCCGTGGCAGCGTTGTCGCTGCCCACGTTTGCCATGGCCGCGACGCCCACTCACCACGCGTCTGCCACCCCACCCCACTCGTCCACTCACGGAGTCAACCCGATGTCCAATTTCGTCAAACGCCCCGACGGGGCCGCCATTTTTTACAAGGACTGGGGCAAGGGCCAGCCGGTCGTGTTTGCACACGGTTGGCCACTCAGCGGCGATGCCTGGGACGCGCAGATGCTGTTCATGGGGCAGCACGGCTATCGCGTCATCGCGCATGACCGCCGCAGCCATGGCCGTTCCAGCCAGACCTGGGACGGCAACAACATGGACACCTACGCCGACGACCTGGCCGCCGTAATCGAGGCGCTGGACCTGAAGGACGCCATCCTGGTCGGCCATTCCACCGGCGGTGGCGAAGTGGCGCACTACGTGGGCCGTCATGGCAGCAAGCGCGTGGCCAAGGTGGTGCTGGTCGGCGCGGTGCCGCCGCAGATGGTCAAGAGCCCGACCAATCCCGGCGGCCTGCCGATGAGCGTGTTCGACGGCATCCGCGACGGCGTGGCCAAGGACCGCTCGCAGTTCTACCAGGACCTGGCCACGCCGTTCTTCGGCGCCAACCGCGACGGCAACAAGGTCACCCAGGGCATGCGCGACTCGTTCTGGCTGCAGGGGATGCTGGGTGGCCACAAGGGTCAGTACGACTGCATCAGGGAATTTTCCGAGGTCGACTACACCGCCGACCTGAAGAAGATCGATGTGCCGGCACTGGTGGTACATGGCGACGACGACCAGATCGTCCCGATCGATGCATCGGCCAAGCTGTCGGCCAAGATCATCAAGAATGCCGAGCTGAAGATCTATGCCGGCGCGCCGCATGGCCTGACCTTCACCCACGCCGATCAGCTCAACAAGGATCTGCTGGCGTTCGCCAAGGCCTGATCGCTGCTGTCACGCGCACGACAAGGGCCGGCTCGTGAGAGCCGGCCTTTTCTACGTCAACGATACTGATGCTGGATCCGGGAAGGGCTGAATCAACGGCGGGCAGTCTTCAGTTGGGTGTAGTGCCGCAATGCCGTCTGCATAGACAGCAGCAAGGTGCAGCGCCTGCCTTATTGCAGCAACCAGTCGGCCAGCAGGAACCCGCCGCTCATTGCCACTACCAGCAGCGCACCGGTCAGGCGTGGCGGTGCCGGCAACGGCAGATCGAGCAGACGACAGCCAACGCCAATCGCCAGTGCAAGCAGCACCCCGAGCAATGCCAGGCTCATGCGTCGCCCTGCCCTGCACTGCGGCCGCTGGGTCCGCCGCAATGCGTCAGATGACGTGCGGCACGCCGGCCCAGGAACCGGTCGGCCACTGCATAGCCGCATGTCATCGCCAGCACCAGCAGCGCGCCGACAAAGGCCGTTGGTGCAGGCGATGGAATACCGGCGGCACGGCAGCCGACACCGATGGCCACGCCCAGCACGACACCGCCGATGAACTTCCAGTTCACGGCCATCAGATATCCGAATGCGCATGCGGCGGCACTGCCGCACCGCCGCCGCCGCCGACGAAGTGGCGCACCACCGGCGCGCGTTCGCCCTGATGCAGGGCACGGATCTGTTCCTGCAGCTGGCGGTCATCGCCGGTGACGCGCTCGTGCTGTCGCAGGTGTTCCAGCCACGAGGCGACGATGAAGTACTCGAGTTGCACTCCAGGCGTCGCCGCATCCTCGGCAATGCCCCAGACCACCGCGCCATCGCGGCGTCGCGCGTTGCCCAGCTGCGTCATCAGCTGCAGGAACGTGAGGCGCGCATCGGCGGCGATGCGGTATTCCACCGTTACCAGCACCGGGCCGCGATCGTGTTCCACCGCGTCCGATTGCGCCGGTGCGGGCCAGTGCCCGCCGGGTGCGAGGTCCAGCTGTTCGGTGCCGGCAATGCGCGCCCGCTTGACCAGCAGCGCGGCGATGACCGCACCGGCGGCGGCGATCTGCAGGGCAACCGCGATCGAGGTGCGCTGCGCCAGCGCGCCCCATAGCAGCGAGCCGGCCGCCATGCCTGCCGAAAACACCACGATGTACAACGAGAGTGCGCGCGCGCGCACCCAGGCAGGCACTGCGGTCTGCGCGGCGATCTGCAACGACGACAACACGGTGATCCAGGCCAGGCCGTTGACCACCATCACCACGCATAACACGCCGATCTGACGCGACAGCGACAGCCCCAGCAATGAGGCCGCGCACACCACGGTGGCGACCAACACCAGCAGGTCGCGGTCGTAGCGCGCGCGCAGGCGCGGCAGCAGCAGCGCACCGCTGATCGCGCCAATGCCGATGCAGCCCAGCAGGATGCCGTAACTGCCGGCGCCCAGCTGCATGTCGCGGCGGACCACCAGCGGCAGCAAGGCCGTCAATGCGCTGGCAAACAGGAAGAACCCGGCGGCCTTGATCAGCACCGCCTGCAGGCGTCCTGCGCGTGCGGCGTAGCGCAGGCCCGCACGCAGGCCCGCGCCGAAACTCTCCGGCGGCAACGCCGAAGCATCTGCCTCGCGGCGCCAGCGCCACAGCACCAGCAACATCAGGCCGAAGGTCACCCCGTTGAGCAGAAACGCCCACGGCGGCCCGAACTGCGCCACGATCAGCCCACCGATCGCCGGGCCGATCGAACGCGCGATGTTCATGCCGATCGAATTGAGCGCCACCGCCGAAGCCAGCATCGGGCGCGGCACCAGTTCCGACACGATCGCCGCTTGCGCCGGCATGGCCATCGCCGCACCGATGCCCATCGCAAAGGTCAGTGCCACCAGCACCCGGGGAGTCAGCAGGTGCAGATGCGCGAGCACGGCCAGCGCACCGGCCACCAGCAGCATCCAGCCCTGGGTGAGCATCAGATAACGGCGGCGGTCGACGATGTCGGCCAGGGTGCCGGCGGCCAGGGCAAACAGCACCACCGGCAAGGTGGTGGCCGATTGCACCGCGGCCACCATCAGCGGTGAGCCGGTCTGCTCGGCCATGACCCAGGATGCGGCGACATCGTTGATCCAGGTGCCGATGTTGCTGCCCAGAATCGCCAGCCACAGCGCGCGGAAGATCGGCGCACGCAGCGGCGCCCAGGCACCGCCATCGGCAGGTGCGGCAGAAAAAGTCATTGCAGCAAGGCTCCAGGTGACGAAGCAGGACGAATGGCGCAGCGCGGCCACACGCAGCTGTCTGCGCGTGGCCGCGCGGCCGGTGTCAGAACGCGAAGCATGAGCAACCCAATGCGCCCCAGAAACCGCGCAGGTCGTCGCTGGGCGCTGCATGCTGGGCCGCATGTTGGTATGGCCCGTGCGCCTGGCAGCCGTGGCCATGCACGTGCGCGGCGCCGGCCAGTGCACTGGCTCCGCCGCCCACGTGGTAGCCACCAAACCGGTTGACCGGTGACCAGTCCGGCATCGCAGGCGGCAAGCGCGGTGCCAGCGCCGCGAAGTCGCCATCGCCATGCACCACCTGCCCGCCCAAGACGGTGAGCACACTGGTGATGTCGGCAATGGCGGCGTCGTCGACACGAAAATAGTCGTCCGACAACACGATGAAGTCCGCCAGCTGCCCGGCCACCAGGGTGCCCTTGGTGGACTCGTCGCCGGAGAACCAGGCACTGCCCTGGGTCCACAGGCGCAGCGCCTGCTCGCGATCGAGCAAGTTTTCCTCGCCGTACAGCGCCAGCCCGCCGACGGTGCGCCCGGTCACCAGCCACGACAGCGCCACCCACGGGTTGTAGCTGGCCACCCGCGTGGCATCGGTGCCGGCGCCCACCGGGACCCCGGCAGCCAGCATGCGCCGCACCGGTGGCGTGTGCCGCGCCGCCTGCACGCCATAGCGCTCCACAAACGCCTCGCCCTGGTAGGCCATGCGGTGTTGCACGGCGATGCCGCCATTCAGCGCGCGGATGCGGTCGATGTTGCGCGGCGTGATGGTCTCGGCGTGATCGATGAACCAGTGCAGGCCATCGAACGGGATGTCGGCATCGACCTTCTCGTACACATCGAGAATGCGCTCGATGCTTTCGTCGTAGGTGGCGTGGATCCGGAACGGCCAGCGTTTCTCGACCAGCAGCCGCACCACCTGCTCCAGCTCGGGCTCCAGCTCCGGCGGCAGCTCCGGCCGTGGCTCGCTGAACAATTCGAAGTCCGCCGCAGAGAACACCAGCATTTCGCCGGCACCGTTGTGACGCAGCAGGTCATCGCCCTTGCGCACCGGTAGCAGCTCGGTCCAGCCACGGAAGTCCTGCACCTCCTTGCCCTTGTTCTGGGTGAACAGGTTGTAGGCGATGCGCACGCTCAGCTGGCCGGCCGCATGCAGTTGTTCGATGACCTGGTAGTCCTCCGGATAATTCTGGAAGCCGCCGCCGGCATCGATCACCGAGGTGATGCCCAGGCGATTGAGTTCGCGCATGAAATGGCGGGTGGAATTGGCTTGGTATTCCACCGGCAGGCGCGGGCCCTTGGCGAGGCTTGCGTACAGGATCAGTGCATTGGGCTTGGCCAGCAGCAGACCGGTGGGATTGCCGAGCTTGTCGCGTTCGATGCGCCCGCCGGGCGGGTCCTGCGTGTTCTTGTCATAACCGCAGGCACGCAAGGCCGCACGATTGAGCAAGGCGCGATCGTACAGATGCAGCAGGAACACCGGTGTATCCGGCGCGATCGCATTGATCTCCTCCAGCGTGGGCAGGCGCTTTTCGACGAACTGGTGCGAGGTGAAACCGCCGACCACGCGCACCCACTGCGGCGCCGGAGTGCGATCGACCTGCGCCTTGAGCATGGCCAGTGCATCGGCCAGCGAACGCACGCCATCCCAACGCAACTCCAGGTTGTAGTTGAGCCCGCCGCGGATCAGATGGGTATGGCTGTCGTTGAGGCCGGGCAGCAGGCGCCGTCCCTGTGCATCGATGATGCGGGCACCTTCAGCCATGGCCATGATCTGCGCATCGTCGCCAACCGCGACGATGCGCCCAGCGCTGACGGCAAGTGCGGTGGCACTGGGCCGACGCGGATCGAGCGTAGTGATGCGCGCATTGCGAACGACGAGATCGGCCATGGCAGGCGTCCTTGAAGCGGAGGAAGCGCCGGGCAGCACGCCCAGCGCAAGACCGGCCGCGGCGCCCTGCATCAGCAGGCGCCGCCCGGCATCGTGATCGCCCGGCACGCGGCTCATGCGGAACCCTGCCGGCGCAGCCCATCCAGCGACCACGGACCAGCGCCGGCGGCGACCAGCGCCAGCAACACCAGCAGCCACATCGACGGATATTCCATGCCGCCATGCATCCAGAACCAGCCTTTCGGCATCGCCACCAGCACGGTGGTGGCGATGAACAGCGCCGCCAGCGCGGCACTCGCACGGGTCCAGAACCCGAGCAGCACCGCCAGCCCGGACAGCGTCTGCACCAACGCCAGCACCAACGGCAACGGGGTGGTGGACGGAAGCCCGAACTGCTGCAGCTCTGCTGCAAAACCGCCCAGCCCGGGTCCACCAAACCACCCGAGCAATTTGCCCAGCCCGTGCGGCAGCAGGAAGCCGCCGCCGGCAATGCGCAGCATCAACAATGCCGCGGCAGCACCGGCCTCACTGCGTGGCGTAGGTGCGTTCAATGCCCGCCTTCCTGGGCGCCGAACATGCTCTTGGCGTACTGGATGCCGATGCCGTAGCCACCGGCGTGTGCGCGTGCGATGCCGGTGGTGAGCCCGTAGGTGTCGCCACGCGCCCAATCGCGCTGCAATTCCAGCAGGTACTGCACGCTGGTGATCGGCGCGGCGCCGGCCTGCACCATGCGGGTGACGGCGCGTTCGTGCGCTTCGTCGCTGACATCGCCGCAGGCGTCGGTGATGACGTAGACCTCGAAGCCCTGCTCGATGGCCGACAGGGCCGGGCCGACGATGCACACGCTGGTCCAAAGCCCGGCAATCACCAGGCGCTGCTTGCCGATGGCATTGACGCGGTCGATCACCCCCTGGTCTTCCCAGGCATTCATGCTGGTGCGATCGAACACCGGCTCACCCGGAAAGATGTCCGGCAACTCCGGAAACAGCGGGCCGGAGAACGACTTTTCCGCCACGGTGGTCAGGATTACCGGCACCTTGAAGCCCTTGGCGCCCTTGGCAATCAACGACACGTTGTTGCGCAGTGCCGAGATGTCGATGGTGTGGGTGGCAAAGGCCATCTGCGATTGATGGTCGATCAGGATCAAGGTGTGATCGCCGGGCGACAGCAGGGCGTTACCGGGGACGGCGGTGGCAGTGGTCATGCGTGTTGTTCCTGTGAGGTGGAAAAGGAATGACCGGTGTGCCGATGCGCACGCGGTGCGGGTATTGCCAGACAGCGATCGACCGCAACCTGCGCGGCAAAGCGCGCCGGCGTGCAGCCGGTGGCGTTGCGGAAGCTGCGCACGAAATGGCTTTGATCGAAGAAGCACAGATCGGTGGCGATCTGGCTGATGGTGTGGCGGCCTTCGCGCAACATGGCCTGCGCACATTCGAGCCGACGACGGCGCAGGTATTCCATCGGGCTGGCACCGATGGCGTCGCGGAACACCCGTGCGAAATGGAAACGGCTCATGCAGGCAGCGCCGGCCAGTTGCGCCACGCCGATCGGCTCGTATAGGTGCGTCTCGATGTAATGCAGCGCTCTTGCCACCGCACGTGTGCGTGGTGCATGCGGCGACAGCGTGGCAGCGGCATGCAGATCGGGGCGACCTGTGGCAATCAGACGTGCCATGCGGCGTCTCCGGCGGGGAATGCCGCCATGGTGCGGCGAGCCCCCGTATCGCCCCACCCCTGATGGTGAGGCCGATCGCTCACTCTTTCGGGGGAGCGGCATGCCGCCCTAACAACGCAGCGGCATGTTGGTCATCACAGCACCGCGCGGTGCGCGCTGGCAGCCACGCGCCGCTACGCAGCCTCTGCCCAAGTTGCGGTGTGAGGCTCCCCTGCAGACAGTGGCGCAGGTGAGCACGGGCGGCAGAGCGAACGCCACTGCAACAGCCGCACGATGCAAGGCAAAGGATCCTCTGCAGACCAGCGTTCGCACGCACCGGACTGCGAGCGCGCCAGCGCGCAGTGCGTGATGCATGCGTGCTGCGTGCAGGCAGGCGTGACTGCGCGTCATTCCATGCGTAGCCGATTTGGCGCCTGACGTCCCTCCCCCGAAAGAGGTGGTGGTGCTTCCCCCCGATCTCGCCCGACAATGCCGCGATGCCGCATGCCCCCGTCATCCGATCACGCCTGCTGTTTCGCCTGTGCGCAGTGGTGCTCGTCGTCGTGTGCAGTGGCTTGCCGTTGTGCGCGCTCGCCGCACGTGGCGACATCGTCGCGACGCGTGCCGGGCTGCTGCAGTTCCACCACACCGCCTGGAGCACCGAGCGCGGTGCGCCGGCCGACATCTGGGACATCCAGCAGGTCGACGCCGGCCCGTTGTGGCTGGCCACCGGCTTCGGCCTTTTCCAGTTCGATGGAGAGCGCTTCACGCGGCAGGCGCCGCCGGATGGCGAGGCCTATGCATCGCACAACATGACCGCGCTGTCGCTGGCGCCGGACGACACCGCGTGGATCGGCTATTTCAACGCCGGCATCGACCGCCTTGCAGACGGTCACCTCACCCACTTCGCCCCGGGCAAGGACGTGCCCGACGGCATGGTGTTCCGGATCGAGCACGATGGCAGCGGGCGCATGTGGGCCGCCATCGATGGCGGTCTGTGCTGGTTCGATGGCCAACGCTGGCAGCGCGCCGGTGCCGATTGGGGATACACGGCCGCGCGCGCCCATTGGCTGCTGCGCGACGTGCGCGGCGTGCTCTGGGTCAGCGACGGTACCCAGATTCTGTCGTTGCGCCCCGGTGCGCGACGCTTCGAACCCAGCGGCCAGCCGGTGGGCCTGTACGTCACCATGGCCGAGAGCCCGGACGGCGTGATCTGGGTCGCCGACCCTTACCGCGGCGTCTTCGCGTTGACCGATTCCAAGGGCCAGGTCCTGCCGGCGAGTGCGCGCGCCCAGCCGCAATTTCCCGGCGTCTTCGCACGGCGCATTCGTTTCATGCGCGATGGCGCGCTGTGGGGCAGCGACTATGCCGCGCACGGCGTGTTCCGCATCGCCCTGCCTGCAGCACCGGCACCGGTGCTGGAACGCTTCGGACCGGTGCAAGGGCTGACGTCTGCGACCGCCGGGCCCCTGCTCGAAGATCGCGAAGGCAACCTGTGGGCCGGCACCAATCTGGGCCTGAATCGCTTTCGACACCGCGCATTGCTGCCGCTGGCCGCGTTGCTGCCGGGCCAGCCGATGGCGGTGGCCACCTTTGCGACCGCGCCGGGCGCCTCGCCCGGCCCGCTGCTGGCCAGCCTGCGCGACGACCGCGTGCTCGCGTTGAGCCGCGAGCGCATCGGGCGCCTGCAGCACGGCGCGCCTGCGGCCAGCACCCTGGCAGTGCCCGCAAGCGCCAGCGGCTGGGTGCTCGGCGAACACGCCCTGCTGCGTCTGCAGGCCGGCCATGCGCAGGCGGTGGCGTTGCCGCTCGGCGCGACGCCCGGCGCCATTCGCGCCTTCATGGTGGACAGCCACGACCAGCCATGGGTCTGCCCGGATGCCGGTGGCCCCCATGTCTTCGATGGCAAGGCGTGGGTGCCCGTTGCCACGCTGCAGGACACGCCCTGCTCGGTGCTGACCACGACCCGGGACGGCGGCCTGTGGGTGGGCACCGTCAAGGGCGAAGTGCGCGTGCTGCAGGGGCAACAACTCAAACGCTACGCCGCAGCCGATGGCCTGTCGGTGGGGCCGATCACCGCCATCTGGCACGGGCCCACGCTCACCCTGGTCGCCGGCGAGACCGGGCTGGCCGTGCTCGGCGCCGATGGCCGCTTCCATCAGGTAGCCGACCAGAGCGCGCCGCTGCTGCAGGGCATCACCGGCATCGTGCAGGACCGGCACGGCATGCTGTGGTTGAACGGCAACCGTGGCGTGGTGCAGGTAGCGCAACGGGCATTGCTGAGCAGCGTGCGCGCTGGCGTGGTCGGCCCGATGCGGCTGTACGACATCATGGATGGGTTGCCCGGCATCGCCCAGCAGGCCACGCCGGTGCCTACCGCCGTCGCCGCCGATGACGGCCTGCTGTGGTTCACCACCAACCAGGGCCTGGCCTGGCTCGACCCGGACCAGACCTACCGCAATCCCACCGCGCCGGATGTCTTCATCACCGAGATCGTCGCCAACGACCGGCCCTACCCGCGCGACGACGGCCTGCGCCTGCCCAAGTGGACCGACCGCCTGCGCATCGGCTATGACGCGGTCAGCCTCACCCGCCCCGAGCGGGTGCGCTTCCGCTACCGGCTGGAGGGCGTGGACGCACGCTGGCAGGACGCCGGCAATCGCAACGAGGCGTTCTATACGAATCTGGCGCCAGGCCGTTACCGCTTCCGCATCGCCGCCGCCAACAACGATGGCGTCTGGAACGCGCGCGGCGACACGCTCGATTTCGTCATCGAGGCGGCCTTCGTGCAGACCTGGCAGTTCAAGGTCTGCGCCGCACTGGCACTGCTGCTGACCCTTGCCCTGCTGTGGCGCATGCGCACCCGCCAGGTGGCCGGACGGCTGCGGGCTCGACTGGAAGAGCGGTACCGCGAACGCGAGCGTATTGCCCGCGAGCTGCACGACACCTTGTTGCAGGGCACGCAAGGATTGATCCTGCGGCTGCATGCCGCCAGCCGCTCGCTGCCCTGGAACGACCCACGCCGGCTGGAACTGGAACAAGCGGTGGATCTGGCCGAGAACGCCCTGATCGAGGGCCGCGACCGCGTCAACGGCCTGCGCGACAGCTACTCGCTGCGCGAAGACCTGGCCGCCGCGCTGCAGCGCTCGCGCAACGCCAGCATGCCCCCGCCCGCGGCCGAGTTGCAGGTCTTGGTGGACGGCCGAGCGGTGGCGCTGCGTCCGCTGGTGGCCGACGAACTGTTCCAGCTGGGCCGCGAGGCACTGGCCAACGCCGACCGGCATGCCGCGGCCACGCGCATCGCGCTGGAACTGCGTTACGGTTCACGTGACTTCACGCTGCGCATCCGCGACGATGGCTGCGGCCTGGACCCGGACGTGCTGCATGGTCAGGCGCGCACCGGGCACTGGGGGCTGACCGGCATGCAGGAACGCGCGCAGCGCATCGGCGCCAAGATGCAATTGTGGTCGCGTCCGGGCAGCGGCACCGAGATCCAGATCGTGCTACCCGCCCGTACCGCTTACGCACGGCCGCCGCGCTGGTGGTGGCCCTTTGGACACGCACGCTCCATGGAGAGCTTCAATGGCTGAGACGGTCAAACCAACCAACGTGCTGGTGGTGGACGATCATCCGTTGCTGCGCGACGGCCTGAGCGCCATGCTTGCCGCCGAATGCGACATGCGCGTGGTGGGCGAGGCCGAAGACGGCGAGCAGGCGGTGGCCTGCTACACCCGCCTGCGCCCGGACGTGGTGTTGATGGACCTGCAGATGCCGCGCGTGGATGGCGTGGAAGCCATCCAGCGCATCCGCCGCGTCGACCCGTCCGCCAAGGTCATCGTGCTGACCACCTACACCGGCGATGTGCGTGCGGTGCGCGCCCTGCAGGCCGGCGCCTGCGGCTACCTGCTCAAGAGCGCGTTGCGGCGCGAACTGGTCGACACCATCCGCGACGTGCGCCGTGGCCAGCGCCGGCATGTGCCGGCGTCGGTGGCCGAAAACATCGCCGCCCACGTGCTCGACGACGCACTGTCCGCCCGTGAGACCGAGGTGCTCAACCTGGTCGCCACCGGCTGCTCCAACAAGCAGATCGGCAATGCGCTGACCATCGCCGAAGAGACCGTCAAGGCGCACATGAAGAACATCCTCGCCAAGCTGGGCGTGCGTGATCGCACCCATGCGGTCACCGTCGCGCTGCGCCGCGGAATCCTGTCGCTGGAAACCTGAGCGACACCGGTGCCCGGCCCGCATCGATCGAACAGCGAGGATCGAACTTCACCCACGACGTTTTGCCTGCAGCCATGCCGATCTGCAGCGCGGCAGCGAGACTGGCGAAAGTACTGACCTGGACTGGCCCGGCAAGCGCGCGCCCCGGGCTGCAGTCGCCCCCAGTCCACCCCGCCAACTTTGCAACACGGTCGAGCATTCTTGAACGCAAGGCCCACGCCACGATCGGTGCACCCTGTCAAATGGATCGGCTTGAGCTATCGTATGCACCGCCAGCGGCATGGGGGCCGCTTCAGCATCATGGGTGACAGCCGATAACGGCTACGTCCGACCGCCGCACGACGCCGCGGCGGCCATCGTTTCAATCATTTAAACGCGTTCAGGGGAATTGCGATGCTTCGTCACTCTTTGCGGGTGCGCCTGCTGTTGCCGGTGCTGGCCTTGGTGCTGGTCGTGGTGGTGGCACTGACGGTCATTCTGGCCATTACCGAAGCGAACCGGGTCAAGTTCGAAGCCGGCGACTCGATCGAGCGCCAGTCGGTGTCCTTGCAGACCTTGTTCGCGGTCACCCGCTCGATGATGCTCGACCGTGTCAATTCCTCCATGCGCCAACTGCGCAAGGAAGCCAATGCGCAGGGCGCACCGAGCGTGGGCAACGAGATCCGCGTCGCCGATCGCAATGCCAACGACCTGTTGCTGGGCCAGCGCCCGCAGGCCAACGTCTTCACCATGCTGGACGACGTCACCGCCATCCACGAAGGCACCGCCACGCTGTTCTCGCGCACCGGCGACGACTTCGTGCGTATCTCCACCAACGTCAAGAAGGACGACGGCAGCCGCGCCATCGGCACCGTGCTCGACCCCAATGGCCAGGCCGCCGCCAAGCTGCGCAATGGCGAAAGCTTCTACGGCGTGGTCGACATCCTCGGCAACCCGTACGTCACCGGCTACGAGCCGATCTTCGCCGGCAGCGACAAGCGCGTCATCGGCGCCTGGTACGTCGGCTACAAGGCCGACACGCAGGCCCTGGAAAACGTGGTCAGCAGCCGCCGCGTGCTCGACTCCGGCTTCATCGCCGTATTCGACAGCAAGAACAAGCTGCGCTTCCAGTCCACCACCGGCGCCACCACCGACACCGCCACCATCGAGCGCATCGTCAAGGACAGCCCGGACGACTGGGTCGTGACCAAGCAGGAAGTGCCCGATTGGGGCTTCACCCTGGTGTCGGCGTATCCCAAGAGCGACGTCAATGGCGTGATCGTGCGTCAGTCGCTGTGGATTGCCGGCATCGGCCTGCTGGTGTGCGCGCTGTTGCTCGGCCTGCAATGGGCGCTGATCTGGAGCCGCGTGTTGCGCCCTATCCAGCATCTGACCACCGTGGCCGAAGAACTGAGCCTGGGCAAGTGGAACCACACCATCGACGAGGTCAACCTCAAGGATGAAATTGGTACCCTGGCGCGCGCCATTTCCCGCCTGTCCAACAGTGTCCGGCTGGCCATGGAGCGCCTCAGCAAACGCTGAGCCGCTTCACCTGACCCGTACCAAATGATGCAAGGAAGACGCCATGTCCACTGAATTCCGTCCGCTGATCGATGTCCTGCGCGAGCTCAGGGCGTTGGCATTGAAGAAGGCGTCCGGCTTTCTGTTTGTCGTCACCGAAGAAAATCATTCCTGCATCGTTCGCATCAATGCCGGGCAGATCGAAGAAGTGGTCTTCCGCATGCTGCGCAATGACGAGGCCGTGCAACGCCTCACCATGGTCGGTGCGGCGAAGGCCCGCTTTCAGGTCGACCCCGGCGCCGGCATGGGCAAGCCGTCGCTGCTGAGCGAAGATTCCCGCCAGTGGTTGATGGGCGGGTTCGAGCAGGACCTGGGCGGTGCGCCGGCACCAGCCCGTGCACCGGTCGCGCCCGCAGCGGCGCCGGTTACGCCGGCACCGATCGCAGCGCAGGCCCCTGCCCCGTCGGCCATTGCACCCTCGGCCACTGACGGCGCGGGCGCACCGGACGACCAGGTACGCGATGCGCTGGAAAAGGTCGCATTGAATTATCTCGGCCCGATCGCCGGCATGCTCTGCGACGAAGCCTGGGAAGCCTCCAGCGATATCGAACAGGTCCTCAGCCAGCTCGGCGCCAACCTGGCTACGCCGCAAGAAGCACAAAAGTTCATGGCCGATGCCCGCGTGGCACTGGCCAAGGTGCGCTGAGGCAAGCGCCGTCGCGTCCGGCAATCTGGTCCGGGCATCGCTCACGGTGGCTGCGCCAGCAGCGACAAAGCCCGCGGCAGCACTTGATCAGCGGGACGCTTCAGCCACCGATGCAGCCAGATCGGTCTCCACAGCCCAGAATATAGACGAGCGCCCAGCGCTCGTTTTTTTTGCGCGTCCGTCAGCCTGCGGGCGGACATCGGCACGCGCTGCCGCGTTGCAGCCGCACCGCCCGACCAGCTGCTCGGCGCGTTGCTCGCCGCTGTCAACGCCCCATGCACAGCAGTGGGATGCGGCACGGAAAACACCAACATCACTTGCGTTCGCAAAATGGTACGGTACAGTACCTCACCAAATGCACAGTCAGGCTCATGGCAATCCCGCACTCCGACGCCCCGATCCACCGCACGACCAAGGGTGCCCAGCGCATCCACGACCTCATCGTGGTGGCGTCCGAGCGCTTTCTGGAGCTGGGCTTCGACGCCGTTTCGGTGGACGACCTCATCGCCACGGTTGGTGGCTCGCGACGCAATGTCTATGCGCATTTCGGCGGCAAGGAAGGGCTGTTCAAGGCGGCGATGCTGCACGTGGCCGCAGAGATGGCCAAGCCGCTCGATGCACTGGTCATCGAAGGGCGCCATCCTGCAGACGCATTGCCCGCACTCGGCCATAGCCTCGTGCGCACCGCGCTGTCGCCGCACACACTGGCCGTGCATCGCATCCTGACCAACGAGGGCAAACGCTTTCCCGATATCGCGCAGGCGATGTTGAATGCCAGCTACCTCAAGATTCAGGACAAGGTGGCCAAGTGGATCGCCACCCAGCAAGGCGATGCCCCCGGCCAGTTCACCGATCGCCTGTCCGCTCATGTGCTGGCGGAGCAGTTCATGAGCATGACCGCCAGCCACGTCAAGTTGCTGGCAATCGTCGGCCTGATCAGCCCGCCACTGCACACGTCGGAAATCGACAGCATCGTCGGCAACGCGGTCTGTACCTTGCTGCAGGGCGCAACGGTCGGCCAGCGCACCGTCAAGGCACAGAGCGGATAACCCGCAACACCTCGCACCCACCACGCGGCGATGCGGTAAGACCCACTGCCGTGCATTGCATCTGGCGTTTTCGCCTGGTCGGTCGATCTGGCGTGCCTGACCGTGCCTGCCGCTCATCTCACCGGGCGTTGCCGACGCAACACCTGTCCCACCGCCACGATAGCTGCCGCACGCAGCGTCGCCTCGTTCAACTCCATCGGAGCACCTCATGAAAGCTGTCCGTCTCCATCGATTCAATGACCGTCCCGCCACGGAAGACATCGCCGTGCCCGACATCGCGTCGGATCAGGTGCTGCTGCGCGTACACGCCGCTGCACTCAACCCGCTCGACGCGCTGGTGGTTTCCGGCGCTGCCCGGCACTTTTTCGATATTTCCCTGCCCATCACCCTGGGCACCGACTTCGTCGGCGTGATCGAACGCGTCGGTGCTGCAGTGACGCAGTGGCAACCGGGCGACCGTGTACTGGTCTGGACCGATGCCGGCAGCAGCGGCGCGGTTGCCGAATTCGCCGCCGTCGCGGCCACCGCCTGCGTCGCGCTGCCGCCCGGCCTGTCGGCGGCCGAAGGCGCTGCGATTCCCACCGCCGGCATCACCGCATGGCATGCGCTGTTCTCCGCCGCGCGCCTCAAGGCAGGCGAAACCGTATTGATCCATGCCGCTGCCGGTGGCGTGGGCAATTTTGCGGTGCAGTTCGCGCGCAAGGCCGGCGCCCGCGTCATCGCAACAGCCTCCGGTGATGGCCTGGACCTGGTCCGTCACCTGGGCGCCGATGAAGTCATCGACTACACCGCAGAGGACTTCACCGCCATCGCGTCCAACGTGGACGTCGTGCTGGACCTGGTCGGCGGCGACACCCAGACACAGTCGTACGCGGTGCTGCGTGCGGGTGGACGCCTGGTCTCCACGGCCATGCCACCGGACGAGGCAACCGCCAATGCACACGGCGTGCTGGCCAGCATGTTCTATGCAAAACCCTACGCAGACCGTCTGGATCAGCTGGTGGCATCCATCGTCGCGCAAGGTGTGCGCGTGGTCATCGACAGCACTGCGTCCATCGACGCCTTCGACCAGGCCTGGGCGCGCCTGACCTCGCGCAAGGCACGCGGCAAGATCGTTGTCTCGCTCGTCTGACGCGCCCTGACTACCGGATCACCATATGACCAACGCACCCTCTCTTGGCGGCAGCTTCGCTGCGTTGCGATAGCGAACCGCATTGCCGGGTGATGGCTCACTGCGGTCACGTTTCGCCATCAATCCCATGACGCCCTCCCTCCGCGACACCTTGCTGCGGCTGTTGTCCCTGCTGGACACACCCGCCGACATCCCGGTGCTGGCTCCGATGCTCGAGCGCGAATTGCTCTATCGTCTCCTGCAAGGCCCGCAAGGCCGCCTGCTACGGCAGATCGCCCAGCCCGAAGGTGCACTCGGCAGTATCCGGCGCGCGGTGGCCTGGATCAGGGACAATTTCGATGCACGGCTGCGCATTGATGCACTGTGCGCGGCAAGCGGCATGAGCCGGGCGAGTCTGCATCGCCACTTTCTGTCGCTGACCGGCCTGAGCCCGATCCAGTATCAGAAACACCTCCGACTGCAGGAAGCGCGCCAGCTTCTGCTCGCTGGCGAGCAATCGCGCGTCCGACGTCGCCTTCGCCGTCGGCTATGAGAGCGCCTCCCAATTCAGCCGCGAATATCTCCGCCAGTTCGGCGCGCCTCCCGCACGCGATGTCCGCGCGGTACGCCAGGCGATCGGCTCCTACACCCGGCCCCATTCCGCACCGTGAGTGCCTGCCGCGGCGAAAGCTGAGGCTTGGACCTGCCGGAACCCGCCGCGCGACGTAGCCTGATTGCAGTCAGATCGTTACGCATCAATCCCTGCCCGGAACGCTATACTGAAAGCCGAAAGCCCGCATAAAGCGGGCTTTCAGTGTGCTGGGGCTAGCGAACACTGGTCAGGGCCAGACGGCCCCTCACTCCCACTCTGTCATCAACGTGCCTCATAAGTCCCTATGATTTAAGGGATTTTCTGTGATCGACATACCGTCGCCGTCTACCGTCAAAATCGCGCGTTTAAGGTTGGCGCGGGTTATGGAGGGATTTGCGCGGCGTCGACATTTCCGGGCTTATTGTCGATCAGGATGCATCTTAGCGCGCTCCAATACGACGGGGAATGACCAAATGCGAAGAGGCTACAGTTCGCCCAGGAAGTCTCCGACCACGGCTACGCAATGATCGAAGCTGGGCGTGTACTCCAGAGTGGCGATGGCCTCAAACGCGGCGCGCAAGCTGGCATGCGGCGCTCGGATCTGGGACAGGAATGCCTCCCGATGGCGTAGAAGGAATGGCGTCGCTGCCAGAAGCTGCCGAGGCTCGCGCTCGATCACGAGCGCAAAGTCGAAAAGATCCCGCGCCGTGACCCGATCACCGCGGTGGTACATCTTCTTGGCAATGATTTCAGCGGCAGTCTCTACTTTGACTGCGCGACCGCCGATATCCCATGTGTCCCAGGCATCGTCCAGCAAATTGGGAGCAGCGACGAAATCGACCTCGCCCTCCTCGAACTGCAGTTTGACGAAGGTACCTAATTGCTCGGCGTAGTCCTGCGTCAAATCCGCGGCTGTGTCGCTCAATCGCGGCGACACAAAACCGAGGTACTGCGGGTCAGGCACGAAGATGTCGATGTCTTTGCTCAGCCGATGACGGTAACGAAACATCAGTACGGTTCCGCCACCCAGCGTCCAGAACGGATCCGTGATGCCACCGTATCGGCAGATTTCGCCGATCAGCGCCAGCGCC
Source organism: Xanthomonas sp. CFBP 7698 (assembly GCF_003600855.1). NCBI lineage: Bacteria > Pseudomonadati > Pseudomonadota > Gammaproteobacteria > Lysobacterales > Lysobacteraceae > Xanthomonas > Xanthomonas sp. CFBP 7698. Next base: position 372,071 of record NZ_PRDN01000001.1, read on the forward strand.
CGTGGGAACAGCTTCTCCCACGGGCCGCTGGGCAATGCTTCGGAATTCATACCCACAGCGTCCGGCGATGCAAAGACAAGGATCCAGCCAACTTCGCCACATTGCGCCAGATTTGCTTTGCCGGCTGGTGTGTATGCGAGGCAGCCTCCTCCACGGCCATCACGACGACAGGCACGGGGGCCTCATCCAGCAAATGCGTCAGGTGCGGAGCAAATGAAGCAGGCACTTCCCCACTCGCCAGGGCTTGCTCCAGCGTCTCGGGCGCCAGTTCTTGCGCATAGCTGACACTGGCCGTCTTGGCGGCCATCCAGAGCCCGCGCTTCTTGCGCCGCGCCTGCGTATCCAGCTTCGGACTGTCCAGACCCAGCACCGCCATGACCTGTCCCACCCGGTTGACGCCCAGATCGCTCAGGGTGCCTTTCTCCAGGCCGACCAGCGTCTGACGAGACAGGCCGCTGAGGTGAGCCAACTGCGCTTGGGACAAGCCCAGTTCAGAGCGCCGGACCCGCACGGAATGGCCGATATCGATAAGGTTCATGGCAGATAGCAAGCAACTAAAATGTCTTATATTTTTGACATCTTACCTCTACCTGCCCTGACCTGCAAGAACTGGATCTGCCGGCCCGGATCTACTTCCCGTTCTGCCATGGCTCTCACCAGCCGAAATGCCTGGCAACTAGCGCTAATATCTTGGCAGGGCGTAACAGGGCGTAATGCATGTTACGGCGGGGCACCACAGGGGATTCCATGGACGAGACACAACCGCAAGGTTCGGCCGCCGCTGCCGAACTGAAGATTGACGCAACCCTGATCGCCAAATTGAACCTGGCGGACTTTCAGAATGCGGTCCCATTGGTCCGGGATCTATGGTTGATCAACGAGACCGACCAGACGCATGAGCAGGTCGAGCTGGTCCTGACTTCCGATCCACCGTTCTTGAAGCCGCGTCGGTGGCGGATCGACACGCTGGCAGCGGGCTCGCGCTATCCGATCCGCGACCTGGATGTGAATCTGGACGGCGGATTGCTGGCTCGGCTGACCGAAGCCGAAACGGCCGCGGTCTCACTGGCACTGCGCAAAGTGGACGAAGATGCCTCCGCCCCTGCCCTCGCGCAACGCGATATCCACCTGGAGTTGCTCCCCCGCAATCAATGGGGAGGTATCTCGCATCTGCCCGACCTGGTCGCCGCCTTCGTCCAGCCCAACGATCCGGCCGTGGATCGACTGCTCAAGCGAACCGCCGAGGTGCTGCGCCAGAACGATCGCAATCCTGCGCTGGACGGATATGCCGGCGGTGCCAAGCGCGCCTGGGAACTGGCCTCGGCCATCTGGGGCGCCACGGCCGGCATGCAGTTGGACTATGCCTTGCCGCCCGCCAGCTTCGAGCAGTCGGGCCAGAAGGTGCGCAGTCCCAGCCAGATCGAAAGCTCGGGACTGGGAACGTGTTTTGACCTAGCTTTGCTGTTCTGCGCCGCACTTGAGCAGGCAGGATTGAACCCCCTGCTTGTCTTCACAGAGGGTCACGCCTTTGCCGGCGTCTGGCTGCAACCCGAAGAATTCTCCACCACGGTCGTCGACGACGTGACCGCCTTGCGCAAGCGCCTCAGGCTCAAGGAACTGGTGCTGTTCGAGACCACCCTGACCACGCAGCGCTCTACCGCCGCCTTCAGCTATGCAACCGAACGCGGCGCCCAGCAGGTGGAAGAATCCCGGGATGCGGAATTCCGATTGGCCGTAGACATCCGCCGGGCCCGGCTGCAGCGCATCAAACCATTGGCCAGCGCGGAAGCGCTCACTGCTGGTGCAACAGATACCGAAGCGTCATCGGCCACACCCGCCGTTCCCACGATCGAAGACGCGCCTGACCTTCCGGACAGCGCGCCGGCCAATGCGGAAGATGCCAGCCAACTCGATCCCAAGGACCGCCTGCTTCGCTGGCAACGCAAGCTGCTGGACCTTTCACTACGCAACAATCTGCTCAACTTCAAGGGCGGCAAGAAGTCGCTCAAACTGGAAGCACCGGACCCCGCGGCGTTGGAAGACCTCCTGGCCAGCGGCCAGTCTCTGAAGCTGCGCCCGCGTCCGGACCTGATGGACGGCGCCGATCCTCGTGATCAGGCCATCTACGAAGCCCGCGAACGCGAGAACGTACGCCGCGCGCACGCGCTGGAAGCCCTGCAGAAACGTGAGGTTTTTGTCGGCATTCCCGAAACCGAGCTCGATTCACGTCTGACCGAGTTGTTCCGGGGCGCCCGCACGACTTTGCAGGAAGGCGGTGCCAATACGCTGTATCTCGCTCTGGGCTTCCTATCCTGGACACGCGAAGACCGCGACGGCCAGCGCTACCGCGCTCCGTTGATCCTGGTGCCGGTCAGTCTGCAGCGCAAGAGCGCCCGCTCGGGCTTCACGCTCTGCCTGCATGACGACGAGCCCCGCTTCAATCCGACCTTGATCGAGATGTTGCGCCAGGACTTCGACCTGAGCCTAGGCGCCCTCGAAGGTGCACTGCCGCAAGACGAGACCGGCCTGGATGTCGCTGCGGTCTGGAAAATCGTCGGCCACGCCGTCAAGGACATCAAGGGCTGGGAAGTCACCGAGGACGTGGTGCTGTCCATGTTCTCGTTCGCCAAGTACCTGATGTGGAAAGACTTGGCCGAGCACAGCGAACAGTTGCGCGAAAACCCGGTCGTGCGCCACCTGCTGGACACCCCGCGCGATGCCTATCCACCGGGCGCTCCGTTCCCGCAGGTGCGTGAACTGGACCAGCGCTTCGATCCCAAACAAGTATTCTGCCCCCTGCCGGCAGACTCCTCGCAGTTGTCAGCCGTGCTGGCCGCGTCGCAGGGCAAGGATTTTGTCCTGATCGGCCCACCCGGCACCGGCAAGAGCCAGACCATCGCCAACCTGATCGCTCAATCCCTGGCGCAAGGCCGGCGCGTGCTCTTCGTGTCCGAGAAGATTGCGGCCCTAGACGTCGTCTACCGCCGCCTGCGCGAAATCGGCCTCGGCGAGTTCTGCCTGGAGCTGCACTCGAGCAAGGCCCGCAAACTTGACGTACTGGCCCAATTGCAGTCCGCCTGGTCCAGCAGCGGCCAAGCCGACGCCGAGCAGTGGCGGGCAGAAGCCGACAAACTCAAACGTCTGCGCGATGCGCTGAACATCTATGTGGAACGCCTTCACCAGCGTCGCCGCAACGGCTTGAGCCTGTTCGATGCCATCGGCACCGTCAGCGCGGGACACGACGTCCCGATACTCGCCCTGGGCTGGCCCTCGGCCGATCAGCACGATCATGCGGGCATCGAACAGTTGCGCAACGCCGTGGACCGGCTGGAAGTCAATGCGCAAGCCATTGGCCATGCCGCGCTGGCGCAGCACCCCTTGGCACTGGTTGGCCAGGGAGACTGGTCGCCCACTTGGCAGCAACAACTGATCGCCACTGCGCGTGATGTGCTCCCCGCCGCCCAGGCGACGATCGAATCCGCCCAGGCGTTCGTCCAGGCCATCGACCTGCCCTCGCCCACGTTGACGCCCGAAACCTGCGAAGCGCTGCTGCTCCTCGCCCAACGCCTGCCTCTGGCGGCGGGACACGATTGGCGCTTTGTCCTGCGGCCCGACGCACGCAGCCTGAGCCAACGCTTGCTGGAAGGCGCGGCATTGGTGCGCCGCCATGCGGAACTGAACATGCAGTTGTCCACGCCGTGGCCAACCTCTGTCATGACCGCCTGCGTCGACGGGCTGGCCCTGCTCACCGAACATCGGCAGACTCATGGCGAGCTTAGCGAGCCCTGGCCGGTACGCATCACCGTCCAGCTCAACCAGGCACTAGGCCTGCTGGCCCAGCTCAGCGAGCATCATGCTGCCCTGTCGGCTCCCTACGGCGAGACGATCGAACAGCTTGACGTCGCCCAGTTGCAGCAAATGTGGGAACAGGCCGAGCAGACGTTCTGGCCAAAGTCGTGGCTGGGTAAACGCAAGGTCACAGCTCAACTGTCCAGTGCCACTACAGGCGGCTCGCAGCCAGACGTCGCTAACGATCTGCAGCATTGGAATGCCATCCGCGTCTTGCGCCAGCAGATACAGGCCATCGCTCCAGGCGCGGAATGTGCGGACGTCTGGACGGGACTGGACACAGAACAGGACAAGGTGCGCACGGCCCTACGCTGGCAAACCGCCCTGGCTGCCGTACGCGAAAGCCAAGCCTGGGAAGACGACGGCTTCGACGTCATCGCCAATGGCCAATGCGGAGCCACCCTGCAAGCCGATCTGCAACGGGCTCGGCGACTGCGCCAACTCGACCAGGACATTGCTGCACAGGCATCGCTGGAAACAACGACCGACGACCTATGGGCAGGCCATGCCACGCAAATCGACCGCCTGCGAGTCGCACTCGACTTCCTGAGCGACTGGCGCAACCATGCTCAGCAAGGTGCATTGGACACCCATATCTTGGTTGAAGAAGGCGCTTGCGGCCCCAAGCTGGCACGCGACCACCAGACGCTTCGCCAGCGAGCCGATACAGAACAGGCGCTGATCGCCCTGGACGACTTGCGAGAGTCCACCGCGGGCTTGTGGAAAGGTCTCGCCACCAATCTGGATGACCTCGAACAGGCCTGCCAACTGCGGGAGGATCTGGCTGCCGTGCTGGCCCGCCTGGCCACCACGCCCGAACAGATCTCTGCCTGCAAGGCACCGCTGCATGCGCTATTGGGCGATGCCAACGCACTGCTGGAGCCAGGTGGCCGCATCGCGCTGGCCGGCGCGCGATACGTGGAGAAATGGGAACAGTTGCTACCCCGACGCGAAGCACTAGCGACAACCGGACATTTTGCCGAGGCCGCCCAGACGCAGTGGCAGTCTTTGTCACTCGACGGGCTGATCAAGCAAAGTCAGTCCATTGTGCGCGCCGAACACGGTCTGCGCAGTTGGTGCGCATGGCGCCAGGCGCGCGACGAGGCGCTGGCACTCGGGCTGACCACGCTGGTCCAGGGCATCGAGCAAGGCCAGGTCGGCCCGGACCAAGCACGCCGAACTTTCGAGACCAACTACGCGCGCTGGTGGCTCAACGCCGTGGTCGATCATGAGCCGGTCATTCGCGGTTTCGTCAGCGCCGAGCACGAACAGCGCATCCGCGATTTCCGCGAGCTCGATGAGCGCTTCACCTCCCTGACCCGGAACTGGCTGCGTGCCCGCCTGTGCGCCGACCTGCCCTCGCAGGACAACGTCAGCCGCAACTCCGAATGGGGGCTGCTGCGGCACGAGATGGGGAAGAAGCGCGCGCACCTACCCTTGCGCGAACTGATGGCCCAAATTCCGGAGGCGCTGACCAAGCTCACGCCCTGCCTGCTGATGAGCCCGCTGTCCATCGCCCAGTACCTCCAGGCCGGGGCCAACGCATTCGACCTGGTGATCTTCGACGAAGCCTCGCAGATCCCGGTCTGGGATGCGATCGGTGCCATCGCCCGCGGCCGCCAGGTCGTCATGGTCGGCGACCCCAAACAGTTGCCGCCGACCTCCTTCTTCGACCGCGCCGAATCCGGGCTGGACGACGAAGACGTCGAGGCCGACCTGGAAAGCATCCTCGACGAGTGCATCGGCGCCAATCTGCCGACACGGAATCTGAACTGGCACTACCGTTCCCGACATGAAAGCCTGATCGCCTTCTCCAACCATGCCTACTACGACGGCGGTCTGGTCACCTTTCCTTCCCCCGTCACCAATGATCGCGCGGTCAGCTTGCAATTGGTGTCGGGTGCCTATCAGAAGGGAGGCACGCGGACCAACCCCGCAGAGGCCAGGGCGCTGGTCGCCGATGTCGTGGCGCGGCTGACGACCCCCGGCTTCCGAGAAAGCGGGCTGACGATCGGCGTGGTCACCTTCAATGCCGAGCAGCAGAAGCTGATCGAGGACCTGCTCGACGACGCACGACGCAAGGACCCACGTCTGGAGCCCTACTTCGCCGAGGACGAGTTGGAACCGCTGTTCGTCAAGAACGTGGAGAGCGTGCAGGGCGACGAGCGCGATCTCATCTATTTCTCCATCACCTACGGCCCGGACCCCGCAGGCCAACTGGCCATGAACTTCGGCCCGCTCAACCGCCAAGGCGGCGAGCGTCGGCTCAACGTGGCCATTACCCGCGCACGTCACGAACTGCGCGTGTTCGCCAGCTTTCGGGCCGAGCAGATGGACCTGGCGCGCACCCAGGCCATCGGCGTGCGCGACCTCAAGCACTTCCTGGAATTCGCCGAACGCGGTGCCCGTGCGCTAGCGGAAGCCAACCGCGGCAGCCTGGGCGGCTTCGAGAGTCCCTTTGAACAGGCCGTGGCCACCGCCCTGGCCCGGCACGGCTGGCAAGTCCAGCCGCAAATCGGGGCCTCCTCGTTCCGCGTCGACCTCGGCATCGTCGATCCCGACGCACCCGGACGTTATCTGGCCGGTGTGGAATGCGATGGCGCCACCTACCATCGCAGTGCCACTGCGCGCGACCGCGACAAGCTGCGCGAGCAAGTCCTGCGCGGCCTGGGATGGGACATTGTTCGCGTCTGGTCCACCGACTGGTGGATCGATCCGGCCGGCACGCTCGACAGGCTGGATGCCCGGCTGCAAGCCTTGCTCACAGCCCAGCGCGAGCGGCGCGCCGAACAGGCCGAGCGCGAAGCCGAGGCCGAGCACCTGGTGCAAGCGGCCATCGCGCAGGCCATGGCATCGGTGACGAAGCCAGACGGGGAAACGGCGACCCCAGCCCAGGACGCGGCCCCGATCGCACCGGAAGTCTCGGCGACAGCTCCATCACAGCAAGTCGAGGAAGTCTTTGCTCGCCAGGTCTCCGCAGTAGCAGCCCATGCCGATGCCGAAGAAACAACGCCACCGGAAACCTCGCTCTATCGGGTCACAGATCCCACCGAAGCTGTCGCCGGGGCCAATCCCGATAGATTCTTTGACGGTGAGTACAACGACATCCTGTCGGCCATGATCGCGCACGTCGTCGATCACGAGGGGCCCGTGCTCGACGCGCTGCTGGCCCGTCGCATCGCCCGTGCCCACGGCTGGCTGCGCACGGGCGGACGGATCCGCGAGCGCGTGTTCCGACTTGCTCGGGCCCGCTATCGGACGACGGATGAAGAGGTCGGCACGTTCTACTGGCCCGAGCACCGTGATCCTGCAACGGAGCCGCCTTTCCGGGCGCCTGCCGACGAGGACAGCTTGCGGGCAGCCGACGAGATCAGCTTGCAGGAACTGGCTTCGCTGGCCCGTGCCATGATCGCACGCGGCGCTCAAGGCGAATCGATCTACACCGCGATGGCGCGCGAACTGGGACTGCAGAAGTTAGGCGCCGCGAGCCGGGCGCGTTTGGCGCTGGCCTTGCAATCCATATCGCCCAGCCCGTGAGATGACGCTCCCAGCAACAGCCCAAGCCGATCTGTTTCGCCACGTCAGTGCGGAAAAGGCCGCGCTGTATCGCTGTGTCATGGATTGCTTCGCCGCTGCCAAGCGGCAGTTCCGGCTGCATCTTCGCCCCGACGAGGTATTGGAAGACGGCGACTGGTCGACGTTGGTCAGCTCGGCCACGCCTCGGATGGAAGAAATCCAGGCGGCGCTGGCGCAATTGGCCGAATGGGGCAACCTCGAATCCCAGCCGGACACCGCCCGTGTCGCCAGCATCAGCGACTTCTATCGCGCGCGCTTCGTCTACCGGCTCTCGCTGGGTGGCGAGGCGGTGGAAGCCGCGCTAGCAGCCTTCAGCCGCACGCTGCGCCGGCGCGCCGAGTTGCAGAGCGTCGCACTTGAGGACATCGCCCTGCGCCTGAAGGCGTTGCTGGCCCTGGCCGACAGCGCCGAACCCGATGCCGTCAAGGTGCACGAAACCCTGCGCGACCTGGTTCGCGTGTTTGAGAGCTTGGCCGACAACGCTCAGGCCTTCATGGCTAGCGTCGGCCGCGGCATCGAATTGCAGCAGGCCGACGCCGCAGCCGTGCTCGCATACAAAAAGCGGCTGATCGACTACTTGGAGCGTTTCATCGGCGATCTGGTCGCGCGTTCCGGCGGCATCGCCCAGCACATCCTCTCGCTGCAGCCGCGCATCGACTCGCTGCTGTGGCTGGCCGCCCAGCGCCAGGCCCGCGACAGCGCGCCGGGCGACGAAACCGAACAACTCGACGCAGTCACGCGCGGCTGGCAGGCCTGGCGCGAACGCTGGACGGGGCTGCGCCGCTGGTTCCTGGCCACCGGACACGCACCCGCGCAGTCCGAATTGCTGCGCGCCAAGGCACGCGCGGCGATCCCGCAGCTGCTGTCAGCCGTGGCCACGATCAATGAGCGCCGCAGCGGACGCAGCGACCGCTCTGCGGACTTCCGCATGCTTGCCGGCTGGTTCGCCGCCTGCGAGGACGATGCCCAGACCCATCGTCTGGCGCGCGCAGCATTCGCGCTCAACCCGGCCCGCCACTTCTCGTTGAACCCCGAACTGGCGTCCGGGGCGCAGGACTTGCCCGCCAGCACGCCTTGGGCCGACGCGCCGCCGCTGCGCATCCATCCGCGCCTGCGCGAATACGGCCAGGCATCGCCACGCGGCGCACTGCCACGGGTGCAGGCGCGCGATGCCGAGCGCCAATTGCTCGCCGCCCGGTTGCACGAGGAACATGCGCAAATCGAAGCCGCTCGCCAGCGCCTGGCCAACGGCCGCAGCACGCGCCTGTCCGAGTTCGGCACACTCGACCCGCATGCCTTCGCCCTGTTCCTCGGGCTGCTGGGCGAGGCGCTGACCGCGCAATCCTCGCCCGACGCCGAGGTGGACGTGCCCAGCGGCGACGGCCTGCTGCGCATCCGCATGCAGCCGCTGGCCGCGGACAGCCGGGCCACCATCCACACCGCCACCGGCGCGTTCAGCGGCCGCGACCACCTGATCACCATCACCCGCACGGACGCAACACCATGAGCCCCAGCGACAGCCGCGCGAACAGCCACAGCATCGGCCGCCAGCAGGCCCGCCACCGCGACGACGAACGCCGCCAGGCGCTGCGCGCCCTGCTGATGTCGCCGCTGATGACCCCGGCGCACGAGGGCTTCGCCGCCGTGCGCCGCCACGCCGACGAGTTGCGCGCCTGGTTCGCGCGCGAGACCGGCTGGACGCTGCACATCGAGCGCGACTGCGCGCGCCTGTACAAGCGGCCGGCCGACCTGCGCGACGCCAGCCGCGGCCTGCCCGGTTACGACTACAGGCGCTACGTGCTGCTGTGTCTGGGCTGCGCAGTGCTCGAACGCGCCGACCCGCAAATCACCCTGCGTGTCCTCGGCGAGCGGCTGCTGACGCTGGCCACCGACCCCACGCTGGAATCGCTCGGCTTTCGTTTCACCCTCGGCGCCGCGCACGAGCGCCGCGAACTTGTTGCCGTCTGCCGCAGCCTGCTGGAGCTCGGTGTGCTGCAGCGTGTCGCCGGCGACGAAGAAGGCTACGTACGCAGCAGCGGCGAGGCGGCCGAGGGCGCGGACGCCTTGTACGATGTGCGCCGCCGCGTACTGGCTGGGGTGCTCGCCGCGGTCCGCGGCCCGTCCACCTGGCCCGCCGAGCAGGCCCCGGTGGACTTGGACGCACGCCTGGCCTCGCTGGTCACCGAGCACCAGCCGGACAGCGAGGAAGGCCGGCGCACGGCCCTGCGCCACCACCTCGCGCGCCGCCTGCTGGACGACCCCGTGGTCTATCTGGATACCCTCGACGCCGAATTGCGCGCCTATTTCGTCAACCAGCGCGGCGCAATGGCCAGCCGCCTGTGCGAGGCCGCCGGCCTGGTCGCCGAGCAGCGTGCCGAAGGCCTGGCTCTAGCGGACGAGGATGCAGAACTGACCGACATCGCCATGCCCGCCGAAGGCACTGAGGCCCATGCCACCCTGCTGGTCGCCGAGTTCCTGTCCCGGTCGCGGGAAACCGCCGATGCGATCAACCGCGACGACGTCATCGCCTTCCTCGCCACCGCCCGTGAAGCGCACGGCAGCTACTGGCGCAAATCGGCGCGCGAACCCGGTGCCGAACGCGAACTGGCCGACCTGGCACTTGAGCGCCTGCAGAAACTGCAACTCGCGGCATGCGACGAGACCCACGTCCAGCCCCTGCCCGCACTGGCGCGCTTCGCCCTCGGCGAGGCCGATATCCGCCAGCCGGCCGCGCCCGGGGCCGCCCATCCGTCCCTGCTCGAATGACCGACACCACCTCCCCGTCCTTGCCCATCCCCACCCTCGCACGCTGGCAGCCACTGCGGCTGGGGCTGGTCGAGCTGTTCCACTACGACAGCGAGGAGTTCTGGTTCCGCGACGGCCACCTGCTGCTGCGCGGCAACAATGGCACCGGCAAATCCAAGGTGCTCTCGCTGACCCTGCCGTTCCTGTTCGACGCCCAGCTCAAGCCCTCGCGCATCGAACCCGACGGCGACGCCAGCAAGAAGATGGCCTGGAACCTGCTGCTGGGCCGCCTCGACCGCCGCATGGGCTACGCCTGGCTGGAGCTGGGCCGGCTTGGCGCCGACGGCCAGCCGCACTACCTCACGCTGGGCTGCGGACTGCTGGCGGTGGCCGCGCGCCCCCAGGTCGACAGCTGGTTCTTCGTGCTCGAACAGCAGCGCATCGGCCAGGACATCTGGCTGATGAGCCCCGCGCGTGCGGTGCTCACGCGCGAGCGCCTGCGCGACGCGCTGCAGGACCATGGGCAGGTGTTCGATACCGCGACCGCCTACCGGCGCGCAGTCGATGAGCGTCTGTTCCACTTGGGGCCGCAGCGCTACACCGCGCTGATGGATACGCTGATTCAGCTGCGCCAGCCGCAGCTCTCCAAGAAACCGGACGAGACCAACCTCTCCAACGCGCTGACCGAAGCACTGCCGCCGATCTCCACCGACCTGCTGGCCGACGTCGCCGACGCCCTGAACCAGCTCGAGGAATACCGCCGCGAGCTGGAGGAGTACGAGGCCTTGGAGCGCGCCGTCGGCCAGTTCAACCAGCGTTACCAGCGCTACGCCGCCACCCAGGCCCGGCGCCATGCACGCAGCCTGCGCAGTGCGCAGACCGGCTTCGACAACGCCAGCCGCGAACTCAACGACGGCCGCCTCGCCCTGGAGGCCGCACGCGCCGCCGAAACGGGAGCGACACAGGCGCAACAGCGGGCGGAAAATGCGCTGGCCGGCCACCGCAGCCGGCTCGACGAGTTGCAGAACGACCCGGCCATGACTGACGCCAAGGCCCTGGACAAGGCGGCAGCCGACGCCGAGCGGCAGCAACGCGACGCGGGCGCCGCCCGCACTGAACGCCAGCGCCGACAGACCCGCTTCGAGCAGGAACAGCAGGCCACACGGCAGCGCGCCCAGCGTGCAGAGGATGCGGGTCACGCACTGGCCGAGGCCCGCACACAGGCCAGCGCAGCGGCCGAAACCGCTGGTCTGGCGTCCAACTACGGCGCCAGCCCGCTGGCCCACGGCGAGGCGGCCGCCCTGACGCCGCCGGCGCTGGCATCGGCACAGCAGGACCTGCGCCACACCGCTGCCGCCCGTCGCGAACAGGTCGCCCACCTGCAGCGCCGCTGCGACGAAGCCGAGCAGGCGGCCCAGGAGCGGGTACGCGCGCAGGACTTGCGCGACGAACGTGCCGACGAGGCCGAGGCCGCCGCCGCCCGCCGAGAAGAGGCCGACGTGGCCGTCGAACGGCAAGGCCAGCACCTGCTCGAAGCCTGGCAATCCCATCTGGATGCTGCGCAGCAGTTGCAGGTGCCCGACAGCGGCGACGTCCTCGAAACGCTGGCTGCCTGGACCGCGAGCCTGCACGGCGACAACCCCGCGCGCGCCGCCCTGCACCGCGCCCAGCAGGCCGCCAGCCTGCGGCTGGCCCAGCGCCAGGCCATGTTGCAGACCGAACAACAAGCCCTGGAACAGGAACAGGCCACGCTGCACGCGGAGCGCACGCGCCTGCAATCCGGCGAAGACGCCCTGCCCCCGCCACCGGCATGGCGCGCGCCCGGCGCGCGCGAAGGCCGGGCCGGCGCGCCGCTGTGGCAACTGGTCGAATTCGCGCCGACAGTGCCGGCCGATCTGCAGCCCGGCCTCGAAGCCGCGCTGCAGGCCTCGGGCCTGCTCGACGCCTGGGTGACGCCCGACGGACAGTTGCAGGATTGCGGCGGCGCGCCGCTACCGCACGATGCCCAGTGGCTTGGCCGGCCAGCGCGCCCGGATTCGCTGGCAGCGTGGCTGCAGCCAGCTGCCCCGGCCGATGCCACGCCGATGGTCGCCCCCGCCGTGCTGCAACGCCTGCTTGAGGGCGTCGGCTGCGGCGAGCAGGACGACCCGGGCACCGAAGCCTGGATCGGCCCCGGCGGCCGCTTCCGGCTGGGCGCATTGGCCGGTGCTTGGCACAAGCCCCGCGCCGAGTTCATCGGTTACGCGGCACGCGCCGCCGCCCGTGCGCGCCGCCTGACCGAGATCGCCCAGCGACTGGAGGAACTCGACCTAGCGCATGCGCAGCTGCAAGCCGGCTTCGCACAACTCGCTGCCGACCAGCGCCAGGCTGCCAGCGAATGGCAGTCCGCGCCCACCGACGACGCCCTGCGCGCCGCGCACCTGCAAGCCAGCACGCGCGTGCGCGAGCTCGATGCGGCCAGGCTGCGCCTGGACCAGGCCGAGCACGCCTTGCGCAGCGCCATCCAGCAATGGGAAGCTGCCAGCCAGACCATGGAGCAGGACGCCCGGGATCTCGCGCTGCCGCCGGCGCGCGACGCCCTGCGCACCATCGATCAGGCGCTGCTCGCCTTCGGCGATCGGCTGCATGCCCTGGCCAGTGCCGCGCGCTCCTGCCACGACGCCTTGGCAGAACACCGCCAACAAGTCGAACGCGAACAGCAAGCGCGGACAGATGCCGAACACGCGGCTGAGCAAGCGGCCGAACGCGATCTCCTGGCCGAAGAAGCCCGCATCCGCCTGCAGACGCTGCGTGAATCCGTCGGCGCCAAGGTAGAGGAACTGCAGCAGCGCATCCGCGATGCCCGACAGGCCGTCAGCAGTGCAGATCTGGAACTCAAGTCGAGCAACGAAGCGCTTCGCCTTGCAGGCGAAACGCGGGCCCGGGCCGAACAGAAAGTCGAGGCCTCCGACGCCATCCTGAGCGAGCGCGTCGCCTCGCGCCAGCAAGCCATCGAGCACTGGCAGGGCTTCGCCGCCACCGGCCTGCTCGAAATCGCGCTGCCCGATGCCGAACTGCCGCCGCAGGCTGCGCCCTGGACCATCGAACCCGCCCTGGCCCTGGCACGCCGCGCCGAACAGGCGCTGCTGCAGGTCAAGGACGACGACGACGCCTGGAACCGCGTGCAGAACCAGGTGTCGCAGGACTACACAGAACTCGGCCGCGCGCTGGCCGCGCTCAGCCACCGCGCCCAGGCCGAAACCAGCGATTTCGGCCTGATCGTCAGCATCGTCTACCAAAACCGGCCCGAGCGCCCCGACCAACTTGGCACGCGCCTGGCCGGCGAAATCGCGCAGCGCCGGGAACTGCTGACCGCCGGCGAACGAGAGGTGCTGGAGAACCACCTGCAGGCCGAAATCGCCAGCGCTATCCACAAGCTGCTGCGCGACGCCGAGCGACAGGTGCTGGCCATCAACGAAGAACTGGCCAAGCGCCCGACCTCCACCGGCGTGCGCTTCCGGCTGCTGTGGGAGACCCTGCCCGAAAGCGGCGATGGCGGCGCCCCGGTCGGCCTCAAGGCCGCCCGCCAGCGCCTGCTCAACACCAGCACCGATCTGTGGAGCGTCGAGGACCGCCGCGTGGTCGGCGAAATGCTGCAACAGCGCATCGCCGCCGAACGCAGCCGCGCCGACGCCGACCAGGGCGGCAGCCTGCACGAACAACTGGCACGCGCACTCGACTATCGCCGCTGGCACCGCTTCCGCGTCCAGCGCTGGGACGGACAATGGCGCCCGTTGTCCGGCCCGGCCTCCAGCGGCGAACGCGCCCTGGGCCTGACCGTACCGCTGTTCGCCGCCGTCTCCAGCTACTACTCCCTGGCCGGCCACGCGCATGCGCCGCGGCTGGTCCTGCTTGACGAAGTCTTCGCCGGCATCGATGACGCCGCGCGCCATCACTGCTGGGCGCTGATCCGCGAATTCGACCTCGACTTCGTGGTCACCAGCGAACGCGAATGGGCCTGCTCGGCCGAGTTGCCCGGGGTGGCGATCGCCCAATTGCAACGCCACGAAGGCATCGACGCCGTGCACGTCTCGCGCTGGACCTGGGACGGCCGCGCCAAGCGCCAGGAACCCGACCCCGATCGCCGATTCCCGCCTGCCGCCTGATCTGCCACTTGAACCCGACCTGCATGTGCGCCGACGCCACGCTCCCCCCCGATCCGCGCTTGCAACGCCTGCTGGGCGACGATGCCCTCGCCCCACTGCGCCAGCGGCTGCGCCGACACTTCGAGCGCATCGGCCCCGATGCCACCGCATCGACGCTGCGGCTGGACGGACTCGCCCCCGACGCGCACCAAGCGCTCTGCCAGATGACCGGCAGACCCGTACGACCGGCGCGCTCGATGACCCTGGACATCCGCCAACTGGACACGGCATTGCGCGAAGCCGGCCTAGCGAACTCACTGCGCGACGCGCTGGAACGCCTAGACGGTCCCATCGTCGACAAGACGCGGCAGCGCCTGGAACTGCAGGCACGCTGGGCCGCCGCGACCGACTCGGTCGATGCGTGCCCGCTGCTTCAGGATTGGTTGAACACATCGTCAGCCCCGCCGCTGCTCAAGCGCCTGAGTCGTGCCCCGGAAAATGCCATGCCATTGTTGAACGCCGCCGACAGCGTGCTGCGTGCTCTTCCAGCGCTGGGGCAGCCCCGCTCACAATTGGCGGCCAGCCTGCTCGGCGACGCCCATGCCCTCGACGCTGGGCGACCGGTGGCCACCCTCGTGCTCGCCGCTTGGCGGCATTACGAACGGCAGCACCCAACAAACCACGAAACCAGGGAGAACCCAGAAGATGCTCCAAAAGCAGAAGGCACGGAGGAGCGTCAACGCGATATCTGGGCACGTGCCGGCATCCTGGTCAACGAATTGGCCAGGCCCGCACTCTTCCTCAATCTGCCGGTGGCCACCTCCCAAGGAGCGCTGGGGCATCCAGGCGAGCCGTCGTACATTTCGCTGCGGCAATTACTTCGAGCCAGCCCGATCTGGTCCGTCGCCGATCGCATCGTCCATGTCTGCGAGAACCCCAACTTCCTCGCCATCGCAGCCGATCAGTTGGGCGCTAGCTGCGCTCCACTGGTCTGCACGGACGGCATGCCATCGGCCGCGCAACGTATCCTGCTAGATCAATTGCAGGCCGCCGGCGCAAAGCTGCGCTATCACGGAGACTTCGATTGGCCGGGCATCGGCATCGCGAATTTCGTGATCCGCACCTGGAATGCAAACCCTTGGCGAATGAGCACCCAAGATTACGAAGCTGCCGCAAGTTCCACCGCACGCGTGAGGCATGAGCTTGGTGCCATACCCGTCAACGCGGACTGGGATATTCATCTCGCAACCGCCATGCAGAATCGTGGCACTGCCATCGCAGAGGAAGCCGTAGCAACCATTCTGATTGAAGATCTACGCATACCGGGCCCGGCAGAAAACTGATTGACCTTCACCGAATTACTCCGATTCACCGATGCTTTGCGCCAACCTGATGATCCACGCCATAGCGCGACGACTTACGCTGGAACCCTACCCGCCCACTCAATCATCAACGGGGCTCGTAAGCCCCCGTGATTCTAGGGATTGGTTGTGATCGACATGAGGCCTTACCGTCACTTCTACCGTCAAGAACGCACCTCTTTTGTTGGCGCGGGAGATGGAACGATTTGCGGGGCAACGACTCTTTCGACTTCATTGTCAATCGTCATCCATCTTAACTCCCCCAGCTATCTAGTGGTATGGAAGCTCATCAAGGCTTTACCGCAAAGACTATGAGTTCATCGAAGGTATGCGCGTCGGATTGACGAGCATCAGAATGTCGCCGAGAGGAATGAAAAACGATTCCGGTTCCACCTCGGCTGTCACCCGTTCCACCGACTTTCCGAGGGATGTCACAAATTCATCGGCTGAATCGCAGGGGCGTTGGGTTCGCTGACGTAGGAAATGGCCCCAGTCATACCAGAGAGCCCGAGGATCATGACCGTTTGCGGATGTGAAGTGGGCGTGGTAACGCCCCAGCACGACGATGTGAATATAGAGAGCGGTATCGTTTTTGATCGCAAGACGCTCCTTCAATCCGTTGGCTCCAACTGCCTTGATCCAGCCCAGGACATCAGCGATCCACTTGTTGCTGTCATCGACCAGACTACTCGCATTGTTCCGACGCACTTTGTCGTCACCTACGAATGGCTGCTGCCACTTGAGCTGGAAGAGAATGACGCTGTTGCAGCGGGCATCGTGCGCGACGAAATCAATGTCGGTGACCGTCTTACCATCCCGCTTCAGCTTGACACCATCGAGGCAGTGCCAGTGGGGCGCTGGGAACTGTGCATGCAGTTCGGTAACCCATCTACCTTCTCGTCGATTGGCAGCATCAAACCAATCCTTCTCATACCGCCTGCGCAGCTCTGTCCAGAGAAATAGGAATGGATTGAGCTCCAGACCGTACGCCGGGAGCGCCACCAATTGCTGGCTCGTCCTGACTGCCGGAGCGAGTGCTTGTGTTCCACGCTCCAGATGGTCCTTGGCGTTTGCAGGACTCAACGTCAGATGATCCAAAAGCTCCGACACTTCTTGCCGGGATGCATCGAGAAAATTGGCTACCCCTTTGATCAGGTCTTCATGAAATGCTCCGCCAGTCAAGAGATTCCTGATTCCAATGCGTGGATCATCAGCATTCAGCAGTCCGGCATAGCAAAGCCTCTGCTGCGACATGGCTGAGAGCGCTTCGAGAACAGCCACATATGCCGAATAGGCGCGACCTCCAAAGCGGTCGTCGTCTGCCAGCATATCCCTGAACGACGTCCTTCTCAGATACAAGACTGACCATTCCCTGAAATAGTCATCAACGCCGTCAAAAGGTTGATCTTCGGGCGACGGGTTACTACGAAGATAGGCAGTCAGGCGGGGGAGCATTTCCATGTGGCGAAGCTCCAAAGCGACCTCCTTGGGGCGATCCTCCGCCATCGTCATGTCACTGAGCCAGTTCAACCCCTGAAACCCAACCTGTTCCCGGTAGGCTGTGTTCTTTCCGTTTTTCTCGCTGGCGAAGTCGCGGCGCACGGCGCCGATCGACTTCCGCAGCGGGAACATCACCATCCGCGTGGAAGGCACGGCCGAGCACGGCATCGCCACGATATGGGACGCCGACAGCCGATAGCGGCCTTGAGTATCGCGCACGTGCAGCAGCGAATCGAACGAGAAAAAGGACAGTTGCGACATGATCGTGCTCCGGTTGCTCGGGCGGAATTGCCCGGAACCGGCGCCTCACGGCGCAGCGCAAGCAGTCAGGGATCGCAGACGGCCGACAGGCCGCAAGCGTGCGAGCACGCGCAGTCATTGACGGCGAGAACGCCGTGATACGGTGAAGGGAACAGCAAGCCCGCCCCTCCATCTCCAACGACGAAGTGGAAGGCAAGCGCAGCGCGCAGGCCCGGATCAGCGATCCAGGCCGAAGGCATCAGGGATCAAAGCCGGATGGACACGACTCGCAGAGGCGCGGGGCACAGCCCGCGAGCCCGACGGCGGAACGCCGGGATGCGCCTTTCCTACGCCTAGCCTCGCTGCAGCAAGTTGTCGCGATCGCGACCGATAGCGACCATGACGTTCATTGCGAACACATGGAATCTGGACGATGGCTGCCGACTCGGAACCAATCAGGACCTCTGCACAACACACAGCTTCCCTGCCCCATCCTGGCACCGAGCGTTACGCCGAGCTTCCGCAGTTCCCGAAGGGATCACCGCTCCCCTTTCGCCGCACGATTCGTCGACGCGAGCTGCATCAGATCGTGCCCTTGGCGGAAACCACCATCTACGAAATGGAGCAGCGCGGCGAGTTTCCCCGGCGCTTCCGGCTGAAGCCGCGCTGCGTGGTCTGGGATCTGGAAGAGGTCGAAGCCTGGATCGAAGGCCGTAAGCAAGCCTCCCGATCGAAAGAGGCCAACGCATCCCCCGGCCCGGACGTGCGGCTGCGCCGGCACCGCCCTGTTCGATGAAACCACCATTTGGCATCCACGGCGACTACCCGGCATCCACCCTGACCAGTTCTGCCCCGGGCAGCACCTGTGCCATCTGAGCCGCAGCAAGCGTGACCGCAACATCCCGGTCCTGTGCCTTCCGGCTGAAGGCCAGCGCGACGTGTCCAGGCCAACCCAAGCCCACCGTGGCGTCGGCACAGTCGCTGCCGGCCAGTCGGCGCAGGACCTCATCCTGCGAATCCAGTTCGGGATTCAGCGCATAGACCAATGTGAAGTCGTGAACCATCGCGATCGCTCCATCCGCTTGTATTGCCGCCACGTCATCGCACCTTGATGCGCGCCAGCACTTCCGCCAACTGACCACGATCAGCAGCGCGTTTGGCCGCCGTGCGCTGCGCCAGGTTGTGCAGCTTGCGCCGCACACCGGGCAGATCTGCCGCATGCACAAAGCCGATCAACCCGAAATCCGGCTGCTCATCCTCGACCGATTGCAGAAAGGCGCGCGACGGCGCATCCAGCCAATGCGCCACGCGCGCCAACAGGCGCTCGCGGCTCTCCAGCAATGCCACCGCGTTGATGGACTCGGTGGTCATGCCCTTGAAGTGGGCCTCGAAGGTGGCCTCGAAATCCGCAGGTACGCGCGGCGACAGCATTTCCCATGCTGGCTTAGGGCTGCATGTCAGGTACACGAGAAAGGTCCGCCAAAGATTTGCATCCGCCCGCTCATCCTCCAGCAGCAGACCCACGTCGAACAGATCGCGCGGATGCTGCCGCGACAGCGCTGCCGCCAGCTTGCCGGCATACAGGTCGGCGAAATCCAGCACCTGGACTTCGGCGAAGCCGAACGCCTCCTCCACCCGTGGCCGCACGACCATGGTTCGCACTGGATGGACCGTCCCGCGCATCACCGGCGTGGTCTCGATCTGCACCCGCGCGCGGCCGCGACTGGCCACCAGCCGGGTGACCGCCCCGCCTTCGCCCGCTGAAGCTTGAACCTGCAATTGCAAAGGCCGGGCGCGCATCGCTTCGGCCAGTCGTCCGAGTGCTTCGGCGATCAGCTTCGCATCCTCGGCATAGTCATGCACCGGCAGCCAGGCCAGATCGATGTCCACCGACAGGCGCGGTAGATCGTGCTCGAACAGGTTGATGGCGGTGCCGCCCTTGAGCGCGAAGCGCGGCTCCTGGGCCAGCACCGGCAGGATCTCGACCAGCAGCCGCACACGGTCGGTGTAGCGCCGATCCCACCGATCAAGCCAGGTGCTCATCGAGGTCTCCTGGCAAGGTGATCTGGTAGATCGGATGCAGGCGCCCGCCGGGCACCAGCGCACGCTTGCCCCGGCCCAGATCGACGCCATCCAACGGCACATGCGACAGCCACGCATGCCGATGGCGATCGGCCAGCGCCAGGAACAGCCGCTTGGCCTTGATGCTGCCGCAGTGGCGTAGCAGCAGAGCGACGCGCTGTGGTCGCAGTGTGGTCATGGCCTGCATCAGCGCATCGGCCTCGTAGACCCCTGCCGCATCCGATACGCCATCGCACAACTCCAGCATGGCCCGCTCGGGCGTCGAGCAGACCAAAGCATCGACACCTGGTGCAGCGGAGTGCCAAGCCAAACCCACCTCGGATAGCATCTTCTCGGAGACTTCCGCAGTGAAGGACACGGCCGGCAGATCGAACGGCCCTTTGCCCTGGTACTCGAAGCGCTGCTCCATGGACAGTTTGCTGACCCAGCCCGGCGGAGGCACCGGCCCATAAAGCGTGATCGTCCCAGCATCGCCCAAACGCAAGTAGTGCTCGTGCCCTTGCAAGGCCAGTGCGAAACGCCCGCCGACATGCAGGGGCAGGCTCTCCCCAACCTGTAGGCTGCGGACGACCCCATCCCATTGCAGCCGCCCTCCCGCGCGCATGTAGACGCCTCGCGCCGGAGAAATGAGCCAGCCGCTGCCGACATAGCGCGCGACCAAGCTGTTGGAGTAGTCATGCGCACGCAGCCAGCGGCTAGACACCAGGCGCGTATCGCCCAGTTCGGCCAGCAAGCGGTTCAATTTTCCTGAATTTTGAGCATCCATAGTGCTCAAAATATCATTTTTATAAACCTTCGCCAAGGATCATAAGTTTGAAACTTCATTAAAAAGATCATCCAGAGTGATCTTTTCCAGAAAAAATCAAACCCGAGGCTGCCTCGCCGGAGCGCTTTCCCTGACGGTCGTCTCAGGCGTAAGGCTGGAAGTGATTGTTGTCCCGGCTGATCAGTTGCATCAGCTTCGGGTGTATGAAGAGCTTTTCCTTGCCGAGCGGCATTTCACGCAACACTCCCACGTCTGCCAAGTCGTGCAGATAGCGCGAGGCGGCTTGGCGTTGGGCAATCCCTTTGTCCACCAGATTGCCGATGCGGCAATAGGGCTGCTCGAAGATGACATCCACCAATTCGCGGGTGTAGATCTTGGGCAGGCGTGTGCGCACGTACTCGGTGGTGTGTTCTGCCAGCCCGCGAATCGCGGCGATCTTCCCTGTGGTCCATTTGGACGTGTCGGCGACGGCCTGCAGCATGAACAGCAGCCAGGGCTCCCAGGCTCCCTCTCGCGTCACACTGAGCAGCAGGCGGTAGTAGTCGGCCTTGTGCGCAATCACGTGGCGGCTGAGGCACAGGATCGGCAGGCTCAATAGCTCTTCCTGGATGAGGTACAGGATGTTGAGCACGCGCGCGGTACGGCCGTTGCCGTCGGTGAATGGGTGGATGGCCTCGAACTGGTAGTGGCCCACGGCCATGCGGATCAGCGGGTCCAGGTCGACCTGGTTGTGCAGGAAGCGCTCCCAGTTGGCCAGCATGTCACGCAAGCGCGCCTCGCCTTCGGGCGGGGTGTAGACCACCTCGCCCGTGCGGTCGTTGGCGAGCTGAGTCCCCGGAGTGCGGCGGACGTCCATGTCCACCCCCTTGAGGGTGCGGCAGACATCCACGGCGGTCGCGGTACACAACGGTCGCGCCTTGAGTGACTGAAAGCCTTGGTGCAGCGCGGTGCGGTAACGCAGCGCCTCCTTGGTGGCAGGATCGGCGTTGTCGTGGCCCTGGGCGTACTGGAACAGTTGATCAGTCGTCGTCACGATGTTTTCGATTTCCGAGCTGTCTTTGGCCTCCAGCAACGGAATGGTGTTGATCAGCATCGCCTGGTTGGGAATCAACTCGGCCGCCTGCTTGAGTTCGGCCAATGCTGCCCGGGCCTCGATGCAGGCCTTGAGCACAGGCCGGGTCTCCAACTCCTGCGCCGGGGGCAGCGCTGGCAGTTGGTTGTGAGGCTGCTCCGGATGCCAGGCAAGTGCACCATCATTCATGATTGAAAAATACCATTTTGACGACACGTTCTCAGCTTATGTCGCTACTGGCGACACGTCAATGAGTCATGTTCCTATTTCATTGAAATAGCGACACGTAGATTGCTTATGTCGTTCTTGACGACATGAGCACCTCAACATGTCCCGAAGTCACAGCTTTAAACCATCAGACCGCGGGGCTTAGAACCGGCACGGTCACGTCCTCCGGGACCAGCTTCGGCACATGCGTGCGCCCATCGATCCATGCCTCCACCATGTCGGCCCACTCCTGGAGCATGTGCCGCCGCGGCCCGGCGTACTCTGCCTTGTTGTAGACCGACCGCGACGTCCGGCTGCCTTCTTCGTGCGCTAGGCACTTCTCGATCCAGTCCCCGTTGAAGCCCACCTCGTTGAGCAGCGTGGACGCAGTGCGCCGCAGGTCGTGCACCGTGAAGGGCTCCAGCGGCAACCCGGCTTCCTTCGCGCGTGAACCAATGAGCTGGGTCACCCGGTTGAGCGTTGCATGCGACATGCAGCGATCGGGGTCATAGCGCGACGGCAGCACGAATCGCGAGCCTGCCGCGCAGGTGTGCAGTGCCACGAAGATGTCCATCGCCTGCCGCGACAGATAGACCACGTGCGGCTTGCGTCCCTTCATCCGCACCTTCGGAATCGTCCACGTGGCGTTCTCGAAATCAACCTCGTTCCAGGTGGCCTCGACCAGTTCGCTCTTGCGCACCATCGTCAGCAGGATCAACCGCAATGCCAGCCGGATCGTCGGATAGGACGCGATGGTCTCCAGTTGATGGAAGGCCAGCCGGATCTCGGCGGGCGAGAGCGCCCGGTCCTTGGGAACGAAGGTCGCGATCGAGGCCGCCTTCACGTCGTCGGCCGGGTTGGCGAGCCGTTCGCCGTGCAGGATGGCGAAGGCATAGACCTGCTTCACGATGTCTCGGACGTGGATGGCCGTGGCCGGTGCGCCGCGCGCCTTCACCTTGTTGCACAACGCCCGCAGATCATCGGGGGTGACTTCCCTCAGCTTGCGATTCTGGAAGACCGGCAGGATGTCGCGGTCGATGATGTGCTTGCGCATTGCCCGGGTGCTGTCGGCCATGCGGGCATCGGCCAGCCAGCGTTCCGTCATCTCGCCGAAAGTCTTGGCGGCCGTCAGCCGCCGCTTGGCCCGCTGTTTCTCCAGCGCCGGGGAATCGCCTTGAGCAACCGAGCGCTTGGCATCGAGCAGTCGTTCTCGGGCCATGGCCAGCGAAATGCCGGCCGGCCCATACCGTCCGAGCGTCAGCGTCTCGCGGCGCCCGTTGAGACGGTAGTCGTAGCGGAAGGTGATGGTACCGGCGGTCGATACCGCCACGTACATGCCATCGCGGTCAAAAACCTTATAAATCTTGGACTTAGGCTTGAGATTGCGCAGTGCTGTGTCGGTGAGCATTGAGGGTGTTCCTCCTGTTCGTGACGGCTTTTACCGTCAAGGACCTGGAGACCCGTTGATGCTCGGAAAGCCGCATGAAATAAGCTTTCCTCAGGAGTTTTTTACCGTCAAAGACCGGTTCGGTCTCAATAGTAAACAGGAAGGTCTGGATCCGACCTCCGGGGGCTTACCGTCAGTTCTGTCGCCGACCCGTTCTGCTGACCGGCGATAGCCACCGATAGAAAACGCAACTTATACTTTTAAAATCAACAAGTTAAGTCAATTCTACCGATACCTGGCGATAGCCCCCGAAAGACGCTCCGTCATTCCCACTCGATCGTCGCCGGCGGCTTGCCGGAGATGTCGTAGACCACGCGCGAGACGCCGCGCAGTTCGTTGATGATGCGGTTGCTCACCGTGCCGAGGAAGTCGTACGGCAGGTGCGCCCAATGCGCGGTCATGAAGTCGATGGTCTCCACCGCGCGCAGCGCGATCACCCATTCGTAGGCGCGTGCGTCGCCTACCACGCCGACCGATTTCACCGGCAGGAACACCGCGAATGCCTGACTGGTTTTGTCGTAAAGATCGGCCTTGCGCAATTCGTCGATGAAGATCGCATCGGCCTTGGCCAGCAACTCGGCGTATTCGCGCTTCACCTCGCCCAGGATGCGCACACCCAGGCCGGGACCGGGGAACGGGTGGCGATACACCATCGTGCGCGGCAACCCGAGTTCGACGCCGAGGCGGCGCACTTCGTCCTTGAACAATTCGCGCAGCGGTTCGACCAGGCCCAGCTTCATGTGCTCGGGCAGGCCACCGACATTGTGATGGCTCTTGATCACATGCGCCTTGCCAGTCTTGCTGCCGGCCGACTCGATGACGTCCGGGTAGATCGTGCCCTGCGCCAGCCACTTCGCATTGGCCAGCTTGTTGGATTCTTCGTCGAAGATCTCCACGAACAGGTTGCCGATGATCTTGCGCTTGGCTTCCGGATCGCTCACGCCCTGCAGCGCACTGAAATAGCGGTCGGCGGCATTGACGCGGATGACCTTGACGCCCATGTGCTCGGCGAACATCGCCATCACCTGGTCGCCTTCCTGCCAGCGCAGCAGGCCGGTGTCGACGAACACGCAGGTCAGTTTGTCGCCGATCGCCTTGTGCAACAGTGCCGCGACCACCGACGAATCCACACCGCCCGACAAGCCCAGGATCACTTCATCCTCGCCCACCTGTTCGCGCACGCGGGCGATCTGGTCGTCGATGATGTTGGCTGCGGTCCACAGCGTCTGGCAGCCGCAGACATCCACCACGAAGCGGCGCAGCAGGGTCTGGCCCTGCAAGGTATGCGTCACTTCCGGATGGAACTGCACGCCATACCAGCGCTTGTCTTCGTTGGACATCGCGGCCACCGGGATGCGGTCGGTCACGGCGGTAATGGTGAAACCCGGCGGCACCTGCGAGACGTGGTCGCCGTGGCTCATCCATACATTCAGGCGCGCTGCACCGGCGTGGTCGGTCAGGCCGGAGAACAGCGCATCGGCCGCCACCACGTCCACCTCGGCATGCCCGAATTCGCGTTGATCAGCGGCTTCGGTCGCACCGCCCAACTGCGCGGCCAACGTCTGCATGCCATAGCAGATGCCGAACACCGGCAAACCGCTGTCGAACACTTGCTGCGGCGCGACCGGAGCACCCGGCAAGGTGGTCGATTCCGGCCCGCCGGACAGGATGATGCCCTTGGCGCCAAAGCCGGCGATCTCGGACGGATCGTGATCCCATGCCCAGATCTCGCAATAGACCCCCAGCTCGCGAATGCGCCGCGCAATCAGCTGCGTGTACTGCGCGCCGAAATCGAGGATGAGGATCTTGTCGCTATGGATGTTGGTCATTGAGAGCCGGGAATCGGGAATCGGGATTGGGGAATCGCAACAGCAAACGTGGCGCCAGCCACCATCGGACGAGGAAGCGGCGGGCTCTTACGATTCCCGAGTTCCGATTCCCCATTCCCAATTATCCAGCGCGATAGTTCGGCGGCTCTTTGGTGATCTGCACGTCGTGGACGTGGCTCTCGCGCTGGCCGGCGCCGGTGATCTTGACGAACTTGGGCTTGGTGCGCATCTCTTCGATGGTGGCGCAGCCCACATAGCCCATGGTCGCGCGCAGTCCACCGATGAGCTGATGGATGATGCCGCCGACCGGGCCGCGATACGGCACACGTCCTTCGATGCCTTCGGGAACCAGCTTGTCGGCGTCGGAAGCGTCCTGGAAATAGCGGTCCTTGGAGCCCTTCTCCATCGCACCCAAGCTGCCCATGCCGCGATAGCTCTTGTAGCTGCGGCCCTGGAACAATTCGACCTCGCCCGGCGCCTCTTCGGTGCCTGCCAGCAGGCCACCGACCATCACCGTGGACGCGCCAGCCACCAGCGCCTTGCCGATATCGCCGGAATAGCGGATGCCGCCATCGGCGATCAGCGGAATCCGGTCCTGCAGCGCTTCGGCCACCATATCCACCGCGGTGATCTGCGGCACGCCCACACCTGCGACCACACGCGTGGTGCAGATCGAGCCGGGGCCCACGCCGACCTTGACCGCATCGGCACCGGCATCCATCAACGCCAGCGCGGCATCGCCGGTGACGATGTTGCCGCCGATCACCTGCAACTGCGGGTAGGTCTTCTTGACCCAGGCCACGCGATCGATCACGCCCTGCGAATGGCCATGCGCGGTGTCGACGATGACCACGTCCACGCCGGCGGCGGCCAGCAGCTCGATGCGCTGTTCGGTATCACCGCCTACGCCCACGGCCGCACCCACCAGCAGTCGCGTGGCGCTGTCCTTGGCCGCATTGGGGTTGTCGGTCTTCTTCTGGATGTCCTTGACCGTGATCAGCCCACGCAGCTCGAAGCTGTCGTTGACCACCAGGATCTTTTCGATGCGGTTGCGATGCAGCAGCTCCAGCACTTCCTCGTCGCTGGCGCCCTCGCGCACGGTGATCAGGCGATCCTTCTTGGTCATGATGTGGCGGACCGGATCGTCCAGCTTCTTCTCGAAGCGCATGTCGCGGCTGGTGACGATGCCGACCAGTTCGCTGCCATCGACCACCGGCACGCCGGAGATGTTGCGCGCACGCGTCAGCGCGATCACCTCGCCGATGGTGGTGTCCGGGCTCACCGTGAACGGCTCGGTGATGACGCCGGACTCGAACTTCTTGACTTTGGCCACTTCGGCCGCCTGCTGCGCAGGGGTCAGGTTCTTGTGGATGATGCCGATGCCGCCCAGCTGGGCCATGGCCACCGCCAGGCGGTGCTCGGTCACCGTGTCCATCGCGGCCGAAAGGATCGGCAGCTTCAGACGCAGATCGCGGGTCAGCCGGGTTTCCAGGCTGACATCCTTGGGCAGGACGATCGAATGAGCGGGGACGAGCGAGACGTCGTCGTAGGTAAGAGCTTCAGCCTGGATGCGTAGCATCGGCGGACCCGAGTTTGGGGAAGCGCGGCATTTTAACGCATTGGGGCCGGGAGTGGGTAATCGGGATCCGGGATTGGCAAAGGCGCCGTCCCGCACCGCCCCGCCGCTCGTCTAGGATGCCGATGCCCGCCGATCCTTGACGCAATCCGGATTGGCCGACGCATGCGCTTTGCCGTTGCCTTTAACGAATCCCCAATCCCGAATCCCCACTCCCGGCCGCATCAGCGGCCTCGATGGTGTTCTGCATCAGCGTGGCCACCGTCATCGGCCCGACCCCGCCCGGCACCGGAGTGATCCACGCGGCCCGCTGCACGGCGGCGTCGAAGCCGACATCACCCACCAGGCGTCCATCCTCGAGCCGGTTGATGCCGACATCGATCACCACCGCGCCCGGCTTGACCCATTCGCCGGGGATCAGCCCGGGACGGCCCACCGCCACCACCAGGATGTCGGCATTGCGCACGCTGGCTTCCAGCACGTCGGCCGGAGTGAACTTGTGGCAGCTGGTCACCGTGCAACCGGCAATCAACAACTCCAGCCCCATCGGGCGGCCTACGTGGTTGCTCACGCCAACGATGGTGGCATTGCGCCCGCGCACGGGCTGGTCGGTATGCCCGAGCAGGGTCACGATGCCGCGCGGCGTGCACGGGCGCAGGCCGAATTCGCGCAATGCCAGATGACCGACGTTCTGCGGATGGAAGCCATCCACATCCTTGCGTGGGTCGATCCGCTGGATCAGCCGGTTGGCATCTGGAATGCCCGGCAACGGTAGCTGGATCAGAATGCCGTGGATCTTGGGATCGGCGTTGAGCTCGTCGATCAGTGCCGCCAGCTCTGCTTCGCTGGTGCCCTGCGGCAGGTCGTAGTCGAAGGCCTCGATGCCCACCTTTTCCGCAGCACGCCGCTTGTTGCGCACATACACCGACGAGGCCGGATCGCCGCCCACCAGCACCACCGCCAGGCCCGGCCGTGTCTTGCCGGCGGCCACGCGCGCATCCACCCGCAGCTTCAGGCCGTCGAGCAACTCCTCGGCAATGCGCCGGCCATCGAGAAGGCGGGCCGGAGCGGAAGCAGCTGGCGCGGAAGCGGTCATGGGGCGTCAGGTGTAGAGTCGAAGGCCGTCCATTGTCCCCGATTCCGTCATGAGCGACATCACTCCCATCAGCACCTCGAGCAACGACCCGACCACCACGGCTATCGAGGCGGCCGCATTTCGCCGGTTGCTGCAGCATCTCAACCAGGATCGCACCGATGTGCAGAACATTGACCTGATGATTCTTGCCGGCTTCTGCCGCAACTGCCTGGGCGACTGGTACCGCGAAGCGGCCGAAGCGCAGGGGCAGCCGATGAGCAAGGACCAGGCACGCGAGGCGGTCTATGGCATGCCGTTTGCGCAGTGGAAGCAGCAGCATCAAAAAGATGCCACGCCCGAGCAGCTGGAGGCCTTCGCCGCTGCGCAACGCAAGCACGCGCCCTGACATCGCCGCGGCACGGGCACAGGCACACCGGTCGCGCTGCAGGTATGCCGCCGCCGGCAGCACTGAGCTGCCGCCAAAACCCTGCTAACGGTTCCTGCGACGCTGCGCAGATCGTGGCGTTCCATGACGTCGCAACCGCTGCCCTGCCCCGTCAAGCCAGGACAACTCACCTCGATGGTTGCCAGCCTGCGTTTGGCACGGCGCGACACGCTGGCCCAAAAAAAACGGCGCCCAAGGGCGCCGTTTCTCAAAGCACTTGCTGCAAGACCTCAGCCGCGTGCATCCGCCTGAGCCAGCGCAGTGCGCAGGATTTCCTTCGCCGGGCCACCATGCTTTTCGTGCTCGAGGGCAAAGTGCACAGTCGCCTCGATCAGGCCGATGTGGGCACCACAGTCGAAACGACGGCCCTCGAAACGGAATGCGTCGACCTGCTCTTTCTTCAACAGTTCGGCGATTGCGTCGGTCAACTGGATCTCGCCGCCCGCACCCGCACCGGTGGACTCGAGCAGATCGAAGATCTTCGGGCTGAGCACATAACGGCCGACCACGGCCAGGTTGCTCGGTGCCACTTCCGGCTTGGGCTTTTCCACGATCGCGTTGATGCGGCCCTTGCGGCCGTCGAACGCGTCGGTGGACACGATGCCGTAGCTGGCCGTCTTGTCATGCGGAACATCTTCCACCGCAATGACGCTGCCGCCCGACGCTTCTGCCACGTCGGCCATCTGGGTCAGCGCGGCGTCGCCGCGGTTCCACATCAGATCGTCCGGCAGCAGTACGGCGAACGGCTCGTCGCCGACCACCGCCTTGGCGCACAACACGGCGTGGCCCAGACCCAATGCCTCGGCCTGCGTCACGAAAATGGCGCGAACGCCTTCCGGCAACGCGTGGCGCACCAGCTCCAGCTGCTCGAGCTTGCCTGCACGCTCGAGCTTCTGCTCCAGCTCGTAGGCCTTGTCGAAATAGTCGGCAATCGAGTGCTTGTAGCGGTTGATGACGAAGATCAGCGTATCGCACCCGGCCTGGATGGCCTCGTCGACGGCGTACTGGATCAATGGTTTGTCGATGATTGGCAGCATTTCCTTCGGCACCGTCTTGGTGGCCGGAAGAAAGCGGGTCCCAAGACCTGCGACGGGGAATACGGCCTTGCGAATACGCTGGCTCATTACAGTCTTCTGACCTCACGTGCGGGGAATGGAACGACCGTATCAGATCGCGCGTCGACTTTCCGTCGAGCAGCCGCGAAATCCGGCATCAGGCTGCCCAACACAGTCTCCATTGCCTTGATGTCATAGCGATTAACCGCCTCACGCAAACGCGTCACCAGCTGCAGTACCTGCTCGTGAGAGAACTCGCGCACGCCGGCCTCCAGAATCTTCGGGTGCGCGGTGGGGCGGTAGTCTTCGTCGGAATAGAACAGCGTCTCGTGCAGCTTTTCGCCCGGGCGCAAGCCGGTATAGAGAATCGCCACATCCTTGCCCGGCTGCTTGCCGGCCAGACGGATCATCTGTTCGGCAAGCAAACGGATCGGCACCGGCTCGCCCATGTCCAGCGTATAGATCGCGCCATGCGAGGCGGAGGCCGCCGCCTGGATCACCAGCTGGCAAGCTTCGGGGATGGTCATGAAGTAGCGGGTCACATCCGGATGCGTCACCGTGACCGGGCCACCCTGGCGAATCTGCTCGCGGAACAATGGCACGACGCTGCCGGCGGAATCGAGCACGTTGCCGAAGCGCACCGTGATGAAGCGCGTCGGTGCATCGCGCGCGTCAAGACTCTGGCAGATCATCTCCGCATAGCGCTTGCTCGCACCGAGCACATTGACCGGCTCGACCGCCTTGTCGGTGGAAATGAAGACAAAGGTTTCGATGCGGGCACGCTGACAGGCGCGCGCGACGTTTTCCGTCGCCAGCACGTTGTTGCGCACCGCCTCGCGCAGTTGTTCTTCGAGCAACGGCACCTGCTTATAGGCGGCGGCATGGAACACCGCGTCGGGCGCCGCAGTGCTCAAGGCATGCGCCACCACCGCCGGGTCGCCGCAATCGCCAAGCACGCGCACCACCTCGATGTCCGGGAACAGCCGGCGCAGATCCGAGTCGATGGTCAGCAGGGCAAGTTCGTCGATCTCCAGCAACACGATGCGACGGGCACCGTGGCGCGCACATTGCCGACAGACTTCCGAGCCGATGGAACCACCGGCGCCGGTCACCATCACCGTCTTGTTGGTCAGCCAGTCGCGGATCAGGCGCCAGTCGGGCGTGACCGGCTTGCGATTGAGCAGGTCCTCGATCGCCACTTCCTTCAGCTCGCCCGGCAGCGAGCGCCCTTCCAGCACATTGATCAGCTTGGGCACCATCCGGAACGGCAGCCCGGTGCTTTCGCAGATCGCCACCACGCGCTGCATGCCGGACGCGTCCAGCGACGGGATCGCGATCACCAGCAGCTTGGCAGCGGTTTCCTTGGCGATCGAGGCAGCCTCATCCAGGTTACCCAGCACGTTGAGGCCCTGGATCTTGGCACCGTGCAGGTTGGCCGCATCGTCCAGAAAGCCGACCGGCACGAAGGTGCCGGTGCGGCGCAGATCGCGCACCAGGCCTTCGGCGGCACGCCCGGCACCCAGAATCAACACGCGCTGCGCGGCATCGCCGGAATGCGCAATCTGGTAGTCCTTCCAGGCGCGATACAGCAGGCGCGGCGTTCCCAGCAGCGCAGACAGGGCGAAGGGATAGACCACCAGCACCGACAACGGCACCCCATCCAGGCGGTCGTACGACAGCGCCAGCACGATGGCCACCAGCCCGAGGAAGCTCGATTTGAAGATGTTCCAGAGGTCGGGCACCGACGCGAAGCGCCACAGTCCGCGGTACAGCCCCATCTTCCAGAACACCAGTCCCTGCGCCACCAGCACCACGCCGGTGCGCCAGTCCCACAACGGAAGATCGGGGGCCTCGCGCAGCATCGAGTAACGGCCCGCGTGCAGCAGTTGCCAGCACACCCAGACCATCAATAGGTCGTGCACCACCACTGCCACTTGCGGCAGCGCCTTGGTCAAACGGTCACGCCAGGAAATCATAGGAATCCGTTACTCAGGAATTGCGCAGTCCATCGCGCAGAAAGAACCAGATGGCAGTCACGCCAACGCCCCAGACGAGCGCGGCGACAACCTGCTGCCAGAAAGCATCATGACGAATTAACACAAACAAGCAGACGGCAGTGACGCTGAAAGCGAAGTAAACACCAGTAACCGGAACGTGTGTCGCAAGACGGCGCGCCAGGCGCTGATAGACATGCTGCGCATGTGGCTCCCACCACCGCTGACCGCCGAGCATGCGAGTCAGCAGTGTGAAGCCGGCGTCTACAAGAAAAGCGGTCAAGGGCAGCCAGCCGACCCACCAGCTGAGTTGCCCGCCCGCAACGCTCAGGGCAAGCAGCGCGGCCAGTACATACCCCAATGCACCGCTACCGCCATCGCCGAGAAAGATCCGCGCGCGCGGGAAGTTGAACGGCAGGAAGCCCAGACACGCCGCTGCCACTGCCAGACCGGCCAAGGACCACCCATTCGGGACCACGGCAGCGAAGGCCAGCGCGGCCAGTGCCGCCTGACTGGCGGCCAGGCCGTTGATGCCATCCATGAAGTTCCAGACATTGATCAGCACGACCGATGCGGCCGCGCTGAGGATGCCGTCCAGAACGTCGCCGGTGGAATGAAAGACCAGCAGCCCGAGCGATGCGGAGGCGATCAGGTGGATGGCAAAACGTACCCGGGCCGACAACGGGCGATGGTCGTCCCACCAACCCACTCCCGCCACCAGGATCAACCCGACCGCAAACCAGCCGACCACCGTGCGTACGCCAGGCCATGCCACCCCCGCCGCCACGCAGCCCAGCAAAATGGCCACGACGATCGCCATGCCACCGCCGCGCGGCGTGGCCACGACGTGGCTACGCCGCTCGCCGGGATGGTCGAGCAGACGGCGGTGCAGCGCGTAACGCCGCAGCAGCCACGTGCCAACCGCGGCGACCACCAAGTGCAGCGCGCACCAGAGCAAATCGTGCAGCATCAGCGGGGCTCACCACAGTGCGCGCCACGGGCACGTGGCGGCTGCATCAAAACGGTGCCGCTGGCCCTGGCATAGCAGCCGGGCCACATGCTCGCTGTTTCAGTGCGGAGCGAGCCAGACTGCAGGCTGCCATTGATGGTGGAGGGCCGCACGCGCAAGCCCTGAGCCGCGCGGATCACCGCAGGGCCCCGCCCACGCATGGCGCGAACGCCCGCCCACGAGGACTGGGCAAGGCCGGAGGTCGGTTGCCTGGATCGCGCCAACACGCCTTACACCACCGCGTAGTTCAGCAGCGGCTTGACCGTGCCCCATTCCTTGCAGCTCGGGCACTGCCAGTGGTGGGTCTTTGCGCCGAACCCGCAACGCGTGCAGCGGTAGCTGGGATTGCGCACCAGCAACTGGTCGGTGATGTGCTTGAGATCGTTCAAGGTGCCCACCGGATCGCTGCCTTCGGCAAGCGTCAGGTCGATCAAGGCCGATTCGCCACGGACCGAGGGCCGATCCTTGAGCTGGCGGCCGAGATACGCCAGCGCAGGCGCCACGCCATCCTGCGCTTCCATCAACTGCGTCAGAGCCAGCACCGGGGCGATGCCGCGATAGTGCTCGGTCATCTCCGACAGGAAATTACGCGCGCCGGCGATATCGCCGACGCGGCGATACGCGGCCATCAGCGCCGGGATGATCTCCGGCAGGTACTCCGGATCATGCCGGGCCGCGCGCTCGAACGCGCGCACGGCGGCTTCGTCGTGGCCGCGTTCGGCTTCGATGCGCCCTTCCAGAATGCCGGCGCGCACCGACGTACCGTCTGCCTGATAGGCCCGCGCAATCGCCTGCAGGGCCTCGTCGGCCTTGCCCAATCCGCGGTAGCGGTCGGCCAGCTCGCACTCGAACTGCGAGATCAGCTTGCCCATCGGCTCGCCGGTGACTTCTTCATAGCGGGTGGCGTTGTCGATCGCCTTTTCCCAGTCACGCTCGGCTTGGTAGATGCCGATCAGATGACGCAGCGCCTGCGGAGCACGCTGATCGAGCTGCGCCAGCTCGGTGAAGACCGTTTCGGCGCGATCCAGCAGACCGGACTTCATGTAGTCCTCGCCCAACGCAAGCAAGGCCTGCACCCGCTGCTGGTCGGTCAGGTCGGCGCGCTGCACCAGCCCCTGGTGCAGGCGGATGGCGCGATCCACCTCGCCACGACGGCGGAACAGGTGGCCCAGTGCCACCTGCGTCTCGAAGGTTTCCTTGTCCAATTCGGCGATGTGCAGAAACAGCTCGATCGCCTTGTCCGGCTGCTCGTTGAGCAGATAGTTCAGACCGCGGAAATACGTGCTGGACAGACGACTGACCTGGGTATCGCCGTGGCGCTGACCACCGCGTCGACCGACGATCCAGCCGCTCAATGCCGCCAGCGGTAGAAACAGGAAAAACCAGAACCACTCGGTCAGGAAGTCCATACGTGCTTAGAGTCCATCGAGGGGGCGCGGCTCGACGGCGGCGGGCGTGATCGGCCCGGCGTCGGCGCGGCTGACCGCAACAGCCTTGTTGGCCTGGCGCAGCTTGGAATAGAGGGGAATGACCACACTGACCAGCACCATGCCGGCACCGATCAACACACCCACCAGCAGCGCGGCAATGATCGCGACTCCGGAGGTGGTATGCACACTGGAGAAAAGGAAATCGAGAGTGATGTCCTGCGAATTGACGGCACCGATGACCAGACCGACCAACAGGAAAGCCAACATCACCAACAAGCGAAACACCTTCATCGCGAGACTCCGTCGGGAAGGGGCCTAGCTTAACCGAGCCGACATAAACGCAGCGGAAGAGCCGTCGTCAGTCCGCCGCATCGGCCAGATCGACCGGGACCACGGAGCTGACGCGCTCACGCAATTCCTTGCCTGGCTTGAAGTGGGGAACATGCTTGCCCGGCAACGCAACCGATTCACCGGTCTTGGGATTGCGTCCCAGACGAGGCGGACGGTAATGCAGCGAAAAACTGCCGAAGCCACGAATTTCGATCCGATCGCCATCGGACAGCGCCTGCCCCATCATCTCCAGAAGCGATTTCACTGCCAGATCCACGTCGTCCGACTTCAGATGCGCTTGGCGTCGCGCCAGGATTTCAATCAATTCGGACTTGGTCATGGGAAGACTTGCTTTTTTCGACTGACACATCGGAATCGGCCCGGGCAAGCCCGGGCCGATCCATCACGCTCGCGAGAGCGCTACGCGCTTACTCGGACTTGTTGCTGTTCAACTGTGCACGCAGCAGCGCGCCCAGCTGCGTCATGCCGCCCGACGCAGCGGAGGACTGATATTCCTCCAGCGTCTCGCGCATTTCGGCATCGTCCTTGGCCTTGATCGACAGCTGCAGGGTGCGGCCCTTGCGGTCCATGCCCACGAACTTGGCTTCGATCTTGTCGCCGACCTTCAGGTGCTGGGTCGCATCGTCGACGCGCTCGTTGGCGATGTCGCGTGCAGCGACGTAGCCTTCGATACCATCGGCCAGGTCGATCGTGGCGCCCTTGGCATCCACTTCACGCACCACGCCTTCGACCTTCGAACCCTTCGGGTTGGACGCCATGTACTGGCCGAACGGGTCCTGCTCCAGCTGCTTGACGCCCAGGCTGATGCGCTCACGTTCCGGGTCAACTGCCAGCACGACGGCTTCCAGCGTGTCGCCCTTCTTGTAGTTGCGCACGACATCTTCGCCGGTGGTGTTCCAGCTGATGTCGGACAGGTGCACCAGGCCGTCGATGCCGCCGTCCAGACCGATGAAGATGCCGAAGTCGGTGATCGACTTGATCTGACCGGACACCTTGTCGTTCTTCTTGTGGGTGGCAGCGAAGGTTTCCCACGGATTGGCGGCAACCTGCTTCATGCCCAGCGAGATGCGGCGACGCTCCTCGTCGACATCCAGCACCATCACTTCGACTTCGTCACCAACCTGCACAACCTTGGACGGGTTGACGTTCTTGTTGGTCCAATCCATTTCGGAGACGTGCACCAGACCTTCGACGCCCGGCTCGATCTCGACGAATGCGCCGTAATCGGTGACGTTGGAGACCTTGCCGAACACGCGGCTGTTGGCCGGGTAACGACGTGCGATGTTGTCCCACGGATCTTCGCCCAGCTGCTTCAGGCCGAGGCTGACGCGGTTACGCTCGCGATCGAACTTCAGCACGCGCACGTCCAGCTCGTCGCCGACATTGACGACTTCGGACGGATGGCGCACGCGCTTCCAGGCCATGTCGGTGATGTGCAGCAGGCCGTCGATACCGCCCAGGTCCACGAATGCGCCGTAGTCGGTCAGGTTCTTGACGACACCCTTCAGGATCGCGCCTTCCTGCAGCTTGTCCATCAGCTGCTCGCGCTCTTCCGAGTGCTCGCTCTCGACCACTGCACGACGCGACACAACCACGTTGTTGCGCTTACGGTCCAGCTTGATCAGCTTGAACTCGAGTTCCTTGCCTTCCAGGTAGGCCGGGTCGCGCACCGGGCGCACATCCACCAGCGAACCGGGCAGGAACGCGCGGACATCCTTGATGTCCACGGTGAAACCACCCTTGACCTTGCCGCTGATGCGGCCGGTGATGGTTTCGTTCTTTTCCAACGCCTCTTCCAGCTCGTCCCACACCATCGCGCGCTTGGCCTTCTCGCGCGACAACACGGTTTCGCCGAAGCCGTTTTCGATGGAGTCCAGCGCAACCTTGACCTGGTCGCCCACGCCCACATCGATCTCGCCAGCGTCATTACGGAACTGCTCGATCGGCACGATGCCTTCGGACTTCAGGCCAGCGTTGATCACCACCACGTCGCCGCGCACTTCCACGACGGTACCGGTGACGATCGAGCCCGGCTTCAGCTTCGCCAGATTGGCTTGACTGGCTTCGAACAGTTCAGCAAAAGATTCTGTCATTTGGATTTACTCAGTTGAACACACGGGCGCCGGTCGTCGGGTTGCGACAGAGACGGACCGCCCAGCCTGTTGGTCGACCCCAACAACGAGTCGGTTTGGAAGTAGTAGAACCGCCACGCAGGATGCGCGACGGAGCCTTGGAACGCCTTACGGTCGGCGGGACAGGCCCGCTTGCGGAACGCTTACGACGGCGTGCGGGCAGCGATCACCGCAACCACACGCTGGACGACATCCTCGATCCCGATTCCGCTGGTATC
The DNA here is from genome assembly GCF_003600855.1 of Xanthomonas sp. CFBP 7698. NCBI lineage: Bacteria > Pseudomonadati > Pseudomonadota > Gammaproteobacteria > Lysobacterales > Lysobacteraceae > Xanthomonas > Xanthomonas sp. CFBP 7698. Next base: position 408,154 of record NZ_PRDN01000001.1, read on the forward strand.
GATCAGCACGGCGTCTTCGGCCGGCCGCAATGGCGCCACCACCCGCTGCGCATCTCTGGCATCTCGAGCCATGATCTCGCGCAGCAGGTCGTCAAAGATAACCGAAACACCCTTTTCCATCAACTGTTTATGGCGACGGCCCGCACGTTCTTCGGCACTGGCGGTCAGGAAGACCTTGAAGGCGGCGTCCGGGAAGATCACCGTGCCCATGTCGCGCCCGTCGGCGACCAGCCCGGGTGCCCGCCTGAATGCGCGCTGGCGCTCCTTGAGCGCGCTGCGCACCTCCGGGATCGCGGCGATCGCCGAGGCCAGGGCTCCGGTGGTTTCCAGGCGCAATTCGCCAGTGGCGTCCACACCGTTGACCAGCACCCGCAAGCCCGCCTCGCCCGCGTCGTCGAACTCCACCTTCGTGTCAAAGGTGCAGCGCACCAGGGCGGCCGGGTCGGAGACATCCAGATCGGCCCAGCTCGCCGCCACCCCTACCGCACGATACAGTGCGCCCGAATCGAGATAGTGCCAGCCCAGCCGGGCGGCAACGATCCGGCTGACCGTGCCCTTGCCGGCGCCGGAGGGACCATCGATGGTGAGGACGGGTGAAAGGTCGGTCATTCAGGCTTCCGGGAGCGGCATCAGACGGTAGTGTAGCGCCGCACGCCACGATTGCGCTGCAACCACTTGAAAGCACGACGAAAAGCCGGTTAGAATTGCCAGCTTAATTGCGAGTGCACCCTTCGAACGCGGGCACTCTTCCATCGAACCCAACCGTTTACACCGAGGTGTGCCATGAAAGTCCTGTCCTCCCTGAAGTCTGCGAAGACCCGTCACCGCGACTGCAAGGTGGTCCGCCGCCGCGGCAAGGTCTTCGTGATCTGCAAGTCGAACCCGCGTTTCAAGGCGCGTCAGCGCTAAGCCTTTACGGCGCGCGCAAGACCCGAGAAAGCCGCCTCCGGGCGGTTTTTTCTTGGCCGCTGCTTCACGTCGGCAGTGCTTCGCCGTGGCGGAAGGTCTCCGCGCCTGCCGGGCTGTCATTGCATCAAGGCGCAACGCGGGTGCTGGTTTTTTGCTGTAATCACCATCTGAAATCTTGTCCACTGGGGAGTAGATGACATGCGCAACCGTTTGTTTGTGATGCCGCCGATCGTGCTGACAATCGCGCTGATGGGGATCAGTGCCGTCGCGTCGGCCGATACGCTGCTGGTCGATCGTGCACAGCAGAAGCCTGCCGCCGCCCTGCCCTTGCGTGGTGACAGCATGAGCCAGGTCGAAGGCCGCTACGGCGCGCCAACGGAAAAGCTCGACCCGCGCGGCGGCCAGAAGCGCCAGTGGCCGACCATCCATCGCTGGGTGTATCCGGCGTTCACCGTGTACTTCGAAAAGAGCAAGGTGATCGACGTGGTGGCCAACAAGGCCGATGCCAACGAAATCGGGCCGAAGCCGCCGATCCGTTGACGACAACGCAGCCGCAGTTGCTGGCGCCTGCGCGCCGCACCTGCGGCCATCACGGTATGCGGCGTGAGGCGCGTTGCGCCCGTCGGCAGCCGGACATGCGCTGCTGCGAATCTGTACCAAGCCCGGGCGTCCATGCACGCCCGGGCTGCAAGAGCCCGCACTCACCTGCGGGAGACCGATGAACGTGCAGGCGGCTGCCCGCACACCAAGAAGAGTAATTGCCAGGCATGACCGACCGTCTTCGTTTTCCCGCCGAGTGGGAACCTCAATCCGCCGTGCTGCTCGCGTGGCCGCATGCCGGTACCGATTGGGCCGAGCGCCTGGCCGATGTGGAAGAGACCTATATCGCGCTGGTGACGGCGATTTCCCGATTCGAGCCGGTGGTCATCTGCGTGGCCGATGACGATCTGCAGATCTACGCCGAAGCACGGCTGCGTTCGGCGCGGGTGGACATGGCACGCGTGCGTTTCGTGGTCGCTGCCTACAACGACACCTGGCTGCGCGATTCGGGCCCGATCACGCTGCGCCAGGATGGCGGCTTCCGGCTGATGGATTTCCGCTTCACCGGCTGGGGCGGCAAATTCGAGGCCAGCCTGGACGATCAATTGGTGAGCTCGCTGGAGGCCGCGCAGGTGTTTGTGCCGACGCCGGTGCAGACGGTGGACTTTGCACTGGAAGGCGGCGCGATTGAAACCGACGGCGCCGGCACCCTGCTGACGACCTGGAAGTGCCTGCACGAACGCCACCCGCAGCGCACCCGCGAATCGCTGAGCAGCGATCTGGCCACATGGCTGGCGCAGGACCGCGTGCTATGGCTGGATCACGGTTACCTGGAAGGCGACGATACCGACGCGCATATCGATACGCTGGCGCGCTTTGCCGGCCCGGATGCGATCGTCTACCAGGGCTGCGATGTGCCGGGCGATTCGCATTACGCCGAACTGCAGGCGATGGGCAATGAACTGGCGGCCCTGCGCAAGGCCGACGGCCAGCCCTATCGGCTGTTCGTGCTGCCCTGGGCCGAGCCGATCCTGGACCAGGGCCGGCGGCTTGCGGCGTCGTACGCCAACTTCCTGATCGTCAACGGCGCGGTGCTGATGCCGGCCTACGGCGATCCGGCCGATACGGTGGCGCAGGCGGTGCTGGCGCAGGCGTTCCCGCAGCACGAGATCGTGGCAGTGCCGTGCCGTGCGCTGATCTGGCAGAACGGCAGCCTGCATTGCCTGACCATGCAGGTGCCGGCCGGCCTGCTCGCCGCCTGACCGTTGTCGACCCGACGGCTGCTCCAGGCAGCGCGTCGTTTCTTGTTCCGGCCGGCAGGCCGGTGTTATGCCATGGCGCGCTACCGTAGTGCGCTACCTTGCAGGATGAGATGCCATGTCCCGTCACCCTCTTTCCGTCGCGCTGATCCAGGAGCGCAACCACGGCGACGCCGAGGCCAATCTGGCCGTCATCGAGTCGCGCGTGGCCGAAGCCGCCGCGCAGGGCGCCAAGCTGGTGCTGCTGCAGGAGCTGCATAACGGTGCGTATTTCTGCCAGCACGAATCGGTGGACGAATTCGACCTGGCCGAGCCGATTCCCGGCCCCAGTACCGACCGTCTGGGAGCGCTGGCCAAGCAGCACGGCGTGGTGTTGGTGGCCTCGTTGTTCGAGCGCCGCGCCGCCGGCCTGTATCACAACACCGCGGTGGTGTTCGAAACCGACGGCCGCCTGCTCGGCAAGTACCGCAAGATGCACATCCCCGACGACCCGGGCTTCTACGAGAAGTTCTACTTCACCCCGGGCGATCTGGGGTTCACGCCGATCGACACCTCGGTCGGCCGCCTGGGCGTGCTGGTGTGCTGGGATCAGTGGTACCCCGAAGCGGCGCGCCTGATGGCGCTGGCCGGTGCGGAACTGCTGCTCTACCCCACCGCGATCGGCTGGGACCCGAACGACCAGCAAGCCGAGCAGGAGCGCCAGCGCGATGCGTGGATCCTGAGCCATCGCGGACATGCGGTGGCCAACGGCGTGCCGGTGCTGTCGTGCAACCGCGTCGGGCATGAGCCCTCGCCGCTGGGTGCCTCGGGCATCCAGTTCTGGGGAAACAGCCATGTGCTGGGGCCGCAGGGCGAATTCATTGCCGAAGCCGGCCAGGACCCGACCGTGCTGATCTGCGATGTCGATCTGCAGCGCAGCGAACATGTGCGGCGTATCTGGCCGTTCCTGCGTGATCGCCGCATCGATGCGTACGGCGACCTGCTCAAGCGCTACATCGACTGACCGCATGCCCGTCGAGCTGCGTGCAGTCCGCGATGCGGACATCCCGGCGATCACAGCGATCTATGCGGAGCAGATCGCCGGGTTCAACACCTACGAATACAGCGCGCCCTCCAGCGAAGAGATGCGGGCCCGCGTGCAGGCGATCGTGGACGCGGGCTACCCGTACCTGGTCGCCGAGTACGACGGGACCGTGGTCGGTTATGCCTATGTCAGCGCGTTTCGTGCGCGCACCGGGTATCGCTTCACGGTCGAGAACTCGATCTATCTCGCTGCCGACATGCAAGGCCGCGGCATCGGCAAGGCCTTGCTGGGCGAGCTGATCTCGGTCTGCGAACAGCGCGGCTACCGGCAGATGATTGCGGTGATCGGCGATGCCGCCAACCAGGCATCGCGACGGCTGCATGAACGTTTTGGATTTCGCACGGTCGGAGTGTTCACCGGTATCGGCCGCAAGCAGGGCCGCTGGTTGGACGGCGTGCAGATGCAGCGCCCGCTCGGCTCCGGTGACACCGCCCCTCCTTCTGATGAATACCCCAATGACTGAGCAGACCCCCCCCGTTCTGGACGATGCGCTGTCCGGCCAGCCGCACCGCATCGTCGAACGCGATGGCGTGCGTTACACCTTGCTGGGCACCGCGCACGTGTCGCTGGCCAGCGTGGCGGCGGTGCAACGTGCGATCGGCAGCGGCCGCTACGATGCGGTGGCCGTGGAGCTGGATGCGCAGCGGTTGCAGGCGCTCAGCGACCCGGATGCTCTTGCCCGACTGGATCTGGTGCAGGTGATCCGCAAGGGCCGCGTGGCCCTGTTCGCCGCGAACCTGGCGCTGGCCGCCTACCAGCGCCGCCTGGCCAAGCAGCTCGGCATCGAGCCGGGTGCCGAATTGAAAGAGGCGGTCAACCTGGCGCGAGCGCAGGGGCTGCCGGTGCATCTGATCGATCGCGAAGTCGGGCTGACCTTCAAGCGTGCATCCGGGCGGCTGGGCTTCTTCGGCAAGATGAAGTTGGCTGGCGGCCTGCTTGGCGGGCTGTTCGCCGCTGACGAAGTCGGCGAAGAGGAGATCGAGAAGCTCAAGCAGGGCGACATGCTGGAGGCGAGCTTCGGCGACTTTGCCAGCGAAAGTCCGGAGCTGTACGAGACGGTGATTGCCGAGCGCGATCGCTACATGGCCACGCGTCTGCGCGAAGAAGCCGGTGCCGGGCAGCACGAGGTGCTGGCAGTGGTCGGTGCAGGCCATCTGGCGGGCCTTGCGCGGCATCTGGAGCAGGACACCGATGCACCTGGTCCGCTGCGCGAGTCGCTGGAGTACGTACAGCAGCGCAAGCGCATCCCCTGGATCACGCTGGGCATCCTGGCGGTGATCATCGCCGGCATCGGGATCGGCTTCTGGCGCGGTGGCCTGAGCATGGGCGCCGACCTGCTGCTGCAGTGGGCGATGTATACCGGCGGCCTGGCGGCATTGGGCTGCCTGCTGGCGGGCAGCCATCCGTTGAGCATTCTCACTGCCGCGGTGGTGGCACCGTTCAAGCCGTTCCGTCTGAGCGTGCCGACCGGTGCGTTCGCGGCACTGGTCGAAGTGCATATGCGCAAGCCGGCCTACGGCGATTTCTTGTCCTTGCGCGATGATGCGCAGACGCTGCGCGGCTGGTATCGCAATCGCGTTTCGCGCGTGGTGCTGACGTTCCTGCTGACCAATTTCGGCAGCATGGCCGGGGTGTGGCTGGCGGGTGTGCAGATCTTCAATCGGCTGCATGGATGAGCGTGAGGGCGCTGCCGTGCGCTGTCTCGTAGGAGCACACCCGGGCGCGACGGGGCGTTATCGGTAACGCTCCGTCGCGCCCGGGTGCGCTCCTACGGCATTCGGTCGCTCGGTGCGGGCTGCGCCTGTGGCGCGAGCTGCAGGCGCACCCACACGCCGTAGTGATCCGATGCCCAGCGACCTTCGGCGTAGGGCGTGTCGAACAGGATGCGGGCTTCGCGGGCGAGCAGGCGGTTCTGCTGGAAGAACACGTGATCGATGCGCGCCGGCTTGTCGAAGATGTGCATGTTCAAGGTGCTGACCGTGACATCGCTAGTGCGATGCACGCTGCCGTAGCTGTCGCCATAGCCCTTGCGTAGCGCCTGCAGATCCAGTGCATCGGCGGCGGTATTGAAGTCGCCGGCAATCACCACCGGCGCCTGTGCACTGGTGGAGGAAATGAACTCCAGCAGATCGCTGACCTGGCGCGTGCGCGTAGCGGTGCCGCGCGCATCGGCGCGTTCGTTGAGATGGGTGACGTAGACGTTGACCGGCTGGCCGTCGACATCGATCTGCAGATGCGCGGCAGCCCGATAGTCGTCCAGCGGCTGCAGCAGACGCTCGTGGCGCGCCAACACCTTGCGCCGGCTCAGCAGCGCATTGCCGTAGCGCTTGGGCGCACCGACAGGATCGACCGAGACGAAGATGACCGCGTACCCAAGCTTCCGCGCCAGCCAGACGGCCTGGTTTTCCACGCTGCCGCGCCGCTCGATGACCTCCTGCAGTGCGATCACGTCCGGCGCCAGCTGCCTGAGTTCCTTGGCGATATGCGCGCGACGGCCTGGCCAGTCCTCGCGGTCGTGGTGCAGGTTGAGCGTGACCAGGGTCATCTCGCGCGCCTGCGCGGTGGCGGCAGTCGCCGGCCCTGATCCGGCAACCACCGCGGCCGCGCCATGCGGCTTCGCTTGATCGGTCTCGAGCCGCACTTCCGCCGGCCCTGCCTGGGCAGCCGCAGAGCACGCCCCCAACAGCGCCACCGAGGCCAGCATCAGGCCGCGGTGGCGCCACTGCCCTGCCCGTCGCGGACAAGGCACGACCATCATTGCGCGGCCTTCTCGGCCCGCCGCACCGCGCTGGGCACATCGATCTGCACCGTGGCCGGCAGCTGCTGGATGCGCAGCTCGCCATTCTGCCAGTCGACCGATTCGCCGTTGACGCTGGCCTTGCCCGGTTCGCCCTGGTACGGCCACGCAAACACCACACCGCCCGGCGGCATCAGCAAGCCGGGTTGCAGCTGCAGTTGCAGCTGTTTTTCGCTGCGCCGCAAGCTGTAGTTGAGGCGGCCGTAAGGTGTACGCAATTCGGCGATGCCGATGCCCTTGCCCTCGAACCAGCGCGTCGGCGTGCCGGCGGCAATCACGATGCTCTGGTCGGATTCGCGGGTGTAGGCAAACATGTCCAGCACCGAGCGGACGAAGTCCGAGGCCACCCAGGCATGCGGCAGGTCGCCGACGAAGAACGGCGTGCGCGGGGTGCGCGAGACCACTTCGGCCCACTGGTTCCAGGGCTGCGGCGCGCGATCCTTGAAGAAGAACGCAGTGGCATCCCAGGCACGCTCGCGCCAGCCCAGCCGTACGAATGCGGCCACGTTGCGCCACTCGTACGGCGTGTAGTCCTTCCATTCGCGCTTGCTGTCGCGGCGGTCGGAAAACTCCTTCCAGTAGCGCTCGAAGGTGTTGTTCAACAATTCCTGCGGCAGGCGCTGCTGCTCGCCTCCCGGAGTGAGCGCGATGGTGGTGGAGGTGGCGTCGAAATCACCGAGTTCGGCCGAGCCGGGCAGGAAATCGAGGTTGTGCTGGCGTACCGCTGCACCGAGAGAGGCGATCAGGTCGCCACTGAATTCATCGCGTGCGGCGCCAAACCGGGCGGCGTCATCCGGCTTGTCGAGCGCACCGGCCAGCATGGCGGCGTCCTTGTAACCGCGCAGCGCCCAGAAGTTGTCCCAGTACGAATGTACCGGCTTGGCCGAATAGCCTTCGTGGCTGATCGACACCGGCATCATTCCGTAGAACGCCGGGTTGCGCATGAAGTTGTCTTCGGTGCGTTCGCTGGCGCGCAGTTTTTCCATGTAGTCGTAGGCGCCGGTGACGTGCGGCCACATCTTTTCCAGGAACGCCTTGTCGCCGGTGTAGCGGTAGTACTCGGCGATGTTGTAGATCAGCTCGCCATGGCTATCGTTTTCCGGCACCGGGTCGCTGCCGCGGTCGTCCACGCAGCACGGCACCATGCCGTCGGCGAACTGGAACAGCGCGAACCAGTCGACATAGTCGCGCACCACGTCTTCGCGGCCCAGCCGCAGCAGCCCTTCGGAAATCATCGCGCCGTCGCGGATCCAGCTGCGCGAATACGAGCGCGTGCCCGGCTGCAGGCGCGGGCCGATACGCGAAATCAGCATGTGCGCCAGCGCCGTGCGCAAGGTGTCGACCACCGGCTTGCCTTCGGCCGGCACGCTGATGCGCACCCGATCGAGCTTGCTGCGCCATTGCTGGGCGAGCTGCTGCTGCGCCGTGTCGGCATCGAAGCCGGCCGGCAACTGCGTGGCGCCGGTCTGCGGAATGACCAGCGCCACTTCACGCCGCTGACCAGGCTCCAGCTTCCAGCGATACAGCAGCACACCCGAGGCCAGGCCGGTTTCGTCCTTGACCTGGGTGACTGTTGGCGGCGTGGCGGCGGTGAGATGGCTGACGTCCATGCCGCTGTCGAAGGCGCTGGCAAAGCTGGCATCCGGGCGCTGCGCAGCGAACACGCGCGGCTTGCCGTTGACGCTGACCTGGCCGCCGTCCACGGCCAGCTGGTCGATCCGGCTGACGCCGCCCAGGGTATTGAGGAACTGCGCCGGCGGGTTGACCTGGAATGGACGCACGGCCAGCGCCAGGGTGAAGTCCCGCGCCTCCTTGCCGGTGTTGTGCAGTTGGTAACGCGCGACCAGTTGCGCCTGATCGGGAGTGCCCTGCACGAAGGCAGTGACGCGTAGATTCATCAGATCGTGGTGCCAATCGACACTGGGAATCGGCAGGTAATCGTCCTGCAGGCTCTGCTCGCTACTGACGTCGGACCAGTGCAGCACCTTGCCGCCGGTGACCACGAACGGTTCGATACTGAAACCGCCCTTGCCCACTTCCACCGCACCGTCTTCGCCGATCAGGCCCTGCTCGGTGCCGCCATCCAGACCCAGGATGGTCCAGTACGGCTGCTCGCCGGAGAAGCCGCGCGGATAACTGCCACGCGGTAGCTGCGCGGCCAGCGACTTGATGAAGTCATTGGGCGTTGCGGCGAATGCCAGCGGCTGCAACTGCACTTCCTTGATGCCGTAGCGCCAGTTGGGGCCGTCCTTGAGATCGAAACGCAGATAGCGCGCTTCGGTATCGGGGAGCGCCAGCCAATCGGTGCCGCCGGCGCCGGCGGTGACGGTGCGCAGATCGCGCCAGCTGCGGCCATCGGCCGAAGAGCGCACCACATAGTGCGAGGCCTGCAGGCCCGGCACCCACTGCACGATGGCACCGCCGAACTCGCGCACCTTGCCCAGATCCAGCGTGACCGTCTGTTGCTTGACCGCGCCGCTGAGCCAGAACGTGTCCGGCTTGCCGTCGGCCAGGCGCTGTTCCAGTGCCGGCGCGGTGTCGGTGATGGCCTCGGCCTTGAGCGGCGAGGTGTCTTCCGGCGGCAACGGCGTGAGCGTCAGCCGATCGAAGCACACCGTGCCCTTGCCGCCGACCTTGTTGTAGATGGTGAATTCCACATCTGCGCTGCTGCGCAGCTGCTTGTCCGCACCTGGGCCCCAGGCTTTTTCGATGTTGCGCTTGCGGTAGTTGAACGTGGTCCAGTTCTTCGGAAACGTGAAGCCCGGCCGGTTGACCCACCACACGTTGTCGCCGCTGGCATCGATCAGCTTGACCTGCAGATCGTTGGACGGCGAGTCGCCGCGCAGCGAAAACCCGAGGCGGTAGTTCTCTGGATAGTCGATCGGCAGGTTGCGGCGGATGCCGACATAACCGGACACACCATTGAAGTTGTAGTCCAGGCACAACGCATGCCCGCCCGAGCTAGTGGCCACCGGCCGCAGCGAACCGCTGACCTGGTTGGAGACCACCAGGCGCCACGCGCCGATGTCGTTGAAACCGTCGAGCACGCGCTCCTGCGCCTGCGCCACGCCCGCACCACTGGCAACGGCGGCCATGGCAAGCACTGCCCGAACGATCGGTTTCACCCCTTCACACTCCCCAGCAGAAGACCTTGGATGTAGTAACGCTGCAACGCCAGGAACAATAGCAGTACCGGAATCACCGTCACCACCGCACCGGCCATCATCAGTTCCACGTCCATGATGTGCTCGCGCGACAGCGCCGCCAGCGCCACCGGCAAGGTGTACTGCTCCTGGTCGGTCAGCACGATCAGCGGCCACATGAAGTCGTTCCACGAACCCATGAAGGTGAAGATAGTGAGGGTGACCAGCACCGGCTTGAGCATCGGCAGCACGATCTGGAAGAAGATGCGCATCTCGCTGGCGCCATCGATGCGCGCGGCCTCGATCAATTCATCGGGAATACTGCGCGCGTACTGGCGCACCAGGAAGATGCCGAACACCGTGGCCAGCGCCGGCACTACCACTCCGCCAATGTTGTTGACCAGGTGCAGCTGCTTCATCAGCAGGAATAGCGGCAGCATCGCCACCTGCGCCGGGATCACCAGGGCGGCCATCAGGATCTTGAAGATGCGCTCGCGGCCGACGAACTGCAGCTTGGCGAACGCATAACCGGCCATGGTGTTGATCAGCAGCGAGCCCAGCGTGATCAGCCCGGAGACCAGCAGGCTGTTGGCGAAGTTGCGCGCCATGCCGGTTCGTGCAAACAGCTCGTGGTAATTGGCGGTGGTGAACGCCGAAGGCAGCATCGGCGGCGGGAAGCGGCTGGCCTCGCCGGTGGGCATGAACGACACCGACAGCATCCACAGCAGCGGTGCCAGGCTGATCAGGGCCAGCACCAGCAGGCCGCCGTTGACCAGCACGGCATTCCAGCGCGATTCGCCAACATCACGACTCATATCAGGTCCTTCTTGCGGCCAAAGCGCAGCATCACGGTGGTCACCGCCAGGATGATCAGGAACAACAGGAACGCCACCGCCGACGCGCGGCCGAGGTTCCACCACTTGAAGCCTTCCTCAAACATGAAATACAGCACGCTGACGGTGCTTTGCAGCGGGTCGCCGCGGGTCATCACGTAGGGTTCGGCAAACAGCTGGAAATAGCCGGAAATGGTGATCACGCCGACCACCATCAACACCGGGCCGAGCATCGGCAAGGTGATGTGCAGGAACTGCTTCCAGCGCGAGGCGCCGTCGATGCGCGCGGCCTCGTACAGGTCCTGCGGGATCGCCTGCAGCCCGGCCAGGAAGATCACCATGTTGTAGCCGAAGTTCTTCCACACCGCGAACAGCATGATGGTGGGCATGGCCCAGCGCGGGTCGCCCAGCCAGTCGATCGGAGCGATGCCCAGATGGCTGAGGCCGAAGTTCACCAGGCCATATTTGATGTGGAACAAATAACGCCAGATCACCGCCACCGCCACCAGCGTGGTCACCACCGGCGCGAACAGGGCGGTGCGGAACAAGGCCTTGAAGCGCGAGGCCTTGGCATTGAGCAGGAGCGCGGCGCCGAGCGAGACGCCGATCGACATCGGCACGCCCAGCAGCACGAAATACGTGGTGTTCCACAACGACTTCCAGAACAGCGGCGTCTGCAGCAGTTCGATGTAGTTGCCCAGACCGACGAAGCGCAGGTGGCTGCTGTCGGCCAGTGCGTACAGGTCGAAATCGGTGACGCTGAGCACCAGCGCGGCGAACACCGGCACACCGAAGAACATGCCCAGCACCATGATCGACGGCGCGGCGAACACCCAGCCGGCGACGGAATTGCGCTTCATCATCGTGCGGCTCCCTGGCCCGCGGCGGCGGCTGGCGTGACGATTTCTGCAGCAGACGGTGCTGCTGCGGGTGTGGCCGTCTCACCGGCCGGACCGACATGCCCGCCCTCCTGCTCGAAGATCCAGCGGCGCTTGGCCAGAATCTCGTCAACGCGTTGATCCAGTTCCTGCACGGCGGCGTCGTGCGATTGACCGCCCCGCACCACGCGCTCGGTCACCAGACGCATTTCCTGCACGATGCGCTCCCACTCCAGCACCTTGGGCGTGGCCTTGACCCGCTCAAGCTGGTCGCCGAAGGCATGCGCCAGTTCGTCGTTGGCCAGCGACGGCAACTTCCAGGTACTGCGGCGCGGCGGCAGGTCGCCGATGATGGCGTGGAAACGCGCCTGCACCTGCGGCTGCGACAGATATTCGATCAGCTTCCAGCTGGCATCCTTGCGTTGCGAGGACTTGAAGATCACCAGGCTGGAGCCGCCGGCAATGCCCGCACCCAGGCCGTTCGGCCCAGGCAATGCAGCGGTGCCCCACTTGCCCTCCATGCCCGGCGGCTGGCGCAACTTGAACTCGCGCACGTTCCAGGGCCCGGACAGGTAGAACGCGTAGTAGCCATTGAAGAATTCGTACCAGACGTTGGACACCTGGGTCTCGGAGACCTTCGGCGCCCAGCCCTTCTGGTACATGCCGTCGTAGAAGCCCAGCGCCTTGCGGAAACCGGCGCCGCGGAAGTTGCCGTAGTTGTCGTGGTCGCGCAGCAGGCGGTCGTCCTGCTGCAGCGCGAACGACAGTTGCTGTTCGAACTCGTTGAGCGGCATCAGGATGGCGTAACGGCCGGAGCCGACCTTGCGCTTGATCGCCGCCATCACCTGTTCCATCTCCGCCCAGGTCTTGGGCATTTCGCCGTAGCCGGCCTCGCGCAGCAGATCCTTGCGATAGAACAGCAGGCGCGTGTCCACATACCACGGCACCCCGTACAGCGTGCCATCGACCACGTTGGTGTCCCACACGCCGGGAAAGTAGTCGGCCGGGTCGACGATGGTCGAGCGCGCCACATACGGCTGCATCGGCTCCAGGGTGTCGAGCAGCGCAAATTCCGGCAGCCAGGTGTTGCCGAGCTGGCACACGTCCGGCAAGCCGTCGGCGGCAAAGGCGGTGAGCAGTTTTTCGTGCGCCGCGGTCATCGGGATGTTCTGCACATCGACGTGGATGTCCGGGTTCTGCTTTTCGAAGTCGGCCACCAGCTCGGCGACCACTTCGGCTTCCTTGCCCATGGCCCAGAAGCGCACGGTGGTCTTGGCGGGGTCGGAGCGATTACATCCCGCCGCACCTGCACACAAGGCGGCGGCCAACATCAACAGTTTCAAAAGGCGCACGGATTACTCGGGTTTTTGGCGTTGCGAGGGGTCTTGCTGGGCCTGGGCGGCGGCGGCACGCGATTCGGCCATGCCCAGCGAGCGGGCAGCTGCCTTTTGCTCGTCCTTCTGCGGCAACGGCTGCGGCTCACCCTCGGGCGTGAGCCAGCCACCGGTGAAGCCGGCGCGTTCCAGACCAGCACGGATGTAGGGGTTCTTTTTCATCACCGTCCAGACGAATTCGTTCTGGTAGTTGGCAATCATCGCCAGGATCGGGCCCTGGTCGATGGCGATGTAATCGCTGGCCACCCAGCCGCGGTCCGGCACCATGCGCCCGGTCTTGAGCGGGATGTCGTAGTTGAAGCTGGGGTTGAACGAGTCCAGGAACCCGTAACTGGAATACAGGAAGTTGCCGTAACGCTTGTGCATTTCCTCGGTGGCCGGGATCACCACTTCCGGGGCGAACACGATCGAGGAGATCGCCGCTGACGGCACGATGGTGCCGTCGTCGAAGTTCTCGCGCAGGCCGGCGCCGCGCGAGGAGTAATGGCGGAACTGGCGCTGCTCGCCGCGGTATTCCTGGCTGGTGTTCTGCGGGCCGTCGCCGGCGGTCAGGCCCCAGACGTTCTCGCCGTAGTCCTTCCACTTCATCGGGTTGTCGATGGCGTAGTCGCGCTGGGCCAGGGTGGCGCGGCGGCTGTTGAGGAAGTAGTCGATGCCGCGTTCGCGCATGTACTGGTCCTGGATATCGCGGAAATCGATCCAGACATGGCTGTACTGGTGGCCGAACAGCGGGCCGAAGGACAGGTATTCCTGGCCCTGGTATACGCCCCAGTCGTTGTTGTAGGTACGGGTCCAGCTGGTCCACGCTTCCGGGTCGACGCCGTGCGTGGGCGAGCCCAGCGCGAGGATGTACAGCATCATCGCCTCGTTGTAGCCCATCCAGTCGTGGTCGATGAAGCCGCTCTCGGGGAACCAGCCCATCGAGATCAGCGGCGCACGCTGCTGCAGCCAGCGCCAGTCCACGCGCTTGTAGAGCGTGTCGGCGATCTGGCGGATTTCTTTTTCGCGCGGGTCCTCGCCGTCGTAATACGACTGGGTGAACAACACGCCCATCATCAGCAGTGCGGTGTCCACGCTCGACAGCTCGACCCAGCTGTCGTAGCGGTTGCCCTGCTGCATGTCGAGAAAGTGGTAGTAGAAGCCCTTGTATCCGGCCCGACCGGTCCGCTGCGGCCCCATCGGCGCGTCGCGGAAGAATTTCAGTGTGGTCAGGGTGCGGTCGATCGCCTGATTGCGGCTGACCCAGCCATTCTCGATGCCGATCGGATACGCGGTCAGCGCGAACCCGACCGAGGCGATGCTGGCAAACGGACGCGACGGAAACCGGTCCGGGGACAGTCCGTTGAGTTCATTGGTGGTGTCCCAGAAGAACTGGAAGGTGCGGCGTTCGATGTCCGAGAACAGCGGCGGCAGCGGCGGCTTGACCGGTTTGGGCGGCAACTGCGCCTCGATCAGGATGACTTTCACCGGCGCCTTCTTTTCGGCCACCTTGGGTTCCTCGGCCTGTTTACAGGACGCCAGCAGCAGCGCGCCCAGCAATAGTGGAATCGTCAACCAACGCGACGTGTTGCCCCTGTCCATCCGCCCCCCGCTTGTGTAATCGATTACATCTCGCACGCCAACCTACCCTATCCAAGCGCCGAGTTCGACCGCCCCGGCCGTGTTGCCGGGGCGGTCGAGGACCTTACCAGTCCAGACCGAAGGCCAGACGGAAGGTACGCATCGGCGACGCCAGCACACCGGTCGGTGTGCCGTAAGCCGTGTTCAAGTCAGCCAGTGTCCCGGTGTCGCCGTTAAAGTTGGCGTAGTTCACCCAATTGAACACGTTGAGGATATCCGCACGCACGTTGAATTTGACACCTGCGCCGGTATCCCACTGCTTGTTGGCCGCAATGCTGAACTCCTTGTAGCCCAGCGTGCCGTCCGGCTTGAACTGGATGATGTCGCATTGATCGTTGCCGGCAAGGCAATTCTGGCCGTAGCGCGCGGTCTGGCTGGCCAGCGACAGCTTGCCGGACAGCTTGATCTCGTACGGCAACTCATAGATGCCGGTGACCACCAGGCGGTTCTTGGGAATGCCGCCGGCTTCACGCCAGCCGTAATCCTGGATACGTTCGCGGTCCAGCGCGTAGTGCTCGCCGAACTGGCGGTTCTCCTTGGCATCGGAATAGGTATAGGCCACGGTCAGGCCCCAACCGGAGTCTTCGTCGAACGGCTTTTCGATCTGCAGCGCGAGCTGGTTGTTGCGGGTCTCCACGCCATTGGTGCCCAGCACGATGGCGCTGTAGCCATCCGGGCCGTCGGTCGGCACGCCCGAGGTGGTGCCCGGCTGGAAGAACGAACCGTCGGGCAGACGGTTGCCGCGCAGGAACGCAAAGCCGTCGTGGCTTTCGATGCGGCTCAGGGTCACATCGGTGAACCAGTCCTGGCCCCACAGCGGCACCATGTTGCGCATGCCGATGCTGAATTGGTCGGAGTACGGGGTCTTGATGTTGTTGTCGATCAGGTAGATCTCGCGCCCGCCGCCGCCGGCGCTGGTGGCTGCCAGCGCGTCGAGCCCTTGCTGGGTGCTGTAGGCCGGATTCCACGCCGTGCACGGGTCGCCCAGGCACGCACCGTTGTTGGCGCTGGTGAAGTAGTAGCTATACGACTTGAACGAGTTGTTGAGCTGCTCAAGGGCCAGGTAGTCGAAGATGTTGCGGTCGTACGCACGGCCGGCACCGCCATAGATCACGTGGGCCTGGTCGCCGAACAGGTCGTAGGACGCGCCCAGGCGCGGCTGCCAGGCATCCTTGAAGGCCTTGCGGTTGTTGCCGGTGCTGATGAAGTTGTTGATGTTGTAGTTGGCGTTTTGCAGGTTGGGCCAGTTCTGCAATGCACCGGCCACCTCCGTCGGGGTGACGAAGTCCAGGAAGGCCGGGGTTTCTTCGTAGTCGTAGCGCACGCCCAGGTTCAGGGTCCAGTGCTCGTTGACCTCCCAGTCGTCCTGCAGGTAGATGCCGTACTGCTTGTTCTTGGACACCACCGACCCGCCGCCTTCCACCAGCGGCGCGCCGAAGCGCACGCGGTACGGCGTCTGCACGTCGGTGAGGATGTTGTAGTAGTACTGCGGGTTGGCCGGATTGAACTGGGTCGAGTCCAGATCGATGCTCTTGAACTTCACGCCCATCTTGACGGTGTGGGCGCCATGCCATTCCAGGCTGTTCAAGGTCAGGTCGTCCTGGAAGGTCCAGCCCTTCTGGCCCTTGCGCTGGAAGCTGCTGCCGGCGCCGGCAGACAAGACTTCGTCCTCGATCCCGCGCACCGGCACATAGCTCAGCACGTAGCCGGTGCCGTCGTTGAGCGGCGCCTGGTTCCAGAACGCGCTTTCGTAGCTCAGGTTGGCTTCGTTGAGGAAATTGGCGCCGCTGTACTGCCAGCGCAGGTTGGCGCGCTTTTCTTCCTGGCCGTTGACGCTGCCGTGCTCGTAGGTCGAGGTGCGGCCGACGTCGTTGAGCTCGTCTTCCTTGCGGTACTTGCCGGTCAGCTCGAACAGGTTGTTCTCGCCGATGGTCCAGTCGATCTTGCCGAAGTACAGGTCTTCCTTGAATGGCGTGCTGTAGGTGGCCACCAGCGGCTGCAGCTGCGCCGGCAGCTGGTCGATACGGTCGGAATAGATCGAGCCGGGGATCACCACGTTGGGCGTGGTGTATTCCTTGGCTTCATAGGCGATGAAGAAATGCGCCTTGTCCTGGAGGATCGGGCCGCTGAAGGTGGCGCCGTACTGGGTTTCCTCGAAGTCGTCGCGCACGCCGGCCTTCTTCTCCAGCGGGCTCTCCTCGCGCCAGCCGTCGTTGCTGGTATCCCAGAAGAAGCTGCCATGGAAATCGTTGGTACCCGACTTGGACGAGGCCACGATGGCCGCGCCGCTGACCTGATCGAACTCGGCCTTGTAGTTGGAGGTGATGACCTTGTATTCGCCGATCGCCGATTGCGGGAACGGGTTGCCGCGGCTGGAATCCTGGCCACTGACGCCGCCGGTCAGCACGTAGTTCTTCTGGCTGACGCCATCGATGTAGACGTTGGTGCCCTCGGCCGAGGTGGCGCCCGAGCGCACCTTGGTGGTGCCGTTGGCGTCGCGGGTGAACTGCACGTTCGGCACGGTGTCGGCCAGTTCCAGGAAGTTGCGCGTGGCACGCGGCAGGTTCTGGATCTGCACGTTGGAGATGTAGGTGGCGTTCTCGGAGGTACGGGTTTCCACCAGTACCGGTGGCGCCTTGACCTGCACCGCATCCAGCGTGGTGGCGTTACCACCGGCCGCCGTGGCCGGCTCGCCGCCGACGCCCAGGTTCAGGGTCGCAGTCTGGCCGACCTGCACCGTCACGTTCTGCGAGCTGGTCTGGCCGTTGGCGGTGACGTCGATGCGATAGGAGCCCGGCGGCAGGCCACCGACCGAGTAACCGCCGTTGCTGGCCTGTACGCTCCGGGTCAGTCCGGTGGCGAGATTGGTCGCGGTGACCTGGGCCTGCGCCGCAGGTGCAGCGTCGACGGTGACCTGGCCGCGGATGGTCGCCGCGGTGCTCTGCGCAAATGCAGGCGCGGCGCCCAGCAGCAGGCAGCTGGCCAGGGCGCAGCTGAGCAGCTTGCGCGCCGGGCGCGCGGTATGGGAGTGGTGGTGGCGCATTGGTCCCTCCAGGGATCGGTACAGATTGTTGTTGTGGCGTTGCGGTCTTGCAGGAACGACCGCTGCGGGGGCAGCGGGAGCGGACAGGACGTCCGCGAAAAGGTCAGCCGCCGGCGTCGCCGGCTCCGCAGGACGCACGGATCACCAGCTCGGGCCGCAGCAGTTGGCGCAGGCCGTCGTCACCGCCGGGGGTCTCGACCAGCCGCATCAGGCGGGTCATTGCCTGCTCACCCAGGCGCGCGATGCTGACCCGCATCGTGGTCAGCGCCGGGTGCACGAAACGCGCCAGCGGGATGTCGTCGAAACCGGCCAGCGCAACGTCGTCCGGGACCACGATATCGGCCTGCGCAAACGCGTAGAGGCAGCCCAGCGCGGTCATGTCGTTGGCCGCGAACACTGCATCGGGCAGCGGGCCGGCGGCCAGCATGGCCAGCCCCGCGCGATGGCCGGAGGCTTCGTCGAAGTCGCCGGCATATTCGATGCCCTGCGCCTGCTCACCGTGTGCGGCCATCGCGTCGCGAAACCCGCGCAGGCGCTCGCGCGCATCGAAATTGAGCGCCGGCCCGCCGATGAAGGCGATGCGCCGGTGCCCGGCCCGTAACAGGTGCTCGGTCATGGCCATGGCGCCGGCGTGGTCGTCGATGCTCAGCACCGGATAGCCGGCTCCGGGCAAGTGGGCATTGATCAGCACCGTGGGCAGCGACTGCGGCAGGTTGTCGGTCAGGAAACCGGGCTGCTCGGCATACGGCGAAAGCACCAGCAAGCCATCCACCCGACCCCGCATCGAGCGCAGCGCCCTGCCCTGGGCCTCCGGATCACCGTGATAGCTGGACACCAGCAGGTGCTGGCCGGCAGCGCGGGCGGCGCCATCGATGCCACGGATCAACTCGGAAAAGAATTCTCCGTACAGATCCGGCAGCACCACGCCCAGGGTCTGGGAGCGCCGGCTGCTCAGGCTGCGCGCAGCAGCGTGCGGGCTGTAGCGCAGCCGTTCGGCGACCTCCATGACGTGCTGGCGCACCGGTCCGGCCACGTTGTCGTGCCCGTTGAGCGCGCGCGACACCGTCGCCACGGACACCTGCGCTTCCCGTGCAACATCTTTGATGGTGACCGCACCCTTGGCCATGCGTGTCGCCCTCCGCGACCGGCTTCCCAAAACTGGCGCGGACTGTAAGCGTTTTCATAAGCGGGCGTAAACCCCTGTCTTCACGCGTGTGAAACCGCTTACAGATCAAGCATCTGCAAGTGATGACTACGTGAAGCAATGTGCTGCGACGCAACAAATACGTGCCCATGTGTCCACAAACGAAGCACAACGCGGATCACGGTTGGCAGTTTTCTCCGCGGCGTGACCGGTGCGGGCATGACCACCCGGCAAGGCGTGTCGGGCTGTCGACAGCGCGCGGGCGAAGTTCGTGACACCGACGCGCCAGCGCGGCTACCAAGGGCTGAATCTCTATCGCGTCGCGCCTCGCAAGTAGCTCGCAGAAAGAGCGCGTGATGGGCCATCGCCGGCAATGCAGCCGCGCTCAGGTGTACTACGGCTATGTCATGGAGGTGCTGCTGCTAGGCGCCATGGCTGGGTCGTCCACCCGGGCACTGCCGCGCCCGTAGGAGCGCACCCGGGCGCGACGGGGCTTTATTGGTAACGCGCTGTCGCGCCCGGGTGCGCTCCTACATGACGCGGTCTGGGCGCTCCGGCTAGCCGGCCTCCCCCGGCGCCAATGCCTCGATCGACAAGGCATGGATATCGGTCTGCATCATCTCGCCGACGGCCGCGTACACCGCGCGGTGGCGCGCGAGCGGCGGCTTGCCGGCGAAGGCGGCACTGACCACGCGGACATTGAAATGCCCGCGCCCGTCGCGTGCGCCGGCATGGCCTGCGTGGCGATGACTGTCATCCACCACCTCCAGTTCGGTCGGCGCCAGCGCCGCCTGCACCGCCGCGCGGATTCGCTCGACCCGGCTCATGGCAACACCCGCCGGAACGGGCGGACCTCCGTGCGCACGTACACGCCGGCCTCCACGTACGGGTCGGCGTCGGCCCAGGCGCGCGCATCCTCCAGCGCGTCGAACTCGGCGATCACCACACTGCCGCTGAAGCCGGCCGGACCGGGATCCTCGGCGTCGATGGCCGGGCATGGGCCCGCTACCAGCAAGCGGCCCGCTGCCGCCAAGGCCTGCAGGCGCGCCAGATGCGCCGGTCGCGCCTGCTGCCGCGCCGCCAGGGCGTCGGCCCGGTCATACCCTTCGATTACGTACCACACACGCCACCTCGCCAGAACTTGAAGATCACCGCCCGATTCTAGCCGCGTCAGTGCTGGACACCGCCCCCGCGCACGCATTACCCTTGGCACCACTGCACACGCAACCGGACGCAGCGGCCCGTCGGCCCAGGCCCCACGCCACACTCGACGAGCGATTCGCTGCCCACCGCCGGCTCGCGTAGACGACCTCCTCGCTGTTCCGTCGCCGCATGCCACGCGGCGCACGTTATATGTGGATTTGTGGGATCGTGCCGGCCCAGGCACGACATTGATCGTAATAACTCAAGGCAAAGCCCTGCAGGCACGGCTTAAGACCGTGGCCGGCGACCGTAAGACCCGATGTCGACCTGATGAATTCCGAACTCGCGCACGTCGCGACTCCGCCAGCCACGAGCGCGCCGCCACAGCAGCAGGAAATGCCGCTGGCGGTGGTGCATGGGCAACCGGTGCTGCAGATCCCGCAGGATCTGTATATCCCGCCGGACGCGCTGGAAGTCATCCTGGATGCCTTCGAAGGCCCGCTGGACCTGCTGCTGTACCTGATCCGGCGCCAGAACCTGGATATTCTGGATATACCCGTCGCCGAGATCACCCGGCAGTACGTGGACTACATCAATGTGATGCAGGAGCTGCGCTTCGAACTGGCCGCCGAATATCTGGTGATGGCCGCGATCCTGGCCGAGATCAAGTCGCGCATGTTGTTGCCGCGCCCGCCGAGCCAGGATGGCGAAGAAGAAGATCCGCGCGCCGAGCTGGTACGTCGCCTGCAGGAATACGAGCGCTTCAAGCAGGCCGCCGAGGATCTGGATACCCTGCCCCGCATGGGCCGCGACAGCGCGCCGGTGCAGGCGCATCTGCCCGAGCGCGCGGCGGTCAAGCTGCCGCCGCCGGTGGAACTGAAAGAAATGCTGATGGCGCTGTACGACGTGCTCAAGCGCGCCGAGCTGTTTACCGGCCATGCGATCAAGCGCGAGGCGCTGAGCGTGCGCCAGCGCATGGGCGATGTGCTGAGCCGCCTGGACGACGGCAGGTTCTATCGCTTCGAATCGCTGTTCACTGCCGAGGAAGGCAAGCTCGGCGTGCTGGTCACCTTCCTGGCGCTGCTCGAATTGGCCAAGGAGCAGTTGCTGGACATCGTGCAGGAAGCGCCGCTGGCGCCGATCTACGTGAAGTCGCTGGCGTTGGGAAATACCAATGCGCCGCTGCAATTCTCCAGCGAATTCGATGACAGCGATGCTGCCAACGAACCTATCTGAAGCCGATCACCGAATGGATCAAGCGCTGATCACCCGCATCATCGAAGCCGCCCTGCTGGCGAGCAGCCAGCCGCTGACGCTGGCGCAATTGCAGGGTTTGTTTCCGGAAGAAGAACCCGCGCCGCCTGGCAGCGTGGAGCGCGCGCTGGAGCTGCTGCGCGAGGGCTGCGCCGAGCGCGGCGTGGAATTGGTCGAGGTGGCCTCGGGCTTCCGCTTCCAGGTCAAGGCCGAGGTGCATGGCTGGGTGGCACGGCTGTGGACCGAGCGCCGCACCAAGTACACCCGCGCCACGCTGGAAACGTTGGCCTTGATTGCCTACCGCCAGCCGATCACCCGCGGCGAGATCGAGCAGGTGCGCGGCGTGGCGGTCAGCAGCAACATCATCCAGGCGCTGGAAGAACGCGAGTGGATCCGCGTGGTCGGCCACCGCGATGTCCCCGGCAAGCCCGCCCTGTTCGGTACCACCAAGGGCTTTCTGGATTACTTCGGGCTCAAGCGATTGGACGAGCTGCCGCCATTGTCTGAGTTGAAGGACATCGCCGAGCTGGAACCGCAGCTGCCGCTGGACCGCGACGGGCAACTGGATGGTGCCATGCCGGCGTCGGCGGCGATGCAGACCGCGCAGGATCAGGCAGATGCCGATGCGGCGGGCGCTGGAGGCGCCGATGCGGATGCAACTGCTAATGGCGCTGACGTTGATGGCGCTGACATTGATGGCGCCGACGTTGATGGCGCTGATGCAGACGCCACTACCGCTGACGCCGCGGCCGATGACAGCGACATCAGCGCGACGCAGGAGGATCTGGAAGCCCCCGGGACCGCCGCGGTGGCAAGCCAGGACGGCAGTTCCCAGGCAGCGACCGATCATCAGGCCAATGCCGGGCGCGATCCCGAAACAGACATCGGCACCGTTGCCGACCAGCACGCGCCGGCAACGGCCAGCGATGCCGGGGTCGACCAGCAACACCACGCTCTCCACGACGCCATCGACATGGACGATGCCGACGCGACGGGCGCGCAGACACCGCAACACCTCGGGCATGCCCCGGCGCAGGACCAGGATACGCACCACCCAGACGACGCCCGTGAGGGCGACCCCGACACCGCGCCGGGAACGCGCGCGGATGCAGTGAACGAAGACGAAGACAACGCCGTCGCGACGACGACCGTGGCTGTTGACGAAGCCGATTCCGACCCAGAGGCCGACCCGCAACGCGGCGGCCGGAGCCAGACATATGAGTGACACCCCCCGCAAGCTGTCGTTGAACAAGCTTTCCCTCAAGCGCGACAGCGCGCCCGAAGCGCCCAAGCTGGAAGAGCGCCTGCACAAGGTGCTGGCCCAGGCCGGCCTGGGCTCGCGCCGCGCGCTGGAGCAGCGCATTGCCGATGGCCTAATCAAGGTCAATGGCGCCGTCGCGCAGACCGGCATGTCGGTGCGCAGCGGCGACAAGATCGAACTGGACGGCCGCAGCTTCGTGGCCAGCGCGCTGACCGAACCGTCGCGCGTGCTGATCTACAACAAGCCCGAAGGCGAAGTGACCACGCGCGAAGATCCCGAAGGCCGCCCGACCGTGTTCGAGTCGCTGCCGGCACTGAAGGGCTCGCGCTGGATCGCCATCGGCCGCCTGGACATCAACACCACCGGCCTGTTGCTGCTGACCACCGACGGTGAGCTGGCCAACGCGATGATGCACCCCTCCTACGAGGTCGAGCGCGAATACGTGGTGCGCGTGCGTGCCCCGGAAGGCGAAGAAACGGTCTCCGACGCCATCATCGAGCGGCTGTCGCGCGGTGTGTTGCTGGAAGACGGCGGCGCCAAGTTCGACGAGATCGAGCGCATCGGCGGCACCGACTCGCACGACTGGTTCCGCGTGGTCGTCAAGGAAGGCCGCAACCGCGAAGTGCGCCGCCTGTGGGAATCGCAGGGCTGCCAGGTCAGCCGCCTCAAGCGCAGCCGCTACGGCAAGATCTCGCTGCCGCGCGAACTGCTGCGCGGGCAATCGGTGGAAGTGGCGCAGGAGAAGGTGGAAAGCCTGCGCGCCGAACTCAAGCTGGAAGAAGGCGCGCCGTCGGCGCTGACCCTGCAGCCGGTGATCGGCCAGCGCCGCGCCGCCAAGTCCACCGTGCACGTCTCGCGCGATGGCCGCAGCAATGCCTACGTCAACGGCCAGACCTCGGGTGCCGATGAAGGCCGTGAGCTGCGTCGCTTCGACAACCTGCGCGAAGATCGCGGCCGCGGCGGCCGTGGCAAGCCTGGCGGCTTCAAGGGTGGCCTGACCGTCAGCGGCGAAGCGGCGGCCAAGCAGTCGCAGCAACGCCCGTTCAAGCAGCGCGGCCCGGCCAAGGGCGATCGCTCGCTGCCCGATGGCAACCCGGCGGCATTCCGCAGCTGGTACGTGCCCGATGGCGTGAGCACCGGCCCCAGCGGCCACCGCAACGCCGGCCCGGGCGGCAACAGCACCGGCCAGGCACGTCCGTATGCCAAGAAGGGTCCTGGCGGCGCGCGTCCGGGTGCCGGTGGCCAGGGCCGCGGCGGTGCAGGCGGTCAGGGTCAATCGCAGGGGCAAGGCCAGGGACAGCGCAAGCATCCCTATGGTCACCCGGGTAACGCGCCGAGCTTTCCGTCCGATCATGCCAACCCGGGTTTCAGCCCGTATGGCGCTGCGCGTCCTGCAGGACGCCCGAGTGGCGGCCGTCCGGCAGGCCCGGGCGGTAATCGCGGCCCTGCAGCCGGCAATCGCGGCCCCGGTGGTCCGGGCGGCGGCGCGCGCGGACCGGGTGGTCCCGGTGGTGCACCGCGTGGTGGCCCGGGCGGCCGTCCGCCGGGTGGCGGCAACCGTCGTCCGCCAGGCGGCGGCAATCGCGGTCGCTGAGCATCAGTTGATCCGCGCAACGAAAAACGGCCCCTCGCGGGGCCGTTTTCTTGTTGTAGCCGACACGATGGACCTTCGATTGGAGCAGAGGATTCCGCCGGGTCCACTCAGGCAGGCGCGCCAGCAGCCGCTGTCTGGCGCAAGCTTGCCGCGAGGCAGGAGCCGCGCGCATCGGTCGATGCGCGCGACGCGATGCTGCCGCTTACTTGCGGCGCTCGATCACGAAGTTGCCTACATTGACACCCAGATCCACACCCTCGCCGGTACCTGCAAGCGCCAGCGAAATATCGCCCTTGGTGACCACCTGTGCGGTGCTCGACTTCACGATGCCCGCATGCGCTTCGGCAGCGGCATAGGTGCCGAACAGGTCGTTGAGGCTATAGGCACCGGAGAACGACCCACGGCCGCCGGTGATCTTGGACTTGCCTACCGTCAGGCCGCCGCCCTTGCTGGAAATCTTGACCGGGATGACCGCGCCGTTGTCGCAGGTGATGGTGCCGGTGCCGCTGGCGGTCTTGTAGAACACCGACCAGCCGGACAGATTGAACTTCAGCTGGCAATCGATATTGCCGGCGGCCTGCGCCTGCGGGGCCAGCGTTGCCGCGCCAAGCAGGGCAAAAAGAGACAGTGACTTGATCATGTGTGCGTTGCCGGTGATGGACGTGGCGCGAGACTAGCAGCGCCGATGTGGCAGCCGCGACAAGGTGGCGGCAACGTTCCAACTCGCGTTCAGCCAATCATTACCCGCATCCCGTCCCTGCCTGAGTGCTGCGGGCACGGGCGCGGCGTGGGATGATCGGCGCATGTCACGCACTGCCCACTCGCTGCTCTTCGTCGCCTTGTTGCTGCCCTCGCTCGCGCATTGCGGCGAGGCGATTCCGACCACTGGTTACACGGTCGTCAACCGCTATCCGCACGACACCGCCGCCTATACCGAGGGCCTGTTCTATCTGGATGGCCACCTGTACGAGAGCACCGGCGAGCTGGGCCATTCCAGCGTGCGCAAGGTCGAGCTGAAAAGCGGCCGGGTGCTGCAGCAGGTGGATACGCCGGCGCCCTACTACGGCGAAGGCATCGTGGCCTGGCACGACAGGGTGATTCAGCTGACCTGGCGCAACCAGCAAGGCTTCGTCTACGACCTGGCCACGCTGGCGCCGCGTTCGCAGTTTTCCTACCAGGGCGAAGGCTGGGCGCTGACCAGTGACGCGCGCCAGCTATACATGAGCGATGGCACCGCCAGCATCCGCCGGCTGGACCCGCAGACCCTGAAGCAGATCGGCAGCATCCAGGTCACCGCGCGCGGCCGCCCGCTGGACAATCTCAACGAGCTGGAATGGGTGAAGGGCGAGCTGTGGGCCAATGTCTGGCTGACCACCCGCATCGCACGGATCGACCCGGTCAGCGGCAAGGTCATCGGCTGGATCGACCTGAAAGCGTTGGTCCCCGATGCCGACACGTTGACCGACCCCAGCAACGACGTGCTCAACGGCATCGCCTATGACGCAGAACACGACCGCGTGTTCGTCACCGGCAAGCGGTGGCCGACGATCTATGAGATCAAATTGGCTGAGTAGCTGGGATTCGGGATTGGGGATTCGGGATTGGTGACAGCGGGCGTGCTCGCGCCTGGGCTGGATTGGCTTGCACCAATCCCGACTTACACATCCCGAATCTCGAATCGATCGGCATCCAGCATCGCCGGGAAGCGCGTGCGGTGCTCGGCCAGTGCAGCTGCACTGATGGTGGTGGTGACGACCTGTTCGCGCTCGCGGATTTCGACCTGCGGCTGGCCAAGGAAATCGATCACCGCGCTGTCGCCGGCGTAGTGCAACTGATTGCCGTCCACGCCGATGCGGTTGACCGCGGCAACGAAGCACAGGTTTTCGATCGCACGGGCGCGCAGCAAGGTCTTCCACGCGTAGGAGCGGGCGGACGGCCAGTTGGCGACGAACAGTTGCAGATCGAAATCCAGCTGTCCCGGGCGCCCCACATCGAAGCGGTTGCGGCAGAACACCGGAAAGCGCAGGTCGTAGCAGACCTGCGGATTGATCCGCCAGCCCTTCCACTCGACGCAGAGGCGATCGCGCCCGGCCGCATAACGCAAGTGCTCGTTGCCGAAGCGGAACAGGTGACGCTTGTCGTAGTACTGCAGCGCGCCATCGGGCGTGGCCCACAGCAGCCGATTGAACACCCCCGCAGCGGTGCGCAATTGCACGCTACCGGTGACCGCCGCATCCAACCGTGCCGCCTGTGCGCGCACCCAGGCCACGGTCGGTCCGTCCATGCCTTCGGCCTTGTCGATGGCGTCGTTGGAAAATCCGCTGGTGAAGGTCTCCGGCAGGATCACCAGATCGGTCTGCCCCGCCAGCGGCTCCAGCAACGCGCCGTAATAGTCGCGATTGCCAGCCGGGTCATGCCAGCGGGTGTCGCCTTGGATCAGGGAGATGCGCAGATCGTGCATGGAGAGACTCGGGAATGGAGAATCGGGAATAGGGAATCGAACAGAGGTTTAATGAGGGCGTTGTGTCATCGAGCCAAGTGCAGATTCAGATCAAAAAGCGGCCAACCGCTCTTACGATTCCCGAATCCCCATTCCCGATTTCCGGCTCGTCAGAGCCTACGCAAGCGCTCGATCGCCGCATCCAATGTCGCATCGTTCTTGGCAAAACACAGACGTGCCAAACGCTGCCCCGCCGGTGCGTTTTCGTAGAACGGCGACAGCGGGATCGCGGCCACGCCCTTCTCCACCGTCAGCCACTTCACGAACTCGGTGTCGGGCAGATCGCTGATGGCCGAATAGTCCACCAGTTGGAAGTAGCCGCCGGGCACCGGCAGCGGCTTCAGGCGCGTGGTCAGCAGCTGTTCGCGGAAACGGTCGCGCTTGGCCTGGTAGAAGGCGCCAAGCTGCTCGTCGTGCTCGGGTTCGTCGCGGATCATCGCGGCAAAGGCGTGCTGGGCCGGGCCGAAACTGGTGAAGGTGTTGTACTGGTGCACTTTGCGGAATTCGGCCGTCAGCGCCGGCGGTGCGATGGCGTAGCCGATCTTCCAGCCGGTGCAGTGATAGGTCTTACCGAAGCTCGAAATCACGAACGCGCGCTCGCGCAATTCCGGCCAGCGCAGCACCGATTCGTGGCGGTGGCCGTCGAACACGATGTGCTCGTAGACCTCGTCCGACAGCAGGAAGATGTCGGTGTCGCGCAGCAGCTCGGTCAGCGCCCGCATGTCGTCGGCCGAGAGCATGGCGCCGGAGGGGTTGTGCGGCGAATTGATCATCAACAGGCGCGTCTTCGGCGTGATCGCGGCGCGCAAGGCGTCCCAGTCGACCGCGAAGGTCTGCGGGTGCAATGCCACGTGCACCGCACGCGCGCCGGCCAGATCGATCGCCGGCTCGTAGCAGTCGTAGGCCGGGTCCAGCACGATGACCTCTTCACCGGCGCGCACGACCGCATGGATGGCGTTGAAGATGGCCTCGGTGGCGCCGCTGGTGACGGTGATCTCGGTGTCGGCATCGACCTGCGCGCCGTAGCAGCGCTGCGCCTTGCCGGCGATGGCCTGACGCAGCGCCGCCACGCCGGTCATCGGCGGGTACTGGTTGTGGCCGGCGCGCATTGCACGGTCCAGCTCATCGACCAGGCGCTGCGGTACCGCGAAATCCGGGAAGCCCTGACCCAGGTTGACCGCGCCGTGCTCGGCCGCCAGCTGCGACATCACGGTAAAGATGGTGGTGCCCACCTTGGGCAGCTTGGTCGTGAGGAGCATGGTGCCTGTCCGGACAAGAAACGGGGGACCGCGAGTGTACGCAAAGCCGCCAGGCGGGTGCGCCCGGACGCTGCAAAACAGCGTTCCCCGACCCACCGCGGCGCCTCCGGCGCTGCCTCATACGTCCCCGGCATGCCACCATCGTCGCTACAATGCGCGCCCGGTCTGGTGCGCCCTCGCCCCGGTCCTTCCCCATGCCGTCCTGCGACGGGAGCCCGCTGCACCGATGATCGAACCGCTGCACACCGCACCACCGCTGCTGGCGGCGCACGCCCTGGCCTTCAGCCGCAACGAGGAGCCGGTGTTCGGCCCGCTGGATTTCCATGTCGATGCCGGCGAAGCCCTGTTGGTGCAAGGCGACAACGGCGCCGGCAAGACCACGCTGTTGCGCGTGCTGGCCGGGCTGCTGCATGTGGAGCGCGGGCAGATCCAGATCGACGGCAAGACTGCGCGGCGCGGCGACCGCAGCCGCTTCATGGCCTACCTGGGCCACCTGCCCGGCCTGAAGGCCGACCTCAGCACCCTGGAGAACCTGCACTTCCTGTGCGGCCTGCATGGCCGCCGGGCCAAGCAGATGCCGGGCAGCGCGCTGGCCATCGTGGGGCTGGCCGGCTACGAAGATGCCCTGGTGCGGCAATTGTCGGCGGGGCAACGCAAGCGCCTGGCGCTGGCGCGGCTGTGGCTGTCGCCGGCGCCGCTGTGGCTGCTGGACGAGCCGTACGCGAATCTGGATCTGGACGGCATCACCCTGGTCAACCGGATGATCTCCGCACACCTGCGCGGCGGCGGCGCAGCGCTGGTCACCACCCATGGCGCCTATGCGGCGCCGCCGGTGCGCACCCGCATGCTCACCCTGGAGGCGGCAGCATGAGCACGCCTTCGCCACAACCTTCGTTGCTGCAGGCCGGCCGCGCGCTGTTGCGTCGCGATCTGCAGCTGCTGTGGCGCCGTCGCAGCGACGCCTTGCAGCCGGCGCTGTTCGCGCTGCTGATCGTGGTGCTGTTCGCGCTGGGCCTGGGCGGACGCCCGGACCTGCTGGCGCAGGCGGCACCGGCGGTGCTATGGCTGTCGGTGCTGCTCGCCGGCCTGTTGTCGCTGGACGCGCTGTTCCGCAGCGATGTCGACGACGGTTCGATGGAGCAGTGGCTGCTGGCACCGGTGCCGCTGGCGTGGTTGATTGCGGTGCGCGTGCTGCTGCATTGGGCAACCAGTGCGTTACCGCTGATTGCAGTGACGCCGCTGCTCGGCGAATTGCTGCACCTGCCGCATGACCAATTGCCGGTGCTGCTGGCATCGTTGGCGCTGGGCACACCGCTTTTGAGCCTGCTCGGCGCGGTGGTCGCTGCACTGACTGTCACCATGAAACGCTCTGGTATTCTCGTGGCATTGCTGGCGTTGCCGTTGTATGTGCCGGTGCTGGTGTTCGGGGCCGGCAGCGTGGCGGCGAGCGGACAAGGGCAGGATGCGGTGGGTGCGTTGCTGCTGCTGGGCGCGGGCTTGGTGATCGGCATCGTGCTGGCACCGCTGGCAGCGGCGGCGGCGATCCGGATTTCGCTGAGCTGACCGACGTTACAGATGCGCCGTTGACGGAACACCGTAGGTCGTACGGCGGTGTCGTACCGAGAGCTGTCTCCATGCAAGAAGCCATCGCCATGCCAAGAGCCATCGCCACCGCATGAACGTCGTCGCCCGCTGGTTCCACCAACTCGCCTCGCCCCCGATCTTCGACCGATTCACTGCGCGCTGGGCGCCGTGGTGCCATGCGCTGGCCGCGTTGCTGCTGGGCGCCGGCATCTGGCAGGCCTTGTTTGCGGTGCCGGCCGACTACCAGCAGGGCGACAGTTTCCGCATCCTGTATATCCATGTGCCAAGCGCGTGGATGAGTCTGTTCGTGTTCGGGGTGATGGCGGTGTACGCGGCGGTCGCGCTGATCTGGCGCATCAAGGTGTGCGAGATCCTGGCGATGGCCTGCGCGCCCATCGGCGCGGCGTTCACCGTGATCACGCTGTTGACCGGCAGCATCTGGGGCAAACCGATGTGGGGCGCCTGGTGGGACTGGGACCCGCGCCTGACCACCGAACTGATCCTGTTGTTCCTGTATCTGGGGGTGATCGGGCTGTACCACGCCATCGACGACCGTCGCCAGGCCGCACGCGCGGCTGGCTTGCTGGCGATCGTCGGCGTGGTGCTGCTGCCGGTGATCCGCTACTCGGTGGTGTGGTGGAATTCGCTGCACCAGGGCCAGAGCATCCGCCTGTTCGGCGCATCGACCATCGATGCCAGCATGTTGCTGCCGTTGTGGCTGATGGTGATCGGCACCAAGTTCTGGTTCGCCGGGTCCCTGCTCACCCGCGCGCGCGCCGACAACCTGCGCCGCGAGGCCGGCAAGGCCTGGATCGTGCGCGATGCGGGGGGCACGGCATGAGCTACCTGCCCTATGTCATCGCTGCCTATGCGGTGTTCGTGCTGGTGCTGCTGTGGGACCTGATCGCCGGCCGCTGGCAGGTGCGCCGTGCATTGAGGGTCGCGCAGGCGCGCCGCCTGCGTGAGCGCAAGCGCGTGCTGCCCAGCGATGCAGAGCTGAGCCGATGAACCCGCAACGTCGCCGCCGTCTATGGCTGGTGATCGCGCTGGTGCTGGCCGGGGGGCTGGCGACCACGCTGGTGGCCATGGCCCTGCAGCGCAACGTGGCCTACCTCTACACGCCTTCGGAAGTGCTGCGTGGCGATGCCGGCGCGCGTTCCCGTTTTCGGCTTGGCGGCATGGTCGAGAAAGGCTCGTTCAAAAGAGCCTCCGGTTCGCTGGAAGCACAGTTCCGCGTCACCGATGGCGACGCGCAGCTGCCGGTACGCTACGACCGCATCCTGCCCGACCTGTTCCGCGAAGGTCAGGCGGTGGTGGCCACCGGTCGCATGCAGCAGGGCGTGTTCGTGGCCGAAGATGTGCTGGCCAAGCACGATGAAACCTATATGCCCAAGGAAGTGGCCGACAAGATGGGCAGTGCGCACCGCAAGCATCAAGTGGCCCCCGGCAAGGTGATGCAGTGAGGGATGGACTGATGGACGGCGCTGCCGGGGCCTGCGACCGGCGATCGGAAGTGCGGAAGAGACTCGATGCAGTCGTCGGAAGCTGCGCGGCGGGTGTGTCTTCCGGTGTTCCCGGCGGCACGTGGGACGCTTCTCGCCCCTTCCGCCGGCCGACGCACGCGCCGGCCACGGAAGACGGCGCGATCGCAAGAGGCGGCGTTGCACGTCACCGGGCTTGGCGCGCCCCCCTGTGCCGCGGTCTGTGCGGGTCTTCCGACGTGGCCCGTCTGCCTGCCGCTTCCGCTGGCCCGTTCCACGCCGCCCGGTTCTGGGTCTCCCATGCTTCCTGAGCTCGGCACCTTTCTGCTGGTGCTGGCCCTGCTGGTGGCGCTGGTGCAGGCCGCCGTGCCGTTGGCCGGCGCCCAGCGTGGCCGCAGCAGCTGGATGGCAGTGGCGCGGCCGGCGGCGCTGGTGCAGCTGGGCCTGATCGCCACCGCCTTTGCGGTGCTGACGCACGCGTTTCTGGTACAGGACTTTTCGGTGCGCTATGTCGCCGAAAATTCCAACAGCCTGCTGCCGGTCATGTACCGCTACTCGGCGGTCTGGGGCGCGCACGAAGGCTCGCTGCTGCTGTGGACCCTGGTACTGGCGCTGTGGACCGGCGCGGTGGCGCTGTGGTCGCGGCAATTGCCGGCACAGGTCGTGGCGCGCGTGCTGGGGGTGATGGCGCTGATCAGCGTCGGCTTTCTGGCCTTCCTGCTGTTTACCTCCAACCCGTTTGCGCGCCTGGTGCCGGTACCGCTGGAAGGCGCCGACCTCAATCCACTGCTGCAGGATCCGGGCCTGATCATCCATCCGCCGATGCTGTATTGCGGCTATGTCGGCTTTGCGGTGCCGTTCGCCTTCGCCATTGCTGCATTGCTGGAAGGCCGCATGGACGCACGCTGGCTACGCTGGACGCGGCCGTGGACCAATGTGGCGTGGTCGATGCTCACCGTGGGCATCGCGCTGGGCAGCTGGTGGGCGTATTACGAACTGGGCTGGGGCGGCTGGTGGTTCTGGGATCCGGTGGAAAACGCCAGTTTCATGCCGTGGCTGGTCGGCACCGCCTTGCTGCATTCGCAGGCGGTCACCGAAAAACGCGGCAGCTTTGCCAGCTGGACCCTGCTGCTGGCCATTGCCGCTTTTGCGCTGTCGTTGCTGGGTACCTTCCTGGTGCGCTCGGGCGTGTTGACCAGCGTGCATTCGTTTGCCGCCGACCCGTCACGCGGACTGTTCATCCTGGTGTTCCTGCTGGCGGTGGTCGGTAGCTCGCTGCTGCTGTACGCGTTGCGCGCGCCACGGATGTCGGCCGACGCTGACCCACGCCGCGCATTTGCCGGCAGCTCGCGCGAAACCTTGTTGCTGTTGAACAACCTGCTGCTCGCCTGCGCCTGCGCGATGGTGCTGTTGGGCACGCTGTATCCGCTGCTGGCCGATGCGCTGGGCCTGGGCAAGCTGTCGGTCGGCCCGCCCTACTTCGGCACGCTGTTCGTGGTGTTGATGGCGCCACTGGTGGCGCTGTTGCCGTTTGGCCCGCTCACCCGCTGGCAGCGCGAACAGGCCTCGCGGCCGCTGGCGCTGCTGGCGCCGTGGGCGGCCCTGGCGCTGGCGGCCGGAGTGCTGGCCTGGTTCATGGCGCCGCAAGGCCAGTTCAAGGCCGCGATCGGTGTGGCCGGTGCGGCCTGGGTGATGCTGGGCACCGCACGCTTCCTGTGGACGCGGCGGGCGGCCAAGGGCCGTCGCTACACCGCCGAAATGCTGGGCATGGTGCTGGCGCATCTGGGCGTGGCGGTGTTCCTGGCCGGTGCCTTGCTGGTTGAATCGCTGAGCCTGCAACGCGAAGTGGCGCTGGCGCCCGGCCAGCAGGTGCAGCTCGGCCGCTATGCGCTGCACTTCGACAGCCTGGAAGAACGGCGGGGACCCAATTACGTGTCCGACCGCGCCAACCTGCAGGTGTTCAAGGACGACGCACCGGTCGGCATGCTGCATGCAGAAAAGCGTCGCTACGCCAGCGGCGGACAAACCCTCACCGAGGCGGCGATCCGCCCCGGCCCGTTCGGCGACCTGTATGTCGCCCTTGGCGAACCGCTGGGCAATCAGGCCTGGGCGGTGCGCGTCCACCTCAAACCGTTCGTGCGCTGGATCTGGCTGGGGGCGCTGCTGATGGCGCTCGGCGGCCTGGTCACGGCCGCCGACCGGCGTTTTCGTCGTTCTCCGGAGATCCAAGATGGTTGAGTCACGTTCGCCCCGCCTGCCCACGGCCGTCCTCGTGGGCGCCATCGTGCTGCTGCTCGCACTTGCAGCACTGCTGGTCTATGCGGTGGTGCGCTCAGGTCACGACGATCGCGATGCCCTGCCCTCCGCGCTGATCGGCAAACCGGCACCGGAGTTCGCGCTGCCGCTGCTGCACGACCCCAGCATTGTGGTGCATGCGCGCGAGCTGCGCGGTGCACCGTACATCATCAACGTATGGGGCAGCTGGTGCCCGGCCTGCCGTGAGGAACATCCGGTGCTGAGCCGCTTTGCGCTGACCAAGCGCGTGCGCGTGATCGGCTACAACTGGAAGGACGAGCGCGCCGATGCGTTGCGCTGGCTGGAGCAACTGGGCAACCCGTATCTGCTGGTGGTCGCCGATCAAGATGGCCGCACCGCCATCGACTTCGGCATCGCTGCCGCACCGGAGACGTTTCTGGTCGACGGGCGCGGCGTGGTGCGCTGGAAATACAGCGGCATGCTGACCCAATCCATCATCGACACCCAGCTGATTCCGGCGCTGAGCAAGATCGAACGCTCGCCCACTGCCGCTCCGGACCTGCACGCCAACCAATGACGCGCGCCTGGCTGCTGACGTTGCTGCTGTTGCTGCCTTGGCTGGCCCTGGCCCAGCCGGTCGGTGACCCATCGCCGCTGCAGTACCGCTCGGCGGCGGAAGAAGCGCGTTTCCACGCGCTGACCGCCGAGCTGCGCTGTGTGCAGTGCCAGAACCAGTCGCTGGCCGATTCCAACGCGCAGATTGCGCAGGACCTGCGTCGCGAGGTGCTGGCGCTGATGCACGACGGCCGCAGCGATGCGCAGATCCGCCAGTTTCTGGTCGCCCGGTATGGCGAGTTCGTGTTGTATCGCCCGCAGGTGGAATCGCGCACCTGGCTGTTGTGGTTCGGCCCGTTGCTGGTGCTGCTGCTGGGCGGGGTGGCAGTGATGATGGTGGTGCGTCGGCGCAGTGCGGCCGCACCCGCGTTACCCGCCGACGAGCAGGAGTGGTGATGGCCGGCTTCGTCATTGCGGTGATCGTGATCGCCTTGCTCGCGTTCGGCGTGGCGCTGCGGCCGCTCTGGCGTGAAACGCGCGGCCTGGCGGCCGGCATTGCGGTGCTGTTGCTGGCTGCCAGTGCGGCGTTGTACTGGCTGGTCGGCACGCCCTCGGCGATCGAGCAGGCCGCCAACCGGCCGGCCGCCCCGCGCACCCTGGACGAAGCCATTGCGCAGCTGCGCACGGCGCTGGCGCGCAATCCCGATCAGGCCGAAGGCTGGGTGCTGCTGGGGCGCTCGCTGTCCAGCCAGCAGAAGTTTGCCGAGGCCCGCGATGCCTTCGCGCGCGCGGTCACCTTGCGCCCGGACGAGCCGGACGTGCTGGTGGCCGCCGCGCAATCGCGCATGCTGGCCGACGACAGCGGCCGCCCGGACCCGCAGGCCATGCGCCTGCTCGAACACGCGTTGGTGGTAGCGCCTGACCATCAACGCGCACGCTGGTTCCTGGGCGTGGTGCAACGTCAGGCCGGCCAACCCGCCCAAGCCAGCGCCACCTGGGAACCGCTGCTGCGGGTGGTCGACGCCAGCACCCGCCCCGGCCTGCTCGAACAGATCAACGCCGCGCGGCAGGAAGCCAAGCTTGAGCCGATCCGGACACCGCCGGCGCCCGCCGCCGATGCAGCCGCTGGCAAACGCATCCAGGTGCGTGTAACGCTGGATGCGGAGTTCGCAAAACGGGCGGGCCTGCCCAACGACACCAGCGTGTTCGTGATCGCGCGTGCGGCCGACACACCGATGCCGGTAGCAGTGGAAAAACACGCACTGAGCGAACTGCCGTTGACCCTCACCCTCGACGACGGCGACAGCCCGATGCCGACGCGCCCGCTGTCGTCGCTGGACAAGGTGCAGGTGCTGGCCCGGCTATCGCGCAGCGGCAACGCCATGCGCCAGGCAGATGACATCGAGAGCGTGCCGGTGACGGTGGAACTGCCGGCAGGCGCCCCAGTGGAACTGGTGATCGGCCGCTGAGTGCTCGCCGTGTGTCATTGCACGCCTTGGGGCCAATGGACAAGGAGCGACCAACAAGGCGCAGGCTGCAACCGCATGCAGTTGCGCACCACCATCGTGACTGCTTGAAAGCTCTGCGCACCGACCACCATGACTGGCCCTGCGCCTTTGCTGCCCGGATCAAGCAATCAGGTAGCGACGCCTGCATTGTGCGTGTCGCGATCGCTTGGCTATCTTCACGTCTGGTCGAGGGCGCGGTGCCCTCACCGCTCGCGGGACACGCCGTAAACCCGTCCATGGGGACCGTGTGGCGGCATCCATGCCGCCACACGGTCCCGCAATCGGTGAGGACACCACGCCAGACAGTTGGCTGGCGATTTTGTTGAAAAGCCTGGCGGTTTTGTTGAAAAGCAAAGACACCGCGTCGCAGTTTGCTAGTCGCTGTTGAAATCCATGCAGACCGACCATCTCCACTGGTCCTTGCCCGCCCACCGTCGCGGGACCCTTGGCGGCATGGATGCCGCCACGGAGCTTACATGGACGTACTTGCAGCGTGTCCCGCGATGGTGGGCGGGCAAGGGCCCTGCAGCAAAGGCGCAGATGATCCGCTCTCTGCCTGATCTGTCCATAGCGAGCAATCAGGTTGAGACGCATGAAATGTTCGTATCGCAAGCGCTTGGCAATCTTCAAGCCTGGTCGAGGGCGCGGTGCCCTCCCCGCTCGCGGGACACGCCGTCAACCCGTCCATGGGGGCTCGGTGGCGGAATCCATGCCGCCAACGGTCCCGCAATCGGCGAGGACACCACGCTAGACAGTTGGCTGGTGGTTTTACTGAAGAACGAAGACACCGCGTCGCACGGTTTGCTGATTGCTCTGTTGAAAGCTCTGCAGACCGACCATCTCGACTGGTCCTTGCCCGCCCACCGTCGCGGGACCCTTGGCGGCATGGATGCCGCCAAGGAGCTACATGGATGTACTTGCGGCGTGTCCTGCGATGGTGGGCGGGCAAGGGCCCTGCAACCAAGCTGCAGCTCACGCGCTTTGAAGAGCGGCATCACACCACGCAACGGCTTAAACCAATTCCCGATTCCCAATTCCCGATTCCCAATTCCCGATTCCCGATTCCCGATTCCCACCCTGCACCCAGCGCATCCCATGGCAGATAGAATTGCGACATGACTGAATTCATTCCTCCCGGCACGCTCTACCACGCACTGCCTTCGCCGTTTCCGATGAAACGCGGTGGCGTGTTGCATCAGGCACGCGTGGCGTATGAGACCTGGGGCACGCTGGCCGCAGACCGCAGCAACGCCATCCTGATCGTCACCGGCCTGTCGCCGAACGCGCACGCTGCAGCCAACCAGGCCAATCCCGAGCCGGGTTGGTGGGACGCGATGGTCGGGCCGGGCAAGCCGATCGATACCGCCCGCTGGTTCGTGGTGTGCGTCAATTCGCTGGGCAGCTGCAAGGGCTCCACCGGGCCGGCGTCGATCGATCCGGCGACCGGGCAGCCGTATCGGCTGACATTTCCGGACCTGTCGATCGAAGACGTGGCCGATGCAGCCGCCGACGTCGTGCGCGCACTGGGCATCACCCAGCTGGCCTGCCTGATCGGCAACTCGATGGGCGGCATGACGGCGCTGGCATTGTTGCTGCGCCATCCGGGCATTGCACGCAATCACATCAACATCTCCGGCAGCGCGCAGGCGTTGCCGTTTTCCATCGCCATCCGCTCGCTGCAACGTGAAGCGATCCGGCTAGACCCACACTGGAATGGCGGCAATTACGACGACATGCACTACCCGGAATCGGGCATGCGCATGGCGCGCAAGCTTGGCGTGATCACGTATCGCTCGGCACTGGAGTGGGATGGCCGCTTCGGCCGGGTGCGGCTGGATTCCGAACAGGCCGCCGACGACCCGTTTGGCCTGGAATTCCAGGTGGAAAGTTATCTGGAAGGCCATGCGCGCCGTTTCGTGCGCTTCTTCGACCCCAACTGCTATCTGTATCTGAGCCGCTCGATGGACTGGTTCGACCTGGCCGAATCCGTGGACACGGCCCCGGTCAATGCGACGCGGACCGTCGACACGCACAGCAGCATCGCGTCTGCAGACGTCTCCACCGAGGCCGAAGTGTTGGCCGGCCTGGCCAACATCCGCATTGCGCGTGCGCTGTCGATCGGCGCCAACACCGACATCCTGTTTCCGGTGCAGCAGCAGGAGCAGATTGCCACAGGCCTGCGCGCAGGCGGCGCCGATGCCCGCTTCCTCGGCCTGGATTCGCCGCAGGGCCACGATGCCTTCCTGGTGGATTTCGCCCGTTTCGGCCCGGCAGTCCGCGACTTCCTGGACGCCTGCTGATTGCCAGGTCCAGAGCCACTTCCAGAGCCAGAGCACGGCCCTCGCAAACCACCAGCAGCGTCCTGCCGCGCCGGCTGCTGGCCGGCCTGTTCGCGGTCGGCATGCTCGGCCTGGTGCTCGCAGACCGGCTACCGGCTGCGATTGCGCTCTGGTACGCGGTAACGAGCATTGCCGCGCTGATCGCCTATCGGCTGGACAAGACCGCCGCCACGCGCGGCCAGCGCCGCACCCCGGAAGCCACCCTGCATGCCATCGCCTTGCTCGGCGGCTGGCCCGGCGCGCTGCTGGCGCAGTCGCTGTTCCGGCACAAGACCGTAAAGACCTCGTTCCAGATCGCGTTCTGGGTCAGCGCGCTGGCGAACGCCGCGGCCCTGGCGTGGGCGGTGTATCTGACGAGGTGAGGCGTGTCGTCGACCTGGTCTTGTCGGCGCATGACGCACCGCTCGTCCGACGGCTCACTCCAGCGGTTGCAGCACTCCGCCCCGCATGCGGTAGTGCCGATGCACCACGCCGGCGGGCACGCTGTCGTGGGTGATCATCACCAGGCTGCGCTCACCCAGTACGGCGGCAAGATCGAGCAGCAAGGCGTGCGCGGTGTCCACGTCCAGGCCGTCGGTGGGTTCGTCCAGCAGCAGGATCGGGGCATTGCGCAACAGCGCGCGGGCCAGCGCGAGGCGGCGCGCCTGGCCTGCGGAGAGCGTGGCGCCGTTTTCGCCAACCCAGGTGTCCAGGCCATCCTGGGCGGTGGCCCAGTCGCGCAGACGCACCTGATCCAGCGTTGCCCACAGCACGGCATCGTCGGCATCGGCATCGCCGATGGCCAGGTTGTCTCGCACGGTGCCGGCGAACACCGGCGCGTTCTGCGGCAGCCAGGCAATGCGCCGATGCCACTGCGCCTGCGCAAAGGCTTTTAGATCGATGCCGGCATAGCGCACCTGCCCAGCGTGCGGGTCCCACAGGCGCAGCAGCAGGGCCGACAAGGTGCTCTTGCCGCTGCCGCTGTCGCCGCTGATGGCGATACGCTCGCCGGGCGCCAGGGTCAGGTCCAGCGCCTGCAGCACCGGACGCACGCCGCCAGGCCACGCGAAGGACACCTGCTGCAGTTGCAGCGTGCCGCTGACCGGTACATCGACGGGCTGTGCAGGGTCGCTGACCGAGGGTGCCTGATCGACGATGGCCTGCAGGCGTCTGGCGGCCACGCGCGCACTCTGCAACGCCTGTAGCGCCAGCCCGGCACCGGCCCAGACTTCCAGCAGCGCCATGGTCAGGAACACCAGCCCTGCCGCCAGTTCGGCCGTAATCAAGCCGCGCTCGGCAGCGTGCAGCGCCAGCCACAGCATGCCGGCCAGCCCGATGCCGCCGCACACCGCATGCAACGCCGTGCCGGCAATCAGGTGCTGGCGCTGCAGGCGGTCGCCCTGCACCACGTCGGCTGCAGCGGCATCGGCCTGCTGCAGCCAGGCGCCCTGCGCATCGATGGCGGCCAGATCGGCCGCGCCCTCGAGCCCTTCGAACGCCTGCGTGCGCAGCACCGTGCGCTGCTGCGCACGCAGCCGCTCGCGTCGTGCGCCGCCACGTGCAACCTGCCACGGCACCAGCCCGCCGATCAGCACGCCGAGCACCAGCAACAGCAGCGCGGCAGGCAGGTAGATCAACGCAGCGGCAACCAGCCCGGCCAGCCAGATGCCGAGCAGTGCGCTCAGCGGGGCAAGCGCACGCACGCTCAGACCGTCCACCTCGCCGATGTCGGACATCAGCCGCGCCAGCAGATCGCCGGTGCGCGTGGCCGACAACCGGCCCGGCGCAAGCGGCAGCGCGCGCCGGAAGAACCACACGCGCAGATCGCGCGCAATGCGCAGCGTCGCATCGTGCCCGATCACCTTTTCGCCGTAGCGCGACACGATGCGGGCAAAGGTCAGCGCGCGGATGCCCGCCGAGGGCGAGAAGAAATTGAAGCCCGCGCCCATGCCGGCCACGCCGGCCAGGGCCGCGGCAGTCAGGAAGCTGCCGGACAGGCCCAGCAGCCCCACCCCGGCAAGCGCGGTGACCAGCACCAGCAGCGCCGACAGCAGCAGGCGCCATGCATGCCGGTGAAACACATCGCGCAGATGGTCGTGGCGTGGGTCGCTCATGGCTGCTCCACCGTGACGCTGGCGCCGTGCAGATCGATCACCGTGTCGGCCCAGCGCATCACGGCCGGACTATGCGTGGCCAGCACCACTGCGCGGCCGCGCGCAAACACGCCCAACGTGCGTAGCAGCTCCGCTTCGGTGTCGGGATCGAGAAAGGCGGTGGGCTCGTCCAGCAGCAGCAGGTCCGGCTCGCGCAACAGCAGCCGCGCCAAGGCCACGCGCCGCGCCTCGCCGCCGGACAGGCCGAAGCCGCGTTCGCCGATCACCGTGTCCAGGCCGGCCGGCAGCTGCGCGGCAAACCGTATCACCTGCGCCGCATCGGCCACCGCCAGCAGTCGCGCGTCGCTGGCCTGCGGGTCGGCAAGGCGTAGGTTGTCGGCAATGCTGCCGTGAAACAGGTAGGGCCGCTGGGTGGCGTAGCCCACCCGCGTCCCGGGGCGCAGCACCACGCTACCCGCCTCCGGCGTCAACCAACCGGCCAGGCCCTCCAGCAAGGTGCTCTTGCCGCTGCCGCTGGCACCGATCAACGCCACGCGCTGGCCGGGCTGCAACGCCAGCGAACACTGCGTCACCACCGCATGCGGCGCGCCCGGCGGGCGCAACGCCAGATCGCGTACCTGCAGCAGCGGCGCACGCGCCTGCGCCGGCTCCAGTGGACGTGGCGGCGGCGCGCCGGCAGGCGCCGGCTCGGCGTCAACGCCTTCCAGCAGTCGCTCGGCTTCGGCCACCGCTGCCAGCGCATTGGCGCGGTCGTGGTAATGCGCAGCAAGACGTCGCAGCGGCGCGAAGAATTCCGGTGCCAGCAGCAAGCAGAACATGCCCGCGCCCAGGGACGGCAGCCCATGCAGGTCGAGCATGCCCAGATAGCTCAGGCCGAAGTACAAGGCCACGATCGCCACGCTCACCGATGCGAAGAACTCCAGCACGGTGGACGACAGGAACGCGATGCGCAGCACTTTCAGCGAGCGCTCGCGCACGCCCTCGGCGGCGGCGGCAATCCCGCGCAATTCCGCCTGGCCGCGGCCGTACACGCGCAGCAGGCCCAGGCCCTTCAGACGATCGGCGAAATGCCCGCCCATGCGTGCCAGCTCGCCCAGCTGCTCGCGGCCGGCGGCCTCGGCGCCCCAGCCCACCAGCATCATGAACAACGGGATCAACGGCGCGGTCAGCAACAGCACCAGGCCCACCACCCAATCGACTGAAAACACCGCAATCAGGATCAGCGGTGGCACCAGGAGCATCTCGGTCCGCGCCAGCTGATAGCCGACGAAATACCCTTCCAGCGCATCGGTATGCGCCAGGCTCAGTTCGCCGAGCTCGCCGCTGCGTTGCCGGCGCAGCCACACCGGACCGTGCTGCACCAGGCGACGCGCGATGCGTGCACGTAGCGCGCGCTTGGCCACATCGGCCACCTCGCCGGTCAGCGCTTGCGCCCAGGCCGTGAGCAGCGCACGGCCGAGCACGGCCACCAGCAGGCCGATGCCCACGTCGCGCAGCTGCGCCACGGGCACGTGCCGCACCAGCACTGCCTGCAGCAACCAGGCAATCGCGGCCGATTGCGCGAGCAGCAGCACCCCGGACAGCGCCACGGCCACACCGGCCAGCCGCCGCGCACGTGCGGCGAGTACGGCCAATGCATCCAGCCATTGGCCGCGCTGGCGGCGCTGGGCGGGTGTTTCGCTGGCTCGCACGCTGGGCTGGCTCACATCGGTTCGGTCGAAGACTGCTCACTGCAAGCGATTGTAAGTCGCCACCCGCCGCTGCGGGATGGGCATTGTGCCGCAGCTCATCGGGGCCGCATTGATTTGGATCAACGCGCCGGGCGCGGCAGGAGCAGATGATCCGCCGCATCCACTACCGATTCTCAACCAGGCCACCCCGCCATGATCGACTCGACAGTTGTCGAACTGTCGCGGCTGCAGTTCGCAGTCACCGCGATGTACCACTTCATCTTTCCGCCGCTGACCATGGGGCTGTCGTTCCTGCTCGGCATCATGGAAAGCGTCTACGTCATGACCGGCAAGCAGATCTGGCGACGCATGACCATGTTCTGGGGCGTGCTGTTCGGCATCAACTTCGCCATGGGGGTCGGCACCGGCATCGTGATGGAGTTCGAGTTCGGCATGAACTGGTCGTACTACAGCCACTACGTCGGCGACATCTTCGGCGCACCGCTGGCGATCGAAGGGCTGATGGCCTTCTTCCTGGAGGCGACCTTCCTGGGCCTGTTCTTCCTGGGCTGGAACCGCCTGAGCAAGGTGCAGCACCTGATCACCACCTGGCTGGTGGCGCTGGGCAGCAACTTCTCCGCGCTGTGGATCCTGATCGCCAATGGCTGGATGCAGAACCCGGCCGGCGCGGTGTTCAACCCGGACACCATGCGCATGGAAGTGGTCGACTTTGTCGCCGTGCTGTTCAACCCGGTGGCGCAGGCCAAGTTCGTGCACACCGTCAGTGCGGGCTACGTGCTGGGTGCGGTGTTCGTGATGTCGATCAGCGCGTTCTATCTGCTACGCGGCAAGCATGTGGAGATGGCGCGGCGCTCGTTCGCGGTGGCCGCCGCGTTTGGCCTGCTGTCGTCGCTGTCGGTGGTGGTGCTGGGCGATGAAAGCGGTTATGCCGCCAACGAGCACCAGAAGATGAAGCTGGCCGCGATCGAGGCGATGTGGGAAACCGAAGCTGCGCCGGCCGACTTCACTGCGTTCGGCATTCCGAACCAGACCACCCATCGCAACGATTACGCGATCAAGATCCCGTACCTGATGGGCCTGATCGCCACGCGCTCGCTGGATGAGCCGATTCCAGGCATTCTTGAATTGGTGGGCCGTGCCGAACACCGCATCCGCGGTGGCCAGATCGCCTACGGCGCACTGCAACGCATTCGCGCCGACAAGAACGATGCCGAAGCACGCAAGGTCTTCGATGCGCATTGGCAGGACCTGGGCCACGGCCTGCTGCTCAAGCGCTACCGCGACGACATCGGCAACGCCACGCCCGAGCAGATCGCCCAGGCCGCGATGGACACCGTGCCGCGGGTGCTGCCGCTGTTCTGGACCTTCCGCATCATGGCGGCCATCGGCATCTACCTGATCGCCTTCTTTGCGGTGGCGTTCTGGTTTGCGTGCAAGCACAACTTCCAGGAAAAGCGCTGGTTCCTGACCCTGGCACTGTGGACGTTGCCGCTGCCGTGGATCGCGATCGAATGCGGCTGGTTCGTGGCCGAGTACGGCCGCCAGCCGTGGGCGGTGGAAGGCGTGCTGCCCACGTTCTACGCCGCATCGGGGCTGGATCTGTACGAGATCGTGATGACGCTGGTCGGGTTCACCGCGCTGTACACCACGCTGCTGGTCATCGCGATCAAGCTGTCGTTGAAGACCATCCGCAAGGGACCGGATGCGATGTTCCCGCCGACCCAAGGCACTCCATCGCCGCACAGCGATTCGCCCCACGCGTCCTCACCCGACGCCCTATTGAGCACCGGCGCGCTGGCCGGCGGCGCACCGTAAGCCAGGAGAGACACCATGGATTTCATCTTGCTCGACTACACCACATTGCGCGTGATCTGGTGGCTGTTGCTTGGCATATTGCTGTCCGGTTACGCGGTGATGGGCGGCTTCGATCTGGGCGTCAGCAGCTTGCTGCCGCTGGTTGCCCGCAACGATGCCGAACGCCGGCTGGTGATCAATACCATCGGCCCGGTCTGGGAGGGCAACCAGGTGTGGCTGATCCTGGGCGGCGGTGCCATCTTCGCCGCGTTCCCGCCCTTGTACGCGGTGAGTTTTTCCGGGTTCTACCTGGCGATGTTCGTGATCCTGTTTGCGCTGATCCTGCGCCCGGTGGGCTTCAAGTTCCGCGGCAAGCTGGTCGGCCAGCGCTGGCGCAACAACTGGGACTGGGCGCTGTTTGTCGGAGGTTTCATCCCGGCGCTGATCATGGGCGTGGCCGTCGGCAATGTGCTGCTGGGGGTGCCGTTCCATTTCGACGACAGCATGCGCACGTACTACACCGGCAACCTGTTCGGCCTGCTGACGCCGTTCGCGTTGCTGGCCGGTGTGCTCAGCGTGGCGATGCTGGTTGCGCATGGCGCGGCCATGTTGGTGCTCAAGACCGATGGCCCGGTGGCCGAGCGTGCGGCGCGTTTTGGCAGCATCGCGGCGCTGATTGCAGTGGGCGTGTTTGCCGCGGCCGGTGCCTGGGTCGCGCTTGGCCTGCCCGGCTATGCGGTGACCTCGGTGCTGGCGACCGACGCGCAGACCAATCCACTGGCCAAGACCGCTGCACTCACCGCCGCCGGCGGCTGGCTGCACAACTACAGCAGCATGCCGGCCACCTTGCTGGCCCCCTTGATCGGGCTGCTCGGGCTCGCCATGAGCGCCGTGCTGTTGCGCGTGCGGCGCGGCGGCCTGGCCTTCATCGCCTCGGGCAGCGCCATCGTGGGCATCGTCTTCACCGTGGGCCTTGCGCTGTTCCCGTTCCTGTTGCCCTCCTCCACTGCACCAAGCGCCAGCCTGACGCTGTGGGATGCCTCCAGCAGCCGGCTCACGTTGTGGATCATGCTGCTGGCCACCACCGTGTTCATGCCGATCATCCTGGCCTACACGACGTGGGTGTATCGCGTGCTCAGGGGCAAGGTCACCGACGACGAACTGTCGGCC
Source organism: Xanthomonas sp. CFBP 7698 (assembly GCF_003600855.1). NCBI lineage: Bacteria > Pseudomonadati > Pseudomonadota > Gammaproteobacteria > Lysobacterales > Lysobacteraceae > Xanthomonas > Xanthomonas sp. CFBP 7698. The sequence continues at coordinate 452,280 of NZ_PRDN01000001.1, forward strand.
AATCCCAATGCGTATTGAGGGCGGCCACCCACCCGACCGACGGCCCACCGCGATGCGGCGTCATTCGGTAGCGGCCCGTTGCGCTCGCACGTGCCCGGCTGCTTCGCGCTACGCAGCCTGGCAATGACTGCCTGGTTCGCGGCGCTGGCGCTTCATCTCACTTTCTTGCGGCGACACCAGCGCAATGGCGCCGCCGCGTTCGCCATCCCACTTTCGCAACGATTCGAGGAGCAACATCATGTGGTACTTCGCCTGGATTCTCGGTACCGGCCTGGCGGCACTGGCTGCAGTGCTCAACGGCATGTGGTTCGAAGCACGCGAGCCCGAGCGCATCCAACCGCCGCAGTAAAAATAATTGCGCAAGATGCTTGCCGATTCCGCATTCCCTATGTAACATACGCGGCTCCTTCGGGGTGTAGCTCAGTCTGGTAGAGCGCTACGTTCGGGACGTAGAGGTCGCAGGTTCGAATCCTGTCTCCCCGACCAGTTTCAAAACACAAAACCGGCCTCGTGCCGGTTTTGTGTTTTCAGGCGCCGTCGCACGCATGTGCATGGTGCGGATGGTCTGTCATGTCTGTTGTCACCGCCGCCGCTTCCTCGTCCGCCCAATTGCGTGGTCGCGGCCTGGTGCTGGCTGCCATTTTGTTGTCGGCCTTCAACCTGCGCACTGCGGTGACCTCGCTGACGCCGCTGCTGGAGCGTATCGCCGACGAATACGCCTTCGGTGCACCGACGATGGGTGCGCTGGGCATGTTGCCCACCGCTGCCTTTGCGTTGACCGGTGTGGCGACCCCGGCGGTGTTGCGTCGCATCGGCTTGCTGCGTACCGCCGTGTTGTCGATGGCGCTGGCAACGCTTGGCATGGTCTTGCGGCCGCTGTTGCCGGGCACCACCGGGCTGCTGCTCGGCTCGCTGGTGGCGCTGGCTGGCATGGGCATGGGCAACGTGGTGCTGCCGCCGTTGGTGAAACGCTATTTCGGCGACCGCGTGGGCCGCGTCAGCACGCTGTACATCACCGTGCTGCAGGTGGGCACCTTGCTGCCGGCGTTGCTGGCGGTGCCGGTGGCCGATGCGCTGGGTTGGCGCAGCTCGATGGTGGTGTGGGTGATGCCGGCCCTGCTGGCATTGGCGGCGTGGGCGCTGGTGCATGCCAGCCAGGGTCGCCTGCGCGCCACCGGCCCGGCGCCGGTCACCCCGACCCCGGAGGCCGAGGGCCGGGTCGCACGCACCGCGCTGGGCTGGAGCATGGCGGTCACCTTCGGCATGACGTCGTTGGTCACCTATTCCATGTTCACCTGGTTGCCCACGCTGCTGCGCGAAGCCGGCGCCTCGCCTGCCTTCGGCGGCACCATGGTGGCGTTGTTCGCGGCGCTGGGCATGGTGGGTGCGCTGACCATGCCGGCGCTGGCGGTGCGCATGCGCAACCCCTTCCCGATCGTGCTGGCGTGCGCGGCCTGCCATCTGGTCGCGTTCGCCGGGCTGTGGTGGGCGCCATTGGCCGCGCCGATCCTGTGGGTGACCCTGCTCGGCCTGGGCCCAAGCACCTTTCCGCTGGCGCTGGTGCTGGTCAACCAGCGCAGCCGCACCGCGGCCGGCTCGGCCGCACTGTCCGGGTTCTCGCAAGGCATGGGCTATGCGATGAGCTGCCTGGGGCCGTTTCTGTTCGGCTGGCTGCACGCCCACCGCGGCGGCTGGACCTCCCCGTTCGTGTTCCTGGTGATCTGCATCCTGGTGCAGCTGGCCGCCGCCTGGGTGGCCTGCCGCCCGCAACTGCTGGAAGACAGCTGGGCGCAGCCGGCGCGCGGCGCCCGTGCGGTCAACGCACCGGCAGACTGATGTAGCTGGGCTGCTCGGGGCTCACATACACCCGTTGCGTGGCCTTCTGATACTCGCCCGGCTTGGCGAAGAAGATATTGGGCACGTAGGTCTGCGGGTTGCGGTCGTAGAGCGGGAACAGGCTGGACTGCACCTGCACCATCACCCGATGGCCCGGCTGGAAGGTGTGGTTGGCAGTCGGCAAACCGAACTGGTACGCCAGCGGCTGGTTGGCCGCCAGTGGCTTGGGCGTGCTGAAGCTCTCGCGGTAGCGGCCGCGGAAGATCGCCAGCGATACCGGCAACTCGTAGCCGCCCATCTTCGGGTCCGATGCCATCTCGTCCGGATACACGTCGATCAGCTTAACCACCCAGTCGCTGTCGCTGCCGCTGGTGGACGCCTGCAGATGCACCTCCGGTGCGCCGGCGATCTGCAGCGGCTCGGTCAACGGCTCGGTGACGAAGGTCAGCACGTCCGGGCGGCCGTCGACAAAGCGCTGGTCGTGCACCAGCCAGGTGGTCCACATGCTGCGGTCGCCAAAATCCACCGGGCGTGGCACGAACGGCACCGGCTTGGCCGGGTCGGAGACGTACTCTTCGAAGCCGGGCTGCCCGGCTGCCGGCGCCTTGAACGACAACTTGCCACCGGCCTGCAGATACAGCGGCCTGCTCGCCGCCGCGCAGCCCTTGGCGCAGCTGCGCGGCCAGGCTTGCAGGCGGTCCCAGTGGTTCTCGCCGGTGTTGTAGATGAACACCGGCGGTGTGCTGGCCTTGGGCGCGCCGTCGACCAGGTACTGGTCGAAGAACGGGCGCAGCACCTCGGAGCGGAACTGCCGCGCGGTATCGCCGTTGAAGTTCAGCGCGCCCAGCGAACCGCCATCGTAGTTCACCTGGCTGTGCCGCCACGGGCCCATCACCAGGTAGTTGAGCGTATTGCCCTTGTCACGCGGCTCCATCGCCGCGTAGCTATGAACCGCGCCCCACATGTCTTCCTGATCCCACAGGCCTTGCAGCCACATCGTGGGCACCTTCAGTGGCATGCGCGCCATCACCTTGTCCAGCGCCTGCTCCTGCCAGAACGCATCGTAGGCGGCGTGTTCGGTGAGCTTGTGCCACCACGGCAACTGCTCGAGGCCGGCGGCCCTGGCGAAGTCGCCGGCCGAGCCGGCACGCAGGAAGTTGCTGTAGTCGTCGTGCCCCTGCCGCGCGATGCCGGTGCCCTTGCCGCGCTGGGTGAGCTGGCCGGTGAAGTAATCGAAGTTCACCTGGCGGAACGCGCCGTAGTTGAACCAGTCGTCGCCCATCCAGCCGTCGATCATCGGGCTTTCCGGCACCGCCACCTTGAGCGCCGGATGCGGGTTGGTCAGCGCCATCACCACGGTGAAACCTTCGTAGGACGAGCCGATCATGCCGACCTTGCCGTTGGACTCCTTCACGTTTTTCACCAGCCAGTCGATGGTGTCCCAGGCATCGGTGGCATGGTCCACCTCGCTGGGATTGAGCGCACCGCGCAGCGGCCGGGTCATCACGTAATCGCCTTCGGAGCCGTACTTGCCGCGCACGTCCTGGATCACGCGGATGTAGCCGCCTTCCACGAACACGTCATCGCCCTGCGCGAGCAGGTCCTTCATATGCGGCGATGCCATGCGCTCGGTGCGCCCGCTGGCGTTGTACGGGGTACGCGTGAGCACCATCGGCGCGTTGCGCGCGCCCTTGGGCAGCACGATCACCGTATGCAGCTTGACCCCGTCGCGCATCGGGATCATCACCTCGCGCTTGATGTAGTCGTTGGCGGCATCACTGGCCACGAACGGCTTGCCGGTGATGTCCGGCGTCATTGCTGCGGTCTGGGCGAAGACGCTGCCGGTGCTGGCGGCAATGGCGGTGGCGAGCAGGCAGGCGGCAAGGCGGCGCATCGACAACTCCGGAGTGTGCGGGGGGCAATCGTCGACTGTAGGCAGGCACCGGGCTGCCGGGGGAGTGTCAAAGGTCGTGGTTGCGGCGTGCACTAGCCCGAGTCTCTGTGGCGCTGACTGACTGACTGACGGCCGGGCTGCGCGACCGTCGACTGCCCGCCTGTCCCGAGGTGGTGACGAGCTCCGGACCCGGAACATGCGGCGCGCACGCCAGCCGATGCGAGGCCGGCACGTTGCAGCGCTCGCACTGCCGGCATCTGAGGTGGCTCTCTGCCGCTCCGCTGCGGCACCGTGTCGCGGGACGTGCGGCCAGCCACCTCCGCGGAGGGGCTAACCGCAGCGCGTAACCCCCTCGCTGCGCCCAGGGACATACCAACCGGCGCAGACACGCGCCACGCCAACGTCGCCGCTGAGGGCGTCAGTGCCGCACCTGCCCCTCGCCGCGCACCACGAACCGCTCCACGGTGAGTGCCTCCAAACCCATCGGCCCATACGAATGCAGCCGCGTTGTCGAGATGCCGATCTCCGCGCCCAGGCCGAGTTCGCCGCCATCGGAAAACCGCGAAGAGGCATTGACCATCACCACCGCCGAGCGCAGCGACTGCACGAACTTGTCGGCGTTGGCTGCGTCCTGGGTGGCGATCACCTCGGTATGGTCCGAGCCGTACCGGCGGATATGGGCCAGCGCCGTGTCCAGGTCCGGCACCACGCGAATGGCCAGGATCAGCTCGAGATATTCGGCGGCATAGTCGTCGTCGGTGGCCAGCGCGATCTCCGGCAGCAGCGCACGTGTTGCCGCGTCGCCACGCAGTTCGACGTGACGCGCGCGCAATGCAGCGGCGGCGGCGGGCAGAAAGCGCTCTGCCACCTCCGCGTGCACCAGCAGGGTTTCCAGGGCGTTGCAGGCCGAGGGGCGGCTTGCCTTGCCATCGATCAGCAGGCGCACCGCAAGCTCCACGTTGGCCGAAGCATCCACGAACAGATGGCACACGCCCTTGTAATGCTTGATCACCGGCACCCGCGCATGTTCGGCAACGAAACGGATCAGGCCTTCGCCGCCGCGCGGGATCGCCAGGTCGATGATGTCGCTGAGCTGCAGCAACTCCAGCATGGTCTCGCGGCGCAGATCCTGCACCAGCGTCAATGCCGCTTCAGGGATATCGGCCGCGCGCAAGGCACGCTGCAAGGCATGCGCGATGGCGGTGTTGGAGTGGATCGCTTCGGAGCCACCGCGCAGGATCACGCCATTGCCGGCCTTGATGCACAGCGCTGCCGCATCGGCAGTCACATTCGGGCGTGCTTCGTAGATCATCGCGATCACCCCCAGCGGGACGCGCACCTTCTGCACGCGGATGCCGTTGGGGCGCGTGTCATCGCGGGTGACCTGGCCGACCGGATCGGGCAATTGCGCGACCTCGCGCAAGGCTGCTGCGATGCCGGCCAGGCGCTTGTCGTCCAGCGCCAGCCGGTCGAGCATGGCCGTACCAGTGCCCTTGGCGCGGGCGGCTTCAAGATCGCGCGCGTTGGCGGCAAGGATCGATGCGGCATCGGCTTCCAGCGCGGCAGCCATCGCGTCGAGCAGGTCCTGCTTGGCCTGCGCGGAAAGTTGCGAGAGCACCTGCGCCGCATCACGGCATTGCAGGGCGAGGGATTTGATGGTCATTGTGGAATCGGGAGTGGGGAATCGGGAATGGTAAAAGCACGCGCCATCACTTTACTGCGGCAGAATCGGCAGCGGGAAAGTTGGCTGGAAACGCTCTTGCGATTCCCGATTCCCGATTCTCAATTCCCCGCTACAAAAGCACCAAATCATCGCGATGCACCACATTCTCGCCGTAGCTATACCCAAGCACGCTGTCGATCTCGCGCGAATGGCGGCGTGCGATGCGGCGGATATCCACCGCCGAATACTGGCTGACGCCGCGCGCCAGGCAACGCTCGCCATCGTGATCGCGCAGGCGGATCTCCACCATGTCGCCGCGCCGGAAATCGCCCTCCGCGCCGGCCACGCCGCCCGGCAGCAGCGAGGCGCCCTTCTCGCTCAGCGCCGTGGCAGCGCCGGCATCGATCAGGATCGCGCCCGCTTCCACCGGCGCGTGCCGCAGCCAGTACTTGCGCGCGGCGATGCGCGTGCGCGCGGCGTGGATACGCGTGCCGCGCAGGCGGTCCTGCGCCAGGCCGCGCACCACCTCGCCACTGCGGCCATTGAACAGATAGGTCTCGATGCCGGCCGCGCCGGCTTTTGCGGCAGCTTCCAGCTTGGTGCGCATGCCGCCGGTGCCCACGCTGCTGCCGCTGCCGCCGGCCATGGCCAGCACCTGCGGGGTCAGTTCGGGCACATCGTCCAGGGGTCGCGCCAGCGGATTGCTGCGTGGGTCGGCGCTGTACAGGCCATCGATGTCGGTGGCAATGAACAAGGCATCGGCATCGACCAGCGCGGCCACGATTGCGGCCAGGTTGTCGTTGTCGCCTAGCTTGAGCTCGTCCACCGAGACGGTGTCGTTTTCGTTGATCACCGGCAACGCGCCCAGCCGCAGCAATTCGCCCAGGGTGGCGCGTGCGTTGAGATAGCGGCGGCGGTTACGCAGGTCGTCGTGGGTGAGCAGCACCTGCGCCACCGGGCGCTCGAAAAAGCGCTGCCACAGTGCGATCAACTGCGCCTGGCCCAATGCCGCCAGCGCCTGCCGCGCGGCGATCGGCGCGCCGATCTCGGCGGCCTTCGGCAGGATCGCGCGGCCGGCAGCCACGGCGCCCGACGACACGATCACCAGTTCACGCCCGGCGATCAGATTGGCCGACACGAACTGCGCCAGCCCCAGCGCAAAGCGCGGCGACAAGCCCCCGCCATCGGCGGCGAGCAGGCTGCTGCCGACCTTGAGCACCGCACGCCGCCACGGCGGCAGGGGCTGCTCGATGAAAGGCGAAGGGCTTGCAGGCGTGGTCATGTCGGCGGCGGCTCAGTGCGTGTTCCACTCGTGCACGGTCAGCGTCGATGCGCCGCGCAGCACCAACGGGTCGCGCGCCACGATCTGCTGCGCCTGCGCCAGGTCCTGCACGTTGACCAGCACATACGCACCGCCGCTACCGTCGCTGAAGCCGCCGGTCAGTTCGAGCTGCCCGGCCGCGCGCAGCGCGTCGAGAAATGCACGATGCGGCGCCACCACATCGGCAGGAAACTGCGGATTGCGCATCGCCAGCACCAGATAACGTGTGGACATCAGCCTGCCTCGCTCTCGGCGGCGGGCTTGGGCTCGTTGCGGCCGAACGGCGTGGAAATCACCAGGAACCGCGCCTCCACATCCGCAAGATTGTGCATCTGATGGGTGGAACCCGGGGGCACGTGCAGGCTTTGCCCGGCGCGCAGTACATGCCGCTCGCCGTCCAGCTGCAGCATCACCTCGCCGGACAGCACATAGAAAAAATGCCGCGCGCGGCTGTGCCGGTGGCGCAACTCCGCAGCGCCCGGCGGCATGTGCTCTTCAAGCACGCTCAGGTTGGGGTCGCGCAACAGGTGCCAGCCGTCGCAGGCCTCGCCCCAGGGGTAATGCTCTGCGCTGTCGGTGCTGATCATGGCCATCAGCGCAGCGCCTCCCAACGGGCACGCAGCACATCCAGTTGCAGGTCCGCAGCGGCGCCCGGCGAGACGCGTGCGGCCAGGCTGCCTTCCGGCGTACGTCCCTGACCTGCAGTGTCGGACGATTCGGCTGCGGCCTTGTAGGCCTCGCGGAACGGCACACCGGCCACGGCCGCTTCCACCGCCACATCGGTGGCATACATGCCCGAATCGATGGCCGCATGCAGCTTGTCCGGCCGCCATTCCAGATTGGCCAGCAACGCCGGCAGCAGCTCCAGCGCGGCGAGCCCGCGGCCGAAGCCATGCACGATGGCGCCCTTGCTGCTCTGCAGATCGCGGTGATAGCCCGAGGGCAGCGACAGCAGCTGTTCGATCTCGGTGCGCGCGGCCGCCACGCTGGCGTGGGTGGCACGCATCAGTTCGATCACGTCCGGGTTGCGCTTGTTCGGCATGATCGAACTGCCGGTGGTGTATTGCGCCGGCAATGCAACGAAGGCGAACTCGCCGCTGGTGAACAACGACAGATCCCAGGCGATTCGACGCAGATCCAGCGTGGCGCTGCCCAGCGCTTCGAGCGCCGCCAGCTCGTATTTGCCGCGCGAGAGCTGGGCGTAGATTGGCGAGACCTGCAGCCGCGCAAACCCCAGCTCGGCGGTGGTATGCGCACGATCCAGCGGCAGGTTCACGCCATAGCCGGCGGCGGTGCCGAGCGGATTGCTGTCCACCAGCTGCAAGGTGTCGGTGGCGCGCACTGCGTTGTCGATAAAGGCTTCCGCCCAGCCCGCCCACCACATGCCGGCCGACGACACCACCGCACGCTGGATGTGCGTGTAACCGGGCACCGGCAAATCGGCCTCGGCCTGGGCACGGTCCAGCGCCACCTTGGCGATCTCCGCGCTAAGCGTCGCCACACGCTGCAGCTTGTCCTTCAACCACAGCCGCGTGGCGACCAGGATCTGATCGTTGCGGCTGCGCCCGGTGTGGATCTTGCGGCCGGCATCGCCCAGACGCTCGGTCAGGCGCGCTTCGATGGCCGAATGGCAGTCCTCATACTGTTCATCGAGCACGAACGCACCGCTGCGGAAGTCGTCGGCCAGCAGATCGAGCTGTTCGCTCAGACCGCCCAGCTCCTGCAGCGACAGGATGCCGATGTGCTGCAGCCCCTGCGCATGCGCCTTGCTGGCAGCGATGTCGTGCAGGAAGAACTCGCGGTCCAGGATGACGTCGTCGCCGGCCAGGAAGCTCTGGATCTTGGCGTCCACCGCCACGCCGGGTTTTTGCCACAACAGATTGGTCATTGGGGGTCCTTTTGCGGGACCGGGGACCCGGTCCCGACGATTACAGTGGAATTGCCATCAGCTCGTCCCAGCCCAGCGCCAGGTTGAGGTTCTGCATGGCCTGGGTAGCGGCGCCCTTGAGCAGGTTGTCCAGCGTTGCCACCACCACCACGCGCTTGTTGCCGGGTGCCGACGTGACACCACCGATCTGCACACCGTGCTTGCCGGCGATGCGGCTCACCCACGGCGCCTCTTCGACCATCTCGATCAGTGGCTCGTCGGCGTACCGCTGCGCATAGCGCGCCTGGATCTGCTCGCGCGTCAGCGGCTGCTGCAACCACAGGTTGACGGTCATGGTGATGCCACGGAAATGCGGCGCGACATGCGGCATGAATTCCACCGGCACGCCGAGCTGCGCAGACACTTCGCGCTCGTGCATATGGTTGGTCAGCGCATACGGCATCAGGTTGTCCGCCAGCAACGCGGGGTTGTTCTTGTCCGACGGCGTGGTGCCCGCACCGGAATAGCCGGACACGCCGAAGCACTGCGGCGGGCCGGCCAGTTGATCGAGCAACGGCGCGATGGTCAGTTGCATGGCGGTGGCATAGCAGCCCGGGTTGCTGATGCGCTTCTGCCCGGTGTACCTGGCGCGCGTCAGCTCCGGCAGCCCGTAGTACCAGGCCGGATCGAAGCGATAATCGGCGGACAGATCGATCAACAACGTCTGCGGCCTGGCTGCGTCGATCGCTGCGACGAAAGGCTCGGCCTTGCCGTTCGGCAAGGCCAGAATCACCACGTCGGCGGCCTTGGCAGCCACCGCATCGGCATCCAGGCTTTCGTAATGCAACTCGCCCTCATACGCCTGGTTATGCTCGGCCACGCGCTGGCCGGCCAGTTCACGCGAGGACACAAAAACCAGCTGCAGATGCGGGTGCGCCTGCACCAGCTTGATCAGTTCCGAACCGGTGTGCCCGCGGGCGCCGACAATCCCGATCGTTGTCGTTGTTTGAGCAGTCATGCGTTTGCTTCCAGGCGGAACTGCAGGTGGCGTTTCACCCCGGCCCATTCCGTATCGATAATGGAGAACACCACGGTATCGCGCGGCGTGCCGTCGGCGTGGCGGGTGTGATTGCGCAGCACACCGTCCTGCTTTGCGCCCAGCCGCGCGATCGCCGCGCGCGAGGTGTGATTGAACCAGCTGGTCTCGAACGCCACGCTCAGGCAGCCCAGCATCTCGAACGCATGCTGCAGCAACATCAGCTTGGCTTCGGTGTTGACGCCGCTGCGCTGCACGCGTGGCGCGTACCAGGTGTAGCCGATCGACAGCCGTGGCACGCTGGCATCCAGGGCGTAGTAGCGCGTGCAGCCCACGATCTCGCCGGCGGCATCGCGCACCACGTACGGCAGCGCCGTGCCATCGGCGCGCGCCGCCAGGGCAGCCGCGATGTAGGCGTCCACCTGGGCAGGTGCCGGCACGCCGGTGTACCACAGCTGCGACAACGACCCGTCGCCCAGCGCAACACGCATGCCGTCGGCGTGGGCTGTCTGCAAGGGCTCAAGCGTGGCGTGCTGCCCACGCAGGACAGGCAGCTGACTCCACGACGATGGCAACGCAACGGATGTCATCGCACTCAACCCAGCAAGGTCGGCTGACGCGTCGCGCAATGCGCCACGCAGTACTGGATTTGCTCGAAATTTTCCAGCCCGTACCAGAACACCTTCCACTTTTCCTGCTTGATGCAGCCGTCGGATTCGGCGTAATAGAAGATATTGACCTGATTGTTGTGACGCGAGCGCCAGAACAGCTGCGGCGTTTCTTCGCGCATCACGTTCCACACCGCGCGGCCCAGGCCCTCGCCTTGCGCATCGTCGAGCACGGCGAACTTGTCCAGATAGGTCAGCCGGCCGGCACCGAACTGGCCTTCGTCGGTCAGGATCACCGCAGCGCGATAGTTTTCGCTCACATAGGCACGCAGCAGCTTGGTCGTGTTGAAATAGTCCGGCACCAGGGTGCGGCCAAAGCTTGATTCGATCAGCGAGGTCAGCCGCGGCAGATCCAGTTCGTCCCACGAGCTGGCGCGCAGCACGCGCTCGCCACGCCGCACCAGCGTGCCCGAGCCCTTGTGCGTGAACAGCTCCTTGGCCAGGTCCGCCGGCCGGGTAATCGACACCGACGATTCCAGCGGCAGGCGGTCGAGCAAGTCCTTGATCTGCTCGATCTTCACCCGCATGCCGCCATTGATCCACGGCTGCTGCATCAGATGATCGAACTCGGTGGACAGGTTGATCGAATCGATCAGCTTGCCATCGGCGTCCAGCAGGCCGCCGGTGCCGGTGAGGAAGATGATCTTGTACGGCTGCAGCTCCTGCACCAGTTCGTTGGCAGCGAAATCCGCGTTGACGTTGAGGATCTGCCCGCTGGGCGTTTCGCCCAGGCTGGTGATCACCGGGATGGAGCCAGCCTGCAGGCTGGCCTCGATCGGCGCCAGATTGACCGCCTTGACCTCGCCGACCAGGCCATACGTGTCGCGATCCAGATACTGCGCCTCGAACACACCACCGGTGATCGACGTCGCACGCGCGCCGTTCTGCTGCAGCGCCTCCACCAGCTTGAGATTGGACGCCTGGAACACCTTGCGCACGATCGCCAGCGCTTCCGGCGAGGTCACCCGCAGGCCGTTGACGGTCTGTTTTTCGATGCCTGCCGCCGACAGCTCGGCATCCAGCTGCGGGCCCGCACCATGCAGCACGATCGGCGTCAGCCCTACTTCCTGCAGGAACGACAGCGACGAGGTCAGTGCGTCCAGGTCGTCGCGCAGCACTGCGCCGCCCACCTTGACCACTGCAAAACGCTTGGCATCCAGCTGCGAAAAACGCTTGAGGTACTGGCTGATTTCCTTGGCGCTGGCCATGCTCGAAAGCAGGCGCACGATGGTCTGGCGGGTCTGTTTGTGGGGCTGTGCGGAGAGGGACATTGCCGTGTTCGAAAGAGGAAGGGATGCGCCAGGCGCGGGAGGCGGTTACAGGGAACCGTTGATGATGCGGTGCACCGACTCGGCGTAACGCTGCAGTTGCTCCAGGGTGACGAACTCATCGGCGGTGTGCGCCTGCGCGATATCGCCCGGGCCGTAGACCAGCGCGGTGTAGCCGCCTGCCGAAAACAGCGAGGCCTCGGTCCAGAAGTCCACCGCATTGCCGATCGGCAGGTCCAGCGCATCGGCCACGTCGCGCGCGGCCAGGCGACGTTCTTCTGCACGCGCGATGTCGCCTGAGGGCAGGCTCGGGCCGCGAAAGGTTTCTTCGAAATGCGCTGCTGCCGGATCGGCAAACCCGGCGAAGGTCGCCAGCAGGCCATCCACGTCCATCGATGGCAACGGGCGGAAGCCGAACCGCAGCTCGGCCGCCGGCGCAATCATGTTGGCCTTGATGCCGCCATCGACACGGCCGATGTTGAAGCGCAATCCGGTCAATCCGCCGAAGCGTGCATGCGCCAGCGACTCGACATGATCCAGCGCCTTGCCGCCCCAGCGCATCGCCTGGTGCAAGGCGCTTGCAGAAGGGTCCTGCTTGCCCGATGCATGCCCGGCGCGGCCGGCAAACCGCATCAGCACCGAGCTGATGCCGCGGTGTGCCAGCACCGCTTCGCTCATGGTGGGCTCGGCCACCAGCACCGCCTCATACGGCAGGCCGCGCGCCAGAAACGCCGCGATACAGCGCGGGTCGTTGGCTTCTTCGTCGGACGAGAACAGAAACGCTGCGTCGCCATTGCCGGCATTGGCCGCCGCCACCAACGCCGCTGCCGCGCCCTTGATATCGCACACACCCAGCCCGATCACGCGGTCGTCGGTGCGCCGCATCACGTGCGGGTCGGCACTCCAGTGCGGCGAATCCGGCACGGTGTCCAGATGCACGTTGAACAGGTACTTCGGCGTGCCGCGTACCGCATACAGGCTGACGGCCCCATCGCCGTGGTCGATCACCTCGACCTCGAACCCCGGCAACTGCGCGCGCAGGTACTCGAAGATGCCACCGGTGGTGATCGCACGCGGCGGGTTGCGGGTGTCGAAGGACACCAGCTGTTGCAGGTGCGTCAGTGTGTTGTCGAGCAGTGTGGTCATTGATCGCGTCTTGATTGCGTCGGGTCGCGTGTGGTTGGTCTTTTTTGAGTGCGTCGGGCAGCGTGGGTCGATCGTTCCAACGCCCATCCAGCCCTTCCCCCGCCTGCGGGGGAAGGTGCCCGACAGGGCGGATGGGGGCATGCGGCAGGCCGCCCTCATCCGGCGCCATGCGCCACCTTCTCCCGCATGCGGGAGAAGCAACGTCGTCTGCGGAGCGATTGCCTCAGCGGTTCACCTGCGCATACAACGTGGAGCTCATCCCGAACAACTTGATGAAGCCTTCGGCTTCTTCCACACCCCAGTCGGCCGATTGCGCATACGTGGCGCCCTTGGTGTTGAGCAGGTGCGGCGAACGCACCGCCACCGCATCGACGCGGCCACCGCGGGTTTCCAGCGTGACTTCGCCGTTGACCTTGGCCTGCGAGGACTTCAGGAATGCCTCGATGTCGGTCTTGAGCGGGTCGTGGTAGAAACCTTCGTACACCAGCTCCACCCACTTGCGCGCCACGTCCGGCTTGAAGCGGTTCTGCTGCTTGGTCAGCACCGCATCCTCCAGCGCACGGTGCGCGGTGAGCAGCGAAATCAGACCCGGTGCCTCGAACACGATGCGGCCCTTCAGGCCGATCACGGTGTCGCCGGTGTAGACGCCGCGGCCCACGCCGTATTGCGCGAACAAGGTGTTGAGCTTGGCCAGGATCTTCGCACCCGGCAGCGGCTTGCCATCGAGCTCGACGGCCTCGCCCTCGACGAACTTCAGCGTCACCGTCAGTGCCTCGGTCGGCCACGCGCTGCGCGGCGCGCACCAGCCACGTGCACCTTCGCCCGGCGCTTCCCAACGGTCGATCTCGCCGCCGGACATGGTCAGGCCCAGCAGGTTCTCGTTGATGGTGTAGGCCTGCTGCTTGGCACGCACGCCGAAGCCGCGCGCTTCCAGGTACTTCTGCTCGTAGGCACGCGTCTGCGTGTGTTCCTTCTGGATTTCACGGATCGGCGCGACGATCTGGTAATCGCCCAGTGCCTTTACCGCCAGGTCGAAACGCACCTGATCGTTGCCCATGCCGGTGCAGCCATGCGCAATGATGCGCGTGCCCAGTTCTTCGGCGCGCTTGAGCGCGGCATCCACGATCAGGTAACGGTCCGATACCAGCAACGGATACTGGCCCTGGTAGCCCTCGCCCGCCCACACGAACGGCTTGACGAAGCCTTCCCAGATCGCCGGACCGCCATCGACGGTGACATGGCTGGCGGCGCCCAGTTCGGCGGCACGCTTCTCGATGAACTCACGCTCTTCGGCATCCACCCCGCCGGTGTCGGCGAACACGGTGTGCACCGCATAGCCGCGTTCCTGCAGATACGGAATGCAGAAGCTTGTGTCGAGACCACCGGAGAAAGCGAGGACGATATCTTTGCTGCCGGGATTGGAGATTGGGGATTCGGGATTGGTGGAAGCGGTCTGTTGCGACATGGGGGTCTCTTTAGAAGTTGACTAAGTTAGGTCGGGAGCGGAGTTCGCCGTTGCGAATCCCTAATCCCCAATCACGAATCCCGGCTGCCCTGGCCCACCAGGGCAGCCATGATCGCCTTCTGCACATGCAGGCGATTTTCGGCTTCATCGATGGCGATGCAGTTGGGCGAATCCATCACCGCGTCGGTGGCCTTGACGTTGCGACGCAGCGGCAGGCAATGCGAGAACACGCCGTTGTTGGTCAGCGCCATCTTGCGTTCGTCGACGATGAAGTGCTGGTACTGGTCGCGGATCGGCTTTTCCGGCTCCCAGTTGCCGAAGAACGGCAGCGCGCCCCAGCTCTTGGCATACACCACATCGGCGCCGGCATAGGCGCTGTCGATGTCATGGCTCACCTGCAATGAACCGCCGCTTTCGGCCACGTTCTGCGCCGCCCAGTCCATGTAGCGCTGGTCCAGGATGTAGTCCGGCGTCGGGCACAGCAGGGTCACGTCCATGCCCATGCGGGTGGCGATCGTCAGCGCGGAATTGGCTACCGCGGTGTTGAGCGGCTTGGGGTGGTAGGTCCAGGTCAGCACGTACTTCTTGCCGCGCAGATCCTGCGTACCGAAGTGTTCCTGCAGCGCCAGCGCATGCGCCAGCTCCTGGCATGGGTGGGTGATGGTCTCCATGTTGATCACCGGCACCGGCGAATACTTGGCAAAGCTCTTGAGCACCTGGTCCTCGCGGTCCTTGGACCAGTCGACGAACTTCGGAAACGCGCGCACGCCGATCAGGTCGACATAGCGCCCCAGCACGCGCGCCACTTCGGCGATGTGCTCCTCGGTGTCGCCGTCCATCACCGTGCCCAGGTTGAACTCGATGGGCCACGCATCCTTGCCCGGCTGCAGCACCACCGCATGCCCACCCAACTGGAACGCACCCAGCTCGAAACTGGTGCGGGTGCGCATCGACGGGTTGAAGAACACCAGCGCGATCGACTTGCCCTTCAGCTCGCTTCCCAGCTTGTTGCGTTTGAACAGCGCGGCCTGGGTCAACAGCGCGTCCAGGTCGGCGCGGCTCCAGTCCTGGGTGTTCAAGAAGTGCTTCAGTGACATCGATCGATCCTTTGCTGCGTGCTGCTGCTGCGTGGTCCGCCAGGAGCGACGGGGTGCGCGACATGCGCGTTTCTTGCGGTTGAAACTTTCGTGACGCCAAAACGAAAAAACCCAGCCTGCGGGCTGGGTTCTCAACGACGGACAGCAAAACGCCCCGGTTACCCAGCGAAAATGTGGGATTCCGGTCGGCGGGCACGCGAGGTCATGCCGGAGGCCATCCGGGCGGCGCTGGTGTCGTGCTGAAAGGGGTTTGCTTGCATAGGGCGCGAATCCTCGCATGCATGCGGGCACGGCGCAACCGCTATGCGTCTCATCGCGGCGGCGCGACGATGGCATCGGGAATGTACGGGGTCACCGAGACCCGGATGCGCAGCCGGTTGCCCGGATCTTCCGGTAACCGCGAGCGGTATTTGGTGCCCTTGTAGACGTAATCCACGTCGAAGGCGATCGGGCGCCGGAACTCGCGCGGCACTTCCACCACCTTGCAATTACGGCGCGTGCTGGTCGGCGGCACCGCCGCTGGCGCCGCCGGCTCGGGACGCCGCGAGAACATTTCCTTGACCGAATCCACCATGCGGTTGATGCGCCCCTCGTCCTCGGCCGGCGTGGCCGCCACCTGGGCCGCCTGCTCGGACTCGCACTGTTCTTCGATGCGGGTGGCGCGCAAGGTCTGGTAGACCGGCTCCACATTGAGCACCTGCGCGTAGTCCAGCTTCACGTTCTCGATCACCACGACCCGGTTCTTGGGGTCCGGCTCTGCCGCGTGCACCGAGGTTGCCTGCCAGGCCAGGACACACAGCAGCATGAAGAACGGAGAAGGTCGCATCAGTACCAGGAAGGCGCAGCCGGGCAATACGTAAGTGTATGGAGCTTGCGATCTCCGGGGCTGAACGCAGCCCATCCGGTTACCGGTGTCACGGTGCCGGTTCGCCATCCTGCCGCAACGGGCTAGAATCGCGCGGTTACCCTTTTTCGGATGCCGATGAGCCTGCGCCTGCATAACAACCTGACGCGGCGGGTCGAGCCGTTCGCGCCGCTCGATCCGTCCAGCCCCACCCTGTATGTGTGCGGCCCCACCGTCTACAACTACGCGCACATCGGCAACGCCCGCGGCCCGGTGGTGTTCGACGTCCTGGCCGCGCTGCTGCGGCGCCGCTATGGCGCGCTGCGCTACGCACGCAACATCACCGACGTGGACGACAAGATCAACGCCGCCGCGCAGGCGCAGGGCGTGCCGATCTCGACCATCACCGACCGCTTCGCCGCGATCTACCGGCAGGACATGGCCGCGCTCGGCGTGGTGCCACCGGATGTCGAACCGGAGGCCACCGCACACATCCCGCAGATCGTGGCGATGATCGAGCAGTTGATCGCCAGTGAGCATGCCTACGCCGCCGAAGGCCACGTCCTGTTTGCGGTCGCCAGCTTCGAAGGCTACGGCAAGCTGTCGCGCCGCGACCCGGACGAAATGCTGGCCGGCGCGCGCGTGGACGTGGCGCCCTACAAGCGCGACCCCGGCGACTTCGTGCTATGGAAGCCGTCCAGCGACGACCTGCCCGGCTGGGACTCGCCCTGGGGCCGCGGCCGTCCGGGCTGGCATATCGAATGCTCGGCGATGGCCGCCGCGCACCTCGGCCCGACCATCGACATCCACGCCGGCGGCGTGGACCTGCAGTTCCCGCACCACGAAAACGAGATTGCGCAGAGCGAGTGCGCGCACGGCGGCGCCACCTTCGCACGCTTCTGGCTGCACAACGGCATGCTCAATTTCAGCGGCGCCAAGATGAGCAAGTCGCTGGGCAATATCGAAACCGTGCACGACCTGATCGCCAGGCATCCGCCGGAGGCATTGCGCCTTGCCCTGCTGAGTGCGCATTACCGGCAGCCGCTGGATTGGTCGGAGGCGTTGATCGAGGATCAGGTCAAACGGCTGGACGGTTTGTACGGCACCTTGCGGGGCCTGCAGGCGGTTGAAGCGGAGCCAACGATTCCCGAGCCGATCGAAGACGCACTCAACGACGATCTCAACACGCCGCTGGCGCTTGCGGTGCTGGCGAAGCTGGCGAAGGAAGCCAACCGGGCGCTGCTCGATGTCGCTTCGGCCGGCAACCCGACGAACGCCCCGAGCCCGGACACGCTTGCAGCATTGCAACGCGCCAAGGCCGAGCTGCTGGGCGCCGGACTGGCACTGGGCCTGTTGCAACAGGACCCGGCCGCCTGGTTCTCGCGCGGCACCGACGCTGGCGACGATGCACGCATCACCGCGCTGGTGGAAGAACGCAGCGCCGCGAAGAAAGCCAGGGATTTCGCCCGTGCCGACGCCATCCGCACGCAACTGGCAGACGAAGGCATCGTGCTTGAAGACACCCCCCAGGGCGTACGCTGGAAGCGCGCATGACCTTCCCTTCTCCCACTGGGAGAAGGTGGCGCGCAGCGCCGGATGAGGGTGCGGGCGAAGCCTCATGAGAGACCTTGATGCATGTGGCTGCGCACGTACCCTCACCCCAACCCCTCTCCCGGCGGGAGAGGGGCTAGTTCATGGCAATGCCCTATTCCCCGGCGCACTCCTTTGACGTACTTATTTTGAAGCCGCACGTGCATACCCATCTTTCCGACGCAAACGCCTGTCCCTTCTCCCACCGGGAGAAGGTGGCGCGCAGCGCCGGATGAGGGTGCGGGCGAAGCCACATGCATCAAAACGCCAGGCTTGGCGCGCACCTCACTCCGGCCCTGCTCTGCGACCCGGCCCGCGCTGGCAGCGCGGTTGCTCCAAGGCCCGCGCGCCGGTGGCACGCAAACCACGCCTTCTCGCCCCAGTGCGAAAGGGGCTTTGACCAACGCTTCTGGATGTCCTGATGACCAACTCCCCCTTTCCGCTCGAACCCACTGCCGTCGAGGCACAGACGGCCATTGCCGATGAGTTCTCCTTCTTCGGCGACTGGTCCGAGCGCTACCAGTACCTGATCGACCTGGGCCGCAAACTGCCCACCTTTCCCGAACAGTGGAAGACCGAAGAACACCGCCTGCACGGCTGCCAGTCGATGGTGTGGATCGTGCCCGAAGGCAATGCCGAGCGGCTGGACTTCCATGCCGTCAGCGATTCGGCCATCGTTTCGGGGCTGATCTATCTGGCATTACGCGTGTATTCCGGGCGTAGCGCGCAAGAGATTCTGGCCACCGAGCCGGACTACATCGCCGGCATTGGTTTGGCCAAGCACTTGTCGCCGACCCGCAGCAACGGCGTGGCCGCCATGCTGGCCTTCATCCGCGACACCGCGCGCGCGCAGCAGTGAGCACGCCCGCGCCCTCGCCTGCCGATTCGTTGCGTACGCTGTTCGCGCATCCAGGGTTTGGCCTGGTGCTGCTGTACCGCGTGGCGGCGATGCTGTCGTACCAGATCGTGGCGGTCACGGTCGGTTGGCACATCTACGAGATCACCCGCAATCCGCTCTCGCTGGGCCTGATCGGCCTGGCGGAGATCCTGCCGTTCTTCTGCATCGCCCCGTTTGCCGGCTACCTGGTCGATCACCTGCCGCGTCGCCGGCTGGGCATGGTGGCGGTGCTGGGCCTGGTCGCCACTGCACTCCTGCTGCTGGCGATCACGCAAGGCTGGTTGCCGGTTCAAGGCGTGTGGCCGATCTATGCCGCCATTGCGCTGACCGGCGCGGCGCGCTCGTTCCTGTCGCCGGTCTACAACGCCCTGTTCGCCCGTGCACTGCCCCGCGAAGCGTTCGCGCGCGGCGCCAGCGTCGGCAGCGTCACCTTCCAGGCCGGCATGGTGATCGGCCCGGCGCTGGGCGGCGTGCTGGTCGGCTGGGGCGGCAAGGGCCTGGCCTATGGCGTGGCTGCCAGCGTGGCGATGGTGGCGATTCTGGCGCTGGCGCTGTTGCGCGTGAGCGAGCCGGTCAACGAGGGGCCGCGCGCGCCGATCTTCCGCAGCATCGCCGAAGGCGCGCAGTTCGTGCTGTCCAACCAGATCATGCTGGGCGCGATGGCGCTGGACATGTTCTCGGTCCTGCTGGGCGGCGCGGTGTCGATGCTGCCGGCCTTCATCCACGACATCCTGCACTACGGCCCCGAAGGCCTGGGCATCCTGCGCGGTGCGCCGGCACTGGGCTCGATCGTGGTGGGCGTCTGGCTGGCGGGCCACCCGTTGCAGCGCAATGCCGGGCGTGTGCTGATGCTGTCGGTGGCCGGGTTCGGGTTGTGCACCATCGCCTTCGGGCTGTCGCGTCATTTCTGGCTGTCGGCGGCGATCCTGCTGGTGTACGGGATGTGCGACGGGGTGTCGGTGGTGGTGCGGCAGACCATCTTGCAGCTGGCCACGCCCGATGCCATGCGCGGCCGGGTGTCGTCGATCAACGGCATCTTCATCGGCTCGTCCAACGAGCTGGGCGCGTTCTACGACGGCGTGATGGCGCGCCTGGTCGGGCTGGTGCCGGCGGTGGTGATCGGCGGCTGCGTCACCCTGGGCGTGGTGGCGACCACGGCCTGGAAGGCGCCGCGCCTGCGCAAGCTGGATTTGCGCGAGCTGCAATAGCCGGATGCACAGGCAGCAGTGGCCGCGGATGCGGTCGCTGCTGCCTGTCGCGTTGGAGCATTCTTGCGCCGCACGCCGGCACACGCGCCGGCTGTATGCCCTGCCATGGGTGGCCACATCACGCGGCGCGCGATGCGACGGCGCGATACCACGATTATCCGTCATGCGAGACCGCACGCAGATCGTTCGGGTGGCAGCCACGTCGGCCCTGCCGCTGCGGCTAACCATACGCCTGCACACCGCGCGCGGCGACCATAAAAAAACCCCGCGCTGGCGGGGTCTTTCGTGAGCGTCGAGGCGCCGGATCAGTCGCCCTGCTGCTTCTGCAGATGCTCCCAACGCTCCTGGGCGTCGATGGTGCGCTCGGCGGTGAGACGCGCTTCCAGGCGATCCAGACCGATTTCTTCGCCAGTATCGACGCAGTACCCGTAGTCGCCGTCTTCCAGACGCTTGAGGGTGCTGTCGATCTTGGAGATCAGCTTGCGTGCGCGGTCACGCGCGCGCAGTTCCAGCGAGTTCTCGGTCTCGCGCGTGGCACGCTCGGCTTCGTCGCCGATGTCGCGCACTTCTTCGCGCAGGTTTTCGATGGTCTGCTTGGATTCCTCGACCATCTCGTTGCGCCAGCTCTGCAGGCGCTGACGGAAGTATTCCTGCTGCAGCTTGCTCATGTACTCCTCGTCCGCAGACGGCTTGTAGCCCTGCGGGAGGATCGGGCGCCCGGTGGCGTCGTCGGTCTTGTAGTCGACCACCTTGTACTTGGTCTTGGGCGTCTGACTGGACGGCTTGGCGGTCACGGCCACAGCCACCTTGCCGACCGGACGGGTCGCGGCGGGCTTGGCGGGGGCTTCGGTTTTGGTTGGCGTTTTAGCGGAAGATTTCGAAACGGGCACGGGATTCTTAGGTGACGGGGTCGCAGGCTTTGCCGGCTTCGCAGGGACGGCCTTGGGGGCCGGTGCGGGCGCGGGCTTTTCAGCCTTGACCGGGACTGACTTGGCCGCAGCCGGCTTGGTGGCCGGCTTCGGTACGGACTTGGACGCCGCCGGCTTTGCGGCCGGCTTGGCGGCAGCCGGAGCTGCCTTGCTGGCCGCCGGCTTGGCAGCAGTCTTGGCGACAGGTTTCGCGGGCTTGGTCGCTGCGGGCTTGGAGACCGGCGCCTGCTTGGCAGCGGTCTTGGTCGCAGCTGCCTTCTTGGCAACCGGTTGCTTGGGGGCCGGCGCCGCCTTCTTGGCGGCCGGTTTTGCAGCGGCGGGCGCCGCTGCCTTCTTCGCAACGGGTTTGGCGGACTTCTTGGCGGCCTCTACGGCCTTTTTTGCAGGTTTTTTAGCAGCCACGAAACGCTCTTCCTTGGTTCCCCCGGGGCCCGGGAAAGCGGGTCTTTATAGCGTACCCCGCAGACCCCCGGCAACCACCTATTAATGCAACTCGCATATGATTGGCAAGTGATCTCACGCCTGCTCATCGCGCTGTTGCGCTTCTACAAGCTGTTCATCAGCCCCCTGCTCGGGCCGCGCTGCCGGTTTGCGCCCAGCTGCTCGGAGTATGCGATGACTGCCATCGGCCGCTTCGGCCCGCTACGCGGTTGCTGGCTGGCCGCACGCCGGCTGGGCCGCTGCCACCCTTTCCATCCGGGCGGGTTCGATCCGGTGCCCGATGCGCCCGGCGCCGCCACGCCATCTTCTTCTTCCTGCCGCTGCAAAGGACCTCATCCATGAGCCGAACCCTCATCATCAATGCCCGCCTGGTCAACGAAGGCAAGGAGTTCGATGCCGACCTGCTGATCGAGGGTGGTCGCATCGCCAGGATCGACAGCAGCATCACACCCGCCGACCGCGATACCGTGGTGGACGCGGCCGGGCGCTGGGTGCTGCCGGGCATGATCGACGACCAGGTGCATTTCCGTGAGCCGGGCCTGACCCACAAGGGCGACATCGCCACCGAATCCGGTGCGGCCGTGGCCGGCGGCCTGACCAGCTTCATGGACATGCCCAATACCAACCCGCCGACCCTGGATGCGGCCGCGCTGCAGGCCAAGTACGACGCCGCGGCCGGGCGCGCCTGGGCCAACTACGGTTTCTACATGGGCGCCAGCAACGACAACCTGGCCCACATCCAGTCGCTGGACCCCAAGACGGCGCCGGGCATCAAGGTGTTCATGGGCGCCTCCACCGGCAACATGCTGGTCGATAACCCCGAAACCCTGGACGCCATCTTCCGGGACGCGCCCACCCCCATCATCACCCACTGCGAAGACACGCCGACCATCGATGCGACGATGGCGCAGTACAAGGAGAAGTACGGCGACGCGCTGACGCCGGACATGCACCCGGACATCCGCTCGCGCGAAGCCTGCCTGAAGTCCTCGCAGTTGGCGGTGGCGTTGGCGCGCAGGCACAACACCCGCCTGCACGTGCTGCACATCTCCACCGCCGATGAGCTGTCGCTGTTCGAGGCCGGCCCGCTGGTGGACGCCGACGGCAAGCTGCGCAAGCGCATCACCGCCGAGACCTGCATCCACTTCCTGCGTTTCGACCGCAGCGACTACGCGCGCCTGGGCAACCTGATCAAGTGCAACCCGGCGATCAAGGACCCCGAGGACCGTCTGGCCTTGATCCAGGCGCTGGCCGAAGACGTGATCGACGTGCTTGCCACCGACCACGCCCCGCACACCTGGGAAGAGAAGCAGAAGCCGTACGCACAGGCGCCCTCGGGCCTGCCGCTGGTGCAGTACGCGCTGGTCGCCGCGCTGGAGCTGGTGCACGAAGGCAAGCTGCCGATCACCCGTATCGTGCAGAAGTTCGCGCATGCGCCGGCGCAGTTGTTCGATGTGGAACGGCGTGGCTTCCTGCGCGAAGGCTATTTCGCCGACCTGGTGATGATCGACAACACCCCGTTCACCGTGAAGCGCGAGCAGGTGTTGTCCAAGTGCGGCTGGTCGCCGTTCGAAGGCACCACCTTCCGCTCGCGCATCGCCGCGACCTGGGTCAACGGCCAGCAGGTGTGGGACGGCGAGCAGCTGGTCGGCAGCGCCGCCGGCCAGCGCCTGACCTTCGACCGCTGATGCGCGCAAGCCTGTTGGGCGCCTGGTTGATCCTGGCGCCGGTCGCGCTGGTGGCAGGGACTGCCGATGCGCAGAGCGCGACCGCCGCGACTGATGTCGTGTTTCCGCAAAGCGCCTCGCAAGGTGCGCTGGTGATCGGCAAGGTGCCGGCGGGCAGCAAGGTGCAGTACGCCGGCCGGACCCTGCGTGTAAGCGGCTATGGAAGCGTGGTGTTCGGCATCGGCCGCGAGGCCACCGGGCCATTGCAGGTGCAGATCACCCCGCCCGGAGGCAGCATGCAGACCGTGAGCATCGCAGTGACGCCGCGCGACTGGCCGATCGAGCGCGTCAACGGCGTGCCGCCCAAGACGGTCAACCCGCCAGCGGCGATTGCCGAACGTATCAAGCGTGAGCAGGCGCAGGTGACCGCGGCGCGCGATCGCGACGATGCGCGTACGGATTTTGCGCAGCCCTTCATCTGGCCGCTGCAGGGCCGCATCAGCGGCCGCTTCGGCAATGCACGCGTGTACAACGGACAGCCAGGCGCCGGCCATTCGGGCATGGACATTGCCGTGCCCACCGGCACCCCGGTGAAGGCGCCGGCGGCCGGCGTGGTGACGTTCGCGGCGCCGGACCTGTATCTCACCGGCGGTACGGTGCTGCTGGATCACGGCTTTGGCGTGAGCTCGAATTTCCTGCATTTGTCGCGTATCGACGTGAAGGTGGGCGATCGGGTCGAGCAAGGCCAGGTGATTGCCGCGGTTGGTGCCACCGGGCGTGCCACCGGGCCGCATCTGCATTGGGGGATGAACTGGTTCGAAACCCGCATCGATCCGTTGCTGGTGCTCGAACGCGGCAAATAACGTGCGGGCTATCCGAGGCGGCACGCTCTCCGGCGCGCGGCGGCGCGGTTGCTCTCGCGCGGCATCGACATCACTGCGGCGCGGTTCGACGTGCGGATCGATCCATTGCTGGTGCTCGAACGCGGCAAATAACGTGCGGGCTATCTGAGGCGGCACGCTCTCCGGCGCGCGGCGGCGCGGTTGCTGTCGCGCGGCGTCAAGATCACTGCGGCGCGGTTCGACGTGCGGATCGATCCATTGCTGGTGCTCGAACGCGGCAAATAACGTGCGGGCTATCTAGGGGCGTCACGCTCTCAGGCGCGCGGCGGCGCGGTTGCTGTCGCGCGGCGTCGAGATCACCGCGGCGCGGTTCGACGTGCGGATCGATCCATTGCTGGTGCTCGAACGCGGCAAATAACGTGCGGGCTATCTGAGGCGGCACGCTCTCCGGCGCGCGGCGGCGCGGTTGCTGTCGCGCGGCGTCAAGATCACTGCGGCGCGGTTCGACGTGCGGATCGATCCATTGCTGGTGCTCGAACGCGGCAAATAACGTGCGGGCTATCTGAGGCGGCACGCTCTCCGGCGCGCGGCGGCGCGGTTGCTGTCGCGCGGCGTCAAGATCACTGCGGCGCGGTTCGACGTGCGGATCGATCCATTGCTGGTGCTCGAACGCGGCAAATAACGTGCGGGCTATCTGAGGCGGCACGCTCTCCGGCGCGCGGCGGCGCGGTTGCTGTCGCGCGGCGTCAAGATCACTGCGGCGCGGTTCGACGTGCGGATCGATCCATTGCTGGTGCTCGAACGCGGCAAATAACGTGCGGGCTATCCGAGGCGTCACGCTTTCCGGCGCGCGGCGGCGCGGTTGCTCTCGCGCGGCGTCGAGATCGCCGCGGCGCGGTTCGACGTGCGGATCGATCCGTTGCTGGTGCTCGAACGCGGCAAATAACGTGCGGGCTATCTGAGGCGTCACGCTCTCCGGCGCGCGGCGGCGCGGTTGCTGTCGCGCGGCGTCGAGATCACTGCGGCGCGGTTCGACGTGCGGATCGATCCATTGCTGGTGCCCGAACACGGTAAATAACGTGCGGGCTATCCGAGGCGTCACGCTCTACGGCGCGCGGCGGCGCGGTTGCCGTCGCGCAGCGTCGACATCACAGCGGCGCGGTTCGACGTGCGGATCGATCCATTGCTGGTGCTCGAACGCGGCAAATAACTGGCGGGCTATCCGAGGCGTCACGTTCTTCGGCGCGCGGCGGCGCGGTTGCTGTCGCGCGGCGTCAAGATCACCGCGGCGCGGTTCGACGTGCGGATCGATCCATTGCTGCTGCGCATGCGGCGTGCCACCAATCAGGCGTCTCAGGCAATGCCCGGCGTGAGACCGCACTTGCCTTCTCCCCCCGGGAGAAGGTGGCGCGCAGCGCCGGATGAGGGTGCGGCAGCGTCAGGTATCTTGCGGTACGCGCTTCCTCAAAGCCCCTGCGCAACGGCCGGCAGCGGGCCTGGAGCCGGGACTTGCCTGAGGGCACATCTGCAGCGGTAATGCCGGCTGCCGCAATCGCCCATGGCAGCGATGCAGAGACGATGCTCCTGTACTCAACCCGCTTCCAAGCACAGACCTGTCTGCGGAAAGCGCGTCCGTAGAGCGTATGTCATCCACGCGCACGCGCGTCTCGCCGCTTCCCGCCACCTTGGCTTGGCAGACCTACCCGCTGCGCATGTGTCCGCCAGCAGGCTTTGCGGTATAACCGGGAGGCCGCCGAGCGTCGGCTGATTGCAGCGCCAGCTCAGCCCGCGACGGTCCATCCGCGCCACTGGCGGACGTGCCTGGTCTCCCCTCCCCGACTGCAGGAGATGTGCGACATGCGCAACGAGCAACTCAAGCCCACCCTCGGCACCTGGCAGTTATGGGGTATTGCGGTGGGCCTGGTGATCTCCGGCGAGTATTTCGGCTGGAGTTACGGCTGGGGTACTGCAGGGACATTGGGGTTCCTGGTCACCACGTTGCTGGTCGCGGTGATGTACACCTGCTTCATCTTCAGCTTCACCGAACTGACCACTGCCATCCCGAACGCGGGCGGCCCGTTCGCCTACAGCCTGCGTGCGTTCGGCACCTATGGCGGCATGCTCGCAGGCCTGGCCACCCTGATCGAATTCGTGTTTGCGCCGCCCGCCATTGCGATGGCCATCGGGGCGTACCTGAACGTGCAGTTCCCCACGCTCGACCCGCGCATCGCGGCGATCGGCGCGTACGGGATCTTCATGAGCTTGAACATCGTCGGCGTGGCGATTGCGGCCACCTTCGAGTTGATCGTGACCTTGCTGGCGGTGATCGAGCTGCTGGTCTTCATGGGCGTGGTGGCGCCGGGTTTCAGCGTGGCGCGCTTTACGGCCAATGGCTGGGCCGGCAGCGACGTGTTCGGGCCGGCGGCGATCTCCGGCATCTTTGCGGCGATTCCGTTTGCGATCTGGTTCTTCCTGGCGATCGAAGGCGCCGCCATGGCGGCCGAGGAAGCCAAGGACCCCAGGCGCACCATTCCGCGCGCCTACATCGCCGGCATCCTCACCCTGGTGGCGCTGGCGCTGGGCGTGATGGTGTTTGCCGGCGGCGTGGGCGACTGGCGTCAGCTGTCCAACATCAACGATCCGCTGCCGCAGGCGATGAAGGCAGTGGTGGGCAACAGTTCCACCTGGCTGCACATGCTGGTGTGGATCGGCCTGTTCGGCCTGGTCGCCAGCTTCCACGGCATCATCCTGGGCTATTCGCGACAATTCTTCGCCCTGGCACGCGCCGGCTTCCTGCCGCACGGGCTAGCGAAACTGTCGCGCTTCCGCACGCCACATCGCGCGATCCTGGCCGGCGGCGTCATCGGCATTGCGGCCATCTGCAGCGACGGCGTCGTCAAGATCCAGGGCATGTCGCTGACCGCGGCCATGATCACCATGTCGGTGTTCGGTGCAATCGTGATGTATGTCATGAGCATGCTCAGCCTGTTCACACTGCGCCGTCGCGAACCGGGGCTGGAGCGCAGCTTCCGGGCTCCGGGCTATCCGGTGGTACCGGCGGTCGCGCTGGCGCTGGCGGTGGTGTGCCTGGTGGCGATGGTGTGGTTCAACCCGATCGTGGCGGTGATCTTCGTCGGCCTGCTGCTGCTCGGCGCAGCCTGTTGCGTGCTGAGTCTGCGTCGCCAGGGCGCCACTGCGGCCGGCAGCACATGAGCGGCTTCGCCTTCACTGCCGGTGGCGAGCGTTTCCGGTTTGCCGATCTCAAGCAGTTGCTGGCCAAGGCCACGCCGGCCCGCTCGGGCGATCAGCTGGCCGGGCTGGCGGCCGACTCCGGGCTGCAACGGGCGGCAGCGCAGATGGCGCTGGCAGATCTGCCGCTGCGCCATTTCCTGCAGGAAGCGGTGGTGCCCTATGACAGCGACGAAGTCACCCGGCTGATCGTCGACCAGCACGATGCGACGGCGTTTGCCGCGGTGGCGCATCTCACCGTCGGCGGCTTTCGCGACTGGTTGCTGAGCCCGCAGGCCGACGAAGCCACATTGGCGGCGCTGGCACCGGGGCTGACGCCGGAAATGGTGGCTGCGGTGTCCAAGCTGATGCGGGTGCAGGATCTGATCCTGGTGGCGCAGAAGACACGTGTGGTCACGCGCTTTCGCAACACCCTGGGCCTGCGTGGCCGGCTGTCGACGCGGCTGCAGCCCAACCACCCCACCGACGATGCCACCGGCATTGCCGCCAGCATGCTCGACGGCCTGCTGTACGGCAACGGCGATGCAGTGATCGGCATCAACCCGGCCAGCGACAGTCTGGCGGCAACCACCGCGTTGCTGCGCATGCTCGATGCGGTGATCACCGGCTATCAGATTCCCACCCAATCGTGCGTGCTTGCGCATATCACCACCACCATCGACGCCATCAACCGCGGCGTGCCGGTGGATCTGGTGTTCCAGTCCATCGCAGGCACCGAAGCGGCCAATGCCAGCTTCGGCATCAATCTGGCGCTCTTGCAGGAAGGCTACGAGGCCGGCCTGTCGCTGCGCCGGGGCAGCGTCGGCGACAACGTGATGTATTTCGAGACGGGCCAGGGCAGCGCCTTGTCGGCCAACGCGCACCACGGCGTGGACCAACAGACCTGCGAGGTGCGCGCGTATGCGGTGGCGCGGCAGTTCAAGCCGCTGCTGGTCAACACCGTGGTCGGCTTCATCGGCCCGGAGTATCTGTATGACGGCAAGCAGATCATCCGCGCCGGGCTGGAGGATCATTTCTGCGGCAAATTGCTCGGCGTGCCGATGGGCTGCGACATCTGCTACACCAATCACGCCGAAGCCGATCAGGACGACATGGACATGTTGCTCACCCTGCTCGGCACGGCCGGCATCAACTTCATCATGGGCATCCCCGGCTCGGACGATGTGATGCTCAACTACCAGACCACCTCGTTCCACGATGCGCTGTATGCGCGCCAGGTGCTTAGCCTGCGCGCCGCGCCCGAGTTCGAGCAGTGGCTGGAGCAACACGGCATCCTACGGTTGCACGACGATGGGCGGTTTGAACTGGGCAGCGAGGTCCCGGCACCGTTTCGTCGTGCGCTCTCGCAGCTGCCGTCCGGCACCCCATCGTGAGCAACCCGGCCATACCGCCGCGCGATGCATGGGCACGGTTACGCCAATTGACCCCGGCGCGCATTGCGCTGGGACGGGTCGGCACCAGCCTGCCAACTGCTGCCCACCTGGAGTTCCAACTGGCGCATGCCCAGGCACGGGATGCGGTGCACCTGGTATTCGACCCGGCTGCGTTGCAGGCAGCCCTGCGGCAACGAGGGCGCGACAGCATCCTGTTGCAGAGCGCGGCAGCAGACCGCCATACCTATCTGCAGCGCCCGGACCTGGGCCGCTGCCTGGCCGACACTGCGGCGACCCAGCTACGTGGACAGACCGCCGTGCACGGCGGCGGCCACGATGTGGCGGTGGTGGTCGCCGACGGCCTGTCTGCGCTCGCGGTACACCGGCATGCCGTGCCGATGGTGGAACACATCGACGCATTGGCAGTGCAGCAAGGCTGGACAGTGGCGCCAGTGGCGCTGGTCGCACAGGGGCGCGTGGCGGTGGGCGATGAAGTGGGCGAACTGCTCAAGGCGCGCGCCGTCATCGTGTTGATCGGCGAACGTCCCGGGCTCAGCTCGCCCGACAGCCTGGGGCTCTATCTCACCTACGCGCCGCGCGTCGGCCTGACCGATGCCGCGCGCAACTGCATTTCCAATATTCGTGCAGAAGGCCTGAGCTATGCCGACGCGACGCACAAGCTGGCGTACCTGCTGCGCGAGGCTTTCCGGCGCAGGCTCTCCGGCGTGCAGCTCAAGGACGAAGCCGAGCAGCCGGCCCTGCTCTCCGACGGACCGGCGGACGCGGCGCCACGCAACTTCCTGCTGCCCGACTGACCTGCACCGGTCGCCGACGCACGCCTGCACGCACGCATGCACGCATGCACGCACCACCGAGGAGCCTACTTCAGCGCGCCATCCTGCGGATTGCTGGCTGCATAGGTGCTGGTCCGCAATTCGTTGTCGTGCGGGTGGCGCAGCGCCTGACGTACATCGTCCGGAAGTTGCTCCACATCCAGCATCACCTTGCCCGAGTGCACATCGCGCACCACCGATGCCGGCAGCACGAAGTCGCCACCGTTTTCGATATTGATCACCAGTTCCGCGCCGTCGTTGCGGATATCGCGCACCGCGCCAACGCCGACTTCACCGTCGCGCAGGAACACCATCTGGCCGATTTCGATCTGCTGCATTGTCCGTCTCCGTCTGAGGCATCGCGACACCCTGCGCAACGCCATGAGCGACGATCATGGCGCTGCGCGGTGTCTGGGGGCGGTGAAGCGCAGATCAGTGCGGCGTCGGCGCGTGCAGCAAGGCGCCTGCCGGCAGGCGTGCCGGCTGCCCGGCGACGCGCTCGAACTCGGTGATGTCGTGCGAGCAGAACAGCTCGACCTCCCCGCCGTGGTGCTGACGCAGGTGACGCAAACGTTGCTGGTTGCCCAGCCGCGCGGCGCGATCCTTTTCCAGCATCCACTGATACAGGCGCAACCCCGGCGTGCAGTACGGTTGCTGCGCATCCATCTCGCGATGGAAGAAATACGCATCGCCTGCCAGCAGCAACCAGCGTTCGGTGCTGCGCACGGCAATGGCCGCATGCCCCAGCGTGTGGCCCGGCAGCGGCAGCATCAGGATCTCCGGCGGCAGGCCGTGCAGGTCGCGCACGCAGTCCAGGCCCATCCAGCGTTCGCCGGCAAGCGCGTCATAGCCACGCCATTGACCACGTGTGGACCACTGCTGCGGCCGGAAGCGTTGCCGATCCATCCAGGTGCGCTGCGCAAATGCCGCGTCACGCTCGCTCGCCATCAGATGCACACGCGCATGCGGGAAGTCATCCAGCCCGCCGGCATGATCGAAATCCAGATGGGTCAGGATGATGTGCCGCACATCGCGCGGGTCCAGGCCCAGGCGTTGAATCTGCCGAATGGCCGTCATTTCCTCGCGTAGCTCCGGCCTGACCAGGGCCAGGAAGAAACCGCTCAGACGTGCGCGTGGCTCGGCCACATCGCGCAACCCGAAGCCGGTGTCGATCAGCACCAGCCCGGCGCTGGTTTCCACCAGCAGACAGTGGCAACACAGGTGACCTCGATTCAATACACCAGGCGTGCGAGCGTCCATCAGATGTCCGCCCAGCGGACACGTGGAAATGCAGTTCAGGTGATGCACGCGCATCGGCGCGCTCCGCTTGGCGGGCCAGCGTTGCAGTGCTGGCGTCGCACCCCGGTGACCATTCGTGCCACCGGAGTGCGCATGCACACGCGACCTTGACGGCCGCGTGCGCGAGGAGCTCAGCGCAGCGGAACGTCCGCGACCTTGTCCTGGTAATCCTTCTTCGGGTCGACGCCAAACAAGACCTTGATCCCGGCAAGCAGGCTGGAGCCGTTGAGCCAGATCTGTGCGTGGTCCGCGTCCAGGCGCAGCAGCGCCAATTTCGGGTCGTCCTTTCCGCCTTCGTACCATGCGGCCACGTGCGGGTTCCACAAGCGCTCGACCACGGCAGGATCGGTGTCCTCGCGCAGCGAACCGCTGATGCTGGCGAACAGGTCATGCCCCTTGCTGCTGAAAGCGCCGATGACGCGACGACCCTGCCCCAGCATCGCGATCAATGCATTGTCCTTGGAGGTGAAGAACCAGATCGGGCCGCCGCTGTCGCCTTCGATCTGCGCGGTCATCGGACGCGCATGGCCGTCTTCGACGCCATCCAGGCCCAGCATCACGGTGCGGTCGGACTTCAAGGCCTTCCAGAATTTGTCCTGCAGTTCTTTGGGATCTGCCATTTCGATTCCTGACGTACGCGTTTGCACGCGGGCCGCTGAGTCTGGAAGGGCGCATGCCCACGGCATGTGAGGACGCGGCGCTGCACCATGCATCCGGCAATGCCGGCCCACGCAGCATCGCCTGGTGAGCGCGCCGGGACCTGGTCCCGTTGCAAACCGTGATCACCCCGCACATCTCGTACATTGCTTCGCACCGTCGGTCATCCACAAGCGAGCCCGGCAGTACCATCGCCCTGCCCCGCGTGCGGCGACTGACGTGAGTTCGAGTGGATGGCCGCTGCGACGTGGCGGCCATCCACTAGAACTGCCGGCATCTGCCGGCATTTCACAGGTATGCACGCATCCCTTCCCAAGCGAGCACCTCACCATGTCCGTCCCGTCCTTGCGCACGACCTGCATCGCCGCTGCATTGCTGACGCTTGTCAGCGTCGATGCATCAGCACTCACCGGCACCGCCACGCGGCCGCAGCTCACCCGCAGCGAAGCCAGCACCTATACGATCACCCAGGCACTGGCCAAGACCGGGCCAATCACCGCACCGGTCACCGACAACTGGAATCCCACCGCCGGCGTGGCGCTGCTCACTGCCGACTACGCCGTGGCCGCGGACGGCTCCACCAATTACCGCAGCGTGCAATCGGCGATCGATGCAGCGGTGACCGCCGGTGGCACCACGCGCCGCTACATCAGCATCAAGGCGGGCACCTACACCGAGCTGGTCTGCGTGCCGGCCAACGCGCCGCCGTTGACGCTGTTCGGGCTGGGCGCGTCCGCAGGCGACACCGTCATTCGCTTCAACAACGCCAACCCCACGCCCAAGCCGGCGGGCACCGCCAGCCACGCCTGCGCCAGCAATGCGGCGGCGACCACGGTCGGCACGTCCAACAGCGCCACGGTGACGGTGCGCGCCGCCGACTTCCAGGCGCGCCATCTGCGCATTGAAAACAGCTACATCGAAGGTACCTTCGCAGACGTAAACCAGTCGGCGGTCGCACTGGCCGTGCGCGGCGACAAGGCAAGTTTCGAAGATGTAGTGGTACAGGGCAATCAGGACACCTTGCTGATCAGCGCGACCAACGCAGCCAACGTGAATCGCGCGTATTTCAAGAACAGTACGATCGATGGAGATGTCGACTTCATCTTCGGCTCGGGCATCGGCGTGTTCGACAGCTCGAACATCCGCTCCGTAGGTTCGCGTCTGGGCGCCACCCGAGGCGGTTACATCTTCGCACCCAGTACGCGGCCAGGTAGCACATACGGCTTCCTGGTGATCAACAGCAAGTTCGTTGCATTGTCCGGCTCGCCCGACAACCAGACCTACCTGGGCCGTGCCTGGGACGAAGGTGTCAGCGGCCTGAGCGCGTATGTCAACGGCACCTCGCCCAACGGCCAAGTCACGGTGCGCGATTCCACCCTGGGCAGCCACATCCGCAAGGCGGCGCCGTGGAATGCATCCACGGCCAACCGTCCGTTCTGCAGCAGCGGCTGTGCCAACTCCGCAAACCGTTTCTATGAGTACGGCAACAGCGGTGCAGGCGCCGCCGACTGAGCTGTCTGCAACAGCGTCCTGGACGACGCGCGTGGCTTTCAAGGGCGCGATGACGCCCGGCACTGCAACCAGCGCCTGTTGGCCTGGCGCGCGACGCGCCAGGCCAACAGGCCCTCTGGTCTTGTTGCTGCCGTGCCGTTGAGTGCGGTGCGCCACGGAATTGCAGCAATGCATTGCTGGCTTCGGCAAGACGGTGCTGAGTTCGCCCCGCCGACGCCGGGCAGCGGGGCAAGGCGCCACGCTGGCGCCCGCACCTGACCGATCGGCACTACGGCATCAAACCGCCGCCCGTGCAACTGCATGCAACCACGCCACTGTCATGACCGCAGGTGGCTGCCGTGCACAAATCGGGCAGGCGCGTCCTGTCCTCCCCGGAGCACTCCCAATGCCTAGCCCCACCTCTCTCACCCGCGCGCCACTGACCGTGGCATTGATTGGCCTGATCAGCCTCCACGCCGGCGCCGCACCACCGCATGCGCAGGCGGATGCCGATAGCGCGCACAGCATCTCCACCAGCTGGGGCGTGATCCGGCAGCCGACGCTGCCGACACAGATCTGCAGCACGCTCAAGGCGGCCCTGGTGCCGGTTGCCGGTTCACTGGATGCGATCGACCAGGATCCGGCGCGCTCCAAGCGCGATACCGCGCGCCTGCAGGCCGCCATCGACGATTGCCCGGCGGGCAGCGCGGTGCATCTGGTCCCCGGCGATGCCGGCGAGTCTGGCCTGTTGACCGGCCCGCTCACCATCAAGAGCGGCGTCACGTTGTGGATCGACCGCAACGTCACCGTGTTCGCCTCGCGTAATCCGCAGGACTACGACAATGGCTTAGGCAACTGCGGTACCGCCACCACCGACAAGGCCAAGTCGTGCAATCCGCTGATCCATTTTTCCGACACCGCCAACAGCGCCATCGTCGGCGCCGGCAAGATCGACGGCCGCGGCGGGAGCACGCTCACCGCCGGGCCCAACGCTGGCAAGGCCAGCTGGTGGGATCTTGCCTATCTCAACGTCACCAAGGGCTTGAGCCAGCACGTGCCGCGCCTGATGCAGATCGACAACAGCACCGACGTGACGCTGTACGACATCACCCTGGAAAACTCGCCCAACTTCCACGTCATCAGCGACAACGTGGTGGGGCTGACTGCATGGGGCATCAAGATCCTGGCGCCCAGCCTGGTGTATTCGCGCCCCGGGTATCGCTGCCCGGCCGGCAGCACGCCGGACGTCAATCCGCATGCGACCTGTTTTACCCCGGAAACCGCCAAGAATACCGACGGATTCGACCCCGGCCAGTCGAAGAACGTGCTGCTGGCCTATTCGTACATCGGCACCGGCGATGATGGCGTGGCCATCAAGGCAGGGGCCAAGGCCACGCGCGTCATCGCCTCGGAGAACATGCTGTTCGCCTACAACCAGTTCTATTTCACGCATGGCTTTTCGCTGGGCAGCGAAACCGACGCCGGCATGCGCCACATCGCCGTGCGCGGCTTGAGCATCGATGGCTTCAACGCCAACGACGTCGCACGCGACCCGTATTCGGCCAATGGCCTGCGCATCAAGTCAGACGCCTCGCGTGGCGGGCAGGTCTCCGACATCAGTTTCGACACCATCTGCATGCGCGGCGTCGCGCGTCCGCTGGTGTTCGATGCCAACTACGCCAACGCGGCCGTGCACGGCAAGATCCCTCAGTTCAGCGGCATTTCGCTGCGCAATGTGCATTCGCTGGGTTCAACGACCCTCGGCGCCGGCGAACTGAGTTTTTACGGGTATCGCGATGCCAGCACCACGCGGCCGATCACCCTGTCGCTGGACAATGTCGTGCTCGATGGCGGCAAGGTCAGCTTTGCGCAGCCCCACTTCGGCGGACCGGCCAGCAATCCGGGTGCGGTGCATTTCAGCTTCAACGGCGGCCCGGTGAGCTTCTATGACCAGCTCACGGCCTCGGTGCAGGACGATGTGCAGCTGCAGGGCACGCCCGGCCCGGGCAAGCCGCTGGACTGCAGCAATGCCTTCATTGCGTATCACACCGTGCTGCCCGATTCGCCGATCTGATCGCGGCCACGCGTGCGCCCTGAAGCCCGGTGGCTGCATTCCAGCAGGATGCAGCCAGCGGGCGTTTCACGCCGAGCCGCTGGCCGCCCGCCAGCTATGCCACAGCTGCTGGACCGGCGGCGGATAGGCCGCCTTGCCGGCCAGTTCGCGCTGCAGGCGCAGCCGTGCCAGCCGCGACCACACCCGGTGCGGTCGCGCCAAGGCTGGCTTGCGCGGCCACGCACGCAGCAACTGCGTGCGCCATGCCACCGTGATCACGCCACCAGGTGCTGCGCTATCGCCGGCCACGCGCTGGCGTGCGTCCAGCCATTGCACCGCCACCGCCGTGGCATCGCCCGGCTGTGCACGCGCAAACAGCACCGCTTCCACCGCAACCACTGCGTGGGCGAAGTCACGCAGCTGCTCCAGTGCCTGCTGCAACGATGCGGGCTGCACACGCGCGGCCTGCATTGCCGGCAAGGTGTCGGCCAGTTGCGCCCACGGCGCACGCACCGGCTCCAGCACGCGCCCCAAGGGGTGACGCGAGCGCTGGCTGGACCAGTCGCGCAGCTCCTGCTGCCACCAGGCCAGCTTGGCATCGGCCGGCAACGGGTCGCCGGCGATGTTCATGATGTCCTCCCATTCCTGCAGCAACGCAAACCAGGCAGCGCTCAGGCGCCGCTGCGGTTCGGGAACGAAAGGCTCGGCAACCGACCACTCCGGCCAGCGGGTGCGCCACTTGTCGAGAAAACTGTCGAGAGCACTGGATTGGCTCATGGCTGGTCCGAAAAAAAGCGAAAGAAGATCAGGTCTGCGGCCATGTCGCCGGGTCCCACAACTGCTGCGGATGCTCCACCAGCACATCGGCCTGCCAGCGCGATGGCGCATCGTCGTGCAAACGATAGCCCCACAACACCGCCACCGACGGCATGCCGGCCGCGCGCGCTGCAACGATGTCGCGTTCGTCATCGCCAACATAGACGCACTGCGCAGGCGCCACAGCGATGCGTTCGGCGGCGGTCAGCAGCGGCAACGGATGCGGCTTGCGCTCGGGCAGGCTGTCGCCACCGATCAACACGGCGCAGCGCTGCTGCCACCCAAGTTGCGGCAGGATCAGACGCGCAAGGTATTCGGGCTTGTTGGTCACCACGCCCCAGCTGCAGCCGGCATCGTCCAGCTGCGACAGCAGCGCCTCGATACCATCGAACAGCTGCGACTGCGTGCCGATCAAGCCTTCATAACGCTGCAGGAATTCCGGCACCAGGGCCGTGCGCGCATCGGCATCGAGCTCGGCAAACGCCACGCCCAGCATGGCACGCGCCCCTTTGGACACCACCGGACGCAACTGCTCCAACGCCAGCGGCGCACGGGCGCGTGCCGCCAGCATCGCGTTGACGGTCGCCAGCATGTCCGGCGCGCTGTCCAGCAAGGTGCCATCCAGATCGAACAACACCGCGCGCGGAAGGCTCACAGGACCACCGCCATCACGCGGCGATCTGCAACCGGACCTGCGCCGGGATCCATCAAGCCCCCTGCCGACCGCCGTTGCGACTTCCGACTCCCAACTCGCGACTGCCTGCCCGTCACGGCTTTACCGCATACGCCAGGTAATTGACCTCGGTGCGCGAAGACAACCGCGCGCGGTTGCGCCACGGTTCGTAGAGCATGCCGCTGACGTCGTCCAGCTGCAGCTCGGCATTGCGCAACCAGGCCGCCAGCTCTGCCGGCTTGATGAAATCCTTGTAGTGATGGGTGCCCTTGGGCAGCAGCCGCGCGATGTATTCGGCGCCCACCACGGCCAGCGCGAACGCGGCCGGGGTGCGATTGAGCGTGGACAGGAACAGCTTGCCGCCCGGCTTGAGCAGGCTGGCGCAGGCGCGGATGATCGCGGTCGGGTCCGGCACGTGTTCGAGCATTTCCATGCAGGTCACCGCATCGAAACTGCCTGGCTGTTCGGCCGCCAGGTCTTCCACCGACTGCACGCGATAGTCCACCTGCACGCCCGATTCCAGGCTATGCAGGCGCGCCACCTTGACCAGCTCCGGCGCCAGATCGATCGCGGTGACCTGCGCGCCCAGGCGTGCCATCGACTCGCTGAGCAGGCCGCCGCCGCACCCCACATCGAGCACGCGCGCGCCGGCCAGCTGCTGGCGTGCGGACACGTACTGCAGACGCACCGGGTTGAGCGCATGCAGCGGCTTCTGCGGGCCGTCTGCGTCCCACCAGCGGTTGGCCAGTGCGGCAAACTTGTCCAGTTCGGCCTGATGGAAGTTGGTGGAGCTGGAGTGGGTCGTGGGATTCATGCGGAACTCCGGGATGCGATGACGCGCGCTCAGGCGCGGACGGTGCGGATGCGGTCGCGCCATTGCCGCGCGTTGGCGACGAGGGCCGCGGTATCCATGTCGATCAGCTCGCGCTGCACCAGCTTGGGCTTGCCGGCGATCCACACATCGGTGACCTGATGCCGGCCGGCCGCGTAGATCAGCTGCGACAACACATGATGCAGCGGCTGGGTTTCCAGTGCGGCAAGATCCACGCAGACCAGGTCGGCCTGCTTGCCGACTTCGATCGAGCCGATCCTGTCGCCGAAGCCCAACGCACGCGCACCGCCCAGCGTGGCCGCGCGCAGCGTGGTCGCCGCGTCCAGGGCGGTGGCATCGTTGGCCACCGCCTTGGCGAGGATGGCGGCGGTTCGATTCTCGCTGAACATGTCCAGGTCGTTGTTGCTGGCGCAGCCGTCGGTGCCGATGGCCAGGTTCACGCCTGCACGCTGCAGCGCGCAGGCCGGGCAAAATCCCGAAGCCAGCTTGAGGTTGGATTCCGGGCAATGCACCACACTGACGCCGCGCTCGGCGCACAGGTGGATTTCGGCATCGGTGAGCTGGGTCATGTGCACGGCGATCAGGCGGTCGTTGACCAGGCCAAGCCGGTCCAGGCGCGCCAGCGGGCGCTGCCCGTACTGCGTGATCGAGTCGGCCACTTCCTGCGCGGTTTCATGCGTATGCAGATGCACCGGCATGTCCAGCTGGTCGGCCAGCATGCGCACGCGTTCGAAATTGGCATCGTTCACCGTGTACGGCGCATGCGGCGCGAACGCGGTGCTGATCAACGGATCGTCGCGCCACTGGTCGTGCAACTCGCCGGCACGCGCGAAATACTCATCGTCCGACGACGCCCACGCGGTGGGGAAATCGATGATCACCGCACCGACCAGTGCGCGGAACCCGTGCTGCTTGTAGACCGCTGCCTGCACATCGGCAAAGAAGTAGTTTTCGTTGACGCAGGTGGTGCCGCCGCGCAGCATCTCGGCGATCGCCAGCGTGGTGCCGTCGGCGACGAACTCCGGCCCGATCACCGCCGCTTCCACCGGCCAGATGTGCTGCTGCAGCCACACCATCAACGGCAGGTCGTCGGCGACGCCGCGCAGCAGCGTCATCGGGTTGTGCGTATGCGCGTTGACCAGGCCCGGCATCAGCGCCGCGTCCGGGCGCGACACGGTCTGGGCCGGCGCAAAGCGCGCGCGTGCCTGCGCAGTCGGCAGGATCGCCACGATCACGCCGCCGCGCACGGCCACGGCATGATCTTCGAGGACCACCGCATGCGGTTCGATCGGCACCACGTAGCCGGCTTCGATCAGCAGGTCGCACGGTTCTGGGGGAGCATTGGTCATGAGCGGATCCATAGAAGGTTAGTTGCCGAACGGCCAGCTGGCATTGCCGCCGGAGGTCGCCACATAGCGTGTTCCGTCGTAGCGCAACAGCTGCCGTGCGCGACGCGTGCGTTCGGCATCGGGGCCGCCGCCGGTCACGCTCTCAAGGGTGCGGATGTTTGCGGTCAGGACGATGTCCGCATAGCCGGCGTGTGACTGCGGTGCCATCGCCAGGGCCAGCTCGGCACTTTCGGTAATCACCCCGCCCTGCCCCGGACTGCAGGGTTCGCCCTTGACGCGCTGCCAGAGCGACAGATCGCGTTGCAGCACCGGGCGCAGCGTGCGTCCGTCGCGGACCAGCAGGGTCAGTGCATCCTCGCTGCTGAAATCCGGGCAACTGGGCCCACGCGCGACGCTGTGCACGACCACGCCGATCGCGCGCGTCCCGGGCGCCACGTCGTAGCGCGCGGTATCCAGACGCAGGCTGTCGGCATCGAGCTCGAAGGCGGCGTCTTCGCCCAGGGCCTGCGTATAGCCGGCCAGCACCTTGCCGCTGGCGGCGTCCAGCAGGGCAACGCGCAATTGCAGTTCACGCTCGCCTGGCGCGGCGGCATCGGCGGCAAACGCGATGGCCGCCAGCCGGATCGTCGCATCGTAGGGCCAGAGCTTGCAGGTCTGCGCCACCACGCGATCGTCTGGCGCCGTAGCGACGGCGCCGTCGAATACGTCGGCCTGCGCCACCGCTGCAATGCTGCGTGCATCGCAGGTTGCGGCGGCCGCGTGGGCAAGCGCCGGGCAGGCGGCCAGCGCGGCGCACAGCACGCCGCCCACGACCCACGGGACACCGGCATCGCGTCGCGCTCGCTCCAGCCAGTGTCCGGCGCGCATGCGGTTACTTGACGCGCGCGGAGTATTCGCCCGAGCGGGTGTCGACCTTGATCACTTCGTCCTGGTTGACGAACAGCGGCACGCGCACCACGGCACCGGTTTCCAGCGTGGCCGGCTTGCCGCCGCCGCCGGAGGTATCGCCACGCACGCCCGGGTCGGTCTCGGTGATCTTGAGTTCGACGAAGTTCGGCGGCTGGACCCAGATCGGCGCGCCGTTCCACAGCGTCACGATGCAGTCTTCCTCGCCCTTGAGCCACTTCTCGGCGCCGCCCATGCCGGCCTTGTCCGCCTGCACCTGCTCGAAGGATTCCGGGTCCATGAAGTGCCAGTACTCGCCATCGCTGTACAGGTAGCGCATGTCGGTGTCGACCACGTCGGCCACTTCCACGTCGTCGGTCGCCTTCATGGTCATTTCGACCACGCGCCCGGACTTGATGAAGCGGTACTTCATGCGGGTGAAGGCCTGGCCCTTGCCCGGCTTGACGTACTCGGTCTCGGTGATGACCGCCGGTTCGTTATTGACCAGGATCTTCATGCCGTTCTTGACATCGTTCATGCCAACAGTGGCCATGGTGCAGCTCCTCGATAAGACCACGACCCGCCACTCTGGGGCGGGTCGGATTAGAATGGGGCGCCCGCCATCACCGGCGGGCATTGGTTTTGTGACCGCACATGATAACCGCAGCCCCCCTCGCCTTGCAGCCGTCCCCGCTCCCCATCCTGCAGCCGCCGCGCTGGCAACAGCAGTGGCGCGACGCCGTGCGCGACCCACGCGCCCTGCTGGCGCTGCTGGGCCTGGAGGCACAGGCCGCCGGCATCAGCGATGAAGCGGCGGCGCAGTTCCCGCTGCGGGTGCCGCACGCGTTCGTGGCCCGGATGCGGCCTGGCGACCTCAACGACCCGCTGCTGCGCCAGGTGCTGCCGCTGGACGCGGAGATGCAGCCGGTTCCCGGCTTCGGCCTGGATGCGGTCGGCGATGCGGCTGCAAAAACCGCCGCCGGGGTGATCCAGAAATACCGCGGCCGCGCCTTGCTGATCGCCACCGGCAGTTGCGCGGTGCACTGTCGCTACTGCTTCCGTCGCCACTTCCCGTATGCAGACGAAACCGCCGCCCGCGACGGCTGGCGCGCGGCCGTTGCCGCGATCGCGGCCGACCCGGGCATCGACGAAGTACTGCTCTCCGGTGGCGACCCGCTGTCGCTGGCCACGCCCAAGCTGGTCGAACTGACCGACGCCCTGGCCGCGATCCCGCACCTCAAGCGCCTGCGCATCCACAGCCGCCTGCCGGTGGTGCTGCCCGAACGCGTGGATGCAGCGCTGCTGGCCTGGCTGCGCAGCCTGCCGTGGCCGGTGGCGTTCGTGATCCATGCCAACCATGCCAACGAGTTCGACGCCGCGGTGGACGCTGCCGTGCATGCCTTGCGCGGCGCTGGCACGCAGGTGCTCAATCAGGCCGTGCTGCTGCGCGGGGTCAACGACAGCGTGGACGCGCTGGCCGCCCTGAGCGAGCGCAGCTTTGCGGCCGGTGTGCTGCCGTACTACCTGCAC
The DNA here is from genome assembly GCF_003600855.1 of Xanthomonas sp. CFBP 7698. Taxonomy (NCBI): domain Bacteria; kingdom Pseudomonadati; phylum Pseudomonadota; class Gammaproteobacteria; order Lysobacterales; family Lysobacteraceae; genus Xanthomonas; species Xanthomonas sp. CFBP 7698. Next base: position 493,000 of record NZ_PRDN01000001.1, read on the forward strand.
CAGCTCGACCGCGTGGCCGGCGTGGCGCATTTCGAAGTCGACGACACCCGCGCACGCGCCCTGCATGCGGCACTGGCCACGCGCCTGTCCGGCTACCTGGTCCCGCGCTTGGTGCGAGAAATCCCCGGCGACACCGGCAAGCGCCCGCTGTAACCGTCACCGCCATCGGCGCTCACGTGCACTGTAGGAGCGCCCTTGGGCGCGATGCAGCCTTACCGGTAGTGCTCCATCGCGCCCGAGGGCGCTCCTACGCACAGCGGTGCGGCACGTTAAAGCGACGTATGCACGCACTCACCCCGCCGCGATCAGCTTGACCATGTCCGCCGGGCTCAGCGGACGGCTGAACCAGTAGCCCTGCCCCAGGTCGCAGCCGCGCTCGCGCAGCAGGTTGAACTGCGCTTCCTGCTCGATGCCTTCGGCCACCACGGTGATCCCCAGCGAATGGGCCATGTTGATGATCGCGGTGGTCAGCGCCAGATCGTCCGGGTCGCGCTGCAGGTCGGCGATGAAACTCTTGTCGATCTTGACCCCGTCCACCGGCACCTGGCGCAGGTGGCTCAGGCCGGAGAAACCGGTACCGAAATCGTCCAGCCACACTTTCACGCCGGTGCGGTGCAGCTGGTCGAGCAGGCTGGCCGCCATCATCTCGTCGCCGATCACCGCGGTCTCGGTGAGCTCCAGATGCAATCGGGCAGCCGGCAACCCGGACTCGGCCAGGCACTCGGCCACGGTGTCGATCAGCGCACCGCTGCGCAACTGCCGCGGCGAGACGTTGACCGAAATGAACAGCCCATCGCCCATCATCGGCCACTGCGCCGCCTCCAGGCAGGCCGCACGCAGGACCTTGGGACCGATCACCTCGATCAACCCGCTCTGCTCGGCGATGTCGATGAAGGTGGACGGCGCGATCGTGCCCAGCGCCGGATGCTGCCAGCGCAGCAGCACCTCCACGCCCACCAGCACGCGGTCGCTGGTGCGGTAGATCGGCTGATAGACCAGGCGCAGCTCGTCGCGCTCCCACGCACCGCGCAACTCGTGCTCCATATGCACGCGGCGTTCGACCGCATGGTCGGCGGCACGGCTGTAGAACCGGTGGCAATTCTTGCCGGCGACCTTGGCCTGGTACATCGCAATGTCGCCGTTCTTGAGCAGCGCGGTGGCATCGTTGGCATCGTCGGGGAACAGCGTGATGCCGATCGAGGTGCCCAGGAACACTTCGCGCCCCTGCACGTTCAACGGGCGGCTCAATTCGTGCACCAGGCGGTCCGCCAGCTGCGCGGCCAGCAAGCTGACATCGCCGCTCTGCAGCAGGATCACGAACTCGTCGCCGCCAAAGCGCGCCAGAATCGCGTCGTCGCCCCCCAGCGCGCAGACCGCGCGACTGATGCGGCTGGCGAACTGCAGCAAGGCTTCGTCGCCGGCCTCGTGGCCCAGGGTGTCGTTGACGCGCTTGAAGTCATCGATATCGGCAAACAGCAAGGCCAGCTTGCTGTCGGTGCTGCGCGCGGTATTGAGCAGATGGTCCAGCCCCTCGCGGAAACCCAGCCGGTTGGTCAGCCCGGTCAGCGCGTCGGTGTAGGCCATGTGGCGCACCTCGCGATCGTGCCGGGCAATGCTCTCGCTCATGCGGCCGAACGCAGAGATCAGCTCGCCGATCTCGTCGTTGCGCGGGTGCGGCGGCAGCTGCACGGCATAGTCGCCGCGCTCGATCTGCCGCGCCGCCGCCGCCAGCAGCCGCACCGGCGCCACCAGCGTGCGCTGCACGTAGATCGCCAGCAGCACGCCCAACCCCACCAGCGCAGCCAGCAGCACCAGCAGCCAACCCAGATCGCGCTTGCCGATTGCATTGAGGTTTTCGACCAGGGTCAGGTTGGCGCCGGACTCGATCCTGCGCACACGCTCGCGCGACATGCCCACGCGCACCCCGCCGATGCGCTGGTCGCCGATCTTGATCGGTACCGTGACCTCCAGCACCTCGGGCGAGGACTGCAGCAGCATCGCCCGTGCGCTGACCGCCTTGGCCGCCAGCGGGTCGGTCATGGTCTGGCCGTAGCGCTGCAGGGTCGGCGTGCCGTCATGCACCAGCCGGCCGCGGCGGTCGAACACCAGCACGTAGCTGACCACCTGCTGGCGCGCGGCATTGCGCACCAGCGCGCCCACGGCGCCCAGGTCGGAGTAATACAGCGGGTTGGCCAGGCCGGAGGCCAGCTCGGTGGCCAGCGTCTCGCCACGGGTGCGCAGGCTGCGGTCGAACAGCTCATGCAGGATCTGCGCGCTCAAGCCCCGCACCTCGCGCTGCATGGCGCTCTGGCGTTGCAGCAGCGAGGCCAGGATCGCGCCGACCAGCAGCAGGGTCAGCGCCATGACCAACAGGAAACGTGCCTGCAACCCAAAGCGCACCTGACTCATTCCATCTCATCCCTGACGTGTTGCAGGCCCGCGCTCAATGCGTCCAGACGCCGGCGGCTCTGCCCATCCACAGGATGAAACGCGCTGGTGCCGAAGAACCGCTTGAGTGCCGGCCCGGCCTTCGGGTCGGAGGCGGCCTGTAATAGCACGATGCGCAGGCGGCGCTCCACCGCCGGGTCCATGCCGGTGCGCACCATCTCCACCGCGCGCGGCACCGGCGCACTGCGGTAGACGATGCGGAAGTCGCGCCGGAATACCGGGGGCAGATGCCGCTCGTCGTCCCAATCGAGATTGCTGAACGCCCCGGCATCGACCAGCCGCTTGTGCACGAACGCGGCGATGTTCAATTTCGAGCCGACCATCAGATAGCCGACCGAGCCCAGCACCTGGGTGTCGTCCGGCGACAGCAGCACATCGCAGGCAAGACCGTTGCGCCTCAGCTCCAGCATCGGCACCAGATATCCACTGGTGGACGAGGCGTTCTGCAAGGCCAGGGTGTGCCCACGCAGTTGCCCGAGCGACTGGATCGGGCTGTCGCGGCGCACGAAGAACACCGTGTGGAACTCGCGCACGCCGCCGCGCTCGGTCATCAGCAGCGGATGCGCGCTGCCGCGCCGCTCCAGCAACATTGCCGCACCGGTGGTCTCGCTGACCCAGTCGACCCGGCCGCGCCGCAGATAGCTGGACATCTGCCGCGCATCCGGTGCCATCAGGATCTCGCCGCGGCGGATGCCGACCTCGCGCATGCGCGGCACCACATAGTCCAGCAGCGGCTTGAGTTGATCGTAATGCGTGGCCGGATCATCGCTGATCCGCCCTAGCACCAGGACCGGGGAAGGCGCTGCTGCAGCGGTTACGGCCAAGCCTGCGCCGGCGATCAGCCAGCAGGCACTCAGACACCATCGTAGACCGCGCAAAACCGACACTCCCCTAGAGCCGCGGACAGCCTAGCCGAATCTTCAAAGATGTGACAGACGTCAGTTTCCGGCGCGCCTTGCCAACATGGCCATGCGCTGCGCGTCCGACAGGATGCCGCGGATCAGGCGCACCTCCTGCTCGGTCATCTCCGCACGCAGCAGCAGCCGTCGCAGCTTGCGCATCGCCGACTCCGGCGCACGCCCCTTGTGGAAGTCGATCTCGTCCAGCGTGTCGCCCAGCTGGCCGAACATGCCTTCCAGCTGCGCATGACTGGCCGGGCCGTCGCGCAGGCCGGCAGCGGCCGCAGCGACCGGTTCGGCCTCACCGGAGGCCAGCTGCGCCAACCGCACTTCGTAGGCCAGCACCTGCACCGCCGCGGCCAGATTGAGCGAACTGAACTGCGGGTCGGACGGGATATGCACGGCGGCATGGCAGAGCTGCAATTCGTCGTTGGTCAGGCCGGTACGCTCGCGGCCGAACACGAACGCCACTTCGGCCGGCTCGGCGGCCTTGGCCAGGGCGCGCTGCGCGCCTTCGTCGGGCAGCAGTTCTTCCAGCGCCACCCGGCGCGCACGCGCAGTGCAGCCGATGACCAGGGTGCAATCGGCCACTGCCTCGCCCAGGGTCGCGAAAATCGGCGCATCACCCAGCACGTCTTCAGCACCGGCCGAGCGCCGGTAGGCGTCTTCGTCGAGCGCACGTTCCGGCGCCACCAGCACCAGGCGCGTCACACCCATCGTTTTCATCGCACGTGCGGCGGCGCCGATGTTGCCTGGATGCTGGGTACCGACAAGAACAAAACGGATGCGCTGAGTGACGGACATGAACGGAGATTGGGGAGCGATTCGGTCGTAGATGGTAAACTGCGCGGCCGGCTTTGGCGCCGGACCGCTCTTTTACCTTCGTCATCGTCCATTCTGCCTTCACGGGAGCTTTAACCATGCAGAAACCCGCCGTCACCGTCATGGTCAAAGCCGCCCGCCTCGCCGGCAATGTGCTGTTGCGCGGTATCAACAAGCTCGATGCGCTCAACGTGGTGCAGAAAGGCCGCATGGACTACGCCAGCGAAGTCGATGCCGATGCCGAGAAGGTCATCATCAAGGAACTCAAGCGCGGCTACCCCGAGTACGCCGTGTTCGGCGAGGAAGGCGGCGTGCAGGGCGGCAAGAGTGGCCGCTACACCTGGGTGATCGACCCACTCGACGGCACCAGCAATTACCTGCGCGGCTTTCCGCATTACTGCGTGTCGATCGCGCTGGTGGAAAATGGCGAACCCACCGATGCGGTGATCTTCGACCCGCTGCGCAATGAGCTGTTCACTGCCAGCCGTGGCGCCGGCGCGGTGCTCAACGACCGCCGCATCCGCATCGCCGAGCGCAAGGATCTGGAAGGTGCCATGGTCCACACCGGCTTCCCGCCGCGCGAGCGTGCACGCGCCAGCGCGCAGCTCAAGTGCGTGGATGCGTTGCTGGTGCAGGCCGAAGACGTGCGCCGCACCGGTTCGGCGGCGCTGGACCTGGCCTATGTGGCCTGCGGCCGTGCCGATGCCTACTTCGAAGCCGGCGTCAAAGCCTGGGACATCGCGGCCGGCGTATTGCTGGTGCGCGAAGCCGGTGGCCGGGTCTGCGACTACAAGGGCGCCACCCCGCCACGCATGGACAACATGGGCCCGGAAACCCAGCAGATCGTCGCCGGCAACATCAAGATCAGCGACGCGCTGCAGAAGGTCATCGTCAACACCGGCTACGCCCGCGAGTTCGACGCCAAGTTCTGATCGCCGCCGCTTCGGTTGCGTTAGGAGCGCGCTTGCGCGCGATGGAGCTTTCCACGGGAATGCCCATCGCGACCGAGGTCGCTCCTACGACATAGACTGCACAACGAAGAAGGCCGGGATCGCTCCCGGCCTTCTTGCGTTACAGCGTCAGCTTAAGACTCAGGCGATCGCGGCGTGGTAGCGGCGCTCGACTTCGTCCCAGTTGACCGCGTTGTAGAACGCGCCGATGTATTCCGGGCGACGGTTCTGGTACTTCAGGTAGTACGCGTGTTCCCACACGTCCAGGCCCAGGATCGGGGTGTTGCCCTCGAACAGCGGGCTGTCCTGGTTGGCGGTGCTTTCCACCACCAGCTTTTTGTCCGGGGTCACGCTCAACCACGCCCAACCCGAGCCAAAGCGGCTGACGGCGGCCTTGGTGAAGGCTTCCTTGAACTTCTCGAAGCCACCGATGTCCTTGTCGATCGCCTTGGCGACCTCGCCCTTGGGCTCGCCGCCACCGTTGGGCGACAGCACGGTCCAGAACAGCGAGTGGTTGGCGTGGCCGCCACCGTTGTTGCGCACCGGGCCCTGCAGGTTTTCCGGCAGGCTCTTCAGCTTGGACACCAGTTCGTCGATCGGCAGGTCCGCATACTCGGTCCCTTCCAGCGCCGCATTGACGTTGTTGATGTAGGTCTGGTGATGCTTGGTGTGATGGATTTCCATCGTCTGCGCATCGATGTTCGGCTCCAGCGCGTCGTAGGCATAAGGCAACTGCGGAAGGGTGTAAGCCATGCGTGTCTCCTGGACTTGCCGCCCGGCGAAGGCCGGGCGTTGCGGGGTAGATGGTAAGGACGGCGGCGGCGCTTACCAAGGGTGCTGGCAGGGAAACTTCATCCCATCGCATGCCGCGCGGTGTTCGCTGCACACCTTGCACCATGCCCCGGTTACTTGCGCGTGAACCGTATAGGTGCCCGGCCGCGTTCAAAGTCGACACAGTCGCGCGGCGGCATACTTGCTCTGCCGCACACATTCCCGCTTTACGGATCATCTTCATGCGCAAACCCGCTTTGCTGATCGTCGCCATCGTGCTGCTCGTTGCCGGCTTGTGGGGCATGCGCACGCTGCAGACGCCCAAGCCGCAGTTTGCCCCGCAACTCAGCGCACCCATCGCCACCGCAGCGGTCGCACGCCAGGTGCCGCGCTTGCCCGCCTTCCTGCCCACCGAAGCGATGGGCACCATCGTGCTGATCCAGCGCGGCGGTCCATTTCCGTATCCGCAGGATGGCGCGGTGTTCGGCAACCGCGAACATCGCCTGCCGGAGCGCCCACGGGGCTATTACCGCGAGTACACCGTCGATACACCCGGCAGCGCCGACCGTGGTGCGCGCCGCATCGTCACCGGAGGCACGCCACCGCAGGCCTGGTACTACAGCGACGACCATTACCAGAGTTTCAAGGCGTTCCAGGGCCCGACACCGGAGCAGGCACCATGAGCGCAGGCGATTTCGCGCTGAACCTGTCCGACCCGCAGCAGTCGGGCGTGTATCAGGCCGACACCGACGACCTGGACACCATGGCCGCACTGGCCCGTGACGCGGGTCTGCGCATCCTGCGCGTGGACCTGGCCACCTGCAGCGACAAACGCATGCTGCTGATGCGCCTGGCGACCCAGCTGGATTTTCCCGCCAGCTTCGGCCGCAACTGGGATGCGCTGAGCGATGCCTTGCAGGACCTGGCATGGCTGCCGTCGCCACGCGGGTATGCGCTGTTGATCGATGGTGCGGACGCGCTGGCAAATGCCGCACCGAACGACCGCGACACGTTGCTGGATATCCTCGATGAAGCCGCCACGCGCTGGGCAGCGCGTGCACTGACCTTTACGGCGTTCGTCGCTCCGGCCAGCGCCTGCGGGTAGGCGCCTCGCCCGGGCAGGCGCGCTGATGACACCCGGAATCACGGGACATCACTACAGCCGATCAGCCGCGTCTCAGGCCGATCGCAATGGTCGCCCATTACGCGCCCCCATCACGCGGTGCGCCGATCACCGAGTACGTGGATCAGTACCGGCACGTCATGCGCGCCGGCACGCCGGTCAACTATCCAGCTCGCTCCAGCGCGCATAGGCCGCGTCCAGCTGCGCCTGCGCCTGGCTCAACGCGTCGGTGTGCGCGGTCATCGCCGCACTGTCGCGCTGATAGAACCCCGGGTCGTTCATCGCCTCGGTCAGCGCGGCAACCTGCTGCTCCAGCGTCTCGATCAGGGCCGGCAACTGCTCCAGCTCGCGCGTTTCCTTGTAGCCCAGCTTGCGCCTGGGTGCGGCATTCACCGGCGCCGCCGCAACCGGCGTGGCTGGCGCCGCGGTAGCAGACGCCTTGGCGACCGCCATCGCACTCGTCGCCGGCGTGCGCCGCTGCCGCAGCGAATCGCTGTAGCCACCGATGTAATCGCCGATCAGGCCATCGCCTTCCATCACCAATGTGGAGGTCACCACGTTGTCGAGGAAGTCACGGTCATGGCTGACCAGCAGCAAGGTGCCGCTGTAGTCGCCGAGCAATTCTTCCAGCAATTCGAGCGTTTCCACGTCCAGATCGTTGGTCGGTTCGTCCATCACCAGCAGGTTGGACGGCTGTGCGAACAGCCGCGCCAGCAGCAGGCGATTACGCTCGCCGCCGGACAGCCGCGTGATCGGCGCGCGTGCGCGTTCGGGGGTGAACAAAAAATCCTGCAGATAGGCATGCACATGCTTGCGCTTGCCGTTGATTTCCAGAAAATCGCGGCCTTCGGCCACGTTCTCGATCGCGCTCCAGTCTTCGCGCAGCGTCGAGCGGTATTGGTCGAAATAGGCGATCTGCAGGTTGGTACCGATGCGGATCTCGCCTTCCTGCGCCTGCAGATCGCCCAGCAACAGCTTGAGCAAGGTGGTCTTGCCGCTGCCGTTGGGGCCGATCAGGCCGATGCGGTCGCCGCGCTGGATGATGGTGGAAAAATCCTTGACCATGGTGCGCGCACCGAAGGCGAAGCCGACCTCCTTGGCCTCGATCACCTTCTTGCCGGACGACTCGCCCTGCGAGACTTCCATGCGCACATTGCCGGTGAGATCGCGGCGCTGCACGCGCTCGTTGCGCATCGATTCCAGGCGTCGCACACGGCCTTCGTCGCGGGTGCGACGCGCCTTGATGCCCTGGCGGATCCAGATCTCTTCCTGCGCCAGCAACTTGTCGAAGCGCGCATTTTCCTGCGCCTGTGCGTTGAGCCGCTCTTCGCGGCGCCGCTCGTAATTGGCCCAGTCACCCGGCCAGCTGGTGACCTGGCCGCGATCGATTTCGACGATGCGGGTGGCCAGCGCTCGCAGGAAGCGGCGGTCGTGGGTGACGAACAGCACGCTGCCGCTCCAGCCCTTCAGGAAGGTTTCCAGCCAATCGATGGCTTCGATATCCAGATGGTTGGTCGGCTCGTCCAGCAGCAGCACATCCGGCGAGGACACCAGCGAGCGCGCCAGCAGCACGCGCCGCTTCATGCCGCCGGACAGCCGCGCGAACTCCGCATCGCCATCCAGTTCCAGCTTGGTCAGCGTCTCGGTGACGCGCTGGTCCAGCGCCCAGCCGTCGGCTGCATCGATCTTGGCCTGCACCTTGCCGAAGGCGTCGGCGTCGAAGACCTCGGCATGACTGAGCTGGTGGAATTCAGCCAACCAATGGCCCAACTCGCCCAGACCGTCGGCCACCACGTCGAACACGCTGCCGCCGGTGCTCTGCGGCACCTCCTGCTCCAGCCGCGCGATGCGCACACCCTGCTGCACGCGCACTTCGCCGTCGTCGGGCTTGAGCTCGCCGGCAATCAGTTTCATCAAGGTCGATTTGCCGGCGCCGTTGCGGCCGATCAGGGCGATACGCTCGCCCGGCTCGATCGTGAGGTCGGTTTTTTCCAGCAACAAGGGGCCGCCGACGCTGTAGTCGACGCTTTGCAGAGTGATTAAAGGCATGCCGCGATTGTACGGGAATCGGGAATGGTGAATCGGGAATGGAAAGCGCCCTCGCCTTTGCGATTCCCGATTCCCCACTCCCGATTCCCGCTAAAATGCGCCATGAACGAATTTTCCGCGCTGCCGCTGTCGCCGGCCCTGGCCCCCGGCATCGACGCCCTGGGCTACACCGTGCTTACTCCCATCCAGGCACAGAGCCTGCCGCCGATCCTGCAGGGGCTGGACGTCATTGCCCAGGCGCCGACCGGCAGCGGCAAGACCGCCGCCTTCGGGCTGGGCCTGCTGCAGAAGCTCGACCCGGCACTGACCCGCGCGCAGGCGCTGGTGCTCTGCCCCACCCGCGAACTGGCCGACCAGGTCGGCAAGCAGCTGCGCAAGCTCGCCACCGGCATCCCCAACATGAAGCTGGTGGTGCTCACCGGCGGCATGCCGCTCGGCCCGCAGCTGGCCTCGCTGGAAGCGCACGACCCGCAGGTGGTGGTCGGTACGCCCGGACGCATCCAGGAACTGGCCCGCAAGCGCGCCCTGCACCTGGGCGGCGTGCGCACGCTGGTGCTGGACGAAGCCGACCGCATGCTCGACATGGGCTTTGAAGAACCCATCCGCGAGATCGCCAGCCGCTGCGACAAGCATCGCCAGAGCCTGCTGTTTTCGGCCACCTTCCCGGACAGCATCCGCACGCTGGCGCGCGAGATCCTGAAAGAGCCGGTCGAAATCACCGTCGAAGGCGCCGACAACGCGCCGGAAATCGATCAGCAGTTCTTCGAAGTCGACCCGACCTATCGCCAGAAGGCCGTCGCCGGCCTGCTGCTGCGCTTCAATCCCGAATCCAGCGTGGTGTTCTGCAATACCCGCAAGGAAGTGGACGAGGTGGCCGGCTCGCTGCAAGAGTTCGGCTTCTCCGCGCTCGCACTGCATGGCGACATGGAACAGCGCGACCGCGACGAAGTGCTGGTGCGCTTCGTCAACCGCAGCTGCAATGTACTGGTGGCCAGCGATGTGGCCGCGCGCGGGCTGGACGTGGAAGACCTGTCGGCAGTGGTCAACTACGAGCTGCCTACCGACATCGAAACCTATCGCCATCGCATCGGCCGTACCGCGCGTGCCGGCAAGCACGGCCTGGCGCTGAGCCTGGTGGCGCCGCGTGAAGCGGCGCGCGCGCAGGCACTGGAAGCCGAACAAGGCCAGCCGCTGAAATGGTCGCGCGCGCCGTTGGCCACTGCGCGCCCGGCACAGTTGCCGCAGGCGGCAATGACCACGTTGCGCATCGATGGCGGCAAGACCGACAAACTGCGCGCCGGCGATATCCTGGGCGCACTCACCGGCGAAGCCGGGCTGTCGGGCGCGGCGATCGGCAAGATTGCGATCTACCCCACCCGCTCCTATGTCGCAATTGTGCGCGCGCAGGTCGCCAAGGCGCTGGCGCACCTGCATGCGGGCAAGATCAAGGGACGCCGTTTCCGGGTCAGCAAGCTCTGAGCAGACAGCGGCCGGTGCGATACCGGCCGCGGGCATGGCAGTGATGGCGTCGCGCGGATGCACACACGCGTGCACCCGCCGGCCATTGCCTCATGCATTCAGGACGAGCGTGGCGCGCCCATGCCCGCATCGCAGCGGACCAACCGGGCACGCAGAGGCCGACAATGAGCCGCGTATTCCGGCTCTTCCACCCGCAGGCCCACCGCGTGTTCGGCCTGCGTGGCCACCGCAGCGGTCAGCACGTGGTTCAAGCAGCAGCTGCTCGCGTCCAGAGACGGCACACAGCGGACGAACGGCGCTCAATACGACAAGGTCGCCAGCAGCGGCACGTCATCGGCCCACTTCGTGCGGCCCTGCAGCGCGGTCAGCTCGACCAACACCGCAGCGCCAACGATTTCCAGCTCCAGCTGTGCGGCCAGGCCCAGCGCCGCGCGCAACGTCCCGCCGGTGGCCAGCACGTCGTCGACGATCAGCACGCGCGCGCCGCGCGGCAGCGCATCCTCATGCATCTCGATACGGTCGGTGCCGTACTCCAGCGCGTATTCCTGGATCAGGGTACGTCCAGGCAGCTTGCCCGGCTTGCGCACCGGTACGAAGCCGGTCCGCAGTTCGCGCGCCAGTGCCGCACCCAGGATGAAGCCGCGCGCCTCGATGCCCAGCACCGCATCCAGCGGCGTGGTCCGCCAGGGCTGCGCCATTTCATCCAGCGCCGACGCGAAATCGGGGCCATCGGACAGCAGTGGGGTGATGTCCTTGAAGACGATGCCTGGCTTGGGGAAATCGGCGATATCGCGGATCCGCTCCGACCAGTGGTTGGGGCCGGATGGATGGGTGCCGGCGCAGCGGCTGCAATCTGTCATGGTGGTGGCGGCAATGTGGCCAGTGGGGTGCGGCCTATTCTAGGCTGCGCGCGACCTTGACGCTGCGTTTACGGCATACGTGCGTCTGAGCCGGTCAGGAACTGCACGACAGCATCGAACATCCGGCACGGTCGCGCGCCCAGTCCGGGCGTCGCGCGGCAAACGCCTCGCGGCCCGGCTGGTCGTCATACGGCCGCCGCATCACGTCCAGCAGTGCCTGCACACCGGACGCATCGCCCTGCTCGGCCTTGTCGATCGCCTGCTGTGCCAGGTAGTTGCGCAGCACATAGCGCGGGTTGGCCAAACGCATGCGAGTGCGCCGTTGCTCGGGCGGCAGCGTGTCCTGCTTCAGGCGCGCGGCATAGCGCTGCAACCACTCGTGTAGCTGCGGCGTATCGGCCAGGCGCTTGTCTTCGTCGTAGAAGGCGTCACGCAGCAGGTCCGGATCCGGTTGCTCGGCGGAAAAGTCGATCAGCGCGCGGAAGGTCAGTGTCATGTCCATTTCCGACTCGCGCATCAGCGCGCGCAGTGCATCGATCAACTGCAGGTCTTCGTCGCGGCACTCCGCCAAACCCAGCTTGGCGGCGGTATCGGTGCGATCGCAGGCCAGATAGGTGTCGCGGAACCGGTCCAGCCCCTGCTGCAGCGGCGCGGCGTCAGCGAACAGTGGCGCCAGCGCCTGCGCCAGGCGGCCAAGATTCCAGTAGGCCACCTGCGGCTGGGTACCGAAGCGGTAACGCCGGCCCTGCGCGTCGGTGGTGTTGGGCGTCCAGTCCGGGTCGTAGTCGTCCACCCAGCCATACGGGCCGTAATCGATGGTCAACCCCAGGATCGACATGTTGTCGGTATTCATCACCCCATGCACGAACCCCACCCGCATCCAGTGCGCCACCATCACCGCAGTGCGTTCGCAGACCTGTGCAAACCAGTCGGCGTACAGGGCCTCGCCGGTACCGGAAAGCTGCGCAAAATCGCGGGCGATGGTGAACTCCACCCACTGCCGCAACAGCGCGATGTCGCCCCGCGCACTCGGCAATTCAAAATTGCCGAAGCGGACGAACGACGGCGCCACGCGGCAGACAATCGCGCCCGGCTCGCGCTGCGGCCGGCCGTCGTAGAACATGTCGCGCACCACCGCATCGCCCGTGGTCACCAGGCTCAGTGCGCGCGTGGTCGGCACACCCAGGTGGTGCATGGCCTCGCTGCACAGGAATTCGCGGATCGACGAGCGCAGCACGGCGCGGCCGTCGGCACCGCGCGAATACGGGGTCGGGCCGGCACCCTTGAGTTGCAGTTCATAGCGGTCCCCATCGACGCCGATCGCCTCGCCCAGCGAAATCGCCCGGCCGTCGCCCAGCTGCCCGGCCCAGTGTCCGAATTGATGCCCGCCGTAGTTGACCGCCCAGGGCTGCATGCCCGGATACAGCGCATTGCCACCAAAGACCTCGGCAAAGCGCGCACTGGCGAGCTCGGCTCCGTCCATTCCCAGCAGCTGCGCCACGTCCGGCGAATAGGCGACCAGGCGCGGGGCGGCGACCGGGGTGGGCAGGACCGACGACCAGGCCGCGCTCACCTCGCGACGGCGCACGCCCTGTTCCGGGTCACCAGGCAACTGCTGGCGCAGGCGGTTATCAAAGTGCAATCGTGTCATGGCGCCAAGCCTAGGCCACCGACGGTGAACTCGGCATGGGCCGCGCCGCATCCGGCGCCGCGCGCGCACCGTATCTTCACTTCGCATTCCGATACCAAGCGAGCTCTTCGTGCACATGCCAGCGACGCCTGATCGCCGCTAATACGCCTCCACCGTTGCCTGCCCGGGCGATATGCGGCGCCGCCCGACCCTCATGGCACAGCATCCACGCATGCCGCGACACCCGCTTGCCCTCTCTCCTGACTGATCATCGACATCGCCCATGCCTGTTCGCCCCTCCCGCTGGATCCGCCCTGCCCTGTTACTGCTGGGCTCGCTGACGATGACCGCCTGCAGCAGCGTGTTCTTCGGCGGCATCAACGCCGCCTCCAGCCGTGACGGCGTCATCGAGCATCACGATCAGGTCTTCGATCCGGCACACGGCCTGGCGCTGGACGTCTATCAGCCGCGCGGCGTGGTCGACGCACCGGTGGTGGTGTTCTTCTACGGCGGCACCTGGAAGCGCGGCAAGCGCGCGAACTACCGCTGGATGGGCCGCGCCCTGGCACGTCAGGGCGTGGTGGCCATGGTCGCCGACTACCGCAAGTACCCGCAGGTGGGCCTGCAAGGCTTCATGACGGATGCGGCCAGCGCCACCGCGTGGGGCCTGCAGCATGCGCATGACTATGGCGGCGACCCCAAGCGGCTGGCGGTCATGGGGCATTCGGCCGGTGCGCATATCGCGGGCCTGCTGGCCACTGATCGCAGCTGGCTGCAGGCGCAAGGCCTGCAGCCGCAGCAGCTGTGCGGCTTCGTCGGTTTGGCAGGCCCCTACGATTTCCTCCCCATGACCGACCCCGAGCTGGTCGAGATCTTCGGTACCTCGCCCACCGAGCAGGCCAGGTCGCAGCCGGTCCTGTTCGTCGACGGCGATGAGCCGCCCATGCTGCTGCTGCATGGCGATGCCGACCACGTCGTCGAGCCACAGAACAGCCTCTCGCTGGCGTCGGCCATGCGCCGCAAGGGTGAAGACGTGCAGGTCAAGCAGTATCCGCACGTCGGTCATATGGGCCTGGTACTGGCCTTCCGCAAACCGCTGACCGGCTCGCCGGAGCTGCGCGACACCCTGCAGTTCCTGCGGCAGTGCAAGGCGCCCTGAGCCGGACGCAGCCTGCCGGAGAAGGACGGCCGCGCACCTCGACGGTCATAATCGATGAGACCGCCGGCGTCGCGTTCATCGCCACGCCGGCACACCACCATCAGGCGTTGCGGCTGCGCCCCATCAGCTCGTAAGGGCCCCCTTTCTTGAGCGCTGCCTGATACGCGGGGCGCGCTTCGATCCGCTGCAGAAACGCGGCCAGGCGCGGGTAATGCTCCAGCCCACCACCACGCGCCGCCGCGGCCTGCACCGGGAAACTCATCTGGATGTCGGCAGCGGTGAAGCGCTCCCCCGCGAACCAGGCGTTGGCTTGCAGCGACTGCTCCATCCAGTCCATGTGCAGTTTGACCTGCGGGCCGACAAAGCCCGACATCGCCTTGTCCACGATCGCGCGCGCGACGGGTTTGGCGAAGAACGGCATCGGCGCGCTGCGAATCCGGCCGAAGATCAGCGTCATCAGCAGCGGCGGCATGGCTGAGCCTTCGGCGTAGTGCATCCAGTAACGGAACTGCTGCCGCTCGGGTGAGTCGATCGGCCGCGGCGGCGGCGACAACGCGCATTCGGTGTCGTAGCGCTCGGTGAGATAGTCCAGGATCGCACCGGATTCAGCGATGGTCAGCTCGCCATCCACGATCACCGGCGATTTGCCCAGCGGGTGGATTGCGCGCAGCGCCGCCGGTGCCAGCATGGTCTTGGGGTCGCGCTCGTGCCGCACGATCTGGTACGGCAGCGCCAGTTCTTCCAGCAACCACAGCACACGCTGCGACCGGGAATTGTTGAGATGGTGAACGGTGATCATGAAGGCGTCCGCAGGCGGAAAGCCCCATCGTAACCAGCGCCGCGTCGTTGCCGCGCGCAAAGCCCGTGTTCTGTTCACTGCCAGCGGTTGGCGCGCGTATCGTCCAGCTGGATGGATGCAACGCGACAGGGTGTAGACAGCGATGCACGCCGTCGGCCGATTTGTCGACAGGGGATAACGAGGTCGACCAAGGACAGCCTGCCACCCATCGCCTGGTGCTGGTCGCCCGTAGGACACCGGCAGCTGCCAAGGACAAGGGCAGGCCGCCACTTGATGCACGGACCTGTTCGGCCTGGCCGACGCACGGCCAATAAAAAACGCCGGTCGCTTGCGCGACCGGCGTTTTTGGCAACCTTACGGTTGCAGACGGATTAGACCGCCTGCACCTGGTCAGCCTGCATGCCCTTCTGACCCTGCACGGCGACGAAGGTGACCTTCTGGCCTTCCTGCAGCGACTTGAAGCCGGTGCCCTGGATGGCACGGAAGTGCACGAACAGGTCCGGGCCGCTTTCCGGGGTGATGAAGCCGAAACCCTTGGCATCGTTGAACCACTTCACGGTACCGCTCTGACGTGATGCGTCTGACATTTTACTAACTCCTGAACTATAGATTGATAAATCGCAGCGTCCGAAAAGCCGGAGCTGAGACTGAGTTGCAGGCGTTGGTAAAGCGGAACGATGAAGCGAGATCTGTAACGATCCGGCTGCACCAGGCCACGATTCACGGTGACCCTTGCAAACACAGTACGTGCACATTACTCGTGTTTTCGGCAAAAAGCGACACCTGGCGTCAAATCTTTTGCAGTCAGGCCAAATCCCACCGTCTGTCAGGCACTTCCCCATCCACACTCTACCGATGAAGACACCCCAAGACCCCCTCCGCGCGCAGATCTGGGTCGACGCCGATGCCTGCCCGGCGGTGATCCGCGACATCCTGTTCCGCGCTGCCGCACGCACCGGCGTCGCGGTCACCCTGGTCGCCAACCATTACCTGAGCACGCCCACCCTGCCCCACGTCCGGGCCCTGCAGGTTCCGGGCGGCCCGGATGCGGCCGACGATGCCATCGCCGAGCGGGTCGCTGCCGGTGACCTTGTGGTCACCCAGGACATCCCGTTGGCGGCACGTGCACTGGAAGCCGGCGCTACGGCAGTGGGCCTGCGCGGCGAGGCGTTCACCAGCAACACCATCAAGGAGCGCCTGTCGGTGCGTGGCTTCATGGAGGAGCTGCGTGGCGCCGGCATTGCGACCGGCGGGCCGCCGGCGTTGCATGCGCGCGATCGGCAGGCGTTTGCCGCGCAGCTGGATCGTTGGCTGGCCGCGCAACCGCGCAGCCCGGCGTAACGCGCCACGTCCGGGGCGCGCGCGTATCATGGGCGCCCTTTGCAATCGGCATCCTGATGGCCCTCACCGCCACCGTCCGCAGGGCGGAACTTCAGATCAGCGACATGGACCGCGGCTACTACGCCAACCATTCGCTGACCCTGGCCCAGCATCCTTCCGAAACCGACGAGCGCCTGATGGTGCGTTTGCTGGCATTTGCCCTGTTTGCCGACGACCGGCTGGAATTCGGCCGCGGCCTCAGCAACGACGAAGAACCGGACCTGTGGCGACGCGACTACACCGGCGACCCCGACCTGTGGATCGACCTCGGCCAGCCCGATGAGAGCCGCGTGCGCAAGGCCTGCAACCGCTCGCGCGAGGTGGTGGTGATCGGTTACGGCGGCCAGGCCACCGAAACCTGGTGGAAGAAACACGCCAACGCCATGGGCAGGCATCGCAACCTGCGCGTGATCGAGCTCGACGCGCAGTCCACCGAGGCCCTGGGCGCGCTGATCCAGCGCGGCATGCGCTTTGACGTGATCATCCAGGACGGCGAGGTGCAGATGCTGGCCGACCACGGCAGCGTCACCCTGACCCCGATGGTGCGGCAAGCCCCGGCCGAATGAGCATGCGGTGCGACGTGCTGGTCATCGGTGCCGGCGCTGCCGGGCTGATGAGCGCTTTCACTGCCGGCCGGCGCGGCCGCCAGGTGCTGGTGATCGACCATGCCAACAAGGTCGGCAAGAAGATCCTGATGTCCGGCGGCGGGCGCTGCAATTTCACCAATACCGGTACGGCGCCCGGCAATTTCATTTCGGCCAATCGGCACTTCTGCAAATCTGCGTTGGCGCGCTATCGCCCGGCAGATTTCGTGGACATGGTCGAACGCCATGGCATTGCCTATCACGAGAAAGAGCTGGGGCAGTTGTTCTGCGACATCTCCTCCAAGCAGATCGTGCGCATGCTGCTGGACGAGTGCGAGGCGGCCGGCGTGCAGATCCGCACCCAGTGCGAGGTACTGTCGGTCCAGCGCGGCAGCGACGGCTTCGAGGTGCAGACCAGCCAGGGACGCGTGCAGGCGCAATCGTTGATCGTGGCCACCGGCGGGCTGTCGATCCCCAGCATGGGCGCCAGCGGATTCGGCTATGCGCTGGCCCAGCAGTTCGGCCACACGCTGCTGCCGACACGGGCCGGGCTGGTGCCGCTGACCCTGAGCGGCAAGCACCAGGAACGGCTGCACGACCTGTCCGGGCTGGCGTTGCCGGTGGAGGCACATTGCAACGGGGCCAGCTTCCGCAACTTCATGCTGCTGACCCATCGCGGCGTGAGCGGGCCGGCAATCCTGCAGATCTCGTCCTATTGGCAGCCGGGCGACGAGCTACGCCTGGACCTGCTGCCAGGCCATGACGCCGGCGCCTGGCTGCGCGAGCAGAAGCAACAGCGCGGCGCGACCGAACTGCGCAACGTGCTGGCAGAGCTGTTGCCAAAACGGTTCGCGCAGCGCCTGTGCGAGGTGTGGTTGCCTGACAGGCCGGTCCGGCAGCTGGATCCGCCGCAGCTGCAGGGCGCTGCCGACCTGCTCGGCGCCTTCCCGCTGATTGCCAGCGGAACCGAAGGCTACCGGACCGCTGAAGTAACGCTCGGCGGGGTCGATACCCACCAGGTCTCCAGCAGCACGCTGGAGTCGCGACTGGTGCCCGGCCTGTACTTCGTTGGCGAAGTCCTGGACGTCACCGGCTGGCTGGGCGGCTACAACTTCCAGTGGGCATGGGCGTCCGGCCATGCCGCCGGCAGCGTCGCATAGGGCGACCGGCACGTCGTGCCGGTGGTGACCGTCGCGTAGTCGGTGACACGCAGGCCGTTGCGGAGCAATGCAGCGATCAGTCACCGAGTGCGGTGCACCGGCCCTCCGGAAGGCCACTGGCACGTGCAATCAGTGCACTACGTCTCACACTAGATGCGGCATGCTCCACATACATGGACGTGCCAGACCCCTTCGTGTATTAAAGCCCGTCTCCAGGGAGCCGCGCATGCAAAAAGGCAAAGATCTCACCCTCCGCCTGATGATCGTCGATGACAGCGTGGAGAGCGCCGAGACCATCGTCACCGCGTTGCGTAATGGCGGCATTGCAGTGCGCCCGTCGCGACCGCAAACCCAGGAGGAACTGGCCAGCATGCTGTCGGGCCAGATCGATCTGGCCCTGCAGGGGCAGGCGCAACAGGTGCCCATGAGCGCGCTGCAGGCGCAGATCGCCGGCAGCGGCAAGGACATTCCGATCATCCTGCTGGCCGATCGGATCGAAGAGAACGCGCTGGTCGAGGCCGCTTCGCACGGCGTGCGCGCGATTGCGCTGCGCCATCGTCCCGAGCACCTGCTGGCGCTGGTGCGCGCGGAGTGGGACGACCTGCAGGCGCGCCGCGGGCTGCGCCGCATCGAGGCGCAGATGCGCGAAACCGAGCGGCGTTGCGATGCGTTGATCGCCTCCTCGCGCGACCCCATCGCCTACGTGCACGAAGGCATGCATATCCGCGCCAACGAGGCGTATCTGGAAATGTTCGGCTTCGAGTCGTTCGAGGATGTCGAAGGCGTCTCGCTGCTGGACATGATCGCCGCGCAGTACGTGGACGACTTCAAGCAGTTGCTCAAGGCGATGGCCAAGGGCGAACCGCCGCCGGCGCAGTACAAGGTGGACGCACGCCGGCTGGAAGGCGACACCTTCCCGGCGACGATGGAGTTCGCCACCGCCACCTATGAAGGCGAGCCGTGCATCCAGGTGGTGTTCCGGCGCCGCGAGGAATTCGATCCGGAACTGGCACGCGAGGTCGAGGACCTGCGCCAGCGCGACCAGGTCACCGGCCTGCTCAACCGCCCCACCTTCATGGTGGCGCTGGAACAGGCCGTGGCACAGGCCGGTCGCAGCGAAGGCCAGTCCGGCTTCCTGTTGATCGAGCCGGATCATTACGCGCGCATCCTGCCGGAAATCGGCCTGGATTCGGCCGATGCCTTGATCGCCGCCATGGCCGCGCACGTGGCCGGCGTGGTGGATGACAGCGTGGTGGCCGCACGTTTCGGCGAGCACAGTTTTGCCCTGCTGATGGACGGCAACTACGCCCGCACCCATGCGGTTGCCGAAGCCGTACGCGATGCGTTTGCGCAGCATGTCTTCAGCGTGGGCTCGCGCTCGGCCACGGTCACGGTCAGCATCGGCGGCGTGCAGATCGGCGAAAAGATCGCCAGCATCGGCCAGGTGCTCAATCGCGGCACCGAGGCCGTGCGCACCACGGCCGAGCTCGGTGGAAATGCGGCAAGCATCTACGACCCGGCGGCCTCCGACCGCGCCGAGGAAGAACGCATCGAACGCTGGGTCGAGCAGCTGCGCGAGGCGCTGGTGGGCGATGGCTTCCTGCTGCATTACCAGCCGGTGCTCAACCTGCAGGGCGAGCCGCTGGAGCTGTACCAGGCCTTCCTGCGGCTGGAGCGCAATGGCGAGATGATGTCGCCGAACGCCTTCATGGCGATCGCCGAAGAGCACGACCTGATCACCGAAATCGATCGCTGGGTGGTCGCGCGTGCGATCCGGCAACTGGGCGAACGGCAACGCGCCGGGCACAAGACGCATCTGCTGGTCCGGATCGGGCCGAACTCGTTCTCGGACCCGCAGATGGTCGACATCATCCGCGAACAGCTGGCGGTCTATGGCGTGCCCGGCGAACGGCTGTGGCTGCAGACGCCAGAATCGAAGGTATTCACCCATCTGCGCAATGCCCAGCAGTTTCTGGCGGCGGTGTCGGCCATGGGCTGCAAGGTCGGGCTGGAGCAGTTCGGCTCGGGCCTGGATTCGTTCCAGCTGCTGGCGCACTTCCAGCCGGCCTTCCTCAAGCTGGATCGCGGCATCACCAGCGACGTCGCCTTGGCGCGCGACAGCCAGGAAAAGATTCGCGAGATCACCTCGCGCGCGCAGCCTGCCGGCATCCTGACCGTGGCCGAGTTCGTGGCCGATGCGCAATCGATGAGCAGCTTCTTCAGTGCCGGCGTGGACTATGTGCAGGGCGACTTTGTGGCACCGACCGGGCCGCTGATGAACTACGAGTTCGGCTGAGCCAACCGAAAGCCGGCAACGCTGCACAACGAGGCCCGCAGTGCGCGGGCCTTTTGTTGTCTCTGGCAATGATCCCGAGTGGGTCGCTGGCTGGCCAGGCCCTGCAGCGGACCGGTTCGGTGCGCATGGAGATTGGCGCTACCGCTCCAGCTATCGGAGCCAATCCCGGCTGCAGCGCCTTCCACAGAGTTCAGCGCCCGCAGCGATCCCGGTACCGCTCTTACATCGCCGTGCCATTGGCCGCTCGCAGCGCGGCGATACGCTCGCTCAGCGGCGGGTGGCTCAGGAACAGGCGACGCAACCCATCGCCCACGCTTCCGGAAATCCCGAAGGCCTGCACCTGCGAGGGCAAGGTGTTCTGGCCGTGGTTGAGCGACAGTCGCTCCAGTGCGGCAATCATCTTGCTACGCCCGGCCAGATGCGCACCACCGGCGTCGGCGCGGAATTCGCGGCGCCGCGAGAACCACATCGCGATCATGGTCGCGAACAGGCCGAAAACCATCTCCAGGGCGAACACGATGATGTAGTACGCAAAGCCTCGACCCCCCTCGCGGTTGCCCGACATCGCGCTGTCGATGATGCCGCCGACGACGCGTGCCAGCACGATCACGAAGGTGTTCAGCACGCCCTGCAGCAGCGCCATGGTCACCATGTCGCCATTGGCGACGTGCGCGATCTCATGGCCCAGCACCGCTTCGGCCTCGTCCTGGCTCATGTTCTGCAGCAGGCCCGTGGACACGGCCACCAGGGCATTGTTGCGGTTGGCGCCGGTGGCGAAGGCATTGATTTCCGGTCCGTCGTAGACCGCCACTTCCGGCATGCCGATGCCGGCGGCCTGCGCCTGACGCCGCACCGTCTCCAGCAACCAGCGCTCGGTCGGCGTGCGCGCTTCGGTGATCACCTGCGCACCGGTGCTGCGCTTGGCCATGAACTTGGACAGCAGCAACGAAATGAACGAGCCACCGAAACCGAAGACGGCAGCCATCACCAACAATCCACTCATTTGCGCGGGATTGACGCCCAGCACCGACATGACGATGCCGGCGAGCATCAGCACCGCAAAGTTGGTCAGCAGGAACAGGAAAATGCGGTTGAACATGGCGCGGTGGCTCCACTCATGCGGGGTGAACTGCTGCGGATCTGCGGACGCTGCGGCTTGAAATCAAGCAAGCTCCTGACCGACGATTCAGCCTCCCATGCCCCCACTTCCCTATCGCGGCCGTTTTGCGCCCTCCCCGACCGGCCCGCTGCATTTCGGCTCCCTGCTGGCGGCCTTCGGCAGCTGGCTGCTTGCCCGGCATGCCGGCGGCCAGTGGTGCGTGCGCATCGAGGACATCGACCCGCCGCGCGCCGAGCCGGGCGCGTCCGAGCGGCAATTGCGCACGTTGAGCGCCTTCGGCCTGGTGTCGGACCTGCCGGTGATCCGGCAGTCCGCGCGCGACGCACACTACACCGCTGCACTGAGCGCGCTGATGCAGGCCGGGCTGGCCTTCGAGTGCAGCTGCAGCCGCGCCGATCTGGCCGCCATGGGCGGTCTCCACCACGCATGCGTCGCCCCGCTGGGCGCGCGCCGCGCGGTGCGTCTGCGGGTGCCGGCGCAGCCGCCGGTCGACTTCGACGACGGACTGCAGGGCCGCGTGGTGCAGGACGTCTATGCCGAAGTCGGCGATGTGGTGCTGCGCCGCGCCGATGGCTATTGGGCCTACCAGTTGGCCGTGGTGGTGGACGACGCCGCGCAGGCCGTGACCGACATCGTGCGCGGCGCCGACCTGCTCGATTCCGCGCCACGCCAGATCCTGCTGCAGCGCGCCCTGGGCCTGCCGCAACCGCGCTACCTGCATCTGCCGCTGATCCTGGACGCCGACGGCCGCAAGCTGTCCAAATCGCACGCCGCGCCCGCACTGGACGACACCGACCCGCTACCGGCCCTGCATGCGGCCTGGCGCGCGCTGGGCCAGCTGCCGGCCGCGCTGCCGCAGCACGGCAGCGTGGCCACGGTGCTGCAGCATGCCGTGCAGCATTTTTCGCCGGGGCGACTGCCGCAGAGCGCGACCCTGGGCACCGATGGGCGCGCATCGCAGCCCGCGCGTGACTAGAATTGCGACCCAGCACCGGCACCGGGCACCTGCGCCCTGATCGCCTCGGCCTCACCCGCTCATTGGAGTCGTCATGACATCTCGCGTCGCATTGGTCACCGGCGGCACCGGCGGTATCGGTACCGCCATCTGCAAACGCCTGGCCGACCAGGGTCACCGGGTCGCCAGCAACTTCCGTAACGAGGACAAGGCGCGCGACTGGCAGCAACGCATGCAGGCGCAGGGCTACGAGGTGGCCTTGTTCCGCGGCGACGTCGCCTCGTCCGAACATGCACGCGCGCTGGTCGAAGACGTCGAAGCGTCACTGGGGCCCATCGAGGTGCTGGTCAACAACGCCGGCATCACCCGCGATACCACCTTCCACCGCATGACCGCCGAACAGTGGCACGACGTCATCAACACCAACCTCAATTCGGTGTTCAACGTCACCCGCCCGGTGATCGAAGGCATGCGCAAGCGCGGCTGGGGCCGGGTGATCCAGATCAGCTCCATCAATGGTCTCAAGGGCCAGTACGGCCAGGCCAACTACGCCGCGGCCAAGGCCGGCATGCATGGCTTCACCATTTCGCTGGCGCGCGAGAACGCCGCCTTCGGGGTGACCGTCAACACGGTCTCGCCCGGCTATGTGGCCACCGACATGGTGATGGCGGTTCCGGAGGAAGTGCGCGCCAAGATCGTGGCCGATATCCCCACCGGCCGGCTGGGGCGCCCGGAAGAGATTGCCTACGCAGTGGCGTTCCTGGTGGCCGAAGAGGCTGCCTGGATCACCGGGTCCAATCTGGACATCAACGGTGGCCACCACATGGGCTGGTAACGTTTGCTGCAACTTTGCGGTGCAGCATGGATTTACCTCAAAAACCATGCTGCGCAACATTTTTAATGTGTCCGCTTAAGCAAATAGGGCTGTTTGGCTGTTGCAACCGCTGCTGCGCTGCGCCATCCTGCGCGCACTATCAGTGTGAGTGAACGTTCCATGGCCGGACTTCGCATCATCAAGAAGTATCCCAATCGCCGTCTCTACGACACGGAAATTTCCAGCTACATCACCATCGAAGATGTGCGCCAGTTGATCATCGACGGCGAGGAGTTCGAAGTCCGCGATGCCAAGAGCGGCGAAGATTTGAGTCGTGCCGTCCTGCTGCAGATCATTGCCGACCAGGAACAGGACGGTGAGCCGATGCTTTCCACCCAGTTGCTGAGCCAGATCATCCGCTTCTACGGGGATTCGCTGCAGGGCTTCATGGGCAACTACCTGGAGCGCAGCATGCAGGTGTTCCTGGACCAGCAGCAGCAGTTCCGCCAGCAGATGGGCAACCTGCTCGGGCAGACCCCCTGGGCGATGATGAACCAGCTGACCGAGCGCAACCTGGAGTTGTGGCAGGAGTTCCAGCGCAACTTCGGCGCCGGCTTTGGCCGCCCGGGTGGCCCGGGCACCCCGCCGACCCCGCCCGGCGCCGGCAGCATGGGCAGCGGCCCGATGGGCACCGGCACGCACGGCACCTCCGGCAGCCATACCGGCACCACCGGCAAGGCCCGCAACCGCGGTTGACCCGCACGGTGGCATCCCGGAGCAGCAGCGAATCCACCTGCTGCTCCGTTCTCAGGCAGACATGGCCGCCAGTCCGACCTTGCTGCACCCTGGACGCAGCGAGTGTTCCAGCAGTGTTCGCCACTGACTGACGCTTGGTGTCGCACCCATCGGGCCCGGGCGCGTCTGCGCCGGAGACGATCCGTCAGCGGCCCGGCGGTTGCGCACAGGCCGAACAGATCCGCTCCACGTGGTAGCCGCGCGCGCGCAGGCGCTCCACAACCCCGTCGTTACCGAGCAGGTGCAGCGCACCGACCACCACCAGCGTGGTGCCGCTGCCCTTGCCCAGCTGCTTTTCCAGCCGCGGCACCCAGCGCGCATTGCGCTCGACATTGATGTCCTGATAGAGCGCCGGATACTGGCGGCGCAGGTCTTCGGCCATCTGGGTGGACAGCGTCTGCACATCCCCCCTGCGCCAGGCCGCGTGCAGCTGGCGCAGCTGATCGGTGGTCGCGGCTTCGTCTAGCGACTCTTCCAGCAACTGATGCTGCTCGGTTGGCGACATCGCGTCGAGCAACGCGATCTGCTCTTCGGCGCGCTCCAGCCCTTCGGCCGGCTTGCCCCTGGCTTGCGCCTGCTGCATCAGGTAATGGTCCAGGCCGGCATTCGGGTCCATGCCCTGGCGGGCCATCTCGGCCATGCTGATCGAGAGCGCGACAAACCAGGGCTTGAGCGGCTGCAATGCGTCGACCGACATGCCGTGCGTGCGTGCGTAGCTGCTGAGCGCCTGCCAGGTCCTGGCATCCAGCACGTCCTGCAGGGTCCGGCCGTCGTTGCGGCGCGCCACCTGCAACATGCGGCTGGCCAGCCGCGGCGATTGCGCATCCGATGGCGGCAACTCGAAGACCAGCCGGTCGGCCTTGGCAAATGCCTGCATCACGTCCGGCGACAGCGGGTAATCGCTGGGCTTGAGCACATGGAACGAGCCGAGCAGGTAGAGCGTGCCGCCCTTGCCATCGACCTTCCATAGCAGCGGCACCGGCGGGTTGGCGGGCACCTCGTTGGCCGCACGTGCGCAGACCGGCGCAACCGCCCCGCTCCACAGTGCCAGGCCGAGCATCGCGCTGCGGCCCCAGGCAGCCAGCCGCACTTTCATTGCGTTGACCATCACCGATTCCCCCTCGCCACGTCAGTGCGGCACCTTGTAGGCCTTTTCGCCGGCCGACACCGCCAGGTCGATCCGGTTTTCCGGTGGCGGCAAGGGACAGGTGGCGAACGGGGTAAACGCGCACGGCGGGTTGTAGGCGCGATTGAAGTCGACCACCACGTGCCCGGAGGCGTCGGGCACGTCCAGGTCCAGAAAACGCCCGGCCGGATAGCTGCCGTGGCCGCTGGTGCGGTCGGCGAACACCACGAACATGGGTCGCCCCGGCTCGCCGATCGTCTCCAGACGATAGGTCTTGCCGTCGCGCTCGAACTCGATCGCCCCTGCATTGGGCTGCTCGCTGCTGATGCCGACGATGTCCACGATGGGGATGGTCTTGCCGACATCGTTGGGTACGTAGCGCGCGGCGATGCGCCATGCCGGATCCACCGGCCAGTAGTCCAGCCCGGCGAAGTGGATGCGCGAGGGCGCGTCGGCATGCTTGACGCGCAATGCATAGCGGTCGCCACGATGGATCAGGCCGAGCACGCCCTTGCCCTCGTCGAACTGGATCAGCGTCGGCCGCGCATCGCGATCTGACTGGAAGCGGATCCTGCCGGTCAGCGGCTTGCCGTCCACGCTGAGGGCCGCGCCGCGCTCGGGCACGAACCACACCACGCCTCCCTCGGTAGACACCATGCCCATCTTCGGCGGGCCGACCGCGAGTTTGATCCCACTGTCCGCGCTGCTGCCGATGTAGTGCGCCTTCAGCGAGAGCCAGTGCAGGCCGACCAGGCTGGTCCAGCCATCGGGTGCGCGCAGCTCTTTCAGCCGCGCTTCGCGCCAGGCGGCGGTATCGGCCAGAAACGTCTTGTCCAGCGCCACCGGCGCCTGCGGCGGCGCGCTATCGCGCCCACAGCCGGCCAGCGTTGCGACCACCAGCATGCCGAGCAGCCAGCCCTTCCCACCGTGCACTGCCATCAACGTCCCCTGAGAAACCAACGATCGATATCGCTCAGCGTAAACCGAGCCCAGGTGGGTCGGCCATGGTTGCATTGACCCGAGCGCTCGGTGGCTTCCATATCGCGCAGCAGCGCGTTCATTTCTGGCACGGTGAGGCGACGGTTGGCGCGCACGGCGCCGTGGCAGGCCATGGTGGAGAGCAGTTCGTCGCGCGCACTGGCGATGCGCCGGCTTTGCCCATGTTCGCGCAGATCGCCGAGCACATCGCGCAGCAGCGCCTCCGGCTCGGCGTTGGCGAGCAACGCGGGAATGCTGCGTACATGCAGCGATTGCGGGCCGGCACGGGTGATCTCAAAGCCCAGGCTGGCCAGGGTATCGGCTTCACGCTCGGCGGTATCGGCCTCGCGCTCGCCCACCGCCAGCGTGATGGGCACCAGCAGCGGCTGCGCATGCAGGCCGATGCTGTCGTGCGCGTTCTTGAGCCGCTCGTAGCCGATGCGCTCGTGCGCGGCGTGCATATCCACCACGATCAGGCCTTCGGCGTTTTCGGACAGGATGTAGATGCCGTGCAACTGCGCCACCGCGTAGCCAAGCGGCGGCACCCCGCTGTCTTCGGCGGTGGCCGGCAGGCCGGTGCCGGAGAGCTGTGGCAGCTGTGCAGCATGCTGCGCACTGCCGGGCGGCGGCGCATACAGCGCACTGTAGGCCGCGCGCGCTTCGTCCACACGCAAGCCCAACGGCGTCTGCGAGGGCGTCCAGTTGGCGTAGCTTCCTGAGCCGCCACCACCGCTGGCGGTGCTGCCGTAGCTGGCGCTGCCACTAAAACCCGCTCTCATCGCACCCGCGGCGTCCGCCGCAGGAGCGTCGCTGCCGATGCTGTTGGGTGTGGTACCGGCACGCGTCTGCGCCAAGGCATCCTGCAAGGTGCGGTAGACGAAGTCGTGGATCAGCCGCGCTTCGCGGAAGCGCACCTCGTGCTTGGCCGGATGCACGTTGACGTCCACCCGCGCCGGGTCCAGTTCCAGGAACAGCACGTAGGCGGGCTGGCGGCCATGGAACAGCACATCGCCATAGGCCATCTTGACCGCGTGCGCCACGCTGCGATCGCGTACCGAGCGGCCATTGACGTAGAGATACTGCTGGTCGGTGCTGGCACGCGAGTAATGCGGTTGCGCCACCCAACCATGCAGGCGCAGGCCGGCGCCGCTGTGATCCACGCGCAGCGCCTGGCGCGCAAAATCCTCGCCCAGCGTTTCGCCAAGGCGCGCGTCCGAATACAGGTCACCCGGCTTGTAGCGACGCGACGGCTTGCCGTTGTGCGACACGCGCAATTCCACATCTGGGCGCGCCAGCGCCAACGAGCGCAGCCACTCTTCGATGTGCCCGAGCTCGGTACGTTCGGCACGCAGGAACTTGCGGCGTGCCGGCACGTTGAAGAACAGCTCGCGCACCTCGACCGTGGTGCCGGGCGCGTGTGCGTGCGGGGTCACCTCGCCCAGCCGGCCGCCGTCGATCTGCAGCGCCGAGCCGTGCTCGGCATCGGCGCGGCGCGAGATCAGGGTGAAGCGGCTGACCGAGGCGATCGACGGCAAGGCTTCGCCGCGAAAACCGAGCGTGGCGACGGTTTCCAGATCGTCGAGCGAGGCGATCTTGCTGGTGGCATGCCGCGAGACTGCAAGCGGCAGCTCGTCGGGCGTGATGCCGCCGCCGTTGTCGCGGATGCGGATCAGGCGCACGCCGCCTTCTTCCAGCTCGATGTCCACCCGGGTGGCGCCGGCGTCGAGCGCGTTCTCGACCAGCTCCTTGACCACGGAAGCGGGCCGCTCGACGACCTCGCCGGCAGCGATCTGGTTGATCAGGATCTCGGGTAGCTGGCGGATCGCCATCAGCACGCACTCCAGCGCAGGACGCGCGGCATGCAGTACAGCGGGGGTGACACGGACAAGACAGACCTCGGCACGGCGACCCGGCGGCGCACAGGCGCCGACATCTCGGGATTCAGGGCCGAATGATAGCCGAGCGGGTCAGCGGCTGCCGCCGGCCACGGTGCCGACGGCATCGGCTTCGGCCTGCGCGCGCGCAGCGAACAAGGTGCCCGGCGGCGGCTGGCGCGTAAAGAACGTATCGATACCGTCCAGCACCGCAGCGGCGATCTTGCGCTGGTAGGCCGGGTCGATCAGGCGACGCTCTTCGTCCGGATTGGAGATGAACGCGGTTTCTACCAGCATGGCCGGCATATCCGAGGTGCGCAGCACCGCGAAATTGGCGCGCTCCAGCTGCGGCTTGTGATTGTTGCCGATGCGCTTGAGCCCACCGAGCACGTGCCCGGCGGCGTCTTCGGAGGCTTTCATGTGCCCGCTCTGGGCCAGGTCCAGCAATACGTTGGCCAGCGTGCTTTCGGTCTGCTGCAGACGCACGCCACCGACCAGGTCGGCGGCATTTTCCTTGTCGGCCAGCCAGCGCGCGCGCTGTGAAGAAGCGCCCTTGGTGGACAACACGTACACCGACGATCCGGTGGCGCTGCGGTTTTCGGCCGCATCGGCGTGGATCGAAATGAAGATGTCGGCCTTGGCGGCGCGTGCCTTCTGCGCGCGCATCGGCAGCGGGATGAACACATCGGTGTCGCGGGTCAGGTACGCCTTCATGCCGGGCGTGGCATTGATCTGGCGGGCCAGCTCGCGGCCGACTGCCAGGGTCACGTCTTTCTCGCGCTTGCCGGTGGGGCCCATGGCCCCGGGATCCTGGCCGCCATGACCCGGGTCGATGGCGACGATCAACGGCCGCATGCCGGGCGCCATCTTGACCCGCGATGCCTCACTGGGCAGCACCGGACGCGGCGGCAGGTCGTCGTCGGTGGCAGCGCCCGGCACTGCCGCAGCTGGACCCGCGCCCGCAGCAGCCATCGGCGCGCCGCCACCATTGAGGATGGCGGCCGCGGAGGCGCCGGCCGTTGTGGGCGCACCTGGCACCGGCGTGCCCTGGCCCGCAACGATGCGATTGGGTTGGGCGCTACCGGCCGTCGTCGGCGCGGCTGCAGCAGCGGTTCCGGGACGCGGCGTCGGCACCCCGGTGGCGACCGTCGTCGGCACTGCTGCCTGCGTGACGGTCGGCATCGCCGAAGCAGGCACCACGACCGGGGCCGGCGGCGGAGGTGGCGCCGCAGACGCACGCTGCGCGGATGCGGCCAGCGCTGCGGTGGCACGCGCCGCTTCGGCCTGTGCATCGACGATGCGTGGCGGCGGTGCCGCGGCAGGTACCGGTGCGCTGGCAACGGCGGAGGGAGGTGCTGGATCGCCGGGCCATTCGATCACCAGGGTCGAGGCACTGCCGAGCGTCTGCATTTGCGGTTTCAGTGCAGTGACCGGGCTGGACAGCTCGAACACCACCCGGAACGTGCCCGGCACCGGTTGCCCGGTGCGCACGGAGGTCACCAGGCCGGCGGCCGGCGGCAGCTTGAGCCCACGCGCCGCGGCCGAATCCGGGAAGTCCACCACCAACCGATTGGGGTTGGCCAGCGACAAGGTCTTGAAGCCGCCGCTGCCGGCCAACTGGATTTCTGCGCGGGTGCCGGTGGCGCCAATGCTGACGCCGACGCCCTTGATTTCGCCGGCCCACGCAGCAAAAACCGCCAGGCTGAGGCTGGCGGTCAAGGCGGCGCGACTGAACTGGCGGATCCCCGGTGTCATGGCGCTGGATTCAATCACCCAAGCGGGTGAATTGCAAGGTGATTTCCCTTAATAATCCGTAACCTGGCGTTCATTCTTCCTGTGGGCTGACAAAAAGCGCCTGCAACTCGGCCTGATCGGCGAGGCGCGCCAGCCAGTCGCGCCCGGTCTGGCTGCGGCCCAGCAGACGAACACGTCGGCCATCGCCATCGACTGCCAGTTCCACACTCAGGTCCACCGCCGGCAGGGCACCTGCGCCCCGCTCCGGCCATTCCACCAGCCACAGGCTGGCGCTGCCTTCGTCCAGGCCAAGGAAATCCAGCTCGCCGGCCTGCCCGATGCGGTACAGGTCCAGGTGCCAGGCTTCGTCGCCGGGGCCCAGCGGGTATCGTTCGATCAGGGTATAGGTCGGGCTGCGGATCGGCCCGCTGACACCGAGCGCCCGCAGCAGCGCGCGCGCCAGCGTGGACTTGCCCGCGCCCAGGTCGCCATGCAGCTGGACCATCGCGTTGGCGGGCCGGACTGCCGCCATTGCGCGGCCCAGCGTCTCGGTGGCCTCGGCATCGATCAGGTAGGCAGCAAGAGGCGTCATGCAGTGGCTCCGGCATTGGCAAGGCGACGCAGCTGCGGCAGCAGGTCGGTGGGCAACAGGCCGCGTTCGCCGTCGCGCGCCGCCGCGTCGCCGGCGCAGGCATGCAGCAAGGCGCCCAGGCTGGCGGCATCCAGGGCCGCCCAGCCCTGGCCCAGCAAGGCGGCGATCACGCCGGTCAACAGGTCACCCATGCCACCGACGGCCATGCCCGGGTTGCCGGCGCCGATGATCCGCGGCACCGCGTGCGGGGCCGCCACCACGCTGCCGGCGCCCTTGAGCACCACCACCGCGTCGAAGCGCTGGGCCAACGCGGCAGCGGCGGTCAGGCGGTCGCGCTGCACCTGCGCGGTGGACAGCCCCAGCAATCGCCCGGCTTCGCCGGGATGCGGGGTCAGCACCCGCGGGCCACGCGTGGGCACCGGATTTGACGCCAACAGGTTCAGGCCATCGGCATCGATGACGACGGCGCTGTCCGAGCCCAGGACCGCACGCCACAACGTCTGGGCCCACGCGTCCTGGCCCAGGCCGGGCCCGAGCGCGACCACATCGGCGGCATCGGCCAGGGCGGCGATGTCGTCGCCCGCCTGCACCGCGCGCACCATCGCTTCGGGGCAACGCGCCAGCAACGGGGTCACGTGCTCGGCACGGGTGGCCACCTGCACCAGCCCGGCGCCGCTGCGCAGCGCGGCTTCGGCGGTCAGCATGATTGCCCCGCCGCTGCCCAGATTGCCGCCCACGCACAGCACCCGGCCCGATTCGCCCTTGTGCGTGTTGCGCCGCCGGGGCCGCAACTGCGCCGCCAGCGCGTCGATGTCCCAGCGATGTGCGGCAGGCGTGAGCCCGTCGAATGCAGAGCCCGGCACGTCCAGCGTTGCGATGCCGCGGTCGCCTGCGTATTCCAGGGCGTCGCCGGTGTACAGGCCGACATGCGGCACGATGAATTGCAAGGTCGCCTGCGCACGCACGGCCGTCTCGAACGCCACGCCATGGTCGGCGTCGATGCCGCTGGGCACGTCCAGCGCCAGCACCGGAACGCCGCAACCGTTGACCGCCTCGATCAGCGCTGCGGTTGGCGCATCGGGCGCGCGGTTCAGGCCGATGCCGAACAGCGCATCCACGATCACATCGGCCTGCGCCAGCGGATACGGAAACAGCTCGATCGCGCCGCCCACCGCCAGGTAGTCGGTACAGGCGCGCTGGGCCAGCTCCGATGCCGGGCCCCGCTCGGGCAGATGCACCACCCGCACCTGGCGCCCGGCGCGCTGCGCCAACCGCGCCAGCACATAGCCATCGCCACCGTTGTTGCCGGTCCCGCAGACCACCACGATGCGGCGCGCCTGCGGCCAGCGCTCCAGCAACCATTGCCAGGCGGCCTGCCCGGCACGTTGCATCAGGATGTAGCCATCGCCACCGAGCAGCGCGGTGGCCTGCGCATCGAGCGTGCGCGCGGCAGCGGAATCGTAAAGAGCGAGCGGTGCGTACATGCCGGGAATTCTATACTTGTCGTCATGTCTGCCGTCCTCGCCCGCCCCGACCCCACCGATGCCGCCGCGCGCATCCGTGCGCTTGCACGCGAAGCGGGCTTTCAACGCTGCGGTATCGCCGGCATCGAATTGGGCGAAGACGAAGTGCATCTGCGCAGCTGGCTGGAAGAAGGCCTGTACGGCACGATGCACTGGATGGCCCAGCACGGCGACAAACGCTCGCGCCCGCAGGAGCTGGTGCCGGGCACCTTGCGGGTGTTGTCGGTGGGCATGGATTACGGTCGCAAGGACGACACCGAGGCGTGGAACACCTTGCACGACGGCAACCGTGCGTACGTGGCGCGCTATGCGCTGGGGCGCGATTACCACAAGCTGATGCGCAACCGGCTGCAGAAGCTGGCCGAGCGCATCCAGGGCGAGATCGGCGCCTTCGGCTTCCGCGTGTTCGTCGATTCGGCGCCGGTGCTGGAGCGCGCACTGGCGCGTAACGCGGGGCTGGGCTGGATCGGCAAACACACCTGCCTGATCGATCGCAACGGCGGCTCGTGGTTCTTCCTGGGCGAGATCTATCTGGATCTGCCGCTGCCGATCGACACGCCGGCCACCGCGCATTGCGGCACCTGCACGCGCTGCATCGACATCTGCCCGACCCAGGCCATCATCGCGCCGTACCGGCTGGATGCGCGCCGCTGCATTGCCTACCTCACCATCGAACACGACGGTCCAATTCCGGAAGAGATGCGCAAGCCGATCGGCAACCGCATCTTCGGCTGCGACGATTGCCAGCTGATCTGCCCCTGGAACAAATTCGCCAAGCGCACCGATGAGCCCGACTTCCGCGCCCGTAATGCGCTGGATGTGGCAACGCTGCCGCAGCTGTTTGCCTGGGACGAAGACGAATTCCTGCGCCGCACCGAAGGGAGCCCGATCCGCCGCAGCGGCCACGAACGCTGGCTGCGCAATATCGCGGTGGGCCTGGGCAATGCACCGGGCACGCCGGAAGTCTTGGCCGCCCTGGAAGCGCGTCGCCACGACGACTCGGAACTGGTACGCGAACACGTGGGCTGGGCGCTGGCGCAGCACGGTCTCTGACTCGCAAGCGTTCGCTATGCGTTCTGCTGGCGCCGCAGCCATCGGCGCTTACCGCGCGCCAGGTGATGACCCGCGATCAGCCACCGGGCTCATGGGCTTCGGGCAACCGATCACCCACGCTCTGCGCCGCTACGGGATAATGCGGCGATGGCCGACCGCAACCAACAGATCCTCACTCCCAGCCAGCTCAATACACTGGCGCGCGACCTGCTGGAAGGCAGCTTCCCGCTGGTGTGGGTGGAAGCCGAGCTGAGCAGCGTCACCCGCCCGGCCTCGGGCCATCTGTACTTCACGCTCAAGGACGCGCGCGCGCAGATCCGTTGCGCGATGTTCAAGCCCAAGAGCACCTGGCTGAAGTTCCAGCCGCGCGAGGGCTTGCGCGTGCTCGCACGCGGCCGCCTCACCCTGTACGAAGCGCGCGGCGACTACCAGCTGGTGCTCGACCACATGGAAGAAGCCGGCGAAGGCGCGCTGCGACGTGCCTTCGACGAACTGCGTACGCGCCTGGCAGCCGAAGGCCTGTTCGATGCCGAGCGCAAGCAACCGCTGCCGGCGCATGTACGCCGTCTGGCGGTGATCACCTCGCCCAGCGGTGCGGCGGTGCGCGATGTGCTCAGTGTGCTGGCGCGACGCTTCCCGCTGCTGGAGGTCGACCTGTTGCCGTCGCTGGTGCAGGGCGACAGCGCCGCCGCACAAGTGACATCCCTGCTGCAGCGCGCCGATGCCTCCGGGCGTTACGACGTCATCCTGATCACCCGCGGTGGCGGCTCGCTGGAAGACCTGTGGGCCTTCAACGACGAACGTCTGGCGCGCGCGATCGCCGCTGCGCAGACCCCGGTGGTCTCGGCGGTCGGTCACGAGACCGACTTCAGCCTGAGCGATTTCGTGGCCGACGTGCGTGCGCCCACGCCGTCGGTGGCGGCCGAGCTGCTGGTGCCCGATCAGCGTGAACTGGTGGCGCGGGTGAGGCGCGCGCAGGCACGCATGGCCCAGCTGCAACAGCATGCCCTGGGGAACGCGATGCAACGCGCCGACCGGCTTGCGCTGCGCCTGCGTGCGCACAGCCCGCAGGCGCGGCTGCAGCTGCTGCACCGGCGCCAGGAAGAGGCCGGCCGTCAGCTGCGCGCGCGCATGGCCCAGGTGCTGGAACGCCTGCAGACACGCGTGCAACGCGGGCAGGCGCACCTGCAGGTGCATAACCCGCAGCGCAACCTCGCCAGCTTGCAACAGCGGCTGCGCGCACTGCATCCGCAAGCGGCCATGCAACGGCGCTTGCAGCACGATCAGTTGCGGCTGCGCGGCCTGGCGCGCTCGCTGGAAGCGGTGAGCCCGCTTGCCACCGTGTCACGCGGCTATGCCATCGTGACCCGCCCTGCCGATGGCAGCGTGGTGCGCAGCGCCGCCGACGTGGTGGCCGGCGAGCGCCTGCGTGCGCAACTGGCCGATGGCAGCATCGCTGTGCGGGTGGAATCTGGCGAAGGCTGAAAACAAGCAGCCCACGACGACGCGGTGTCTGCAGCACTGCTGCCGCTCTTCGCCTGCTTGAACCAGTCGAAGAGCGCCGCGCCAGGTCGCGCCGCCATCGGTCGGCGCGCTGACAGCAAACCTTGAATAAGCCGTGGGGTGACGGGCAGACCCGGCATTGCGCCCGGGCACTGCGGCCACCGCCGCCAGGAATCAGTCGCCTGCGCCCGGCAGAA
This sequence comes from Xanthomonas sp. CFBP 7698, assembly GCF_003600855.1. Taxonomy (NCBI): domain Bacteria; kingdom Pseudomonadati; phylum Pseudomonadota; class Gammaproteobacteria; order Lysobacterales; family Lysobacteraceae; genus Xanthomonas; species Xanthomonas sp. CFBP 7698. Next base: position 527,673 of record NZ_PRDN01000001.1, read on the forward strand.
CGTGCTCGACTGCGATCGTCGGTTGTCGATCAAGCGCTCCGGAAAAACGTCGTCTAGTGCTTCTTCAACGCTGAGCGGCGTCAGGAGCGGCCAGGCATCTGCGCGGCGTGCTGCCAGCCCTGCATCAGCAGCGTGGTCAACACCGCCGGGTCGTGATCGAAATGGTGGCCGCCGGGCCGCACCGCCACCTCGACGCCGCGCGCGCGCAGCTCCGGGCACAGCGTGTCCTTTTCTTCGCTGCCATAGATGCACTGCAGCCGATGCGCGTCCAGCGACTGGATGGCGGGCTCCACATCGCGCTCGGCATCGTTGTGCCAGCCCAGCCAGCCGCCGACACGCACCTTGAAATCGGCCTGGTGGCCAAGCCCGAGCAGGCTGACGAACTGCACGGAGGCGCGCTGCTGCGGCGACAGTTCCGGGTAGGCGAACGGCAGGATGTCGGCACCGAACGAATACCCCACCAACGCAACGTGCTGGATGTGCCAGCGCTGGCGATAGGCCGCGATCACCCGGTCCAGGTCCGCGCCCACCTGCTGCGGGGTGCGGCTGGCCCAGAAGTACCGCAGGCTATTCCAGCCCACCACCGACACGCCCTGCTGCTGCAGCTGCGCGGCGATGCCCTTGTCCAGCTCGCGCCAGCCGCCATCGCCGGAGAGCATCACCACCAGGCGATCGCTGCCGGGTGCGTGCAGCTCGACCAGCGGCAGGTCACCCAGGCCCCGCGCCTGGGCTGCCTGGAAGTGGCCGCGCGTGGCCGCAGCGATCTGCATCGGGCTGGCGCCGTCGACCAGATCGTCGAGAAAGCCCTGATTGGCATCGGGCACGTCGCGCGAACAGGCCAGGCCGGTGTCGGTGGTGCCGGCATCGGCGACCACCGCACCGCCCAGCACGTCGGGCGCCGACGACGCCAACGCCTGGCGTGCCAGCACCGCGCCATCGCCCTGCCCCACCAGCACCGGCGGCAGGAAGGCATCCACATGTTCGGCGCGCAACAATTTCTTGCCGAGCCGCTCGGCGTCGTCGGCCAGCGAGCTGCAGGCCGCGTGGTGCGAGCGCAGGCGCTCGCGGTAGCTGGCGGTATCGACCACCGCAACCAGCGCACCGTCATCGCTCAGCATGTCGGCCAGGCGCTGGCCGTCCTGCGGATGGGCACTGTCGGGCAGCAACACCACCATGGCCTTGGGCGTGCCTTCCGGGCGCACGACCTCCACTGCGTGATAGTGTCCGGCGGTGTTGCCTTCCTGCATGTGCCGCGCCACGGCATAGCCGCTGCCGCCGATCAGCAAGGTCGCCATGACCCAACGAAACATCGTGATCCCCATGCTCATCGCGGCAGTCCTTCAGAAGCGCTGGCGCTTCGACCGCCGCACGCCTTACCGGTTCCATCCGCGCGCGGGAAGTGTTCGCTGCGGTTAAGCCAACGGATCCAGACATGTCATGCATGGTGGCTGGGCCGGCGCTACGCAGCCTGCATCCGGCATCCGCCATGCGCATCAAAAGGCCGAAAAATCTCTGCATCGAGAATTCCAGGCTGTAGTCGCTCGTCTCAGGAAACGCTGTTTGGTGGAGGTGAGCGGATTAGTGGAGGTGGGCGGAATCGAACCGCCGTCCCGAAGCATCCATCTCCTCAACTCTAGATCCCGCGCGCCAGCCGGAACCCGATCCGCGCACTGGTGGTATCGGAGTCCTGCGATTGCCGCCACGCCGCGCGTGTCTGCTGCGGCGAGTTGGCCCAGCTGCCGCCGCGGATCATGCGCTGCCGGCAGCCCGGGTTGAACCATGCCGCGCCATCGGCCGGTGCCCGGCGATAGCTGGCGTGCCAGCAGTCGGCCACCCATTCGCTCAGGTTGCCGCCCATGTCGTGCAAGCCCCAGGCGTTGGCGCGGAAACTGCCTACCGGTGCCGGGCCCCAGAAGCCGTCGCCGTAGCCGACGAAGCCATTGTTCCAGTGCCGGCCGCTGCGCGATACGTCGTTGCCGCCGGTGAAATTGCCCGTGTCGCGCGGTGGCGAGCCGGCATTCCCCCACGGATAGCGCCCAGTGGTGCCGGCGCGCACCGCGTACTCGAACTCGGCCTCGCTGGGCACGTGGTAATGGCGGCCGGTCTGCTCCGACAGCCAGGACGCATACGCCTCGGCGTCGCGGATGCTGACGTGCATCACCGGGCTGTTGGGCGCGGCCCGTGCACCGTTGTAGTCGGACTGCCAGTCCACGCCGCTGCGGCGGATGAAGTTGCCGCTGCGCTCGTCGTACACCACCGAATGCCCGCGCCGGGTGGCCCGCGGCCGCGCACCGGTGGCCTCGACGAACTGGCGGAACTCGGCCACCGTCACCTCGGTGATCGACAACGCAAAGCCGCGTGCGAAGCGCACGTAGTGCGCCGGGCGCTCGTTGTCGGAGGCCCCCGGCTCGGCATCGCCGGCACCCATCTGGAAGGCACCATGCGGCACCACGATCATCTGCGGTCCGCGCCCGCCGAGCTTGAGCCCGTCGGTGAACACCTGCCCGGGCCGGAAGCTGCCGTAATGGGTGGCCAATTCCAGCCGACGGCGCAGATCGCCCGCCATCGGGTCGCCGGGGTCGGCGATGCGCAGCACCTCGGCCAGTTTCTCACCGGCGGCCTTGAGACCGCGCGGCGACGTCAGGTCGTGCAGGCCGGCATCGTGCAACGCCGCGATCTGCGCGCGCCGCGTGCGCTCGATGCGCGCGCGCGCATCGGCAATGGTGGGCGCGCGGTCGCGCACCTGCCCGGCCATCTGCAGCCAGTACCGCGCACCGACGAAATCCCCGGCATCGGCGGCCTGTTCGGCGCGTTCGAGCAATCCGCTTTCCACTGCGGCCAGGCCCTGGCGCGTGCGTGGGTTGTCCGGGTCCAGCTGCGCGGCATCGCGAAAGTTCACCAGCGCGCCGTTGCCGTCTTCGCCCAACCGGCCACCGCGCAGATCGTCTTCACCGGCCCGGTTGAACCCGAGCACGCGCTGGGCGGTTTCCACTTCGCGTTGCAGCGCACGCACCTTCGGGTCCTGCGGTGCGAGCGCCAGCGCCACGATGGCCAGCTCGCGCGCCTGTTCCAGCGCATCGTCCTGACGCTCGGTCTGGGCAATCAAGGCCTGCCCGCGCTCGAGCAAGCGCGCGCGCGCCTGCTCCAGCCCGCGCCGGCTGGCCGCGTCCTTGCCGCCGGCGCGTTCCTGGATAGCCAGGTACAACGGGATCGCATCGTCGGCATCGCGGTACAGGCGATCGTCCTGCAAGGCCGCGTCGGCGCGCTTGCGCGCCTGCGCCAGGGGCTCATCGCCCAGATCCACGGCCGGCGGTTGCCACTGTGCAACGGTCTCGGCGGATTCTTCGCCGCCGATGGAGACATTGGGTGTGCCTGGCTGCCGCGTCGCCGCCGGCGCTTGTGCAGCCGGCGCCGGAGTCGGTGCCGGGGCACGTGAACAGGCACACATGCTGAGCGCCACCAGTGCCCACGTTGCCATCCGGTTACCGCACTTGCCCACCACCTGCTCCTTCCAGTGCTCTGCCGCACGACAGGCGATCGCGACGTTAGGCTATTCTGCGCGTTCTGCGCAAACCCTTGCTGTCGACGGAAATCACGTGCCCCATTGGATCACCCACCCCTCCGAGCTGACCGAGCGCCTGCAGGCAGCGCGCCCGTCGCGCATCGGCCTGGATACCGAATTCATTCGCGAACGCACCTACTGGCCGCAGTTGGCGCTGGTGCAGATGGCCATTGGCGAGGAGATCCTGCTGATCGATCCGCTGATCCCGGGCATGAACGCGGCGCTCAAGGAGTGGTTGACCGCCACCGACATCGTCAAGGTGATGCATAGCGCCAGCGAAGACCTGGTCACCTTCAAGTGCGCGTGCGGCGTGCTGCCGCGGCCGCTGTTCGACACCCAGATCGCTGCCGCCCTGGCCGGTGTCGGCGGTGGCATGGGCTATCAGAAACTGGTGCAGGAAGTGACCGGCACCTTGCTGACCAAGGGCGAGACGCGCTCGGACTGGATGCGCCGTCCGCTCTCTCCGTCGCAGCTGGAATACGCCGCCGACGACGTGCGTTATCTGTTTGCGCTGCACGATGAGCTGACCCGTCGCCTGACCGAGCAGCACCGCCTGGGCTGGCTGGCCGAAGATGCCGAGCGGCTGCTGGCCACCGTCGAGCACGACGATGGCGAGCGTTGGCCGCATGTGAGCCTGCGTACCGCGCAGTTCCTGGAGCCGGCCGCGCAACGTCGGCTGCTTCGGCTGTTGCGCTGGCGCGATCTGCAGGCACGCCAGAGCGACCGTCCGCGCAGCTGGATCCTGGACAACGAATTGGCCAGCCAGCTGGCGCGGTTTCCGCCCGCGGACCTGGACGCGCTGCTGCGCCAGTTCGATAAATTTCCCAAAGCCCCGCGCAAGCTCGCCGCTGCGGTCTGGGAGGCGCTCAACACGCCACTGCCGGACGAAGACAGCGCCCCGCTGGCGCAGGCGGCCACCGATGGAAACAAGGCGGTGCTCAAGCGCCTGCAGGACGCCGTGGCGCAGCGCAGTCGCGAACTGGGACTGCCGGACGGCCTGCTTGCTTCGCGGCGACATCTTGAAACGCTGATCGAGCAACACGCTTGGCCCGCGGCCCTGGGCCAATGGCGCCGGCAGCTGCTGGAAGCACAACTGCTGCCGCTGCTGGCCGATCCTGCCGCGCAGTAAGATCGGCTTCACGCAAAGAGCCCGCAGCAATGCGGGCTTTTCATTGCGTGCATCGGCCCACCTGCGATCACTTGGCAGGCGTCAGTCCTGCGCCGCCCAACGTGCCAGGTTCTGCTGGATATGATCCATGTCTGCCCATGGGTCCTTGCGCCGACGGCGCAGTTTCTCCGGCACATCGCGTAGCGTGAATGCATCGGCACGGTGCAGCTTGGGCAGATCCGACCATGGCAGCGGCAAGGCCACCGGTGCGCCCGGCCGGCCCCGCAGCGAATACGATGCCACCGCCGTGGCGCCGCGCCCGTTGCGCAGATAATCGACAAAGATGCGCTTGTTGCGAAACCGCTTGGTCGCGGTGGCGACAAAGCGCTCCGGTTCCGACTGCGCCAGCGCATCCGCAAAGCCCTTGGCGAAGCGTTTGGTCAGGTCCCAGTCGCAGCCCGGGTTCAGGGGCACCACCACGTGCACCCCCTTGCCGCCGGACACGCGCAGGAACGATTCCAGTTCCAGCTGTGCCAGCAGCTTGCGGATATCGGTCGCCGCGCGCTTGACCTCGGCAAACGGTACGTCCGGGCCCGGGTCTAGGTCGAACACCACCCGGTCGGCCACATCGGGGCGGGCAGCGTGCGAGCCCCAGGGATGAAATTCCAGCGCGTTGAATTGCACCAGCTCCAGCAGCCCGGGCGCATCGTCCACAACCAGGTAATAGGCATTGTTGCCGGTGTCTTCCTTCAACCTGACCGAACTGACGCGCTCCAGCCCGGCGGTGTGGTGTTTCTGGAAGAAGCACGGCTTCTCTGCCCCGTTCGGGCAGCGGATGATCGAGAGCGGGCGGCCGACGATTTCCGGCAGCAGATGGTCCATCACGGCCTGGTAGTAGTCCCAGACGTCGCCCTTGGTCGCGCGGATATCCGGGTAGATGAGCTTGCCCGGACTGGACAGCGCCGGCACCGCCGAAGTGGACGCGGACGTCGCGCTTTTCGCGCTGGTCGGCGGAGACGATGCAGGCGACGACGCAGGCGTCCCCTTGGACCGGCGCGACGGCGTCCTGCGCAAGCCTGCAGCCGCACCGCCAGCCGCATCGCTGTCGGCCAGGTCGGCAATGCGCTTGTCCGGGCGCAGCGCCTTGAATGAGGCCTGCCGCAATAGCTGCTGACCACCGATGCCGCGGTAGAACACCTCCACCACGAACCGCGGCGCAAACCAGGTTGCGCCGCGCAAGTCGGTGTCGTCGGTCGGCACATGGGCGGTGGGTGTCCGCGTGCCGCCCTCCAGCTGCCGCGTCACCTCGCGCATCAGCGCATCGGAAAAGCCCGATCCCACCCGGCCGACGTACAGCCAGCCGTGCACCGGGTCGGGTGTGGCCAGCAGCAGCGAACCGAACCCCGTGCGGCTGCCCTTGGGCGCGGTATAGCCCACCACCGCGTATTCCTGGCTGGCCAATTGTTTGGTCTTACGCCAGTCGTCACTGCGCCCACCGTGATACGGCCGGTCCGCACGCTTGGAGATGATGCCTTCGAAATGCTGCTCGCCCGCGACGCGGAACGCCTGCTGTCCATCGCCTTCCACATGCGAGCTGTACGCCAGGTGCGACGTCGGCGCGGCGGCCATCACCTCCTGCAGTAGTTGCTTGCGCTGGATCAGGGGTGCCCGACTGATGTCCACGCCGTCCACGTGCAGCAGATCGAAGACTGCCAGCGCGAGCGGCATCTGGCGCTCACCGGACAAGGTCGCCTGCAGCAGATTGAAGTCCTGCTTGGTGCCGCGCCCAGCGATCAGCTCGCCGTCCAGTTGCGCCGAGCGCAAGCCCAGCGACTGGATCGCATCGCGGATCTCGGGCGTCTTGTCGGTCCACTCCAGCGCATTGCGCGACCACAACCGCACCTGCCCGTCGCTCACGGTCGCCAGGATGCGGTAACCGTCCCACTTGATTTCGTGTACCCACTGCGCGCCATCGGGGGGCGCCTGGCCCAGCTTGGCAAGCTGCGGCTCGAACGGCGCATCGGCCAGCTCGGCGCGGCGCGCGTTGCTGAGGGCGAGCGCCTGTTTCGCCCAGTCCCGGCGCTTGCCGGCGACCGGCGCAGGCACGTGCGTAAGTACCTTGCGCCCGGCCTTGCCGGCACCGGCGCGACGCACATCGGCGGCTGGCGCGGCAGCGACATCGGCCAGCAGGTCGTCGGCCTCCAGCGTGCCGGCGTAGGCGTCGTCTTCCTTGAACAGCAACCACTGCGGCTGCCGCGCCGGCTTGCCGGACCGTACCAGGTGCCAGCCGCCCTTCAACTTGCTGCCGAACAGCTCAAACCGCAGATGCCCCTTGGCCAGTTGCGCCTCGGGGTCGCCGGCAGTGGCCCATACCCCGTGGTCGAACTGGGCCACGTGGCCGCCGCCATACTCGCCCTTGGGAATCTCTCCTTCGAACTCTGCATAGTCGACCGGGTGATCCTCCACCTCCACGGCCATGCGCTTGACCTTGGGGTCATAGCTTGGCCCTTTCGGGACCGCCCAGCTCTTGAGCGCATCGCCCACCTGCAGGCGGAAGTCGTAATGACGCCGGCTGGCGTGGTGCAGCTGCACCACGAAGATCGCGCGCTGCCCGGCGGGCACGGTCTTGCCGGGCTCGGGCTCGCGGGTCTTGTCGAAGCTGCGCTTGCGGCGATACTCGCTCAGGCTCATCGGGGCTGCCGGGCCTACTTCCGCAGATGCTCACGCACGCTGGCAGCGACCGGACCGACCTGTTTTACGGCAGCGCGCAGTTCGTCGGCGCTGACGCCCAGCGCCTTGGTCCAGTACTGCAGCTCATAGGCTTCGTTGACATTGATACGGTCGCGGTCGGGCGAGCCGGTGTTGTGTTTGTCGTCGCTCATCGCTGGCTCCTGTATCGTCGTGGTCGGGTTTGCTGGCGTGCGTGTAAGCTGGACAACGCCTGCAACGACGATGCGAAAGCGGCCGAACAGATCTCGTGAAAGGCCTGTTCACGCCATGTGCAAGCAACCGCACCCGCAGCGGCCGCCCCCGGGCCGCATGCCATAATGGCGCGCGCCCCTAGGGCGGCGTCTCCACTCTTTATTCCGAGGCCATACCTCTGTGAGCAATACCTCTTCGAAACTGGATTCCATCGCGCAAGCCAAAGCCAAGTTGCTGGACGAGCTGCAGAAGCTGGAAGAACAGGAGAAAACCGAGCGCGCGAGCGAGGCATCCTCTGCGCATGCCACCATCGTCTCGCTGCTCGAGCAGTTCGCCGGCCACTTCAACACCAAGCAACGCAACGACATCGCCGCCTACCTGGGCACCACCGCTGCGCGCAAGGAAGTGGTCAAGAGCGGCCGCAGCGAAGTGAAGCCGAAGTACGAACTGCCGCACACCGGAGAGACCTGGTCCGGCCGTGGCCGTACCCCGAAGGCCTTTGCCGCGTGGGAAGGCTCGGTGTCGTACAAGGAATGGAAGGCCAAGAACCCGGACCTCAAGTTCCCGCTGGTACGCGAGTAAGCGTTGCAGGATCGCGCCCTTGCCGCGCGGTCGATCGCGCGTTGTCTTGGCGAACCGCCTGGCATGTGGTTAGAATCGAGACACGTGGGGCGGTAGCTCAGCTGGGAGAGCGTCGCGTTCGCATCGCGAAGGTCGAGGGTTCGATCCCCTTCCGCTCCACCACTGCATCAAACCAGGAGCCTCGGACGTCCGCGTCCGGGGCTCTTGCGTATGGGGGCACCCCCGCGTGCATGCCAGGCGGCCGCCGCCATGGCACCGGGATCACACCCGCTGCGCTAACGTGCGCTGCACCAACACACCGGAGCCGACGCCATGAGCAACCAACAGCGCCCACCTGATACCGACGCCGACGACGCCAGTGGCGTCTCCGAGAGCCAGGAGTCGCGCAAGCAGGACGAAGCGGCCAAGCAACGCCCAGGCCAGGAAGACCTCAAAGTGCATGACGAGCACAGCCGTCGCCCCAAGGGCAACGCTGGCCAAGGCGGGTAATCGCCAGCTTAATTGCCCGCGGCACGGCCGGACTGGGATCGAGGCCGCCTGCTGCGGCCCCGGGATATGGCAAGATCCGGACACGTTGGCCGCCAGGCGGTCGGCGACCGCCGGATGGCCGGCTCGCACCACGGCAGCGATCATTGCCGCCGACATTTCCACGCCTAGATGGCGTCTTGTTGCAAAAGGCCTTGCATGCAGCTTCCAGACGCGCCCGCGTTGCATTTGATCCACGCGACCCTGTTGCCGGGCGAGGTCGGCGCGGTGCTGGGTGCGCGCGCACCGGCCAACGAGGACGAGCGTGTGGCGGCGCTGCACGCCTATCACCTGTTGGATACCCCTGCTGAGCAGCCCTATGACGCGCTCACCGCCGACGCAGCAGCCGTGTGCCGCACGCCGATGGCGCTGATTTCGTTGGTCGATACGCAGCGGCAATGGTTCAAGTCACGGATCGGCATGCAGCCGGCCGAAACGCCGCGCACGTTGTCGTTCTGTGCGCACGCCATTCTCGAACCCGATCAGCTGATGGAAGTGTCCGACACCCATCTGGATGCGCGCTTCGTCGACAACGCGCTGGTCACTGGCGAGCCGCAGATCCGCTTCTATGCCGGCGCTCCGCTGCTGACGTCCGACGGCATTGCATTGGGCACCCTGTGCGTGCTCGACCGAACGCCGCGGCGTCTGTCCGGTGCGGAGCGCGACGCGCTGCGCGCACTGGCCCGGCAAGTGGTGGACACCATCGAACTGCGGCGTGCGGCCAGGCTGGTGGAGCTGGACGCATTGCGCGACGAACGCACCGGGCTCTGGAACCGCGCCGGGCTGGAGCGCGGCTTGCAGGACCTTGCGACCATGCGCGCAGACGAGACCGGGCACGCGCTGGGGTTTTTGCTGATCGATCTGGACGGTTTCAAGCGCCGGAAGCTGCAGGCAGGTGCCGCCGCGGCCGATGCGACCCTGGCCCAGGCGGCGCAGCTGATCGAGACACGGTTGCCGCCCTCCGCACTCGTGGCGCGGCTGGACGGCGACCGCTTCTGCGTGGCGCTTGCCAGCTCCTCGCCATCGGCCGCCTCACAGGCCGCCGACGACATCCGGCAGGCCATCGAAGCGGCGACCTGGCCCACCGGTGCGTTGACCATCAGCGTCGGGCTGGTCGATGTGGCAGCGGGCGAGGCCGTCGCCAGCAGCATCCTGCTGGCGCGCGCCCGGCATGCTTTGCAGCGTGCGGTCCGCGACGGACGCAACCGTGTGCACCGATTCAGCGGATGGCAGTTGCACGACTGAGCGCGGCGCCCGCTCGTGCATCGGTGACCTGCGCCGCTCAGGCGGCCAGCGCATCGGTAGTGCCGGCGATCTCGTCCACCTGTAACACCTGCTCCATGTCCAGCAGCACCACGAAGCGCTCGCCCACCTTGCCCATCCCGCGCAGCAGATCGCGGCGGATGTGCGTGCCGAAGGCCGGCGCCGCTTCGATGTCCTGGTCGGCCAGCTCGATCACGGCATTGACCGCATCCACCAGCACCCCGACCGCCTGCGTGCCCTGCGCCTGCCCGGTGGACAGGATCACGATGCAACTGCGTTTGTTGATGGCACCGCCGGAGCGCCCCAGCCGCGCCTGCAAATCGACCACCGGCACCACCGCGCCACGCAGATTGATCACCCCGCGCACGCAGGACGGCATCGATGGCACCGGCGTGGGCGCGCGGTACTGGATGATTTCGCGGATGCCGAGAATGCTGGTGGCGAAGGTTTCGCCATCCAGCTGAAAGGTGAGGTATTGGGCGGCCGCGTCGGCGTCGCCCGGCATGCCATCGGAAGTCTGTGCGGTCATCGATCGGTCTCTCAGAAGCGGGCGAACTGGCCTTCGTCCGGGCCCTCGGACATCGCATAGGCTGGCGCGGCGCTGCTGCGCCAGCCACGGGTACCGGCCGCGCGGACCGGGCGTGCGGCCACCTGCTTGCCGCGCTTGGGCGGCGTGCTTGCGGTGCCCTGCCCGCCCAACCGGAAGAACGCCATGCTCTGTTGCAGCTGCTCGGCCTGCGCACTCATCTCTTCGGCCGTGGCAGCCAGCTCTTCGGACGCGCTGGCGTTTTGCTGGGTGGTCTGGCTCAACTGCACCACGGCCGAGTTGATCTGGCTGACGCCGGAGGACTGCTCTTCGGAAGCGGCGGAGATCTCCTGCACCAGGTCGGAGGTGCGCTTGATGCTGGGCACGATGGTATCGAGCAGGCGCCCGGCACGGTCGGCCAGTTCCACGCTGGAGCCGGCCACTTCGCCGATCTCCTGCGCAGCCACTTGGCTGCGTTCGGCCAGCTTGCGCACTTCGGCGGCGACCACCGCAAAGCCCTTGCCATGCTCGCCGGCACGTGCGGCTTCGATCGCGGCATTGAGCGCGAGCAGATTGGTCTGGTAGGCGATGTCGTCGATGATGCCGATCTTCTGCGCGATCTGCTTCATTGCCTGGGTAGTGGCAACCACTGCCTCGCCACCTTCGATGGTTTCCTTGGCGGCCTGGGTGGCCATGCCGTCGGTGATGCGGGCGTTCTCGGTGTTCTGGCTGATCGAGGCGGTCATCTGCTCCAGCGACGCGCTGGTTTCCTCGACGCCGGCGGCCTGTTCGCTGGCAGCCTGCGACAACGACTGCGCGGTGGCGCTGACTTCTTCGGAGGCGCTGGCCAGGGTTTCGGCGCTGGTATTCACCTCGCCCACCACCTGCGACAACTTCTGCACCATGGTGCGCATCGCTTCGAGCAATTGCGCGGTTTCGTCGCGGCCGTGCACATCGATCTGCATGGTCAGGTCGCCTTCGGACAGGCCGTTGGCCACGGTGACCGCGCGCCGGATCGGGCCGGTGACGCTGCGGCTGATCACCACGCCCAGCACGGCGCCCAGCAATACGCCGCTGCAGATGATGGCGATCAACAGCTTGGAACTGCGTGCATGGATGGCGCCGGTCTCCGCATTGGCCGAGGCCGCGCTACGTTCGCGCAGGCCGCTCAGGTCGGTCATCAAGGTATCCACTTCGTCCGAGCTGGCGCGTACCGCACGCGACAGTGCGGCAAGTTCCGGGTTGGCCTCGCGCAATGCTTCGCGATTGGCGGCTTCGATAAAGCGGCCGCGCTCATCCAGATAGGTCTGCCACGCGCGGTCGAACTGCGCCAGCTTGGCCTTGCCCTCTTCGGTCTGGAAGCTACCGCGTGCACGGGTCATGTAATCGACCACCTTGGCGGTGTACTTGTCGATGTTCTGCACGTGCGACTGGCGCTCTTCTGCGCTGCTGGCCAGCAGCAGGTTGGCGCGTGCGCGGCCGGCATAGATCAGGTTGATGTTGGCTTCCTTGACGTTGGACAAGCCAAGCAACTCGCGTTCGTACAGCGAGGTCGACAGGTCGCTGATGCGCCCGGAATTGGAATAGCCCACCCACCCGATGCATGCGCCGATCGCCGAGACGATCAGAAACGCCACGATCAGCCGGGTTCCGATTTTGAAGTTGCCTAACATTGGGGAGTTCTCGTGAGTGATGCGTGGGCGACATGCAGTGCATGGCAATCGACAGTGCTGGGCGTGCCGATCACAGGGATGCGGACTCGTCTAACCAATCGTTGATAGCTATCGGCGATGGCAAAACCCGCTTGAGATGCGAGCGCCGCCGCCGCGCCTATTCAGCCGATTGGATGTGCGCTTTTGTGACAGGTCAGACGCTCCTGCGCGTCTCCATTCGGAAAACCCCTACCCCCGCTCGCCCAACTGTCCGGGACAGTCCGCAGGGACATCACGGCGCGGCCGCTAGGCTTGCCGCATGTCGTCCACACCATTACCCCGCACGTTCTACGCCCACGATTCGCGCCAGGTCGCCCCTCGCCTGCTCAACAAGGTGCTGGTCAGTGCAGACGGCCGGCGCGGCCGCATCACCGAGGTCGAGGCCTATTGCGGCAGCGAAGACCCGGCCGCGCACTCGTTCCGCGGCATGACCCCGCGCACGCAGGTGATGTTCGGCGCCCCCGGGCACCTGTATGTGTATTTCATCTACGGCATGCATTGGGCGATCAACGCCGTGTGCGGCGGTGCCCCCGGGCATGCGGTGCTGATCCGCGCACTGCAGCCGCTGGCCGGGCTGGAGGCCATGCAGGCCGCGCGTGGTGGCACCGCAGCGGCCAGGCTGTTGACCACCGGCCCCGGCCGCCTGGCGCAGGCCTTCGGCGTAACCGCGGCGGACAACGGGCTGGACCTGACTGCTGCCACGGCACGCCTGTGGGTGGAGGATGACGGCATGCCGCCCCCTTCGGTGCCGTTGGCGACGCCGCGCATCGGGATCCGCAAGGCGGTCGACCTGCCCTGGCGCTGGGTGGTCCCGGACAGTGCCTATCTGTCGCGCCCGCTGCCACGCGTCACCGGCACCCGTGCGCCGATGGCGGGCGACTGAGCCAGCCACTGCTCCATCGGCGTCGGCTCGGCGGCACCAGGCCCGCGTTGCAGCAGGCGCAAGGCCTGCCCGGACTGTTCCGGCGTGAGTTCCTGCAGTGGCTGGAAACGGTCTGCCGCCCACACCGCCATCGGCAGGCCATCGAGCGAGGCCACGCGGTTGCCGGGTACCCGCGCGACGCGTTCGCCGGGCAGCAGGCTGCCCAGCAGATTGGCCGGGTCGCTGGCGCTCACGCAGACCCACTGCTGCTGCGGAGCCTGCGCCCGCACGCGGCGCAGCGCGGCAATCGCCTCCGGCAACGCGAACTGTTCGCCGGACAGGCCGGCAATGAAGCGGCCACCACGGATCTCGCCACGCGCTTCCAGGCGCTGGTACATGCGTAGCAATTCGCGCCACGGCGGCAACCACGCCGCCTCGCGCTCGAGCAGCCGCCAGCAGACCACGCCGTAGCGGCGCAGCAGCGTGCGCGCCACGTGTTCGAGCATCTCCTGATGCCGCTCGCCGGCCTCGGCCAGCGGCAACTCCGCAAGCGCACGGACCGGCGCCCAACGACCGGCATCGCGGATGCCCAGCGCACTGGCGCGACGCCGCTGGCGCGACAGTGCCGACGGCCGCTTGGAGGCCGGCACCAGGAGCGCGCGCAGCCCGGCATAACTGTCGCAATGCACGCGGCCGCGCATTACCAGTTCGCTCAAGGCATCTTCCAGCTCGGTGCTCATCAGATGCGCGGCATCGGCAATTTCGTCGAAGAACAGCGCGCCCTGCTGCTGCAGGACCTCCACCACCCGCTGCGCGCGCGAACCCAACGGCTCGTCGTCGGCCGCTCGTGCCAACCCGCTCCAGCGTTGCGCCTCACGGCGCGGCAGCAGCACGATGGGCGTGGCCCGCAGCGCGGCGCCGCTGCGCCCGCCGCCGGGCCGCAGGCGCGCCCACACGGTGCGCCCGGCGGTGCACAATTCGTCCAGCCAGGCCGGCTGGTAGTCGCGCACGCGCGCCGGCAGCAATTCGCCTTCCCACAGCACGGCCGGCGCTTCGAACCCTTCCAGTTGCCCCACCACGCCCGCCAGCGCGTCCGGGCCCGCGACCCGGCTGGCGCTGTCCAGATGCTGCCATTCGAACAGGAAGCGGGCGTAGTCGCGCTGCGAGACCGGCTCGATCTCGCGCCGCAACCGCCCCAGCGTGTAGCGATGGATGCGCGCCAGCAGGTGGCGCTCGCACCACTCCTCCGATGCCGCCTGCGCACTGAACTGCCCGGCCATGACGTAGCCTTCGCGCTGCAAGGCCAGCAGCGCCGGGGCGATTTCCGCTTCGGGCAGGCGCAGGGCGCCGGCGAGCCCGCCCACCTGCGCAGGGCCCACAGCCGACAGCCGCCCGCGCAACAGCTCGCGCACTGCACGGTCGCGTTCCCAGTCGGGCACCCGGCAATCGGCGGGCACCTGCAATGGCGGTTGCGCCACGGCGCCGGCATACAGCGGCATGAACCACTCGATGCGCTCGGCGCTGATCCACAGCGCGGGCGCAGCGTCGATGGTCAGGCAGCTGGCGCGGCCGGCGGCGGCCAACGCGGTCAACCAGGCCTGCCATTGCGCATCGGTCGCCTCGTCCACCGGCAGCACGCCCAGCCCGACCAGCGCCTCGTGCATCTCTTCGGCATCGCGCGGTTGCGGCCATGCTTCTTCGCGGACCGATGCGATGGCCTGCGGGTCCAGGCGCCCCAGATCGTCGCTGCTCTGCGGCGTGTAGCGCCGGCCCTGTACCGCCTGGGTGCGCCGCTCTTCCAGCGGCGCATCGTCCAGAAACGCGTACGGACGCGCGTTCAACGCTTCCGCCGCCAGTGGCGACGGTGCGGCCAGATCACGCGCCACCAAGCGGATGGCTCCCGATTCCAGCCCGCGCAGTACCTGCAACCACCCCTCGCTATCCATCGCCTGATGCAGGCAGTCCTCCAGCGTCTGCGTCACCAACGGGTGGTCCGGCACCTCGCGCTCGCCTGCCAGGTTTTCCGCGCAGGCGACCTGATCCGGAAATACGGTAGCCAGCAGGTCTTCGGACTTCATGCGTTGCAACTGCGGGGCCACCTTGTTGCCGCCAGTGAACCGCGGCAGCGCCATCGCATTGGTGGCGTTCCAGCGCCAGCGCACGCCGAACAACGGCGCGTCCAGCAGTGCCTGGATCAAGACATGCTCGGCCGACGACGAATGCAGGTAACGCGCCACCTCTTCCAGGGCAAAACTATGACTGGTGGACAGCGACAGCACGATGGCGTCTTCGGTCGCTGCGGCCTGCAGCTCGAAGTTGAAGGTGCGGCAAAAGCGCTTGCGCAGTGCCAGGCCCCAGGCGCGGTTGATGCGGCTGCCATACGGCGAATGGATCACCAACTGCGTGCCGCCGCTGGCATCGAAGAAACGCTCCATCACCAGGCACTGCTGGGTGGGCATGGCGCCCAGCGCGGTGCACGCCTGGGCAAGGTAGTCCACCAGTTGCTGCGCCGCCTCGGCAGACAGCGCCAAGGTCTCGCACAGCCAGTCACGCGCGCGCTGATGCGGGGCAGTGTCCAGCCGCGCCGCGATCTCGCCACGCAGGCGCGACACCGCCGCCGACAACTCATCGCTGCGGCCGGGCGCCTCGCCCAACCAGAACGGAATATTGGGTGGCGCCCCCCGGGCATCCTCCACCCGCACGCGGCCTGCATCCACACGCAGGATGCGGTAGCTGGCATTGCCGAGCTGGAACACGTCGCCGGTGAGGCTTTCCACTGCGAAATCTTCGTTCACCGTGCCGATCTTCTCGGCCTGCGGCTCCAGCACCACGCTGTAATCGCCGGTTTCCGGAATGGTGCCACCAGAGGTCAGCGCCGTCATGCGCGCGCCGCGACGTGCGTGCAGCCGACGATGCACCGCGTCGCGATGCAGATAGCCGGCGCGCGGGCCCAGCCGGGTGCTGAAACCCTCGCACAGCATCCGCACCACGCTGTCGAAGGTGGCGCGGCTCAGCCGAGCGAACGGCCAGGCGCGGCGCATCAGCGCAAACAGCGCATCCTCGTCCCAGTCCTCGCATGCCGCTTCGGCCACGATCTGCTGCGCAAGCACATCGACCGGCGCCAGCGGAATGCGCAAGGCATCCAGTTCGCCGCGGCGCACGCTGTCCAGCAAGGCAGCGCATTCGACCAGCTCGTCGCGGGTCTGCGGAAACAGCCGCGCCTTCGGGGTGCCGCCGACCTTGTGCCCGGAGCGGCCGGCACGCTGCAGGAACGTGGCGATCGAGCGTGGCGAGCCGAGCTGACACACCAGATCAACATCGCCGATATCCAGCCCCAGCTCCAGCGAGGCGGTCGCCACCAGCACGGTGAGATCGCCGGCCTTGAGGCGCTGCTCGGCCAGCAGGCGCGTCTCGCGCGACAGACTGCCGTGATGAGCGGCGACCCGCTGCTTGCCCAGCAGATCGCCCAGATGCCGCGCCGCACGCTCGGCCATGCGCCGCGTGTTGACGAACACCAGCGTAGTGCGGTGCTGCTGCGCCAGCGCAGCCACTTCGGCATAGACCTGCAGCCATTGGTCGTTGGACATCACCACGCTCAGCGGGGTCGGCGGCAACCCCAGCGCCAGATCGCGCGCGCGCGTGTAGCCGATGTCCACGATCTCGCAGGGCGGCGGCGCACCGTCTTCGCCAACGCCAACCAGGAACTGCGCCACCGTCTCGATCGGCTTCTGGGTGGCCGACAGCCCAACCCGCGTGATCGGCCGCTCGGCCAACCGCTGCAGCCGCTCCAGTGTCACGCTCAGGTGACTGCCGCGCTTGTCCGCGGCAACCGCATGAATTTCATCGACGATGACGGTCCGCACATGCCGCAGCGCGTTGCGGCCGGAGGCCGACCCCAACAGCACGTACAGCGACTCCGGCGTGGTCACCAGGATATGCGGTGGCACACGCCGCGCCTGCGCCCGCTCGCGTTGCGGTGTATCACCGGTACGCACCGCCGTGCGCACCGGCACATCCGGCAGGCCACTGGCGGCCAGCGCCGCGCGGATGCCCTGCAACGGCGCCTCCAGATTGAGATGGATATCGTTGGACAACGCCTTCAGCGGCGACACATAGACCACGCGGGTCTCATCGGGCAGCATTCCGCCATGCTCGAGTCCGTCGCGGATCAATGCATCGATGGCCGCGAAGAAGGCAGTGAGCGTCTTGCCCGAGCCGGTCGGCGCGGCCACCAGCGTATGCCGCCCGGCCTGGATTGCCGGCCATGCGGCGATCTGCGCAGGCGTGGGCGCAGCGAAGGTCTGCGCAAACCACGCAGCGACAACGGGATGGAATTGCTGCAGAACAGGATGCATGGGCAGTGCCCGACGCCACCACGGCAACCGGCCGCGCGGCGATCGGATTCAACTCGGCGGGACTGCACTGGATGGGGGTGCGATGCCGTGCATGCAAGCCTGACCCACGCAAGGGCGTAAACGGTTTAGTGCGGTTGTGTCCTGCACCGACAGTCGATCGCTTGCGCAAGGGTTTCAGGGCCTCGTGCCGAACACGCGGACAAGCGCGCCGTCCAAGTCGTCGCGTCCTCGTACCTGCAACGCGGCAGCACCGCTGGATTGTCGTCCAGCCGCCCGCCATGGCACATTGGCTGCCATGCCCAGTCTTATTCTCTTCATGATTGCCGGCGCAGCGCTGTTCGCGTTCTGGAACTCCTCGCGCGCCGCTGCCGAACGTGCCGACATTCTCGGCCGCAATGCCTGCCGCGCCGCCGATGTGCAGTGGCTGGATCAGAGCGTGCACTCCACCAACATCCGCATCTGCAGAATGCCCAATGGATGGCTCGGCTTCGAGCGCACCTTCCGCTTCGAATATTCCTACGACGGAGCGGACCGCCACAGCGGCAAGCTGGTGCTGCGCGGCGACCAGCTGATCGCCTTTACCGGTCCGCAGGTCGCCACCGTGCGGGCGCTGCATCCGGAGCAGGAGCGGCTGGAATGATGCGCCGTCACCGCTGCGCGCATCCTTCCACGTAACGACACCTGACACCGCGACGACGCGTCGGGAACCCGCTGCGCTGCAAGTGCCGGTCGGTCGCATTGCGCCAGCCAGCACGGCGTAGGGAACGGTTCGACCAATTGGCCGCGAGCTCACCGGCAGTGGTTGGTATCCGTCTCCACTCCCCCTCAATCAGGGCAGCTCTACCTCGTCTCCCCGTGCAGATGCGGTCGATGCGTCCGCGCGCATGCGCACAGCGGATCGCCCGCCAGGCACGCGTCAGCAGGCGAGATATGGCGTCGCTCTCGATGCCGAAGAGGCATGCGGCAGCGGGCGTGTCGGTGTCACTGCGCGCAACCAGACACGCCGCGCCTTCAATGACGCGCTAAATGACGTATTGGTCGGGGCAAACGCACGTGCCGGAGGCATCCGCTGCATCGTGCGCGATGTGACGGACGCGCTCCACCGGGACTGGAACGTGACCGTCGGCAAGCCTACTTGACCACGCGCAGATGCGGGCGCTTGCCACCGCTGGGTGGCTCGTCCGGTGACGGTGCGCTCGGCGGCGGTGTGCCGGGATCCGGCGGCTCGCTGCTGGTGCCGGGGATGTCGTCCGGCAACGCCATGCCCTGCCCGGTTTCGCGTGCATACACTGCCAATACCGCAGCCATCGGCACCATCACCGGATAGCTGACGCCGCCAAAGCGCGCAGTGAAGCTCACACTGTCGTTGTCGACCTGCAGGCCGACGACGGCACGCTCGGCGATGTTCAACACGACCCGGCCGTCCTTGACGGCACTTGCCGGCACCTGCACGCCAGGCAGTCCTGCGTCCACCAGAACGTGCGGCGTCATGCCGTTGTCGTTGATCCATTCGACCAAGGCCCGCAACAGGTACGGGCGATGGCTGGTCATGCGGGGGAAATCTTCGCTCATGGCGTCATTTTACCCGGACACGACCCGCAACGGCGGCGAGCGGATCGCAAGTCGGTCTGTTGGCATACAGCCGTCGCATCAGCCCGGCAGGTCGCGCAGCTTCTTTTCCTGCTCGGTGAGGCTGCGAATGAAACCGGGATTGCGGAAGATCCGGTTGCCATAGTCCTCGATGGCCTTGCCATCCTTGGGCAGGCCGATCTCCAACGCATCCAGTCGCCAGATGATCGGCGCCATCGCGCAATCGGCCAGACTCATTTCCGGATTGAGGAAGAACTTGCTGGCCTTGAACAGCGGCACCGACGCTGTCAGCAACTCCTTCAGACGCTTGCGGCCGGCTTCGGCCTGGGTCTTGTTGCCGAGCTGGATCGCCTGCACCTGTGGCACCCAATCGTGTTCGATGCGCAGCATCGCCAGGCGCAGGCGCGCGCGCGACAACGGATCGACCGGCATCAGTGGCGGATGCGGATAACGCTCATCCAGGTACTCGCTGACCACCGAGGCCGCGTACAGCACCAGATCGCGCTCGACCAGGGTTGGCACCGAATGATAGGGATTGAGATCGATCAGATCTTCGGGAGGATTTTGCGGGTCGACCGGAACCAGGTCGTAGGTCACCCCTTTCGCCGCCAGGACCAGACGGACCCGGTGGCACAACACGTCGTCGTTGGACGAAAACAAAGTCAAGGTATTCCGCATACGCACACTCGTCGCCATTCAAGGCTCTCCGACGACCGGAATCCGCCGGCCGCATCGGCGCGGCCGGCCCAACGCCGACCGTCACCACGGTCTATCGAGTGTGCAATCACGTCACGCAAAAGCCAAGAGTGCTAGGGCGCATTGACACCTGGGCAGCAGGTGATGTTGCGGGTCAGTCAGGGATGGAGAGCGTGGCCTGACGGCTCGACCCAGCGTCGGCGACGTGCGCCTCGTCCAGCGTCCACGGAGGCTGGCAGCTGGATGGGCATCGACGTCGGTGTGCCGTGCATCGATGCTGTTTGACCGTTGCATGACGCGATCAGGACGTTCGATGTGCCAGCTAGCGTGTTGATGCGGGGCCGGGTCGGCCAATGCGATGGCCAGTCGACGGTTCGGGCTGCAACGACTGCAACGACTGCAACAACAGCAACAACTGCGCGCACGAGGAGTGCGGCCCCAGGTCTGGTGGAGGGGCTGCGTGCACTGTCAAGCGCGACTTGGCGCGTTAGGCCTGCGCAATCGTGTGCCTGTGTTCAATGGCGTGTGCCGCGCAGCATCTCGAAGGATGCTGGTGACCGATAGGCTGAGTGCGCTTGTTCGCGAGCGCCATGCTCCACTTGCGCGCCGTACCCTCACCCCAACCCCTCTCCCGCCGGGAGAGGGGCCGCCTGGCTTTGCTGCCTGGCTTTGCTGCCTGCTTACTGCCCGGTCTTGCTGCCTGCTTACTGCCGGGTCAATGCGCGTGCGGTCCGTTCAATGCACGTCCTTCCAGTATTCCTTCTTCAGCAGGTAGGCGATGAAGGTCAGCAGGGCCAGGAACAGGATCACCCACACGCCCATGCTCTGCCGCTTCAACGCGGCAGGTTCGCCCGCGTATTCGAGGAAGTTGGCGATATCGCGCACGGTCTGGTCAAATTCCACCGGCGTCTGCCGCCCTGGCTGCCCGAGCTTGAGCGCTTCGACCGGTTTGTCGCCGGTGGCCTTGTCGGCCGGGCCGAACTGCGCCTGTTGCAGACCTTGCAGCTCCCACAACGGATTGGGCATCGAGGCGTTGGGGAACAACTGGTTGTTCCAGCCCAGCGGGCGGGTCTGATCCAGATAGAACGACTTGAGATAGGTGTAGACCCAATCGGTACCGCGCACGCGGGCAATCAAGGTCAGGTCCGGCGGCGCCTTGCCGAACCACTTGGTGGCCGCATCGTGCGGCATGGTGCCCTCGATGTGCTCGCCGATCTTGGCACCGGTGAAGTTGAGGTTGCTCATGACCTCCGCTTCGCTCAAACCCAGATCGCTGGCCATGCGCGAATAACGCAGGTACTTCAACGAGTGGCAGCCGGAGCAGTAATTCATGAACAGCTGCGCACCGCGCTGCAGCGACGCGCGGTCGCCCAGGTCGTTGCCGGCCTGCTGCACCTTGCCACCCTCGGCAGCGACCGCACCCGCCGCCAGCGTCAGACCGCACAGCACCGCGATCACGCGCGACGTCCATGACCTCACGTTGGAATTAGTCATGGGTGGTCACCCGCTCCGGAACCGGCTTGGTCTTGTCCAGCCGCGTCCACACCGGCATGGTGATGAAGAAGGCGAAATACAGGAAGGTCAGCACCCGCCCGACATAGGTCTCGTGCGCGTCGGTGCCGGGACCGGAGCCGATGACGCCCAGCCACACGAAGCACACCACCAGCACGCCCAACGCCACCTTGGAAATCCAGCCGCGATAGCGCACCGAGCGCACCTTGGCGCGGTCCAGCCACGGCACCAGGAACAAGATGGCGATCGCCGAGAACATCACCAGCACACCGCCCAGTTTGTTGGGCACCACGCGCAACATGGCGTAGTACGGCGTGTAGTACCACACCGGTTTGATGTGCTCCGGCGTCACCAGCCGGTTGGCCTCGGTGAAGTTGTCGTGTTCCAGGAACAGACCGCCGAAGGCCGGCGCGAAGAAGATGATGAAGGCGGCGATGAGCAGCAGGAACCCGACCCCAACCAGATCCTTGACCGTGTAGTAAGGATGGAACGGAATGCCGTCGGCGGGCTTGTGCGCATCCCAGCGATTGCCCTTCGGTCCTTTCTTAATGTCCACGCCATCGGGGTTGTTGGAACCCACTTCATGCAGCGCGCCGATATGCAGCACGATCAGCAGCAACAGCACCAGCGGCAACGCGATCACGTGCAGCGCAAAGAAGCGGTTGAGCGTGGCATCGCCGGGCAGGTAGTCGCCCATGATCCATTCGGTCAGGCCATTGCCGATCACCGGAATGGCGCCGAACAGCGAGATGATGACCTTCGCGCCCCAGAACGACATCTGCCCCCATGGCAACACGTAGCCCATGAAGGCTTCGGCCATCAGCACCAGGTAGATCAGCATGCCCAGGATCCACACCAGCTCGCGCGGCTTCTGGTAGCTGCCGTACATCAGGCCGCGGAACATGTGCAGATACACCACGATGAAGAACAGCGAAGCGCCGGTGCTGTGCATGTAGCGGATCAGCCAGCCCCACTCCACGTCGCGCATGATGTATTCGATCGAGGCGAATGCATCGGCGGCGCTGGTCTTGTAGTGCATCGTCAGGAAGATGCCTGTGACGATCTGGTTGACCAGCACCACGATGGCCAGCGAGCCGAAGTAGTACCAGAGGTTGAAGTTCTTCGGCGCGTAGTACTCGCTGATGTGCTTGCGGTACATGGGCATGAGCCCGGGCGCGCGTTCGTTGACCCAATCGAACACGCCGTTGGCAGTACGGACCAGGATATTGCTCATCAGGCAGCCCCCGTGCTTTTCGCCGACGACCCGGCACCGTCCGGATCGACGCCAATCACCAGGGTGTTGTCGTCCACGTAATGGTGTGGGGGCACCAGCAGATTGATCGGTGCGGGCACGCCGTCGAAGACGCGGCCCGACATGTCGAAGCGCGACTTGTGGCAGGGACAGAAGTAACCGCCCTTCCACTGTGGGTCGTAGGGCTCGGGGCGGATCTCGGCCACCATTTCCGGCGAGCAACCCAGATGCGTGCACAGCCCCACCAGCACCGAGATGTCGGATTTGATCGAGCGGTATTCCGGGTTTTTCAGCACGTATTCCGGCTGCTGGTCCTTGTTCTCGGACTTGGGGTCCTTGAGCCGGCCGTCCAGCGATGGCAATGCGTCGAGCATCGCCTTGGAGCGTTTGACGATCCAGATGGGCTGACCGCGCCATTCCAGGACCAGCCGTTGCCCTTCCTGCAAGGCGCTGATGTCGGCGGTCACCGGTGCGCCGGCCAACTTGGCGCGTGCACTGGGGTTCCACGACTTCACGAACGGAACTGCGACAAATCCTGCTCCGACCGCACCGACCACGGCTGTTGTCGCGGTCAAAAACCGACGACGCCCGGTATCGGCAGGTGCGTTAACCCCATCGTTGGCCATCCGGCTCTCCGATCTTGATTAGGTAGCGTGAGGCTGCCAACGGCTGGCGGGGGGTCCAGCCGTGATGAATCGACCGCAGTGTAGCGGAACGCTTAATGCACAGACAATGCAATGTACGCAGTCGGACCTGCGCGATGCAATGGCCGCTGCAGACGGCCGCGCTGCGCCCTGCGCACCCCTTGCACGACCAAGGTGCATCGCAGCGTTGTCACATATGCAAGCGGCCCACCGCGAAGCCAGTGCGCCGCACTGCCACTACATCACGACACGGGTGCGGTGCCGACCACACTGCGGACTGCGTCGCAGCATCGGCAGGCACGCGACAGCGTGCCATGCTGCATCGCAGGGTGAGCGTGCGACGTGCGCTCAGTTGGCGCTTGCGTTCTGCCCGCGATAACGGCCGGCCAGCAGGCCGACGCGTTGGACATAACGCTGGGTCTCGCTATAGGGCGGCACACCACCGTAGCGATCCACCGCGCCTTCGCCAGCGTTGTAGCCGGCCGCCGCCAGGGTCAGATCGCCGTTGAAGCGCTTGAGCAACCACGACAGATATTGCACACCGCCGCGAATATTTTGCGATGCATCATAGGCATCGCTGACACCGAAGCGACGCGCGGTGCCGGGCATCAGCTGCATCAGCCCCTGCGCTCCGGCGCGACTGAGTGCCAGCGGGTTGTACGCCGACTCGGCATGGATGATGGCGCGCACGATCGCTTCTTCGACCCCGAATTCGCGCGCTGCCGAGGCGATCTCCTGCTGGTAGGCCGCCGTGTTGAGCCGGATCGCGCCGAAGTTGACGCCCGGCTTGGCGCCACAGGCGTAGCAGGCCTCGATGAAGCTGTAGTGGATGGTGCGCAGCCCTTCGATGCTGGCCACCTGGCGTGGGCGTGCGCTGGTGTAGTGGCGCACGCCATCTTTCATATAGGAATAGACCTGCCCGCTGACCACCCGGCGCGGATTCACCGCTGCGGCCGGCGCGGCGGGCGGCATGAGCGATGTCGCACGCTCTGCCTGCGGACGCGGCACCGCCACCGCAGCGGTCTCGGCAGTGCGCCGTGGCGGCGGACTGATGATCGTGGCAGGCGCGCCGCTGTCGATGCTGTTGATGCTGGCAAGTGGCCGCGCGGACCCGGCCGACACTCCCGGTGCCGCCAGCGATGACACTGGCGGCACGCGCCGCGCTGAACGGTCCGGCGTGTAGCTGCTGATGACGCTGCACGTCGCCCCGCTCTGGCGCTTGCTCAGGTAGCTGGTGATGCCGTCGCCGCTGACGCACTTGTACAGCGTGCCGGCGCTGACCGGCGCGGCCGACAACGTGACAAGCAACAGCCCCAGCGTTCTTGACATCCCCTTCATGCGGCGGAGTGTCCCAGCTTGCCCCGGGCTTGCCAAGGGCGTCCGCGTTCAGGCCGATAACCGGTCCAGTCGCGTCTGCAATGTCTCCAGGGCAATGCGCAACGAGGCGCCCACCTCGGCCGGCGCGATCGCCTCGAACGGCAAGTCGAGCAGCAGCAGGTTGGCTGCCAACGCAGGCAGGCTCGGCGCTCCCAGGCCGAGCCAGCAATGGCCTGCCCCGTCGGCTTCCAGCGCGCCCAGCCATGGCGGGATCTGCGCGGCCAGCGTTTCCAGCGATCCGGCCAGGCGGACTCGGACACGGCACGGAAACGGCGCCTCGCCGATGGCCTTGCGCAGGAGCTGCAGCGGCTCCTCCGGCAGCGCACGCGTGGCGAACCGGGCGCCGGTGGCGATGGCCTGGTCGATCCGGTCGGCGCGCAGGGTGCGCCAGTCCTGGCGCTCGCAGTCCCACGCCAGCAGGTACCAGCGCCGGCCGTAGTTGACCAGCAGCGCCGGCTCGACGCAGCGCACGATGGCCGCACCGGAGTGGCGCCGATAGTGCAGCCGCAGCGTGGCACGGTCGCGGCACGCGCCGGCCAGGAGCGCCAGCATCGCCGCGTCCACCAGGGTGCCGCTCTCGGCCAGCGGCATGCTGGCCATGGCCGCGTGCGCGGCACTGGCACGCTGGCCGCTGCGCCGCGGCAGCAACGGGTCCAGTTTGACCAATACCCGTGCGGCGGCCGTGTCCATCCCGGCGATGGCCGGCGCTGCCGCGCGCAGTGCGATCGCCACGGTCAGCGCTTCTTCTTCCTCGAACAGGAGCGGCAAGGCGGCCGCTCCCTGCCCCAACGAATAGCCGCCGCCGCTGCCGGAGGTGGCATGCACCGGGTAACCCAGCTCGCGCAACCGCTCGATGTCGCGACGCAGGCTGCGCGGGTGGACTTCCAGCCGTCCGGCCAGGGCCGTGCCGGGCCAGTGCCGGCCACCTTGCAGCAGGGAGAGCAGTCGCAACAGACGGGCAGCGGTCGAGGCCATGACAGCACCGTATTGCGGACGGAAACTGTCCGCAATAGCGCCCTAAGATCGGCATACCAGCCATCACTACCCAGTCGCATTCCAGGAGCCCGCAATGTCCGACGCCCGCCATATCACCCTGTTCCACAACCCCCGTTCGCGCTCGCGCGGTGTGCTGGTGCTGCTGGAAGAGCTGGGCGCCAGCTACGATGTTCGCTTCGTCGATCTGGAACACGCGCAGCAGCGCTCGCCGGAGTTCCTGGCGATCAACCCGATGGGCAAGATCCCGACCATCGTCCATGGCAGCAGCGTGGTCACCGAACAGGGCGCCATCTACCAGTACCTGGCAGAGATGTATCCGGAAGCCGGGCTGTCGCCGGCGCCAGGCGATGCCGACCGTGGCGCCTACCTGCGCTGGCTGGCGTTCTACGGCTCGGCCTTCGAGCCGGCGATCATGGATCTTGCGCTCAAGCGCGAGGCGCCACCGCGCTCGCTCTCGCCCTATGCCGACGCCGATACCGTGCTGGCGGTGGTCCATGCGCAGCTGGCGCAGGGCGACTACCTGCTGGGTGCGCGCTGCAGCGCGGCCGATGTGCTGTGGGGTGGCGCACTGGGCTGGATGGTGGAATTCGGCCTGATCGACCCGCCGGCACCGACCCGTGCCTACATCGCCCGGATGGCCGCACGGCCGGCGGTGGCCCGCGCCGCAGCAGTCGATGGCCGGCCCGGTGCGGACGCTGCCTGCCCAAGCGGGTAAACTGCGCGGCTCACTCAACCCGCCTGGATTAAGCGCCATGCCCGGGACATCCGTTTCCGATCTGCCCGCGGCCACCGCCGTGGACGCCCCTGCCCTGCTGCCGTTGCCGGTCGCCCGCCCGGCGGCGCCTGCCGTGGTGCGCGGCAAGCTGTACATCAAGACCCACGGTTGCCAGATGAACGAGTACGACTCGGCCAAGATGGCCGACGTGCTCGCCGCCGCCGAAGGCCTGGAGTTGACCGACAACCCCGAAGAAGCCGACGTGGTGCTGGTCAACACCTGCTCCATCCGCGAGAAGGCACAGGAGAAGGTGTTCAGCCAGTTGGGGCGCTGGCGGCTGCTCAAGGAAAGCCGCGCCAAGGCCGGCGGTACGCCGGTGATCATCGGCGTGGGCGGGTGCGTGGCGTCGCAGGAAGGCGATGGCATCGTCAAGCGTGCGCCGTACGTGGACCTGGTGTTCGGGCCGCAGACGCTGCACCGGCTGCCGGAGCTGATACGTGCACGGCGCGCGTCTGGCAAGTCGCAGGTGGATATCAGCTTCCCGGAGATCGAAAAGTTCGACCGCCTGCCCGAACCGCGCGCCGAGGGCCCGTCGGCGTTCGTGTCGATCATGGAAGGCTGCTCCAAGTATTGCTCGTTCTGCGTGGTGCCTTACACACGTGGCGAGGAAGTCAGCCGGCCGTTCGAGGACGTGCTGGTGGAAGTGGCGCAGCTGGCCGCGCAAGGCGTGCGCGAGATCAACCTGCTTGGCCAGAACGTCAACGCCTACCGTGGTGCCTACGGCGCCGACGCCGGCGACGCGGCGCAGTACGCCGACCTGGGGCTGTTGATTCGCACCATTGCGCAGATCGAGGGCATTGGCCGCATCCGTTTCACCACCTCGCATCCGCTGGAATTTTCCGATTCGCTGGTGGATGCCTATCGCGACGTGCCGCAGTTGGCCAACTACCTGCATCTGCCGGTGCAGGCAGGCAGCGACCGCATCCTGTCGGCGATGAAGCGCGGTTACACCGCGCTGGAATTCAAATCCAAGATCCGCAAGCTGCGCGCGGTGCGTCCGGATATCTCGATCAGCTCGGACTTCATCGTCGGCTTCCCCGGCGAGACCGAAGCGGATTTCGAAAAGACCATGAAGTTGATCGAAGACGTGGGCTTCGATCAAAGCTTTTCGTTCGTGTATTCGCGTCGGCCGGGCACGCCGGCCTCGGACCTGCAGGACGACACGCCCGAAGCGGTCAAGCAGGCGCGCCTTGCCCGCTTGCAGGCGCACATCAACACGCATGCGGCGAGCATTTCGCAGTCCATGGTCGGCAGCGTGCAACGCGTGCTGGTGGAAGGCCCGTCGCGTCGCGACCCGAACGAGCTGACCGGCAAGAGCGAAAACATGCGCCCGGTGAATTTCCCCGGCCATCCGCGGCTGATAGGGCAGTTTGTCGATGTCCTGATCACCGAGGCGATGAGCAATTCGTTGCGCGGCCGCCTTCATCTAAAGGACGACGAGGCGTGATCCGATTCCGGCAGCGCAGTCGGCGTTGCCGGTCGCAGCATCGCCTGCAGCAGTGCGTCCGTCGAGCGAGCTGACGCACTTTTCGGCGCGCGCAGAAATCTGCATCCGACATCGATCGCGAGCCTGGTGATCGGCAACGGCGCACCACGTTTGCATGCGCGTGCACAGTCCGGCGTGTGCCGGGCTGCGCGTGCCCCGGCACAGCGCTCCTCAGCGGGATCACGCATTGCGTGCACGCCATCTTGCCTGCCCGGCGCCATGCGCGCTTGGCTGGCTGCTCCGCGTGCCATGACTGCAGCCGCAGCCGCTGGTCAAAATTTCGCCACACATCTGAGCCGCCTTGCTGCACAAGGTGCCGCCGCACTTACCCACAGGCTTTGCCGAATTCGATCCACATCGTTTGTGGACAACCGCCCGCGCACTGGCGATTTTTTCACCACCCACCTGCCAGGCCTTGTGCCAGTAGGGCTGGCGCACTCTATCCACAGGTTAGTGATGCGTGACTCCACAGCGGTTGTGGAGAACATCCCAGGCCTGCAGGCCGCCACGCTGCGCCGTCCGGTTTGTTGGTGGGATCACATGCAGCGCGCTACCCTCGTCTGCCGCCCTACCGACGCCGCCTGCGCGCGCTGTCCGATCCGACCATGAACTCACCTGCCTATCGCGACTTCACCCTGGAACCCGACGACACCGAGCGCCTGGCCAATCTTGCCGGCCCATTCGACGCGCACCTGCGCCAGATCGAACTCAAGCTGGGCGTGGAGATCGCCAACCGCGGCAATATCTTCCGCATCACCGGCCCGGAGCCGGCAATCGCCGCCGCGCAGTCGCTGCTGACCGCGCTGTATGACGAAGCGGCCTCGGTCACCTTCGACAATCACGCCATCCACCTGCGCTTGAACGATGCCAATGTCGAGCAGGTGGCTGAACGCGCGTACCAGCCGCAGGATGTGGCCATCAAGGTCAAGCGCGGCACCGTGCGTGGCCGGGGCGCCAACCAGGCCAAATACCTGCATGCGATCGCCACCCACGACATCAACTTCGGTATCGGCCCGGCCGGTACCGGCAAGACCTTTCTTGCCGTGGCCAGCGCGGTGGAAGCCTTGAACGAGTCGCGCGTGCAGCGCCTGATCCTGGTGCGCCCGGCGGTGGAAGCCGGCGAGAAGCTGGGCTTCCTGCCCGGCGACCTCAGCCAGAAGGTGGACCCGTACCTGCGACCGCTGTACGACGCGCTCTACGAAATGCTTGGCGTGGAAAAAGTGGTCAAGCTGCTGGAGAAGAACGTCATCGAGATCGCACCGCTGGCCTACATGCGCGGCCGCACGCTTAACGATGCCTACGTGATCCTGGACGAGGCACAGAACACCACCATCGAGCAGATGAAGATGTTCCTGACCCGCCTGGGTTTTGGCTCTACTGCCGTGGTCACCGGCGACCTGACCCAGATCGACCTGCCCAAGCACGTCAAGTCCGGCCTGCGCGATGCGATTGAGGTGCTGCGTGACGTGGAAGGCGCCAGCTTCACCTTCTTCGAAGCGCGTGATGTGGTGCGGCACCCGTTGGTGCAACGCATCGTCACTGCCTACGACAAGCGCGATCAGCAGGAAAGCGCTGCCAAGGGCAATCCCGAGTGAGCAGGACAATTGCCGGCCTGATGCTGGCAATTGCAATGGCGACGCCGGCATCAATCAACGCCAGCCAGACGCCGCTACCGCCGGAGATCGTCGACCGCGATGTCATTCCGGCCGGCCGGGTGACGCCTCCTTGTATTTCCCTGGCTACCGAAGCTGTCAGCATCAGTGTTCCCACCGCAACGCTGCAGGCGATGGTGCCCGGGTATCCCTCGGCATGCTGGTTGCTCGATCTGCCGGGAACCGTCACCGATGCACGCGGTTGCGAAAGTTCACCGGTCGCGCATGCGCACCGCGCCAGCCAGTTGCTGATCGGCAAGTTGCTGGAAGACGGCATTGCGGCGGTCTGGTTGCACGATCAGCCCGGGTTCGTTTCAAGCGTGCGGGTGCGCGATTACAATCACGATTGCGGGCGCGGCCCGCTTGGCAGCTCGAGCTACCGCGTGCCCAATGGGCCCACGGTGCTCCTGCTGATCACCTGCACTCGTTGATCTCTTTGCCCAGGAAGCGCTCGCCATGACCCGTGGACCCGTCCGCCTCGACGTCGCCGTCAGTTATGCGTTGCCACGCGCCGGACTGCCCTCGGCGGTGAGT
Organism: Xanthomonas sp. CFBP 7698; assembly: GCF_003600855.1. Taxonomy (NCBI): domain Bacteria; kingdom Pseudomonadati; phylum Pseudomonadota; class Gammaproteobacteria; order Lysobacterales; family Lysobacteraceae; genus Xanthomonas; species Xanthomonas sp. CFBP 7698. Next base: position 557,604 of record NZ_PRDN01000001.1, read on the forward strand.
TTTCGCAAGTGGGTGGCTGCCGCGCTGAAGGGCCGCATCCGCGAGGCCGATCTGGCGGTGCGCGTGGTCGACGAGAAGGAAGGCTGCTCGCTCAATCATCACTACCGCGGCAAGGACTACGCCACCAATGTATTGAGCTTTCCGGCCGAGCTGCCGGAGGGCCTGCCCAAGGGCATCAAGATGCCGCTGTTGGGCGATCTGGTGATCTGCGCGCCGGTGGTGGCGCGCGAGGCCGCCGAACAGGGCAAGTCGCTGGCTGCACACTATGCGCACCTGACCGTGCACGGCACCCTGCACCTGCTGGGCTGGGATCACGAAGACGAGAAGGAGGCCGATGCGATGGAACAGCTGGAGCGCGAAATCCTGGCCGATCTGGGCATCGACGACCCCTACGCGGGGGAGCGTTGATGCGCGCGGCCATTGCCATCGCGGGGCTGTTGCTGAGTCCGGCGACGGGCTGGGCGCAGGCCGCCCCGGTGCGTCCCGACCTGCCGGCATTGATCGAGTGCCGCCAGCGCATCGGCGATTTCAACGCGCTGGCGCCGGTGCTGGCCGACCCGCTCAAGGCGGTGGCGCTGGGCTGGACGCCGCTGGATCAGTCCAACCTGTTCATGACCGAATACACCCTCAATACGCCGATCCGCGTGTTCGGCCACAGCACGAACCACATCGCCTTTTCCGGCGCCAGCATCGTGGCGATCCTGGACCTGCCCGATCCGCGCCCGCTGGCCAGGCAGCTGCAGCTGGAACTGGGCGTGGATAACGCCGAAAAGGTCATGTACGGCCGCGAGCTGGTCAGCGAGGACACCACCAACCCCAAGACCGGCGAGGCGATGATCGAATCGGTGGTGCTGAGCGTGACCAACGTCAAATCGCACCCCGGCAAGACCGTGGTCGGCTGCGGATACAGCCTGGACCTGCCCTGAGACCTGGCACCTGCCCGCGCATCCACAGCGTGTTAGCGGCTTCCTGCTAGACTGATCGCTAATGCCTGGTTTGCCGGGTGCCCTTCCCCGTCACGATGTCCGAAGACGACAGTAGCCACACCTCAGAACCCTCCGAAAAACGCCGCAGCTGGCTCGAACGCCTGAGCGCGGCCTTCTCCGGTGAGCCCCACACCCGCGACGAACTGGTCGCGCTGCTGCGCACCGCCGAGCAGGACGGTCTCATCGCCGCAGACACCTTGCGCATGATGGAAGGCGCGATCTCCGTGTCCGAGCTCACCGTGGGCGATGTGATGATCTCGCGCTCGCAGATGGTTTCGCTGCCGGTGGAAGCGCGCTTCATCGACCTGATGAAGCAGGTGGTCGAATCCGGCCATTCGCGCTTCCCGGTGCACGGCGAGAACAAGGACGAAGTACTCGGCATCCTGCTGGCCAAGGACCTGCTGCGCGGCGTGGTTGCCGACAACGGGCCCGGTAACGTGCGCGAACTGCTGCGCCCGGCGGTGCTGATCCCCGAGTCCAAGAAGCTCAACGTGCTGCTCAAGGAATTCCGCCTTTCGCGCAACCACATGGCGATCGTGGTGGACGAGTACGGCGGTGTCGCCGGCCTGGTCACCATCGAAGACGTGCTGGAACAGATCGTCGGCCAGATCGACGACGAGCACGACGACGCCGAGGAAGAGAATTCGCTGATCGCGATCCAGGCCGATGGCCGCTACGTGGTCGATGCGTTGACGCCGATCGAGGACTTCAACGAGCGCTTCGGCGCCGAATTTCCGGACGACGAATACGACACCGTCGGTGGACTGGTCACCGATGCGATCGGCCATCTGCCCGAGACCGGCGAAGAGCTGACCCTGGGGCGGTTTGCGTTCCGCGTGGCCAAGGCCGATGCGCGCCGCGTGCATGCCTTCCACGTCACCATCCTGCCGCCCGACCCTCAGGACGACGCTTGAACCAGACCACCTGCAGCACCGCCACTGCGCCGCCGCGCCGTGGCGCCCGGCAATGGCTGGCTGCCTGCGCGCTGCTGCTGTTGATGTCGCTGCTGGCGCCATTTGCTTTCGCACAGAACGCACAGCCACCGGCGCCGCGGGTGGGCGTGGTCACCATGCAGCCCGGCGAAGTGTTCTTCGAACGCTTCGGACATGACGCCATCGTGGTGGTGGACCCGCTCACCCAGCAGGCGACCTCCTACAACTTCGGCTTCTTCGACCCCAGCGAGCCGGACTTCGTACCGCGCTTTGCGCGTGGCGAAATGATGTACTACCTGGTGGCGCTGCCGCTGGAAGAAGACCTGTCGCAGTACCGCAGCGTCGGCCGTGGCGTCAGCATCCAGTGGCTGGATCTGCCGCCCGAGCAGGCACGCGCGCTTGCCGATGGCCTGGCTGTCCGTAGCCGGCCGGAAAACGCGCGGTATCACTACGATTACTTCGAAGCCAATTGCGCCACCATGGTGCGCGATGCGCTGGATCGTGCCATGGGCGGCACGCTCAAGTCGCAACTGGCCGGCCGCTCGCGCGGCAATACCTACCGCAGCGAAGCGGTACGCCTGGCCTCCCCTGCGCCGTGGATGTGGCTGGGCTTCGACCTGGGCCTGGGTCCGTACGCCGATCGTCCCCTGTCACGTTGGGAAGAAGCGTTCGTGCCGATGCGTCTGGCCGACAGCCTGACCCAGGTGCACAACAGCGCCGGCCGGCCGCTGGTGCAATCCACCCAGGTGCTGCTGCCGCACCGCGTGGCGCCCGAGCCTGCCGAACAGCAGCGGCACTGGTGGCCGTGGCTGCTGGCCGGCGTGCTGGTGGCCGCCGGCGTGCTGGCGCTGCGCCGCCGGCAACGTCTGCTGGCCGGGCTGGCACTGCCGTTCTGGTTGCTGTGCGCCATCGGCGGCGGCCTGCTGGTGTATCTGTGGGGCTTCACCGCGCATCAGTCCGCGTGGGCCAACCGCAACCTGCTGCTGGTCAATCCGCTGTGCGTGTTGCTGTGGTTCGGCGGCATCCGGCTGCAGCTGGGCCATCGGCCGGGCCGCTGGTTCAACGTGCTGGCATGGCTGGTGGCCGCCGGCGCATTGCTGGCGTTGGTGATCCACTGGCTCTCCTTCCAGGCCCAGGACAACCTGCAGTGGGTGATGCTGCTGTTGCCCGTCCATGCTGCGCTCGCGGTCGCCCTGCGCCGGCGTGATGTGCCCGTCCACACGCGCTGATCCAGGATGCGCCCATGAACACCCACGGCCGTCATCCAGACAATCCGTCCTGCGTCATCACCTGTGCCTATTACGACGGTGACGGCACACGCCACGACATCAGCCTGGAGCAGATCAGCGATGTGCTGCAGCGCCCCGACGGCTGTGTGTGGGTCGGGCTGTACGAGCCGCAGGAATCGGTGCTGCACAAGTTGCAGGACGAGTTTGGCCTGCACGATCTGGCGATCGAGGACGCGCTCAAGGCGCATCAGCGCCCCAAGGCGGAAAGCTACGGCAACTCGTTGTTCGTGGTGGTCAACACCGCGCAGCTGGTCAACGAACGCATCCGTTATGGCGAAACGCATGCGTTTCTGGGCGCGCGCTTTCTGTTGACGGTGCGCCACGGCGCGTCGCTGTCGTATGCACCGGTGCGGCACCGGGTCGAACGCGAACCGGCAATGCTGCGCATGGGCGCTTCGTTCTGCCTGTACGGTGTGCTGGATTTCGTGGTCGACAACTACCTGCCGATCATGGACGAGTTCCGCGACACGCTGGAAGGCCTGGAAAAGGACATCTTTGCCGACAACTACAAGCGCGAAACCGTGGTGCGACTGTATGAGCTCAAGCGCGAGCTCAACAAGATGCGCCTGGTGGTGGCGCCGCTGCAGGATGTGCTCTCGCACCTCAAGCGCAACCCCGGCGGGCTGATTCACGACGAGGTCGGCATCTATCTACGCGACGTGCTCGATCATGCGGTGCGCATCAACGATGCCATCGACACCTTGCGTGAAATGCTGGGCACCGCGCTGAGCGTCAATCTGTCGATGGTGACGCTGGCGCAAGGCGAGACCGTCAAACGCCTCGGCGCCTGGGCCGCCCTGCTGGCCGCCCCCACCCTGATCACCAGCTGGTACGGCATGAACTTCACCCACATGCCCGAGCTCGACAAACCCTACGCCTACCCGCTACTGGTGGGCGGCGTGGTCGCCTCGTGCCTGGTGTTGTATCGCCTATTCAAGCGCGCTCGGTGGCTTTAGAGCCGCGTAGCGGCCCGGGAATGGGGAGTCGGGAATAGGGAATTGGTAGAGCGGCTCACTGCGGACTTTGGCCCGAATGCGAAGGGGTCTCCTCATCATCCCTTCCCCGGCAGATCGACGGAACCGCTCTTACGATTCCCGATTCCCGATTCCCGGCTTTCAAGCTACATAAATCGTCTTGATGTTCATGAACTCATGGATGCCGTGATCGGCGAGTTCGCGCCCGAAGCCTGAGCGCTTGATGCCGCCGAACGGCAGGCGCACGTCGCTCTTGACCACCGAGTTGACGAATGCCGCGCCGCACTGCAGCTGCTGGGCGACGCGTTCGCCGCGCTTGGCGTCTGCCGTCCACACACTGCCGCCCAGCCCGAAGGTGGTGTCGTTGGCCACGCGCACCGCTTCTGCCTCGTCGGCCACGCGAATGATCGACGCGACCGGGCCGAAGAATTCTTCGTCATAGGCGGGCATGCCGGGCGCGACATTGTCGAGGATGGTTGCCGGGTAGCCCGCATGCGAGCCGGCCACCGGTTCGCCGCCCAGCAAGACGGTGGCGCCCTTGGCGACGCTGGCCTGCACCTGCTTGTGCAGTTCGTCGCGCAGATCGGCACGTGCCATCGGCGCCAATGTGGTGCTTTCCTGTTGCGGGTCGCCAACCACGCGCTTGGACGCCGCAGCGACGAAGCGCTCGATGAATCGATCGGCAATCGCGTCCACCACGATGAAGCGCTTGGCGGCGATGCAGGTCTGCCCGCTGTTGTCGAAGCGCGACTGCACTGCCGATTGCACGGTGTGCTCCAACTCGGCGTCTTCCAGCACCACGAAGGCATCGCTGCCGCCCAGCTCCATCACGCATTTCTTCAGCTGGTCGCCCGCATTCGCGGCCAGGGAACGCCCGGCGCGTTCGCTACCGGTGAGCGTCACTGCGGCGATGCGGTCGTCGCGCAGCACGTCGGCGGCCTGGTCGTTGTCGATATGCAGCACATCGAACACGCCCGGCGGGATGCCCGCGGCGTCCAGCACCTCCTTCATGGCGTCGGCGCAGCGCGGTACATTGCTCGCGTGCTTGAGCAGTGCCACGTTGCCGGCCATCAGGCCCGGCGCCAGAAACCGAAACGCCTGCCACAGCGGGAAATTCCACGGCATCACCGCAAAGACGCAGCCCAACGGTTCGTAGCGCACATAGCTCGATTGCGCTTCGGTAGGAATGTTGCGTGGCGCCAGATACTCGGCTGCGTGTTCGGCGTAATAGGCGCAGCCCTGCGCGCACTTGTCGATCTCGGCCAGCGCCTCGACGCGCAGCTTGCCCATTTCGGCGGTCATGATGCGTTGCAGGTCCTCGCGTCGCCTAGTCAGCTCTTCGCCGACGCGGCGCAGCAAGGCACCCCGCTCCGCCAGCGGCAGCGCGGCCCACGCCGGAAACGCCTTGGCGGAAGCGGCCAGGCGCGCCTCAATGCCGGCGGCGTCCAGGGTCTGCTGGGTATGCTCGACCTGGCCGGTGGCCGGGTTCACGGTGTCGTAGGACATGACGGTCTCCAGTAGCAAGACGTCCAATGCTAGTGGCCGATGGGTTCGGACCGCGTCACAACGGCCTGAAAATAGCGCAACGCTGTGTTCGCCCGCCTGCGACCACGGGTCGCACTGCGATGGCGCATACCTGTGTACGGTGCCGTCAGCTCTCGTGTTGCAACGCCAATTGCTGATCGCGCAGGCGGCGTTTTTCGCTGCGTGCCAGCAGCCACCAACCGATCGCTGCGGCGACCGATACCGCCAGCACCATCAGTGTGGCCAGCGCGTTGATCTTCGGGCTGATGCCCAACCGCACCGACGCAAACACCTTGATCGGCAGCGTGGTGGAACTGGGCCCGGCCAGAAAACTGGCGATCACCACATCGTCCAGCGACAGCGTAAAGGCCAGCAGCCAGCCCGATGCCAAGGCCGGGGCGATGAGCGGCAGGGTGATCAGGCAGAACACCTTCAGCGGCGTGGCTCCGAGATCCATCGCCGCTTCTTCCAGCGACCGATCCAGCTCCTGCAGGCGCGACGAAATCACCACCGTCACGAACGACACGGTGAAGGTGACATGCGCCACCCAGATGGCCACCGCGCCACGCGGTGCGATGCCGAGCACGCCCCCCATCGAGACCAACAGCAGCAGGATCGACAAACCGATGATCACCTCGGGCATCACCAGTGGCGCAGTGATCAATGCGCCGAACACGGTCTTGCCGGGAAAGCGGCGCATGCGCACCATCGCCATCGCCGCCATCGTGCCAAGCACCATGGCGGCACCGGCGGTCCAGAACGCCACCTCCAGGCTCACCCAGGCCGCTTCCAGCAGCTGCCGGTCGCGCAGCAATTCGCCATACCACCGCGTCGAGAACCCGCCCCACACCGTGGCAAGGCGCGAGGCGTTGAACGAGTACACCATCAGCAACAGGATCGGCAGATACAAGAAGCCAAACCCCAGCGCAAGGACGGCGCCACCGAGCAGGCGCCCGCTGCGGGAGGCGCGCATCACGTCAGCCGTCCTTCCAGCTCGCGCTGCTGGTAGCGGTGGAAGATCACGATCGGCACCAGCAGCAACACCAGCATGACGGTGGCCACGGCGGCGGCCACCGGCCAGTCGCGGTTGTTGAAAAACTCGCCCCACAGCACGCGGCCGATCATCAAGGTGTTCGGCCCGCCGAGCATTTCCGGGATCACGAACTCGCCCACCGCTGGAATCATCACCAGCATGCAACCGGCCACGATGCCGTTGCGCGAGAGCGGCAAGGTGATGCGCACAAACGCGTGCCACGGGCGCGCGCCAAGATCGTAGGCCGCTTCCAGCAGGCGGATGTCGTGCTTGACCAGGTTGGCATACAGCGGCAACACCATGAACGGCAGATAGCAGTACACGATGCCGATGTAAGCGGCGATCGGCGTGTACAGCAGTTGCAGTGGCTGCTTGATCACGCCCAGCGCCAGCAGTGCCCGATTGAGCAGGCCGTTGCCATCGAGGATGCCGATCCAGGCATAGACACGGATCAGGAACGAGGTCCACGACGGCAGCACCACCAGCATCATTGCCACGTTGCGCGTAGCCAACGGCAGGCGCGCGATCACATACGCCATCGGGTAACCGATCAACAGCGCCAGCGCGGTGGAAATGGCCGCAATCCTGATCGAGCTCAGGTACGCGGCCACATACTGGCTGTCGCGCACCAATGCGAGATAGTTGCCCAGATGCAGCTTGACGCTCACCGCCCCATCGGCCGCGTAGGCAAATAGCGGCGTATACGGCGGCATGGCGGTGGCACGCTCGGCGAAGGAAATCTTCAGCACGATCAGGAACGGGATCGCGAAGAACACCAGCAGCCACAGATACGGTGCGGCAATCACGCCCCAGCGCGCGCCTGGCAAGCCGCGACGGAACAGGCGCGACCTCATGCGGTGAGCACCACGCCGTCGTCCTCGCCCCAGCCCACCCACACGGTGTCCCCCCAGGTCAGCGCCTCGCTGGCCCAGCGCTGGCGATTGGCGAAGTTGGCCATCAGCTTGACCCCGCTGGGCAGGCGCACGTGATAGACCGAATGGCTGCCGAAATAGGCGATGTCCTCAATCACCCCCTGCGCCTTGTTGCAGGCCTGCGCCGGCTCGTCCTTGCCGATGGCGAGCTTTTCCGGGCGCAGCGCAAAGGCCACCGCTTGGCCTTCGAAGCCGGTGATGCCGTGGCCGATGCGGATGCAGGCGGGGAAGGCGGGCGTCTGCAAGCTGACGTACTGCGGCTGGTCTTCGACGATGACTGCGTCGAGCAGATTGACCGAACCGATGAACTCGGCGGCAAAGCGATTGGCTGGTTGTTCGTAGATTTCATCGGGCGTGCCGACCTGCTGGATCCAGCCCTGGTCCATCAACGCGATGCGCGTGGCCATGGTCATCGCTTCCTCCTGGTCGTGGGTCACCATGACGCAGGTGACGCCGGAGGTTTCAATGATGTTGACCAGTTCCAGCTGCATCTGCGAGCGCAGCTTTTTGTCCAGCGCGCCCATCGGTTCGTCCAGCAGCAGCAGCTTGGGCCGTTTGGCCAGCGAGCGTGCCAGTGCCACCCGCTGCTGCTGACCACCGGAGAGCTGATGCGGCTTGCGCCTGGCCAGCGCGCCCAGTTGCACCAGCTCCAGCATCTCACCGACGCGGGCGGCGATGGCCGCCTTCGACAGCCCTTCCTGCTTCAGCCCGAAAGCGATGTTCTGCTCCACGCTCATGTGCGGAAACAACGCATATGACTGGAACATCATGTTGATCGGCCGCTCGTACGGCGGCAGCGCATCGATGGGCTGGCCATCGAGCGTGATGTGCCCCTTGGTCGGCCGCTCGAAGCCGGCCAGGCAACGCAGCAAGGTGGACTTGCCGCTGCCCGACCCGCCCAGCAGCGCGAAGATTTCGCCCTTGCGGATCTGCAGGCTGACATCGTCCACCGCCACGAATCCATCGAACTCCTTGCGGACTTGGCTGATGGACAGGTAGCCGGCATCTGCGGTGCTGGTAATGGGCGGCAAGGCTTCGGTCAGTGACATGGTTCCTCTCGCTGGGGATACGCGCAGGCGCCGAGTGCGGAGCCTGCGCGCCATGATGGCAAAAGCATGTGTCCACCGCCGTGCGCGCGGTCCGGGATGCGGCGTGCAGCATCAACGGTGGGGCAGCCCATAACCACGAAGGCGGCCGACACGGACTCATGCATTCACCGCCGCGCGTGGGACGAGCGTGGCCAGGGGCAATGGCGGCATTGCCTGCAGCCTGCGGCAGGCAATGCTGCCCTGGCTGCGGCGGCCGCAGGGCGACCGCCCTGCCCGTCAGCGCGTTTCCGGCGGTGCCTCGCTCCAGCCCAGGCCCAGGCTCTTCTGCAACGCGACGTAGTTGACCAGCAACTGCACCTGCGCCTGCGCGGCGGCGTCCTGCGCCGACAGCTGCTGGCGCTGCACGTCCAGCAGATCGATCGACGAGGTGGCCCCGGCATCGCGACGTTGCTGCATCAGCCCGGCCGAGCGCGTGGCCGAGGCCTCGGCCTGGCGCGCGACAACCAGCTGCTTGCGTGCCGAACCGAAGCGCGCCAATGCCGAATTTGCATCCTGCAACGCAGCCAGCACCGCACCTTCATACGCCGCCTCGCGCCCGGCATTGCCCGCGCGTGCCTGCTCCACCTGCGCGCGGGTCTTGCCGAAATCGAAGATGGACCAGCGCAGCATCGGCACCGCCAGGGTGGTCAACGCGTCGGAATTGAAATCGCTCGGCGAGCCGGCCACCCAGCTCAGGCCACCCAGCAAGGTCACCTGCGGGAAGTAGCCGTTCAAGGCTTCGCCGATCTGCGCGCTGGACGCGGCCAGCTCGCGCTCGGCCTTGCGTACGTCCGGGCGGCGGCGGATCAATGCCCCCGCATCGTCCACGCGCACTTCGCTGGGCAGCATCGGCAGCGGCTGCGACGCGCGCAGCTGCGCATCCAGTGCGCCGGGTTCGCGCCCGACCATCAGCGCCAGCTGGTCCAGCGCTTCCTGCAATTGCATCTCCAGCGGCAGGCGCTGCGCCTCTTGTTGCTGCACCTGGGTGGCGATCTGCTCGACCTGCAGGTCGGAGGCGGCGCCATGGTCACGACGCTGTTGCACCAGCTGCAGCGACTGCCGGATCTTGTCCAGATTGGCATCGGCAATGGCCAGCCGCGCCTGCAACCCGCGGTAGTTGAGATAGACCTGCCCCACTTCGGCAGCCAGCTGCACCTGCGCATCGGCCAGCTCGGCTTCGGAGGCCTGCGCCTGGGCCAGTGCGCCTTCGGCGGCGCGGCGGCGGCGGCCGAAGAGATCCAGCTCCCAGCTGGCATCGAAACCGGCGCTGTAGATCTGGGTCTTTTCCAGATCCAGCGCCTGATCGCCCTGTCCCGGCTGCCCGGGCTGGCCTTGCTGCAGCCCGCCCAGCGTATCGACGATGGTCTGCGGCGGCTCGGCATACGCATACACGGCGCTGGCGTTGAGCTTGGGCAGACGCTCGGCGCGGCGCTGGCGCGCCAGCGCGCGGTTGGCGCGCAACCTGGCCTGCGCCGCGCGCAGGTTGGGGCTGTCGGCCAGCGCCTGGGTCACCAACCGGGTCAGCTGCGGGTCGTTCAATTGCTCCCACCAGTGGTTCAGCGGCGCGGCGGCAACCACCTGCGCGCCACTGGCGCGATGCAGCGCGGGCGCCTGCATGGCCGCATCGGCCACGACCGGTGCCTTGGTGTAGTTGGGGCCGAGCATGCAGCCGCCGAGCAGCACGGCACTCAGCGCCGCAGCCAGTGGGAGGCGCATCGCGCGCAGGGAATCAGTGCATTGCAAGGTGCGTCCCCTTGGGTAACGGCTTGAGCAAAAAGGCCAGCGGAATCGTGCAGACCACGATCACGCCGAAGATCCAGAATAGATCGCTGTAGGTCATCACCAACGCCTGCTGTTGCACCACGCGTGCGAATTGGGCGATGGAGCGAATCGCCGCTTCGCCACCGGCGCTGCCCTGCATCTGCGCAGTCACGCCGGCCAGAAATTCCTGCGCACGCGGCGCGTTGGCGGTGATCGCGCTGCCGATGGTTTCGGTATGGAAGGTCATGCGGCGCTCCTGGAAGGTGGAGATCAGCGCCAGGCCGACCGAGCCGCCCAGGTTGCGGCCGGCATTGAACAGGCCAGACGCATCGCCGGCCAGCTCCGGCGGCACCGAGGAGATGGCCGCCTGGTTGAGCGACATCATCGCCAGCGCCAGTCCGCAGCCCTGCAGCAACTGTCCGGCCACGAAATGCATGCCCACCGTGTCGGCAGTCAGCCCCAGATTGACGAAGCAGGCGGCGGCAAAACAGATCAGCCCGGCGATCACCAGGATGCGCACGTCCACCACCTCCAGCAGCTTGGGCATCATCGGCATCAGCAGCACGGTGGGCAGGCCGGACAGCAGCAGCACGTAGCCGGCCTGCTCGGTGTTGTAGCCGGAGATCACCGCCAGAAACTGCGGAATCATGTACATCACGCCGAACAGGATCATGCCTACTGCCATGATCATGATGAACACCGCACCGAAACTGCGGTGCAGCAGCAGCGACAGCCGGATCACCGGCGCGCGCCTGCGGAACTGGCCGATCACCAGCGCGATGAACCCGCTCAACGAGATCAGGCTCAGCATGTTGATCTCGCTGGATTCGAACCAGCGCTCGCGCTGGCCTTCTTCCAGCACCACGGTGAGCCCGCCCAGTCCCGCAGTCAGGCCGTAGATGCCCAGCCAATCGGCGTTGAGCAGGCCGGCCCAGTCGGCCTTTTCGTGCTTCAGGCCAAGCAGCAACAGCGCCACCAGGCCCGCGCAGATCGGCACATTGATGAAGAACGCGTAGTGCCAGCTGACGTTTTCGGTGAGCCAGCCTCCCAGCAGCGGGCCGATCACCGGGCCCATGATCACGGTCATGCCGAACAGGGCGGTGCCCATGGTCTGCTGGCTGGGCGGCAGGCGCGTGGCAACGATGGTCAGCGCGGTAGGAATCAGCGCGCCGCCGGCCAGCCCCTGCCCAACGCGGCCGATGATCATCATCGTCAACGAGGTCGACAACCCGCAGACCACCGAGAACGCCGTGAACATCAACGCGCAGATCAGCAGGAAATTGCGCAGGCCCAGCGTGCGCACGAACCAGCCGGTCAGCGGGATCATGATGATCTCGGCGACCAGATACGCGGTGGAGATCCAGGTGCCCTCGGTGCCGCTGGCGCCGACCTCGCCCTGGATGGTGGGTAGCGCGGCATTGACGATGGAGATGTCCAGCGTGGCCATGAACGAGCCGATGGTGCCGGCCAGCACTGCCAACCAGGCGCCGGGCTCGGCCTTCTCGCGGCTGGCACTGCCGCCGGCACCCTGGCCGGTGGCGGCCGCTGTACTCACTGCGCGCGCTCCTGCTCCTGCACGCGGTCGGATTCTTTTTCAGCGCGTTCCTTGGCGTCCTTGGCCGAGCGCGTATCGACGGTGACCTCCACCGACATGCCCGGCACCAGCACCTTGCGTGCCTCCTCGCCGGCCAGCACACGGATGCGCACCGGCACGCGCTGCACCACCTTGGTGAAGTTGCCGGTGGCGTTTTCGGGCGGCAGCAAGGCGAACTGCGACCCGGTGCCCGGGGACAGGCTTTCGACCTTGCCATGCAGCTTCACCCCGGACAGCGCATCGACCTCGATCTCGGCCGGCTGACCCGGGCGCATCAGGCCGACCTGGGTTTCCTTGAAGTTGGCGACCAGGTACAGCGATTCCTGCGGCACGATGGTCATGGTGCGGGTACCGGCGGCCAGGAACTGGCCCTCCTGCACGGTCTTGTCGCCGACGCGGCCATGGATGCGGCTGGTCAGGCGGGTGTCTTCCACGGCCACGCGGGCCTGGTCGGCATCCGCGGTCGCCTGCTTCAGGCCGGCCTGGGCCTGCTCCAGCTGCGCGCGGCTGGCCTGGATCTGGCTCTGCGCACCGGTGGCCTGCGCCTGGGCCGCATCGTACTGGGCGCGTGCGCGCGCCAGCTCGTGCTGCAGGCTTTCCTGGTGCTCATGGGTATCGGCGCCGGAGGCGGCCAGGGGTGCGAAACGCTTCACCTCGGCCTGGGCGAACTTGAGACTGGCTGCCGCCGAGGTCACCTGGGTCCGCGCCTGCAGCAGCGCCGCTTCCTGGCCGGCGACATTGGCGGTGGCGGCCACGATGTCGGCCTGGCGTGCGGCAATCGCCGCTTCGGCCTGCTGCAGGGTGGCCTGGTAGGTGCGGTCGTCGATCTGCAGCAACGGCTGGCCGGCGTCCACGATCTGGTTGTCGCCCACCAGCACCTTGGTCACATAGCCGCTGACACGCGGCGCCACGGCCACCGAATCGGCCTGCAGGTAGGCGTTGTTGGTGTCCTGCATGTAGCGGCCCTTGATCAGGTAGTAGGCCAGCCAGACCACCAGCAGGACCAGCACCAGCACGCCCACCAGGATCAGCGTCCACTTGACCTCGGGGTTCTTCAGCGGCGACGGCTTGGCCGGCTCCTGGTCCTGGTGCGTCTCGGCGCCTTGCGCATCGCCCGCCTGGGCGCGGCCGTCAGTGGGCTGGTGGTCTTGGTTGCTCAAAGGAGGCGTCCTGTGTGTCGTGGGCGAGGCGCGCGACGGCATGCCGCGGCAGCGGCGCCGGCGAAAGCGGCGAAACCATACAATTATTTGAACCCGCCGGTACAGATTGCGTGACGAGCCTAGTCAGCCTGCGCTTGGTCTGGACCGCCTGCGCGGCAATGGGCCCGCCGAGTGCATGGGCCACCCGGTTGCAGCGGCCAGGCATGCCGGCCTGCGGCGGAGGTGCGTGCCCGCGACCAGGTCTGCAGTGTTGCAGGCAACCATTGGACCTTCATGAGGCGCGGCGGCGTACGCCGCGTCAGCGCCTGCGCGCCGGCCTCACCGGCCGGTCTTGATCTCGGTCCACAGCCGTGTGTACAGGCGGTCCACCTCCGGCGGGTTGATCGCGTAGGTGAACATCCTGGCGGTCACCTCCGGCGGCGGATAGATGGTGGGGTCGTTGCGGATCGCCGCATCCACCAGCGGCGTGGCGCTGCGCACCGGGTTGGCGTAGTGGATGAAGTTGCTGTTGGCCGCGGCCACCTCGGGCGTGAGCAGGTAATTAATGAAGGCGTACGCATTTTCAGGATGCTTGGCGTCCTTGGGGATGGCCAGCATGTCGAACCACTGCGGCGCGCCTTCCTTCGGAATGGCGTAGGCCACGTTGACGTTGTTGCCCGCTTCCCTGGCGCGATCGCGCGCCTGGATGATGTCGCCCGACCAGCCCACCGCCAGGCAGGTATTGCCGTTGGCCAGCGAAGTGACGTACTGGCTGGAGTGGAAGTTCTGCACGTACGGGCGGATGGTCTTGATCAGCGCGGCGGCCTTCTCGATCTCGGCCGGCACCGTGCTGTGCGGATCGAGCCCGAGGTAATTGAGCGCAATCGGAATCATGTCCGAGGGCGTGTCCAGGATGGTCACCCCGCAGTCCTTGAGCCTGGACAGATTCTCCGGCTTGAACACCAGATCCCAGCTGTTGGCGACATCGGTGCTGCCGAAGATCGCCTTGAGCTTGTCGACGTTGTAGCCGATGCCGGTGGTGCCGATCATGTACGGCACGCCATAGGCATTGCCCGGATCCTGCGCGGCGATGCGGCGCATGATGTCCGGGTCGAGGTTGGCCAGGTTGGGGATCTTGCTTTTGTCCAGCGGCAGGAACACACCCGCCTGGATCTGCCGACCAAAGAAATTGAGCGTGGGCACCACCACGTCGTAATCGCTGCCGCCGGCGAGCAACTTGGTTTCCACCATCTCGTCGCTGTCGAACACGTCGTAGGTGACCTTGATGCCGGTGCTCTTTTCGAACGCGGGAATGGTGTCTTCGGCGATGTAGTCGGAGTAGTTGTAGACGTTGAGCACCTTGGCCTGCGCCTCGGCCTTGCCCGCGGCGCCATCGCCGCCGCAGCCGGACAGCAGGGTGAGGGACAGCGTCAGGGCGAGCAGTCGCAGCGTCATGGGAGGTCTCCGGCACGGTGGGGCGGTCCGGCGCGGGGCCGGTCTGGCGCCAGACTACCCACCGTGCCCGAGTTTGCACAGCGGCTGCGGCAGGCATTCGTGCCGGGCAGACACCGCGCAGCGGGAATCATGCTCGCCGTCCGCCGGCGAGCCCGACGCCGGCGATGCCGTACGGCGGATCGACATACCGGTCTCCACATTGCCGTGGCAACGCGCGACAGCGCGTACCGATGCGTTGGCGGCAGGTCGCCATCGCTTACCTGCCCAACGCATGCGCGGTGTCATCCAGCGCCGCCCAGGCCTTGTGGAACAGCTCGTCCACCTGCTCGCAGGTGATGATCAGCGGCGGCGACAGCAGCATGGCGTCGTAGGTGGCGCGCAGGATCAGGCCGCGGCGCAACGCAAAGTCACGGCAGAGCGTACCGACGCGCCCACGCCCTTCGAAATACACCCCACGCTGCCGCTTGTCCGGCACCAGCTCCAGCGCCCCGATCAACCCGGCGATGCGCGCCTCGCCCACCAGACGGTGCTCGCCGAGCTCGGCCCAGCGCTGCGCAAGATACGGCGCAATCTGCGCGCGGGCGGTGTCCACGATGCCGTCGTCCTGCAGCAGGCGCAGGTTCTCCAGCGCCACGGCCGCGCACACCGGATGCCCGGCAGACGTGCCACCGTGCGCCAGCTCGCCGCCTTGCGTCTTGAGCACGCCGGCCACGCGATCGTTGAACATGGCTGCCGCCAGCGGGATGTAGCCGGAGGTAATGCCTTTGGCCAGCGTCATCACATCGGGCTGAAAGCCGAAATAGTCCGCACCGAACCAGGCGCCGGTGCGCCCGAACCCGCAAATCACTTCATCGGCCACCAGCAGCACGTCGTAGCGCCGGCAGATCCGCTCGATGTCCGGCCAGTAACTGCGCGGCGGGATGTACACGCCAATCGCGCCCATGATCGGCTCGCCGATAAAGGCGGCGACGTTATCCGGCCCGAGCTGCAGGATCTTGTCTTCCAGACGACGCGCCGCGACTAACCCGTAGTCTTCCGGGCCCATCTCCCCGCCATCGCCGAAGTGATACGGCGGCGTAATGTGGTGGATATCCGGAATCGGCAAGCCGCCCTGCTTGTGCATGCCCTGCATGCCGCCCAGGCTGGCCCCGGCCATGGTGGTGCCGTGATAGCCATCATGGCGACCGATGAAGATGCGTTTTTGCGGCTGCCCCTGCACCGCCCAGAAATGGCGGACCAGGCGCAGGATGGTGTCGTTGGCCTCCGACCCGGAGTTGGCGAAGAACGCATGATTCAGATCGCCCGGTGCCAGCTCCGCCAGCTTGGCCGCCAGCTGGATGGTGGGTTCGGTCGTGCACTGAAAGAAGCTGTTGTAGTACGCCAGCTGCTCCATCTGCCGCGCAGCTGCCTGCGCCAGCTCCTTGCGTCCATAGCCGACATTGACGCACCACAAGCCGCCGAATGCATCCAGCAATTGGTTGCCGTCGGCATCCCAGACATACACGCCCTCACCGCGCGTCAGGATGCGCGTGCCCCTCTGCGCCAATACCGCGTTGTCGTTGAACGGATGCAGATGATGGGCGGCATCGAGCTGTTGCAAGGTCTTCAGTGCTTGCGGATCCATGGCCACTCCGGCTGCGGGGTCCATGCAGTCTATGGCCGATCGGCCGGGCACAAAGGTGCTTTCGGTTGCACGCGCCGAACCGGGTGCGGAAACACGCGGACGGGGCGGTGCGCAATGTCCAACGCGCGAGGCGTCCGGCATCGTCATACGCCGTACCCTCATCCGCCCTTCGGGCACCTTCTCCCCCATAAAGGGGGACAATGTCCCGATGGGAGAAGGGAACAGCGCAGGCGAAGCGCCTTACACATTCAACAGCAGGAACTCTCGCTCCCACGAGCTGATCACCCGAAAGAACGTTTCGTATTCCTTGCGCTTCACCGAGATATAGGCGCGCACGAAGCGCCGTCCCAATATCTCCTGCAACGCATCGCAGCCTTCCAGCTCATCCAGCGCCTCACCCAGCGAGCGCGGCAGATCGTAGCCCTGCTCCTTGCCGTTGCTGCTGATCGGCGCGGTCGGTTCGAGCTGCTCGGCAATCCCCAACAACCCGCACGCCAGGGTCGCGGCCATCGCCAGATACGGGTTGGCATCGGAACCGGCGAAGCGGCTTTCCACCCGCATGTTCTGCGGCACATCGATCGGCACCCGCAGCCCGCAGGTGCGGTTGTCGAAGCCCCACAGCACATTGCTCGGCGACACCTCGCCGAACATCAGCCGACGGTACGAATTGACGTTGGGCGCCAGCAGCCCCATCGCCATCGGGATGTATTTCTGCAAGCCGCCCAGATAATGCGCAAAGGTGTCGCTGAAGCCGCCCTCGCGCTTGCCGCTGAACACGTTCTTGCCAGTGCCGGCGTGCAGCAGGCTCTGGTGGATATGCATCGCACTGCCCGGCTCGGTCTCCATGGGCTTGGCCAGGAACGTCGCATACACGCCATGCCGTAGCGCCGCTTCGCGCATGGTGCGCTTGAACAGGAACACCTGATCGGCGCGCGACAGGGCGTCGGCATGGGTGAAATTGACCTCCAGCTGCGCGGCACCGGACTCGTGGATCAGGGTGTCCACGTCCAGCTCCATCGCATCGCAATAGTCGTACATCAGGTCCAGGATCGGGTCGAACTCGTTGACCGCGTCGATCGAATACGACTGCCGCGCGGTTTCCGGGCGCCCGGAGCGCCCGGCCGGCGGCAGCAGCGGGAAGTCCGGGTCGGTGTTCTTCTGCACCAGGAAGAATTCCAGCTCCGGCGCCACCACCGGTTGCAGCTTGCGCTGCGCATAGGCATCGAGCACGCGGCGCAGCACGTTGCGCGGGGCCAGTTCGTGCGGCTGCCCGTCCTTGGTGTAGCAGTCGTGGATGACCTGCGCGGTGGGGTCGGCGGCCCACGGCACCATGCGCACGGTGGAGGCATCCGGGCGCAGGTGCATGTCCGAATCCGACGGCGAGGTCAGCGCGTAGTAATCCTCCGGAAAATCGCCGGTGACGGTGGTGGCGAAGATCCCCTCCGGCAGCCGCGTGCCGTAGTCGTGCGAGAACTTGTCGGCGGGAATGATCTTGCCGCGCGCATTGCCGGTGATGTCCGGCACCAGGCATTCCACCTCGGTGATGTGACGTTCCTTGAGCCAGCGCCGCAGCGCGCTCTCCGGCTGCTTGGGCGTGGCGGTGCGCGAACGTGTGCGGATGGACATGCGACCTCACTGACCGCGTTGAGCGGCGTAACGGCGACAGGCCTCGCCGAAGGCCTGAAAGATGGCACGGTAGAACGGATGCTGTGTGACACGCCATTCCGGGTGCCACTGCACGGCCAGCAGGAACCCCGGCCCGGCACCGCGAAAGGCTTCGATCAGGCCATCCGGCGCGGTCGCTTCCACCACCAGTCCGTCGGCGAGCGTGGCAATGCCCTGCCCATGTAGCGAATTGACCAGCACCTCCGGCCCGGAATGCATGCCGGCCAGCCAGCCGCCCGGCTGCAACTGCACCGGATGGGCCGGGCCGTATTGCGCCTCCAGTGCGGCGCTGCGGTCTTCGCGGTGATCGGTCAGCCCGGGCACGGCATGCACGCGTTGATGCAGGCGCCCGCCGAGCGCGACGTTGACTTCCTGCAGGCCGCGGCAGATCGCCAGCAGCGGCAGGCCGCGTGCCAGCGCCTGCGGAATCAGCGCCAGGCTGGTGGCATCGCGCGCCGGATCGTGCGGATTGCCCTCCCAGCTGGTCTCATCGCTGTAGTGGTGAGGCTCGACGTTGCTGACCGCCCCGGTGAGCAGCAGGCCATCCAGCCGGTCCAGCCAGGCGCTGGCGTCCAGGCTCGGCTGCAGGCTGGGCAGCAATACCGGCATGGCACCGGCCGCATCCACCACGGCGCGGATGTATTTTTCGCCAGCGGCCAGAAACGGATGCGGCCCGTGCAGGACGCGATCGGTCGGCAGCCCGACCAGGGGAACGACAGCCATGCAGACATCCCGATGCGGTGTGTTGAACGGCAGATGCGCCCGAACTTACCGCGCCACCGCCGCCATTGCCAGGGCCGCTGCTTCGCCAACCTGCGACCGCTCACGCCTGCTTTGCTAGGCTGGTCGGCGACCTCGCAGGTAGTGCCCATGGCTTCCGAGAACTCCGTCGCGTCCCTGCCCGCTGCCGACGCCGCCACCCTGGCGCGCATCCCCGGCTGTACCTCGGTGGATCTGTTGTTGCCCGACACCAACGGCGTGCTGCGTGGCAAGCGGGTCACCGCCGATGCACTGGGCAAGGTCTATCGCGATGGCGTGTGCCTGCCGATGTCGCTGATCGCCACCGACATCACCGGCAACACCGTGGAGGAGACCGGGCTTGGCTACGCGATCGGCGACGCGGACCGCATCTGCCGGCCGATTGCCGGCTCGCTGCGTCCGGTGCCCTGGGCGCCGCAGCCGATGGCGCAGTTGCTGCTGGCCATGCATACCCCCGATGGCGGCCTGTTCGAGGTGGCTCCGCGCGCGGTGCTGCAGCGTGTACTGGCCGGCTTTGCCGCACGTGGCCTCACGCCGGTGGTGGCGGTGGAGCTGGAGTTCTATCTGTTCGATGCGGTGCCCGATGCCCAGGGGCGCCCGCAGACCCCGCGCGACCCGGTCACCGGCGCGCGCAGCGACAGCACCCAGGTGTATTCACTGCAGGATCTGGACGAGCAGCGCGGCTTCACCGATGCGGTGACGGCCGCCTGCCGGCAGCAAGGCATCCCGGCCGACACCGCGGTGGCCGAATATGCGCCGGGCCAGTTCGAGATCAACCTGCAGCACCGCGCCGATGCGGTGGCGGCCTGCGACGAGGCCGTGTTGCTCAAGCGCACCATCAAGGCCATCGCGCAGCAACAGGGCAAGCTCGCCAGCTTCATGGCCAAGCCCTTCCCCGGCCAGGCCGGCAGCGGCCTGCACCTGCATGTGAGCCTGCTCGATGCGGACGGCAACAACCTGCTCGCCGGCCCCGCCGACATGCCTGCCGGGCCGATGCGCCATGCCATCGCCGGGTTGCAACGGCATGCGCAGGCGTCGTTGCTGCTGTTCGCCCCGCATGCCAACAGTTACCGGCGTTTTGTCAACAATGCGTTCGTGCCGCTGGATGCCAGCTGGGGCTTCAACAACCGCACCGTGGCGCTGCGCATCCCGCACAGCGACGCGCGCAACACCCGCATCGAACATCGCATCGCCGGCGCCGATGCCAACCCGTATCTGGCCGCAGCCGCGGTGCTGGCCGGCATCCTGGACGGCGTGCAGCGCCCGGCAGAACCTACCCCGCCGGTCATCGGCAACGCCTATGCGCAGGGCGTGTTCCAGCCGCGCACCTGGCAGGGCGCCGTCGATGCGTTCCTGGCCAGCGAGTTCATCCAGGCGCAGTTGGGCAGTCAGTTCCAGCACGTGTACGGCCAGCAGAAGCAACGTGAACTGCTCGACTATCAGGCGCTGGTGCCGGACATCGATTACGCCCGGTACCTGCGCGTCGTGTGATGACCAGGCCGGACGCCGCTGTGCCGCAGACCAGGACGCCGGACGGGTATCCGGACAGCTGGTATGCGCGCAGTGCGCCGGCGCTGCCCGCGCAACCGCGCCTGCGCGGCGCCCAACGCGCGGACGTGTGCATCCTGGGCGCCGGCTATACCGGCCTGACCGCGGCGCTGGCGCTGGCCGAGGCCGGTTACCAGGTAAGCGTGCTGGAAGCCCGGCGCATCGGCTGGGGCGCCTCCGGGCGTAACGGCGGCCAGGCGATCGTCGGTTACGGCTGCGAACAGGAAACCCTGGAAGCGCTGGTCGGCGACGCCGATGCACGCCTGCTGTTCGATTTCTCGCGCGATGGCATGCGCCTGTTGCGCCAGCGCATCGAGCGCCACGCCATCGCCTGCGACTGGCGTGACGGCCATGCCCACGTCCCGCTCAAGCCGCGTCAGGCGCGCGCGTTGCAGCACGGCATCGTGCGCATGGCCGAGCGCTACGACTACCCGCTGCAGTGGTGGGACCGCGCACGCACGCGCGCGGTACTGGACAGCCCGCTGTACCTGGGTGCGATGTTCGACCCCGCCAGCGGCCACCTGCACCCGCTGGCCTACGCGTTCGGCCTGGCGCGTGCAGCACTCGCCGCCGGGGTGCGGATCTACGAGGACTCGGCGGTGACCCGCCTGGACCAGGGCGCCCGGGTCACCCTGCAGAGCGCCGAAGGCAGCGTGAGCGCCGCATTCGGCGTGATTGCCGGCAATGCCCTGCTGCAGGGCCTGGCGCCGGCCCTGGAGCAGCGCATCATGCCGGTGGGTACCTACGTCGGGGCCACGCCGCCGTTGGGCCAGGCACGCGCGCGCAGCCTGATCGCCAACGACATGGCGGTGGCCGACACCAATTGGGCGCTGGACTATTACCGGCTCAGCGCCGACCACCGCCTGCTGTTCGGTGGGCGCGCCAGCTACTCCGCGCGCCCGCCGCGCGGCCTGCAGCACCTGATGACGCAGCGCATGCACACCGTGTTCCCGCAGCTGCGCGACGTGCCGCTGGAGACGGTATGGGGCGGCTATGTGGACATCTCACGGAACCGGGCGCCGCACTGGGGCCGGCTCGCGCCCAATCTGTACTTCGCGCAAGGCTTCTCTGGCCACGGAGTGGCCGCCACCGGCCTGGCCGGCCAGGTCATCGCCGAGGCGATCGCCGGCCACAGCCAGCGGCTGGACGTATTTGCGCGCATCCCGCACCGCCGCTTCCCCGGCGGGCAGCGGCTGCGCACACCGCTGCTGGTCGCGGCGATGAGCTGGTACCGGCTGCGCGACGCGCTGTGGTGAGCGCGCCTGCAACGCCGCCGCACGGGCAGCGACACAGTGCTCAAGTTTTGGCGAGCAGAGCCGTTAGCTGATCTGACGGTTCGATCCATACGGCCAGCCGATGTCCCCAGGTACCCTCCATCGCAACAGTGAAAGTGCAGTCCTGCCGCAGCGCGTGTTGCTGGTGGAGAACTCGCGCACGTTCACCAGCATGCTGCGCGAAGCCATCGAGCAACGCGTGGAACTGCCGGTCACGGTCGTTTCGACCCTGGCCGAAGCCGCGCGCGTGCTCGACGAGGAGGATGGCTGGTTCCTGGTCCTGACCGGCCTGGTGCTGGTCGACGGCGACCGCGACAAGGTCGTGGAATTCTTTCTCTCGCGCAACCTGCCGACCGTGGTGGTCAGCGGCGTCTACGACGAAGACCTGCGCCAGCGCGTGCTGCAGCAGCAGATCATCGATTACGTGCTCAAGAACGCGCCCGGCAGCATCGAATACCTGGCCTGGCTGGTGCAGCGCCTGGAGCGCAATCGCCGCATCGGTGCGTTGGTGGTGGACGATTCGTTGTCCGCACGCACCTACGCCGCCGCGCTGCTGTCGATGTACGGCTATCGGGTGGTGCTGGCGGCCGACGGTGCGGCCGGGCTGGAAGCGATCGAACGCGATCCCGGCATCCGCCTGACCATCGTCGACCAGGAAATGCCCGGGATGGAAGGCGTGGAATTCACCCGCCGGCTGCGTGCGATCCGCTCGCGCGACAAGGTGGCGGTGATCGGCATCTCCGGCAACAGCGACTCGTCGCTGATCCCGCGCTTTCTGAAGAACGGCGCCAACGACTTCTTGCGCAAACCCTTTTCGCGCGAGGAATTCTTCTGCCGCGTCTCGCAGAACGTGGACCAGCTGGAACTGATCGGCACGCTGCAGGATCTGGCCACGCGCGACTTCCTCACCGGCCTGCCGAACCGGCGCTACTTCCTGGAACAGAGCCAGCGGGTGATTCCCAAGCTGCTGTCGCAGGACCAGTCGGTGACCGCGGCGATGCTCGACATCGATCACTTCAAGCACATCAACGACACCTGGGGCCACGAAGCCGGTGACCAGGCGCTGCGTGCGGTGGCGGCCTCGGTATCCGGGCATGCACGCCCGCAGGACCTGGTGGCGCGCTTCGGCGGCGAAGAATTCTGCCTGCTGGTGCCGGGGCTGGATGCAGCCAATGCCACCAGCTACTTCGAAACCCTGCGCGAACGCATCAGCGCGCTGCGCGTGCGGATCGGCGAGGACACCCTGAGCATGACGGTGAGCATCGGCGTGTGCATTGCGACCGAAGGCGAGCAGTCACTGCATCACTTGTTGAACGAAGCCGACAAGCATCTGTATCTGGCCAAGGCCGGCGGCCGCAACCAGGTGCGCCTGGCGAGCTGATCCCGCCTTGACCGCAGGCCCGAGCCCGCGCCTGCAGATGACGCGCTTCACCAGTGCCTTGATCCAGATCAACGCGCTGTCGGCGCGCGCGGCCTAGCCTGTGCCCATCGCATTGGCAAGGCACTTCGATGGCACTGCTGGTCTGGCAGGACGACCTCAACACCGGGATCGAGGTCATCGATCACCAACACCGGCGCATCGTGGACATGATCAATCAGTTGCATGTGGCGCACACCAGCCTGCAGCGCCTGGCCGTGGCCGAGGTCATCGACGAGCTGATCGACTACACCCTGTCGCATTTCGCGTTCGAAGAAGAATTGATGCAGGAAGCCGGCTACCCCTTCAGCCTGGCGCACGCGCGCGTGCACCAGGTCTTCGGCAAGCGCGTTGGCGACTATCGGCTGCGCTTTCAGGCAGGCGAGGACGTCAGCGAAGACCTCCGCAACATGCTCTCGCGCTGGTTGTTCAACCACATCCGCGGCGACGACCAGGCGTACGCACCGCAGGTCATCGCCCATCTGAACCAGTTCGCGCGCACTCACCAGCACGGCAGCTGGCTGGGACGCACCCTGAAGCGGATCTTCCGCTAGCGATCCTTCCGTCAGAAACGCGCCCGCGTGCGACAAGACGGTCTCGCTGAAGTCCAGCGCGCGCCATCACCCTATGCGAACGGCGTGCGCTGCATCGTCCGGCGACGCGATCGGCGCGCGACCATCAACGCCAGCAGGCTCAGCACCGCGGCAGCGCCCAGATAATGACCTACCGCCTGTACGCCGTAGCGTGCGGCCAGCTGCGTGGCGACATACGGTGCCGGCGCCGCGCCCAGGATGCTGGCCAGGTTGAACGACAACGATGCGCCGGTGTAGCGCACCTCGGTGGGGTACAACTCCGCCAGCAAGGTGCCGCATGGGCCGTAGGTCAAGCCCATGAAGAAGAAGCCCAGCGCAAGAAAGGCCAGCACCTGCAACGGGTGACCGGCCTGAAACAACGGCGCGAATGCCAGGCCGAAGGCGATGATGGCGATGCTGGCCAGCATCATCGCCAGCGGCGCGCCATGGCGGTCGCCGAACCTGGCCGACACTGGAATGCCGGCGGCAAAGAACACGATGCCGGCCATCTGCAGCAACAGGAACTGTTCCTTGTCGTAGCCCAGCGTCTTGGTGCCGTAGCCCAGCGCGAACACGGTCATCAGATAGAACAGCACGAAGGTGGCAAACGCACCCAGCGTGCCGATGATCAACGCCGGCCAGTGCCGCGAGAGCACCGCACCCAGCGGCAGGCGCACGCGCGTCTTGCGATCCAGCGCCTGCTGGAAGTCAGGGGTTTCGGTAATGCTCAGGCGCACCCACAATCCGGTCAGCACCAACAACGCGCTGGCCAGGAACGGGACGCGCCAGCCCCACGCCATGAAGGCGGCATCGTCCAGCACCGCGCCCATACCCAGAAAGGTACCGGTGGACAACAAGAACCCCAGCGGCGCACCCAACTGTGGAAACATGCCGTACCACACGCGCTTGCCCGGTGGCGCGTTTTCGGTGGCCAGCAGCACCGCCCCGCCCCACTCGCCGCCCAGGCCCAGGCCCTGACCGAAGCGACACACCGCCAGCAGCGCGGGCGCCAGCACGCCGATCTGCGCGTAGCCGGGCAGCAGCCCGATCGCCACCGTGGACAGGCCCATCGTCAGCAAGGCGGCCACCAGGGTGGCCTTGCGCCCGACCCGATCACCGAAGTGACCGAACACCGCCGAGCCCACCGGCCGCGCGATGAAGGCCACCGCAAAGGTCGCCAGCGACTGCAGCATCGCCGCACTGCCATCGCCGGCCGGAAAGAACAACGTCGGGAACACCAGCACCGCAGCGGTGGCGTAGATGTAGAAATCGAAGAACTCGATGGTGGTACCGATCAGGCTGGCAAACAGCACGCGCGCGGGCGAATTGGTGGGCGTGGCGAGCGGCGCGGCGGCAGTCATCGTGGGTCGGCATCCATGGAACGAGACGGCCGATTCTGGCAGATCGGGGCAACGCTTTGCGCAGGCGAACCGGTCGGTAACAAGTTACAGGCGTGACCGACGGGGCTGTGGATCGCGTCCTACTCGTCTTGAATCAGATGTGTTCGACCAAGTGTCCGGCAACGCGTCACCGGAGACTGTCACCTGCTTGACCTGCAAGGTGTGAGGTCTTTGCGTCTGCTGCAGGGCCCTTGCCCGCCCACCACCGCAGGACACGCCGCAAGTACGTTCTTTTAGGCTCCGTAGCGGCATCCATGCCGCCAAGGGTCCCGCGACGATGGGCGGACAAGGACCGGTCAAGTTGCTCGGTCTGCACAGCTTTCAAAAGCAGCAGGAACTCGCTCAACCGCTCTGTGGCGACTGCCCTGCTGATCGCTGCATCTGTTCCGCCAAACCGACCGGCGTCAGTACCGCGAACTGCCGCTCACCGCGATCTTCCACGCGCACCCAATCCGGACCGGGTTGGCCGTCCAGGTTTGCCGTCCCCAACCAGGCAAGCGTGCGCAGCAGCACGCTCATGCGCACGCCCAGCTGCTTGCAGAGCTTCGGCAACGACACGCCCTCGGGCGCGTCGGCCAGGGTGTGCAACAGCTGGGCGGTGAGCTGCGGATCAGCGGACAAGCACCGCTCCGATGTCGCGTGGCGCTGCATCAGCGGTTTCGGCGCGATGCGGCAGCACGATCACCGGAATCGACTTGGAGGTGGGCGTACGCGCTTCGTCGGCAAAGCTCGACAGCGGCACCAATGCGTTGGTTTCCGGGTAGTACGCCGCCAGGCAGCCGCGCGGGATGTTGTAGTCCACCAGCAGGAAGCGACGTGCCTCGCGCCGCACCCCGTCATCGCAGAGGCTTTCCAGGTCCACCCAGTCGCCGGCTTTCAGGTTCAAGGCCGCGATGTCGGCGCCATTGATGAACAGCACGCGGCGTTCGCCGAACACACCGCGGTAGCGATCGTCCAGCCCGTAGATGGTGGTGTTGTACTGATCGTGCGAGCGCGTGGTGGCCAGCGTAAACACCATCTGGTCGGTCCGGGTACGGCGTGCGCGATGGATGGGGTTGTCGGTCGGCACGGCATGCGGCTTGAACACCGCGCGTTGTTCCGGGGTCACCCACTGGCGATCGCGCGCGGTATTGGACAAGCGGAACCCACCGGGTGTGCGCACGCGCTCGTTGAAGCCGGCAAAGTCCGGGAACACCTGCGCAATCAGGTCGCGCACGCGGTCGTAATCGCCCACCAGCCAGCGCCAGCGGATCGCGCTGCGCGCGCCCAGCGTGGCTTCGGCCATGCGCGCCACGATCGCCGGCTCGGACAGCAAATCTGGCGAAGCCGGCGGATTGATGCCGGCCGACAGGTGCACCATGCTCATCGAATCTTCCACCGTCACACCCTGCGAGCCGGCGTCCTGGATATCGATTTCGGTACGGCCCAGGCACGGCAGGATCAGCGCATCGCGCCCGTGCACCAGATGGCTGCGATTGAGCTTGGTGGTGACGTGCACGGTGAGTTCGCAGTTGCGCAGCGCGCGGTGCGTGGCATCGGTATCCGGCGTGGCCGCGGCAAAGTTGCCGCCCATCGCAAAGAACACCTTGCCGCGCCCGTCCAGCATCGCCTCGATCGCGCCCACGGTGTCGAAGCCGTCTGCGCGCGGTGGCGCAAAGCCGAACACCGACTGCAGCTTGTCCAGGAATGCGGCCGGCGGCTTTTCGTAGATCATCATCGTGCGGTCGCCCTGCACGTTGCTGTGCCCGCGCACCGGGCACACGCCCGCGCCCGGACGGCCCAGGTGGCCGCGCAGCAACAGCAGGTTGGTGATCATGTGGATGGTGGCCACCGAATGCTTGTGCTGGGTGATGCCCATGCCCCAGCAGGCGATCACGCGCTCGGCATTGAGATAGATCTCGCCGGCCTTGCGCAGCGCAGCTTCGTCCAGCCCGGATTCCTCGACGATGGTGTCCCAGCGCTCGGCCTGCACATCGGCCGCGAAGGCGTCGAAGTTGGCGGTGTGCTCGGCGATGAAATCCAGGTCGAGCAACCGTGGCATGCCTTCGCGCTGGGCCTGCGCGTCGCGCTCCAGCACATGCTTGATGATGCCCTTGATCGCGGCCAGGTCGCCGCCGATCTTGAGCTGGAAATAATCCGAGGCGATACGCGTGGAGCCGTTGTGCAGCATCTCCAGCTTGTCCTGCGGGTCGGCGAATTTTTCCAGCCCGCGCTCGCGCAGCGGGTTGAAGGCCGCAATCGCCGCGCCACGCTTGGAGGCTTCACGCAACTCGCCCAGCATGCGCGGATGATTGGTGCCCGGATTCTGGCCGAAGATGAAGATGGCATCGGCCAGTTCGAAATCGTGCAAGGACACCGTGCCCTTGCCCACGCCGATCTGCGAACGCAGCGCGGTACCGGACGGCTCGTGGCACATGTTGGAGCAGTCGGGGAAGTTGTTGGTGCCGAACTCGCGCACGAACAACTGATACAGGAACGCCGCCTCGTTGCTGGTGCGCCCGGAGGTATAGAAGATCGCCTCGTCCGGGCTTGCCAGCCCGTTGAGATGGCTGGCGATCTGCGCAAACGCAGCGTCCCAACTCACCGGCACGTAGTGGTCGGTGGCCGCGTCATAGCGCATTGGGTGGGTCAGGCGGCCCTGCCCTTCCAGCCAGTAATCGCTGTACTGCGACAGCAGGCTGACGCTGTGCGAGGCAAACAGTTCCGGCCCGGCGCGGCGCGCGGTGGACTCGGCTGCCACGGCCTTGGCGCCGTTCTCGCAGAATTCGAAGGTGGAGGTGTGATCGCGGTCCGGCCAGGCGCAGCCCGGGCAGTCGAAGCCGTCCGGCTGGTTGGCATGCAGCAGCGTCTTGGCGCCCTGCACCGCGATGTCCTGTTCCATCAGGTGCTTGGCGACCGAGCGCAAGGCGCCCCAGCCACCGGCGGGATTGTCGTACTGCTTGATGGTCTTCTTGCTCATGCGGGCTCTCCCACGGCAACGCCCAGGTCCAGGCGTTGTGGATGGCTGTAAACAACACAATCGTGATTGCGGGCAAACCCGATCAGGGTCAGTCCCGCGCTGTCGGCCAGGCTGATCGCCAGGGCAGTCGGTGCCGAAATCGCTGCCAACAGCGGAATCCGGGCCTGCGCGGCTTTCATGGCCATCTCGTAACTGGCGCGGCTGGTCACCACCGCAAACCCTTGCGATGCATCGATGCGCGCGCGTGCCAATGCACCGATCAACTTGTCCAGGGCGTTATGCCGGCCCACGTCTTCGCGGACCAGTTGCACCACGCCGTTTGCATCGGCCCAACCGGCCGCGTGCACCGCACCGGTCTGCGCGGCAATCGGCTGCTGCGCATGCAAGGCCTCCAGCGCACGTGCCAATGCATCCGCATCGATCCGCAGCGTGGACTGCACCACCGGCGGCACACGCAGCACCGCCTCGATCGATTCATTGCCGCACACGCCGCAACCACTGCGCCCGTCCAGATTGCGCCGCCGCTGGTCCAACGCCGCCGCGCGCTCGGGCGGTACCTCGATCTGCAGCGAGGCGCCTTCCAGGAACGTCTCCACCGCCACCACGCGCAGGTCCTGCGCGTGATCGACGATGCCTTCGCTCAAGGAAAACCCGAGGGCGAAATCTTCCAGGTCCTCCGGCGTGGCCATCATCACCGCGAACGGCACCTGGTTGTAGATCAGGGCAACCGGCATTTCGGCCGCCACCATGTCCTGCACCGTGGCACCGCGACCGCCGCGATGGCGGATCACGGTGCGCACCACACTGCCCGGGCGCACCGTGCGGGAAGACGGACTGGTCATCTCACCTCAATGGAACAGCACGAAGGCTTTCTGCAGCGTCACCCAGATGCCGAACGCCATGGGGATGCCGACAGCCAGCCAGGCAAACGCCACCAGTGCGGGGTTGCCGCCATGACCGATGCGCGCCATCTGCTCCGGCGGCAGCACCGCATGCCCGCTGCGGTCGACCTTCTCATGCGCCAGCTGCTTTTCGCGTGCCAGCTCGTCGGGCGTCATGAAGTGACGCGCGGCCACCGGACGCACCAACAGATTGCAGATCAGGCCGAGCACGAGCATGCCGGCCAGGATGTACATGGTGGTGTTGTAGACCTGTGACGGCGGGCTGCCGTGCGCCAGCTGGTATTCGCGCATATACCCCACCACCACCGGGCCGAGGATGCCGGCGGTGGCCCACGCCGTCAGCAGACGGCCGTGGATGGCGCCGACCATCTGGGTGCCGAACAGATCGGCCAGATAGGCGGGAATGGTGGCAAAACCGCCGCCGTACATCGACAGGATGATGCAGAAGATGCCCACGAACAGCGCGATGCCGCCCACGCCACCGGCCGACGGCGCCGCGGCGTACAGGCAGATGCCCAGCACGAAGAACAGCGTGTAGGTGTTCTTGCGACCGAGCTTGTCGGACATGCTGGCCCAGAAGAACCGGCCACCGATGTTGAACAGGCTGAGCAGGCCGGTGAAGCCGGCCGCGATGGCCGCGATGCTGGCCAGCTGGGTCGGATCCAGGCTGCCGAAGCCGACGTCCACCCCGATCAGACGGCCGCCGAACACTTCCTGCAGCATCGGCGAAGACATGCCGATCACGCCGATACCGGCCGAGACGTTCAGGCACAGCACGCCCCACAGCAACCAGAACTGCGGGATGCCCCAGACCTTTTTCACGTGCACATGGTTGGCGGTGATCATGGCGTTGTTGCTGGCCACCGGCGCGGTCCAGCCGGCCGGGGTCCAGCCGCTCGGCGGCACGCGATAGCCGAACGCGCCGGCCATCATGAAGACGAAGTACAGCGCGGCCATGACCAGGAAGGTTTCCATCACGCCCACCGAGGTCGGCGTGGCGAAGTGGCGCATCAGCGCGTCGGCCAGCGGGCTGCCGATCATCGCACCGCCACCGAAGCCCATGATCGCCATGCCGGTCGCCATGCCGCGACGGTCCGGGAACCATTTGATCAGCGTGGACACCGGCGAGATATAGCCCAGACCCAGGCCGATGCCGCCGATCACGCCCGAACCCAGCCACAGCATCCAGATCTGATGGAAGTGGATACCGGCTGCCGAAATCACCAGGCCGCCGCACCAGCACAGCGCCGACACCACACCAGCCTTGCGTGGGCCGGCACGTTCCAGCCAGCCGCCCCAGATCGCCGCCGAACAGCCCAGCAGCACGAAGAACAGCGTGTACATCCACTGCAGCTCGCTGATCTTCCAGTCGCAGGTGGTGGCCACCATGCGCGCGAACAGGCCCATGTCGGCCGGGCAGGCAATCGCTTCGGTGATGCCCAGCGCCTTGGACAGCGGCAACCAGAACACGCTGAAGCCATAGGCCATGCCGATGCACAGATGGATCGCCAGTGCAGCCGGCGGAACCAGCCAACGATTGAACCCCGGACGCGCAACGATGCGCTCCTTGGACAGCAGACCGGCGTCAGCGCCGCTGGCTGTCGCCACGGTGGACCCTTGCGTCATTCCCATTTCCCCAAAAATAAAGTGCGATGAACTGCGATAAAGACGATTGACGGCTGCGATCGATTGGCGTGCTGCGATAAAGGCAGCGACGACAACCAGGCCCAACTGGCGGTTGTCTGGCGCATCATCAGCAATCCTTGCCGCTTTGCAATGCTTGGCGACGCCCCCGTAGCGTTCCATCGCATGGCCATCCCCACGCCACGCAGGCGTTCTGTGAGATTAGCGGCCGGGGCTGCGACTAATTGACTAGTTCTTATGGACTAACCCCACAGGCGCCGGCCGGGCGCTCCGCGCCATGTGCCGCATTCCCGCCATCGCCCGGGTGACGGCTGACACGATGCCTGCGTACAGTCGGGGCGACACCCCGCAACGGAGCCGGCCATGCACGACCCACTTGCGCACGACGACGCGCCTGCGCTGCCTGCACCCGGGCCGCTGGAGGCGTTCTGGATGCCGTTCACGGCCAACCGCCAGTTCAAGGCGCGCCCTCGCCTGCTCGCCTCCGCCGCCGGCATGTATTACCGCGATGTCGATGGCCGGCAGATCCTGGACGGTACCGCCGGCCTGTGGTGCTGCAACGCCGGCCACGCGCGCGAACGGATCGTGGCGGCAATCCGCGACCAGGCCGGCACGTTGGACTTTGCCCCCACCTTCCAGATGGGCTCACCGCTGCCGTTCGTGCTGGCGCAACGCCTGGCCGCCCTCGCCCCGCCCGGCCTGGGCCATGTGTTCTTCACCAACTCCGGCTCGGAGGCAGTGGATAGCGCGATGAAGATCGTGCTGGCCTATCACCGGCTGCGCGGCGAGGGCCAGCGCACCCGCTTCATCGGCCGCGAGAAGGCGTACCACGGGGTGGGCTTCGGTGGCATGTCGATCGGCGGGCTGCCCAACAACCGCAAATGGTTCGGCCCGTTGCTGGCCGGCACCGACCACCTGCGCCACACCCTGGATCTGCAGCGCAACGCCTATTCGCGCGGGCTGCCGGTGCACGGTGCCGAGCTGGCCGACGATCTGGAGCGGCTGATCACCCTGCACGATGCCTCCACGATCGCCGCGGTGTTCGTCGAACCGGTGTCCGGCTCGGCTGGCGTGATCCTGCCGCCGGAGGGTTACCTGCAGCGGTTGCGT
Source organism: Xanthomonas sp. CFBP 7698 (assembly GCF_003600855.1). Lineage (NCBI taxonomy): Bacteria > Pseudomonadati > Pseudomonadota > Gammaproteobacteria > Lysobacterales > Lysobacteraceae > Xanthomonas > Xanthomonas sp. CFBP 7698. Next base: position 589,185 of record NZ_PRDN01000001.1, read on the forward strand.
GCCATCTGCGACCGCCACGGCATCGTGCTGGTGTTCGACGAGGTGATCACCGGCTTTGGCCGGGTCGGCGAGGCGTTCGCGGCGCAGCGCTTCGGTGTCACCCCGGACATCATCACCGCCGCCAAGGGGCTGACCAGCGGCACCGTGCCGATGGGTGCGGTGCTGGTGGCCGATGCCATCTTCGATGCTTTCATGCACGGCCCGCAGCAGGCGATCGAGCTGTTCCATGGCTATACCTACTCCGGCCACCCGCTGGCCTGCGCGGCGGCGATCGCCACGCTGGATACCTACGCCGAAGAAGACCTGTTCACGCGTGCGATCGCGCTTGACACGCAGTGGGAAGAGGCGTTGCACGGTTTGCGCGGCCTGCCGCACGTGATCGACATCCGCAACATCGGCTTGATTGGTGCGATCGAGCTGGCGCCGCGCGACGGTGCCCCCGGTGCGCGCGGCTACGAGGTGTTCGAGCGCTGCTTCCACGACGGCGGCCTGCTGGTGCGGGTGACCGGGGATGTCATTGCGCTGTCACCCCCACTGATCGTCAGCCCCGAACAGATCGGGCAGATGGTCGAGACGCTGGCGGGGATCCTGCGTCAGCTGGAGTGAGTGTGGCCGAGGCGGCAGCCCGGGTGCGTAGCGGGCGCGGCCGCAACGGCACTGCTCTGTTCGATGCGCCGCGCGATGGGCGCTTGGCGGGAGGCGGCCTTTCCAGCACATGCTCGACAACGCCGCGGCATCCACCCGGGTCGCGGCAGTGGCGGGCTGCACCGCGCACGGATGGTGCCGCCTGCATGCAGCAGGCAGGCAGTCCGTTTGCGGCACCGCCGGCCCGCTGCCGCGTTCGCCATCCACACGTGCTCGCGTGTCACGCGGCAGGCAGCACGTCAAGCGCGCAAAGCCGGGGCAGGCTCACTACAATGCCGGCCCCGCACTCCCCCGCCGTTGCCACATGAACATCGTTGTCAAAGAAGAACTCAAGGCCTATATCGATCCGCTGACCCCCGACGAGCACGAGGCGCTGGAGCGCAGCCTGCTGGCTGAAGGCTGCCGCGACGCCTTGGTGCTGTGGGGCGATGTGCTGGTGGATGGCCACAACCGCTATGGCATCTGCCAGAAGCATGGGCTGCCATTCCAGACCGTGCAGAACCCACGCTTCCAGTCGATGCAGGACGTGCATCTGTGGATGATCGAGCAGCACCTGGGCCGGCGCAGCGTCTCCGACTTCCAGCGTGGCGTGCTGGCGTTGCGCAAGCGCGAGATCCTGGCGCTGCGCCAGCGCACCCAGCGCGATGCCGATACCGCCGCCGAAGCGCCCCTGCAGGCCGACGCGCACGCGGCAAGCGGCGGCGATGACAGCGCCATGCGTGACAGCAGCGCCGCGCAAGCGACCGAAGACACCGACAGCCCGCCGTGGGAAGAGGCCTCCACCCCGGTCAGCCGCGCCGAGCTGGCACGCGAGGCGCGCCTGAGCAGCAACCAGGTGGTGATGATCGAGCGCATCCACAAACAGGCCGCCCCGGAAGTGGTGCAGGCGGTGAAGTCCGGCGAGATTTCCATCAGCGCCGCTGCTGCCGTGGCGACCTTGTCCGAAGACGAACAGCGTGCCGCCGCACAGGCGGGCAAGGCCGAACTGAAGCAGGCCGCCAAGCGCGTGCGCGACGCCAAGCGCAAGCCCAAGTCCGACGAAGCCGAAGGCGGCGAAGCCGAACGCCGCGACCTCAAGGCCTTGCAACGCCGCGTCACCGAACTGGAAAACGAAAACGCCGCCCTGCAGTCCAAGGTCGCCGCACTGCAATCGCAGCTGGAGCGCCTGCGCGGCTAAGTGCGCACCTGCCGATCCGGCAAGCCTGCCCGTGGTAGGAGCGCACCCGGGCGCGACGAAGCATTACCGGTAACGCCTCGCGCCCAGGTGCGCTCCTACGCGGGCGACTGGTCGCATCGCGACCGGACCGCCGGCCTGCGCAATACGCCGCTAGTGGCAAGTCAATCCAGCAGAGCACGCCATTGTAGGAGCGCACCTGGGCGCGACAGGCATTCCCGATAACGCCCGTCGCGCCCAGGTGCGCTCCTACGACGGCAACAGCCGCAGGGTCGCCCCCACCCAAGCGCGGCTGCAGCACAAGCACGCAAGACACGGCCACCAACCTGCGCGCGTGGTGGCGCCACCAGCCGTGGACATGCCCTGGTCAAACGACTGGGTACACTTCACTGATGGAACCCAGTCTCAGCACTCCCCGCCCCATCGATCCGCGTCGCGCGCAGCTGCAGCGCATGAAGCTACTCGCAGTAGCGTTGCTGCTGGCCATGTTCGCCGGCTTTGTCGTCAGCCACCTGATGGGCGAGCAAGGCATCTGGGCCTGGGTGTCGGCGTTTTGCGAAGCGGCCACCGTGGGCGCACTGGCCGACTGGTTTGCGGTGGTGGCGCTGTTCCGCCGCCCGATGGGCCTGCCGATCCCGCACACCGCCATCCTGCCGCGCGGCAAGGAGCGCCTGGCCGATGGGCTGGCGGTGTTCGTGCGCGATCAGTTCCTGGCGCCCGAGGCGTTGATGGACAAGCTGCGCGTGTTCGACCCGGCCAGCCGCCTCGGCGAGTGGCTGGCCAAGCCCGAGCAGGCACGCATGCTGGCACAGATGGCGCGCGGCTGGATGTTGCAGGCGCTGGAACTGCTGGACGAAGCGGCGGTGCGCCGTGCCATCCAGCGTTTTGTCGTGGACCGCCTGCGCAAATGGAATGCCGCCGCCACGGTCGGCGATGTCATGGCCCTGCTCACCACCGATGGCCGCCATCAGAAGTTGCTGGACGAAGTGCTGCTGCGGCTCGGCCAATGGCTGGACCAGGAACAGGTCAAGACACGCGCCTCCGCGCTGATCGTGCGCTATGCGCGCCGCGAGTGGCCCAAGCTGGTCGGCACGGTGAACTGGGTCAAGCCGATCGAGGAGATCGGCGACAGCCTGGCCGACCGCATGGCGCGGGCGGCGCTCGAAGAATTGCAGGACATCCTCACCACACCCGACCATCCAATCAGGCTCGACTACGAGGCCTGGCTGCAGGGCTACATCGCGCGCCTGCGCGACGAGCCGGAAATGGCCGCGCGCGTGGAAGACCTCAAACAGCGCGCGATCGAACATCCGGCATTGCAGGAATATGTGCAGGGGCTATGGGGTGAAATCCGCGATGCACTGCGCAATGACCTGGCGCGTGAAGAGTCGTCGATGGCCGCGCACATGGAGCGCTCCATGCAGTCGCTCGGCCAGGCCCTGTCGCAGGATCCTTCGCTGCGCGAGGCGCTCAACCAGCATATGTTGCAGGCCGCCGACAAACTCACCACGCGGCTGCGCGCATCGGTCACCGAGCACATCGCGTCGACCATGAAAAGTTGGGACGAACGTCACCTCGTCGAACAATTGGAATTGGGTGTCGGCCGCGATCTGCAATACATTCGCTTCAACGGAACGTTGGTCGGTGGACTGATCGGCCTTGCCCTTCACGCACTGTCGATCTGGCTATCGTTCTGATGCATTGATACGACGATGATCGCCCAGACGGTGCGGCCGATGCCGCGGGGGACACTGCACGCAGCCGGATGATCGTCAGGCGGTACCACGAAGCCGACAGTGTTGTCGGCCAGCACACTGGGCACGCAACAGGCAAGGCAAAGGGACGAAGATGCCGAACGGCCGCTGGGATCTGCGCAGGAAATACGGGCGCCGCGCGTTTGCCAGCGCCCTGCTGATTCTCACCGCAGGCCTGATTGCGGCCATCGCCACCGGGGTCTGGCTGCACCGGCACAACGAGCTCGAGCGCGAGCAGCGTTTTCAGTATGTGGTGCGCACCTTGGCGCGCAACATCAGCGAGCGCATGTATACCTTCGAGCACGGCCTGCGCGGTGCGCGTGGCGCGGTAATCGGCGCCGGCAGCGATGTGATCAGTCGAGAGCGCTTCACCCTCTACAGCCGCTCGCGGGATTATTCGCGCGAGTTCCCCGGCGTGCTGGGGTACGGCTATATCCACCGGGTCGCACCGTCCGAGGAGGCCGCATTCCTGCAGACCGCACGCGCCGACGGCGCACCGGACATCCACCGGCGCCTGCTCGCGCCGTGGGAAGGCGAGCGCTACCTCGTGCTGTATTTCGAGCCCGAATCCTCGGGCAACCGCCCGATCGGTCTGGACATCGCCTCCGAACCACGGCGCCGCGCCGCTGCCTTGCAGGCCGCGCGCAGCGGCTCCCCGATCATGACCTCGCCGATCTCGTTGTCGGGCTACCGCGTGCCCACCGAAAGCGGCTTTCTGGTGCTGCTGGCGGTGTATCGCGAGGGCATGCCGCTGCAGACCCCGCAGCAACGCATGGCGGCGACCAGCGGCTGGGTGTATGCGCCCTTCAGTGTCGAGCAGATGGTGCAAAGCGCGCTGGGCGAGCGCAACGACGTGGCGCTGGACCTGTCCGACCGCAACGAGCCGACCCACAATTTCTATCGCAGTGGCACGCCGATCAGCGACAGTGCGCGGCGCCCACCGGTGGTGCAGTTGTTGCCCATCTATGGCCGCACCTGGGTCATCACCGCCCAGCCGACTGCCAGTTTCGTGGCCTCGCTCAACCAGACCTCGCCCTGGCTGGTCGGCGGCCTGGTCATGGCCACCTCGGTGTTGTTTGCCGCCTTGCTGGCGCTGTATTTCAGCAACGGGCTGCGTCGCGAAGAAGTGCTGCGCAAGCAGATGGAACTGGCCGCACTGGTCAGCCATTCCAGCGAGGCCATCGTCGCCGAAACACCGGACGGCCGCATCACCCACTGGAATCCGGCGGCCGAGGCCATGTTCGGATACACCGCCGACGAGGCGATCGGCCAGGACCTGACAGGACTGCTGTCACCGCAGCCCTACGCGATGCCGCAGGTCGACCACGCCGACGATGCGCATCTGGGCAACGCCTCTGCCGCGCAGCGCATGCGCCACCGCGATGGCCAGCACGTGCATGTGCTGGCCAGCAAGGCACCGATCATCGATGCCGATGGCACGCTCAGCGGGCATTCGCACTTCTTCCGCGACATCTCCGACCGGGTGCGCTCGCATCAGCGCATCGTCGATCTCAATGCCTCGCTCGAACATCAGGTGGCCGAGCGCACCAGCGAACTGGTGAAGTTCTCGGTGTTGCAGCGCGCGATCCTGGCGCACGCCGGCTACGCCATCATCGCCGCCGACTCCAGCGGCTTTGTCACGCTGTTCAACCCGGCCGCGGAAAAACTGCTGGGTTACACCGCCGAGGATGTGATCGGCCGTCGCAAGGTCAGCCAGTTCGTCGAAGCCGAAGAATTGCAGGAACGTGCGCACCGGCTGTCCGAACAGACCGGCGTCCCGGTGGCGCCCACCCTGGAGGCGGTTGCCGCGCTGACCAGCCTGGGGCGCAGCGACACCAGCGAATGGACCTATGTCGGTCACGACGGCCGCCGCCTGCCGGTGCTGCTGACCTTGAGCACCTTGCGCGACGACAACGACCAGGTGATCGGTTACCTCGGCGTCGCGGTGGATCTGACCGAGCAGAAACTGCACGAAAAACAGCTGCGCCTGGCGATGGATGCAGCCAAGAGCGCCAACCAGTCCAAGTCCGATTTCCTGGCCAACATGAGCCACGAAATCCGCACGCCCATGAATGCCATCCTGGGCATGTTGTACCTGCTTCAGCGCAGCGAACTTCCCGGCGCGGCGCAGGACATGGTCACCAAGATCGATCGCTCCGCGCGCACCCTGCTGGAAATCATCAACGACATCCTGGACTTCTCCAAGATCGAAGCCGGGCGAATCGATCTGGAACGTGCGCCGTTCGACCTCAACCAGTTGTTCGACAACATCGCCGACCTGATGCGCTCTTCGCTCAGTGCAAAACCGGTGGAGATGATCGTCGAGCCACTACCGCGCGACGGCCGCTGGCTGCTGGGCGATGCACTGCGCATCAACCAGGTGCTGGTCAACCTGGTCGGCAACGCCATCAAGTTCACCGAGGAAGGCGAAGTGGTGCTGTCGGTGCGGCGCTTCCCCAGCGGCGACCCCAACAAGGTCAAGCTGCTGTTCTCGGTACGCGACACCGGCATCGGCATTTCCAAGGAAAAGCAGAGCCTGATCTTCTCTCCGTTTCTGCAGGCCGACACCTCCACCAGCCGTCGCTATGGCGGCAGCGGGCTGGGCCTGACCATCAGCCGACGCCTGATCGAGCTGATGGGCGGCGAGCTGGAAGTGGAAAGCGTGCCCGGCCGCGGCAGCGAGTTCTATTTTGTGGTGACGCTGGAAAAGGCCGCGCCCCCCACTGCGCATCAGGAGCTCCCGGCGCTGCCGCCGGAAGCGATGCCGCGGGTGTTGATCGCCGACGACCACGATGCGGCGCTCAACAACCTGGTGCGTATCACCACCGAGCTCGGCTGGCGCGTGGACGCGGTGGCAAACGGCCAGGCCGCGCTGGCCGCCATCGAACAGGCCAGCGAGCCGTACGACATCTTCCTGCTCGACTGGCGCATGCCCGACATCGACGGCGTGGCGATCGCCCGGCAGATCCGCGCGCGCGCAGCGCCCGGTCCGCACCCGGTGATCGTGATGGTCACTGCCTACGAACGGCGCCTGCTGGAGCAACACCCAGAACAACAGGACCTGGACGCGGTGATGACCAAGCCGGTCACCACGGCCGCGTTGCATCGGCTGGTGGAGCAACTGGTGGAACAGCGTCCGGGCGCGCGTCCGGTGACGCCGACCTTCGTCGCACGGCGGCTGGAAGGCGCGCATCTTCTGCTGGTGGACGACAGCGACATCAACTGCGAGGTGGCGCAACGCATCCTCGAAGGCGAAGGTGCCATGGTCACCGTCGCCCATGACGGCGAGCAGGCAGTCAATACGCTCAAACGTGCGCCCGATCTGTTCCACCTGGTGCTGATGGATGTGCAGATGCCGGTGGTGGACGGGTACGAAGCCACCCGCCGGCTGCGGCAGATCCCCGCCCTGGCCAGTCTGCCGGTGATTGCGTTGACCGCCGGTGCGTTCCGCCCGCAGCAGGAAAAAGCGCTGGAGGCCGGCATGAACGGCTTCATCGCCAAACCGTTCAACGTCGAGGAGCTGGTCACCGCGATCCGTCATTTCATGCATCCCGGGGTCAAGCGCATTTCGTCGCTGCCGCACGAGACCGCCGTGGCCGCCGGCCCGGCGTGGATGCACAACACGCCGGAACTGCTGGACGCGGCACGTGCGCACAGCCTCTGGCGCGACCGCGAGCCTTACGTGCGTTATCTGATCAAGCTGCTGCGCGACAACCCGAACCCGGCCGAGGTGGCGGCCGAGCACCTGCGCCGCAACGAGCTGCCGGCCATCGGCGCGCTGGCGCACAAGCTGCGTGGCGCTGCCGGCTCGCTGGCGCTGCCGGCCCTGGCCGGCGCGGCGGGCGATCTGGAAACCCGCATCGAAGACGGCCACGACATCACCGCCTCGTTGCTCGCGCTCAAGGACGTGATGCAGCGCACCGCCGACGCGATTCGCGCCTTCGTGCAGGACGACGCGCAGGAGGCCGACAGCGACGATGCCGGCGTTGCGCTGGATGGCGACAGCCTGCAGATCCTGCAGGCCGCCTTCGCCAGCGACGACGCCGACAAGATCGACCACGCACTGCTGATCTGCGCACCGCGCCTGCCGCGCAGCCTGCAGGAGGAACTGCAGCGCGCGGTGGAGGACTTCGACTTCCGCCGCGCCGAAGCCACCCTGCGCGACTGGCACGCCACCCACCCACGCTGACCTCGATCTCCTGCCCGACTGCAAGGACCCTCCATGCCGTCCCGTCCCCTGCTCTGTGTCGACGACGAATCCAGCAACCTGGCCACCTTGCGCCAGCTGCTGCGCGACGATTTTCCGCTGGTCTTCGCCAAGACCGGCGGCGAGGCGCTGGATGCGGTGACGCGCCATCAACCGGCATTGATCCTGCTGGATGTGGAACTGCCCGACATGGACGGCTACGCGGTGGCTCGCACGCTCAAACAGCAGCCGGCCAGCCAGACCATCCCGATCCTGTTCGTGACCGCGCGCAGCAGCGAACAGGACGAACGCGCCGGGCTGGACGCCGGCGCGGCCGACTACGTCAGCAAGCCCTACTCGCCGGCCCTGCTCAAGGCGCGCATCGGCACGCAACTCAAACTGGCCGAATGCACACGCCTGGCGCAGCAATACCGCGACGCGATCCACCTGCTGGGAACGGCCGGCCAGGGCCAGGACGTGGACACCGGCGCGCATATCTGGCGCATGGCGGTATACGCACGTGTGCTGGCCGAAGCCGCCGGCTGGTCGCCGCAGCAGGCCCAGGTACTGCAGGATGCCGCACCGCTGCACGACGCCGGCAAGATCGCCGTGCCCGGCAGCATCCTGCACAAGCCCGACGCGCTGGACGAGCACGAGCGCTCGGTGGTACGGCAACACCCGCAGGCCGGGCACGACCTGCTGCGCCACGGGCGCGGGCCGGTGTTCCAGCTGGCCGCCGACATCGCCCTGCATCACCACGAGTGCTGGGACGGCAGCGGCTACCCGCAAGGGCTGGCCGGCGAAGCCATCCCGGAGGCGGCGCGCATCGTGGCGGTGGCCGATGTGTTCGACGCGCTCTGCGGCCGGCGCGCGTACAAGGCGCCGTGGACGGTGGAAGACGCCATGCGCAAGATCGAGAGCATGGCGGGCAAGCAACTGGAACCGCGCCTGGTACAGCACTTTCGCGAGGCATTGCCGCAAATCCTGCAGATCAAGGACGCCTGGGACAGCCCTGCTGCATAGCGCTGATTCGGGTAGCCAAGACAACCGCCCATTCGCGATGTCGGGTTGGCTGTCTTCCGCCATACCCTCACCCCACCCCCTCTCCCGCAGGGAGAGGGGCTTTGCCCAGGGTGCCATCACTGTCCGCGTGCTGCAGCTTGATCCTTCTCCCTCCGGGAGAAGGTGGCGCGCAGCGCCGGATGAGGGTGCGGGCAACTCGGGGACGACCAGGCGACGACGCATCACGTCGCGCGCCCTCTATCGCCATCGCACGCTGCTACCTCACCACTACCCGCTTCAGCCGCAAGCCTCTGCGTCAACACCAGCGTCCACCATCCACACCACCGCGTCTGCATCGACAAGCACGCACTGTTGCCCAAGTGCGCTTGAACCCCGTCCCACACCAGCGGACAATACCCATGTTGCGCCGCACAACACCGTGCGACGCGGGCCGATCCGGACGCCCCACTGGCGCCGTCGATGCAGCCCCGCAACCGAGAGTCCGATGTCTTCCAGCGTGTCCGACGCCGGCACCGCCCCGCCGCGTTATCCCGACTACCGCATTATTTCGCTGATCCTGGCCTGCGCCATTTTCATGGAGCAGATGGATGCCACGGTGCTGGCGACCGCGCTGCCTAGGCTGGCGCGCGACTTCGGCGTGGCCGCGCCGGCCATGAGCATCGCCATGACCAGCTACCTGCTGGCGCTGGCGGTGCTGATCCCGGCCAGCGGCGCCATCGCCGACCGCTTCGGCCTGCGCCGCGTATTCGGCGCCTCGATCTGGGTGTTCGTCGCCGGCTCGATCCTGTGTTCGCTGGCCGACAGCCTGCCCACCATGGTGGCCGCACGCGTGCTGCAGGGCGCTGGCGGCGCGATGATGGCCCCGCTCGGCCGGCTGATCCTGCTGCGCACGGTAGAGCGCCGCCATCTGGTCTCTGCGATGGCCTGGACGCTGGTGCCCGCCTTCATCGGCCCGATGCTGGGGCCGCCGCTGGGCGGGTTCTTCGTTTCGTATCTGGACTGGCGCTGGATCTTCTACATCAATGTGCCGATCGGCATCGCCGGCTTCCTGCTGGTGCGCCGGTTCATCCCGGAGATTCCCACCGAGACTGCGCCAACACGTTTCGATCTGCGCGGGTTCGTGCTGTGCGGCGTGGCGCTGGGCTGCCTGTTGTTCGGCCTGGAAATGGTCAGCCAGGACGACGGCATCGGCATGGCCAGCTGGTTGCTGGCCACCGGCGCGGCCGCTGCGCTGGGCTATCTCGGGCATGCGCGCAACCACCCCGCCCCGTTGATGGACCTGAGCTTGCTGCGCATCGATTCGTTCCGGCTGTCGGTGATCGGCGGCGCACTGATGCGTATCACCCAGGGCGCGCATCCGTTCCTGCTGCCCTTGCTGTTCCAGATCGGCTTCGGCATGAGCGCCGCGCACAGCGGCCGCCTGATCCTGGCCACCGCACTGGGCGCGCTGCTGATGCGCAGCATCACCCCGCAGCTACTGCGCCGCTTCGGCTACCGCAACAGCCTGATCGGCAATGGCGTGCTGGCCAGCCTGGGCTACATGGTGTGCGCGCTGTTCCGCCCCGACTGGCCACCGGCGCTGATGTTCGGCCTGCTGCTGTGCTGCGGCGCCTTCATGTCGTTCCAGTTCGCCGCCTACAACACCATCGCCTACGAAAACGTGCCCAGCGCGCGCATGAGCCGCGCCAGCAGCCTGTACACCACCTTGCAGCAGCTGATGCTCTCGGTGGGCGTGTGTGCCGGCGCGATGATCCTCAAACTGGCCATGCTGGCCGGCGACCACACCCAACCGGCGCAGCGCGATTTCTCGCTGGCGTTCTGCGTGGTCAGCCTGATCTCGCTCAGCGCCACCTGGTGGCATGTGCGCTTCGACAAGGATGCCGGGCAGGAAATGAGCGGGCATCGGGCCAAGTGCTGAACGATCCCGGCGCCTTGCACGCGCATTGCGTGCATGTGGGGCACATGACGTGCCGCGGCACCCGTTGAATCGCGGGAACACGAACGTCTGTCGCGCGTGACCGCATCAGGGCGGGCAGGATGCGCCGCTCCTCCACAGCTTCGGACAGCGCAGCACCCGGCCAGCGGCCCGCCTATGCGCCAGAGGGCGGCAGGGCGGCCAGGATCGCGTGTCGGCAGGCAGCAAGAATGTCGTCGGCAAGCGGAGAGTCGTCAGGGCACGCCCTGGACAGCACGATGGCACCGACGGCGTGCGCCATCAGGTCCAGCTGCCTGGCACGCGTTGCCGCCGCCTCATCGTCGCCTGCCTGAGTGTCGTGTGCGGCAAGCCCGGCCACGATGCGCTCGATGCCGTCTGCAAAGGCGGCTCGAACTTCTACCGATTGACGTGCGGCGTCGGCGCCCAACGCGGCCATCGTGCACCCGGTTGCCGGGTTGTCGCGATGTGAGCGCGAAACATACAGGTCGACGAATTCGGACGCGTCGACCTGGGCGCTCTGCTCCACCGTCTGTGCGATGCCGCAGGCAGCCGACTCGGCCATCAGCGCCGCCTTGGACCGGAACTGCTTGTAGAAGCCGCCATGGGTAAAACCGGCCGCGCCCATCAGGTCCGCCACCCCGACGCCGTCGTAGCCCCGCTCGCGAAACAGCCTGGACGCGTTGGCGACCACATGGGCTCGGTTGGCCTGTGCCTGCGCCTTGCTGACCTTCATGTCCAACCTCTAACGAGGACCCTCCTCGAAAGGCCCAGTATACATTGATGCCGTTCGTCATCAAAACCTTGACCTTATAGATTATGGAGGCAATCATTGGTACTCACCCGGTTGCGTCCCGCGCAACCGGTCGACACGCACATTCCGTTTCGGCTCCCCCTCCTGCCAAGGCTTCCCATGTCCCCACGTTCTGCTGTCCTCATCACTGGCGCCTCCGCCGGGATCGGCGCCGTCTACGCCGAACGCTTCGCACAACGCGGCCACGACCTCGTACTGGTCGCACGCGACCAGGCACGCCTGGATGCCCTTGCCACGCGTCTGCAGGATGCATACGGCATCAGCGTCGACGTGCTGCAGGCCGACCTCACCCAGCCGGGCGATGTCGGCAAGGTCGAGGCGCGCCTGCGCGACGATGCGCAGATCGGCGTGTTGATCAACAACGCCGGCATCGCCCAGTCCGGCGGCATCCTGGAGCAGAACGCCGAGACGATCGAACGCCTGATCGCGCTCAATATCACTGCCCTGACGCGTCTTTCCGCTGCGGTCGCCCCGCGCTTTGCGCAGTCCGGCAGCGGCGCGATCGTCAACCTCGGCTCGGTGGTGGGCTTCGCTCCCGAATTCGGCATGAGCGTGTATGGCGCCACCAAGGCCTTCGTGCTGTTCCTGTCGCAAGGCCTGCACCTGGAGCTGGGTGCCAAGGGCGTGTACGTGCAGGCAGTACTGCCGGCCGGCACGCGCACCGAGATCTGGGAGCGTGCAGGGATCGACATCAACACGCTCAGCGACCTGATGGATGTCGGCGAACTGGTCGATGCCGCGCTGGTCGGCTTCGACCGTCGCGAGCTGGTGACCATTCCGCCGCTGCAGGTGGCCGAGCGTTGGGACGCACTGGAGGGCGCACGTCAGGGAGTGTTGTCCGATCTGAAGCAGGCGACTGCAGCCGAGCGCTACCAGCTACGCCCCTGATGATTCAACCCCGTGCACTGCCAGTAGCCGTTGCCGCCGCCGCGGCAGGCAGGCGAGGCGCATGCCGATGCGCCTCGTGCCGCCAGCAGTCATCCCATCAAACGCTCCCGTGGCACTCAAGCTGCACCCAATGAGTTGCGAGCACGGCAGGTGACGGCAGCCGCAGTTCGGGCACCCGTCACTCATCCCAACGACAGGATTGGATTCCAACCACATGAAAGCACTCACCTTCCAGCGCTATGGCAAATCGCCCGGAGTCGGTTTTTCCGAGCTGCCACGCCCGACCCCCAAGCCCAACGAATTGCTGGTCGAGGTGCACGCGGCATCGGTCAACCCGGTCGACAACATGATCATGGCCGGCACCTTCAAACCCGTTCTCACCTTCGACCTGCCCGCCACCCTGGGCAGCGATCTGGCAGGCATCGTCACCGAGGTTGGCAGCCGCGTCACCCGCTTCAAGAAGGGCGATGCGGTCTTCGCCAGCGTGTTCGATCTGGGCACCGGCACGCTCGCAGAATTTGCGGTGGTGCCCGAAAGCGCTGCCGCGCTGAAACCGGCGAATCTGGACTTCGTGCAGGCCGCCTCCATTCCCATGGTCGGGCTCACCTCCTGGCAGGCGCTCACGGAGCGCGCCAGACTGCAGCACGGCCAGAAGGTCTTCATTCCCGCCGGCTCCGGTGGCATCGGCACCTTCGCCATCCAGCTCGCAAAGCAGATCGGCGCGCACGTGGGCACCACCACCAGTACCGGCAATGTGCCGCTGGTGCGCAGCCTTGGCGCCGACGAGGTGATCGATTACAAGACCCAGAAATTCGAGAACGTGCTGAGCGGCTACGACGTGGTACTCGGCACCACCAAGGGCGATACGCTGGAAAAATCGCTCGGCATCTTGAGGACGGGCGGCAAGATCATCTCGCTCGTCGGCCCACTGGATGCGGCCTTCGCCCGCGCCCGGCGCTTGAACGGTCTGCTGACGCTGGTGTTCGGGCTGATGAGCCGCAAGATCAAACACCTGGCCAAAAAGCGCGACGTGTCCTACGCATTCCTGTTCGTTCGCCCGGACGGCGCGCAACTGGCCAAACTCGGCGAACTGCTCGAAGCCGAGCGTATCCGCCCGGTCATCGACACGGTGTTCCCGTTCGAGCAGGCATCGCAGGCGTTCGAATACCTGGCCCGGGGGCGTAGCAAAGGCAAGGTGGTCGTCAAGATCAAGTAGCCGGCGCGGCGCACTCCAAAGATGGCGTCGGCACAATCTCCGTGACACGAAAAAGGCCGCCCGAGGGCGGCCTTTCTGGTTTGCGTCGTGTCACGCCACCAGGCATGGCGGAGCCTTAGCGCCGCCTTCCTGCGAGGACCGCGCTTACACCCCGTGCGCGGCCAACTGCCCAAGCCGCTGCACTGCCACCGACACGGTCGGGTAGTCCAGGGTCTTCTGCTCGGCCACATCGGCGAGCATGGCCAAGGTGAAGCGCAGGCTGGAATCGTCGCGCGCCAGCCAGTTGGCCACCTTGTCCTCGGCACTGCTGCCGGGCATGGTCAGCACCTGGCCTACCAATGCGCGCTGATGCGCGGCCAGTTCGTCGCGCAGCACGCCACGCGCCACCGCATGCCAGCGGCCGTTGACTTCCAGCGCGTCGATCTGCTCGAACAACCACGGCAGCCGCAGCGCGTCGCCCAGGCGGAAATGCACCTTGGACACTTCTACCGGCTTGAGCTTGCGGGTGCGCGCGGTTTCGATGATGTCGAACGCCGGTTCCAGGTAGCGCAACTCGCACAGCTGCTGCGCCAGTTGCGGCGGCAGTCCCTTGTCCTGCCATTCCTGCACGCTGGCTTCGTACAGCGGTCGCTGCGTATCGGACAACACGCCCGAGGCGACACGGATGTCGTTGAACGGGCCGTGGTAACGCTCCACCGCCGCCGTGATGCCCGGCATCTGGCCCGGACGCAGCAGCAGCCAACGCACGAACGAGCGTTGCAGGCGCCAGATCACTTCCAGTGCATCGATCTGCACCGACTCGGGCACCTTGCCGTCCAGCGCATCGATCTGCGTCCACAGCGCGCGCGCATCCAGCGTTTCGCGGCTGATGGTGTAGGCCTTGGCGACCTCGGCGATGCTGCGGCCGGTGTCTTCCTGCATGCGCATCAGGAAGGTGGCGCCCATGCGGTTGATGGTGGTGTTGGTCACCGCAGTGGCGATGATTTCGCGCTTGAGGCGGTGACGCTCCATTGCATCGGCGTACTTCTTCTGCAGCGGCTGCGGGAAGTACCGCTGCAATTCCTTGGACAGGTACGGGTCTTCGGGGATGTCCGATTCCAGCAGCTGCTGGAATGCCACCAGTTTGGAGTACGACAGCAGCACCGACAATTCCGGACGCGACAGGCCCTGCCCGCGTGCCTTGCGTGCCGACAGCTCGGCATCGGAGGGCAGGAACTCGATCTGGCGATCGAGCAGGCCCTGCAGTTCCAGCGTGCGGATGAAGTGCTGCTTGGAGCCCAGCCGCTTGACGCTCATGCGTTCCATCAAGCTGATCGCCTGGTTTTGCCGGTAGTTGTCCCACAGCACCAGGTCGGCCACTTCGTCGGTCATCGACGCCAGCAGCGTGTTGCGCGCGTCATAGGTGAGCTTCTTGGCCTGCACCATGTCGTTGAGCAGGATCTTGATGTTGACCTCGTGGTCGGAAGTGTCCACGCCGGCCGAGTTGTCGATGAAGTCGGTATTGAGCAGCACGCCGGTCTGCGCGGCTTCGATGCGACCCAGCTGGGTCAGGCCCAGGTTGCCGCCCTCGCCCACCACCTTGCAGCGCAGCTCACCGCCATTGACGCGCAAGCCGTTGTTGGCGCGGTCGCCTACATCGGCATGCGATTCGCTGGATGCCTTGACGTAGGTGCCGATGCCGCCGTTCCAGAACAGGTCCACCGGCGCCTTGAGGATGGCGTTCATCAGCTCGTTGGGCGAGAGCTGCTTGACGTTGGACTCCAGACCCAATGCCTCGCGCACCGGCGCGCTGATGTCGATGGACTTCAGGGTGCGCGGATAGATGCCGCCACCGGCGCTGATCAGCTTGGCGTCGTAGTCCGCCCAGCTGGAACGCGGCAGCTTGAACAGGCGCTCACGCTCGGCGAAGGACGCAGCTGCATCCGGCGACGGGTCGAGGAAGATATGCCGGTGGTCGAACGCGGCCAGCAGGCGGATATGCCTTGAGAGCAGCATGCCGTTGCCGAACACGTCGCCGGACATGTCGCCGATGCCGACCACGCTGAAATCCTGGCTCTGGCAATCGCGCCCCATCGCACGGAAGTGGCGCTTGACCGACTCCCACGCACCGCGCGCGGTGATGCCCATGCCCTTGTGGTCGTAACCGACCGAGCCGCCGGAGGCGAACGCATCGCCGAGCCAGAAACCATGATCCAGCGCCAGCCCATTGGCGATGTCGGAGAAGGTCGCGGTGCCCTTGTCGGCGGCGACCACCAGGTACGGGTCGTCCTGGTCGTGACGCACCACCTGCGGCGGCGGCACGATCTTGCCGCCGACGATGTTGTCGGTGATATCGAGCAGGCTCTGGATGAACAGCTTGTAGCAGGCGATACCTTCGGCCTGGATCGCGTCACGGTCGCCGCCCACCGGCGAGCGCTTGACGTAGAAACCGCCCTTGGCGCCCACCGGCACGATGACCGTGTTCTTGACCATCTGCGCCTTGACCAGGCCCAGCACCTCGGTGCGGAAATCCTCGCGGCGGTCGGACCAGCGCAGGCCGCCACGCGCCACCGCGCCAAAGCGCAGATGCACGCCTTCCACACGCGGGCCATAGACGAAGATCTCGCGATACGGACGCGGCTTGGGCAGGTCCGGCACCCGCGCCGAATCCAGCTTGAAGCTGATGCAATGGGCGTGCTTGCCGTGCTTGTCGGTCTGGTAATAGTTGGTGCGCAGCGTCGCATCGATCACATCGATGAAGCTGCGCAGGATGCGGTCTTCGTCCAGGCTGGAGACGCGGTCCATCAGCTTCAGCAGCGTGGCGCGGGTGGCTTCCTGCTGCGCGGCGCGATCGCCGCCACGTGCCTCGAGCACCGGCTCCAGCGCCTTGAGCGTGGCCTCGTCGCCGGCGGCCAGCGCAGACAACTCTTCGCGCAGGCGCTCCTGGCCGGCAAAGATCTGCGCCTTGGTCTCGCTGCCGGTGGACGGGTCGAAGCGCGCTTCGAACAGTTCCACCAACAGGCGCGCCAGCAGCGGGTAACGGGTGAAGGTGGCTTCCACGTAGGCCTGCGAGAACGGCACCGCCGTCTGCAGCAGGTACTTGCAGTAGCCACGCAGCAACGCGACCTGACGCCAGTGCAGGCCGGCGGCCAGGATCAGGCGATTGAAGCCGTCGTTTTCCGCATCGCCGTTCCAGATGCGCTCGAAGGCTTCACCGAAGCTGGCATCGGCGTTGGCCGCGTTGATCTTGCCGGCGGTGGATTCGACCTCGAAATCCTGGATGTAGACCGGCGTTTCGCCCACCTGCAGCCGATACGGCCGCTCGGAGATCACGCGCAGGCCCATGTTTTCCATCATCGGCATCGCGTCGGACAACGGAATGTCGTCGAGCTGGCGGTATAGCTTCAGGCGCAGGCCTTCGCCGGCATCCAGGCGCATGCCGTCGTCGCGACGGATTTCCTGCAGGCTCAGATGCAGATCGTCCGGGCCATCCAGCGTGGCCAGGTGCTCGACATCGGACACCGCCGATTCGATCGACGAATCTTCGATGTAACCGGCCGGCAGCGCGCGGCCGAAATTGGCCGCCATGCGCAGGCCATTGGCTTCGCCGTGGCGCGCCACCAGCGCCTCGCGCAGGGCGTCGCGCCAGTTGCGCAGCAGGTGCGCCAGGCGCGATTCGAGTTCGGTGGTATTGAACTCCAGTGCTTCGCCGCTCTTGGGGCGCACGATCAGATGCAGCTGCGCCAATGGCGATTCGCCCAGCACCACGCTCGAATCGATGTACTCGCCATGCAGCGCGTCCTTCAACAGGCCTTCGATGCGCAGGCGCACGTCGGTGTTGAAGCGCTCGCGCGGGATGTACACCAAGGCGGAAATGAAGCGGCTGTATTTGTCGCGGCGCAGGAACATGCGGCTACGCACACGCTCCTGCAGCCCCAGGATGCCGATCGCCGTGCGGTACAGCTCTTCTTCGTTGGACTGGAACAGCTCCTCGCGCGGCAGCGTTTCCAGGATGTGGCGCAACGCCTTGCCGCTGTGGCTGCTCGGGGTCAGCCCCGACTTGCTCATCACGTATTCGTGGCGTTGGCGCACCAGCGGAATTTCCCACGGGCGGCGGTTGTAGGCGCTTGAGGTGAACAGGCCCAGGAAGCGCTGCTCGCCGACGATGCGGCCCTTGGCGTCGAATTCCAGGATGCCGATGTAATCCATGTAGCCAACGCGGTGCACGCGCGAGCGCGCATTGGTCTTGGTCAGGATCAAGGCGTCCTTGAGCTTGGACGAGGCATTCAGGCCATGCGCGGCCAAGGTGGTCACCGGGCGCGCCGGCGAGGTGTCGTGGCCGCGCATCAGGCCCAGGCCGGTCTCTTCCACCGGGGCCAGCACGTCCTGGCCGTCCTGCTTCTCCACGCGGTATTCGCGGTAGCCGAAGAAGGTGAAATGGTCGGCGGCGGCCCAGCGCAGGAACTCCTGCGCCTCGTGGCGGCTGATGTCGTCGATGGGCAGGCGGCGGGTGGCCAGGTCGTCGGCCAGCATCACCATCTTTTCGCGCATCGCGGCCCAGTCCTGCACGATGGCGCGCACCTCGGCCAGCACCTTGCGTACCGCCGCTTCCACCTGGGGCATCTCATCGGCCGGCTGGCGGTCGATCTCCAGCACCATCAGCGATTCGCTCTTACCCTCGCCCACCGCGGTCAGCTTGCCGGCCTTGTCGCGCGCGATGCGCAGCACCGGGTGGCCCAGCACGTGCACGCCGATGCCCAGGTCCGACAGGGTCATGCTGACCGAGTCCACCAGGAACGGCATGTCGTCGTTGACGATCTGCAGCAGCGTATGCGGCGACTCGTAGCCGTGGCTCTTCAGGGTGGGGTTGAACACGCGCACGTTGACCGTGCCGGCCTTGCGCACGCGGGCAAACTCCAGCATGTCCGACGCCAGCGCCGCCCATTGCTCGGGCGGGTGATTGGGGAACTCGTCTTCTTCCATGCGCCGGTAGAAGTCGGCGGCGAACGCCTGGACCTCGCCCTGGCGGGCCGCCGGGTAGCGCTTGCGCAGTGCGGCAAACACCGGCTCGAGGGTGACCGCCTGCGGTTCGGTGGCAAGCACGGGGACGGCACGTTCGGCGACCGGTTTGACCGACGTCGTGGACGATTTCGGAGCGGCTTTCTTGGCTGTCATGAGAGCGCTGGGATGCTCGGTAGGAAAGCTGAATTGTACCGATGGACCGTGACAACGCCTTGCTGCATAGCACAAATGCTCAGCGCCCCGCAGGCATCGCGGGGATGCAAAAGCCGTATGGGTCTGAAGTTTCCCGCCGCTGCCCGGCCGGGCGCCGCCGCCGATCGCCAGATCCGGCAAAGTCCGGCGCGACGCTTGGCACACAAGGCGTTGTGCAGACCGGACGGCCTACGTCAAGGCTGTTTAAAAACTAAACTGGACGGTATAGTCTACCGCCATGACCCCTCGTTCCCCCCGTGCTGCCCGGCGTTCGGACTGCGATCGCCGCATCCACGCTGCCGTGCATACCTTGCTTGCCGAACGCGGAATGCGGCTGAGCATGGACGCGGTGGCCGAGCGCGCCGGCTGTTCCAAGCAGACGCTCTACAGTCACTACGGCTGCAAGGAGAACCTGCTGCGCGATGTGCTACAGGACCACGTGCACCTGGCCACGGTGCCGTTGGACGCGGTCTCCGGCGATCTGCGCGAGGACCTGCTGGCCTTTGCGCTGGCCCATCTTGACCGTCTGAACAGCCCAGATGTGCTACAGACCTGTCGTCTGCTGGAAGCCGAGTCGCATCGGTTCCCGGATCAGTCCCGGCAAGTTTTCCACGAAGGCGTGGTCGGCATGCAGCGACGTCTGGCGCATCGCTTCGAACAGGCGATGGCGGCCGGCCAGCTGCGCCATGACGATCCGCACTTCATGGCCGAGCTGCTGCTGAGCATGATCGTCGGGCTGGATTTCGATCGCCAACGGTTTCAAGTTCCCCATCGCGCCGGCCTACCCGCCAGGCAGCAGTGGGCGCAGTTCGCCGTCGACACCTTTATGCGGGCGTTTGCCGCGGCACCTGCCGCGCCTGCGCCGGCCCCGCTTTCTTTTCTCACTTCAAGACCCTAACGGAGTTCCTCCTGATGATTGCCCCGCTCCGCACCTTCGGCCTGGCCTTGGCCATCACCGCGGCGCTCGCTGCCTGCAGCAAGCCCGAACAGCAGCAGGCGCCGCCGCCGCCGGAAGTGTCGGTGCTGGAAATGAAGCCGCAGACGCTGCCGCTGGAACGCGACCTGGTGGGCCGCCTGTCGGCGTTCCGCTCGGCCGACGTGCGCGCCCGCGTGGACGGGGTGCTGCTCAAGCGCCTGTACACCGAAGGCACTGACGTCAAGGAAGGCCAGCCGCTGTTCGAGATCGACCCGATGCCGCTGCGGGCCACCCTGCTGCAGGCCCAGGGCCAGCTGGCCGCGGCCGAAGCGACCTATGCCAATGCCCAGATCGCCGCCAAGCGCGCGCGCAGCCTGGCGCCGCAGCAGTACGTCTCGCGCGCGGACATCGATAACGCCGAAGCCACCGAACGCTCCTCCGGCGCCAACGTGCAGCAGGCGCGCGGCGCGGTCGAGGCCGCCCGGATCCAGCTGGGCTTCGCCAGCGTCACCTCGCCGATCACCGGCCGCGCCGGCATCCAGCGGGTGACCGAAGGCGCCCTGGTCGGCGCCGGCGAAGCCACCTTGCTGACCACGGTCGACCAGATCGACCCGCTGTACGTGAACTTCGCGATGAGCAGCGAAGAACTGGCCTCGCTGCGCCAGGCCCAGAGCAGCGGCAACGTGCAGCTCAGCGGCGACGGCAAGTCCACCATCAACGTGGAACTGGGCAACGGCACCCAATACCAGCACCCCGGCACCCTGGACGTGTCGGCGGTGACGGTGGACCCGAGCACCGGTGCGGTGTCGCTGCGCGCCACCCTGCCCAACCCGGAACTGTCGCTGCTGCCGGGTGCCTTCGTCACCTTCAAGGCCAGCCTTGGCCAGCGCAACAACGCCTATCTGGTGCCGCAACAGGCGCTGCAGCGCGATGCGACCGGCGCGTATGCGCTGGTGCTGGGCAAGGACGGCAAGGTGGTGCGCAAGAACCTTACCGTGGACGGCCAGCAGCAGGGCCAGTGGATCGTGACCGGCGGCGTGGCACCGGGCGACCAGGTCATCGTCGATGGCGTGCAGAAGGCCAAGGAAGGGCAGCCGGCCAAGGGCGTGCCGTGGGACCCGAACAAGCCGGCCGCAGGCGGCCAGCCCGGTCAGCCGGGCGCTCCCGGCGCGGCACCCGCCGCAGGCCAGGCCGGCAATACGCAGGCCGCACCGGCCGCCGACGCGGCCGATGCCGCGGCACCGGCGGCGCAGGAGCAGCCCAAGCAGGACGCGGCCGCGCAGCCGGCCGACTCCCAGTCCAAGCAGCAGTGACGGAACCCGGACATGCCTAAGTTTTTTATCGAACACCCGATCTTTGCCTGGGTGGTGGCGATCCTGATCTCGCTTGCCGGCGTGATCTCGATCCTCAATCTGGGTATCGAGTCGTACCCCACGATTGCCCCGCCGCAGGTCACCGTCACCGCCAACTTCCCCGGCGCCAGCGCCGACACCGCCGAAAAGGCGGTCACGCAGGTCATCGAGCAGCAGCTCACCGGTATCGACCACCTGCTCTATTTCAACTCGTCGTCGGCGTCCAACGGCCGCGTCACCATCACGCTGACCTTCGAAACCGGCACCGACGCGGATATCGCGCAGGTGCAGGTGCAGAACAAGGTGTCGCTGGCCACGCCGCGCCTGCCCTCGGAAGTGACCCAGCAGGGCGTGGTGGTGGCCAAGGCCAACGCCGGCTTCCTGATGGTGGCGGCACTGCGCTCGGACAACCCGTCGATCGACCGCGACGCGCTCAACGACATCGTCGGTTCGCGCGTGCTCGAGCAGATCTCGCGTGTACCCGGCGTCGGCAGCACCAACCAGTTCGGCGCCGAGTACGCGATGAACATCTGGTTGAACCCGGAGAAGCTGCAGGGCTACAACCTGTCGGCCACCCAGGTGCTGACCGCGGTACGCAACCAGAACGTGCAGTTCGCCGCCGGTTCGGTCGGCGCCGACCCGACCCCGCAAGGCATCAGCTTCACGGCCACGGTGTCGGCGGAGGGGCGTTTCAGCTCGCCGGAAGAGTTCGAGAACATCATCCTGCGCACCGACAACAATGGCGCCACCGTGCGCCTGAAGGACGTCGCACGCGTCTCGGTCGGCCCCAGCAACTACGGCTTCGACACCCAGTACAACGGCAAGCCCACCGGTGCGTTCGGCATCCAGCTGTTGCCGGGCGCCAATGCGCTGAACGTGTCCGAGGCGGTCGGTGCCAAGCTCGACGAACTGCAGCCCACCTTCCCGCAGGGCGTGAGCTGGTTTGCGCCGTACGAGTCGACCACCTTCGTGCGCATCTCCATCGAGGAAGTGGTCCACACGCTGGCCGAAGCCATCGTGCTGGTATTCCTGGTGATGCTGCTGTTCCTGCAGAACTTCCGCGCCACGGTCATCCCGACCCTGGTGATTCCGGTCGCGCTGCTGGGCACCTTCTTCGGCATGTACGCCATCGGCTTCACCATCAACCAGCTGACGCTGTTTGCGATGGTGCTGGCGATCGGCATCGTGGTCGATGACGCGATCGTGGTGATCGAGAACGTCGAACGCATCATGAGCGAGGAGCATCTGGAGCCCAAGGCAGCCACGCAGAAGGCGATGACCCAGATCACCGGCGCGGTGGTGGCCATCACCGTGGTGCTGGCGGCGGTGTTCATCCCCTCCTCGCTGCAGCCCGGTGCGTCCGGTGCGATCTACAAGCAGTTCGCGCTGACCATCGCCATGTCGATGGGCTTCTCCGCGTTCCTGGCGCTGACCTTTACCCCGGCGTTGTGCGCCAGCTTCCTCAAGGCCACCCATTCGGACAAGAAGAACTGGGTCTACCGCACCTTCGACAAGTACTACGACAAGCTGGCGCACCGCTATGTGGGCGTGGTCGGCCACACCTTGAAGCGCTCGCCGCCGTGGATGATCGTGTTCGTGGTGCTGGTGGTGCTGTGCGGCTTCCTGTTCACGCGCATGCCGAGCAGCTTCCTGCCCGAAGAAGACCAGGGCTTTGCGGTGGCGATCGTGCAGCTGCCGCCGGGCGCAACCAAGATCCGTACCAACGAAGCCTTCGCGCAGATGCGTGCGGTGCTGGAGAAGCAGCCGGCCGTGGAAGGCATGCTGCAGATCGCCGGTTTCAGCTTCCTGGGCTCGGGCGAAAACGTGGGCATGGGCTTCATCCGGCTCAAGCCGTGGGAAGAGCGTGACGTCACTGCCGAGCAGTTGATCCAGCAGCTCAACGGCGCCTTCTACGGCATCAAGGGCGCGCAGATCTTCGTGGTCAACCTGCCCACCGTGCAGGGCCTGGGCCAGTTCGGCGGCTTCGACATGTGGTTGCAGGACCGCGCCGGTGCCGGCCAGGAGGCCTTGACCCAGGCGCGCAACATCGTGCTGGGCAAGGCGGCGGAAAAGGCCGACACCATGGTGGGCGTGCGCCCGAACGGGCTGGAAAACGCGCCGCAGCTGCAGTTGCACGTGGACCGCGTGCAGGCGCAGTCGATGGGGCTGGATGTCAGCGACATCTACAACTCGATCCAGCTGATGCTGGCACCGGTGTATGTCAACGACTACTTCTCCGAAGGCCGCATCAAGCGCGTCAACATCCGCTCCGACGACCAGTTCCGCACCGGCCCCGAGTCGTTGCGCAACTTCTTCAGCCCGAGCACGACCGCGGTAGGCGCCGACGGCCAACCCGGGATGATTCCGCTGAGCAATGTGGTCAAGGCCGAATGGACCTACGCCTCGCCGGCATTGAACCGCTACAACGGGTATTCGGCGGTCAACATCGTCGGCAACCCGGCGCCGGGCGGCAGCTCCGGTCAGGCGATGACGGCGATGGAAGAGATCGTCAACAACGACCTGCCACCGGGCTTCGGTTTCGACTGGAGCGGCATGTCGTACCAGGAAATCATCGCTGGTAACGCGGCGACGCTGCTGCTGGCGCTGTCGGTGGTGGTGGTGTTCCTGTGCCTGGCGGCACTCTACGAGAGCTGGTCGATTCCGGTGGCGGTGCTGATGGTGGTGCCGATCGGCGTGCTGGGTGCGATCGTGTTCTCGATGCTGCGCGGTCTGCCGAACGACCTGTACTTCAAGATCGGCATGATCACGGTCATTGGTCTGGCTGCGAAGAATGCGATCCTGATCGTGGAATTTGCGGTGGAGCAGCGCGCAGCAGGCAAGACCCTGCGCGAGGCAACCCTGGAAGCGGCGCATCTGCGTTTCCGCCCGATCCTGATGACCTCGTTCGCGTTCATCCTGGGTGTGCTGCCGCTGGCCATTTCCACCGGTGCCGGCGCCAACTCGCGTCACTCCATCGGTACCGGCGTGATCGGCGGCATGGTGTTCGCCACCGTGCTCGGCGTGATCTTCATCCCGCTGTTCTTCGTGGTGGTACGCCGCATGCTGGGCGACAAGCTGGACGAGCAGTCCAAGGAATATCTGGTCGCACAGAACGACTCGGGCACGCATCGCCCGGATCGTTGATCCCGGACAGGCCTAGAACGAAAAGCCCCGGCACTGCCGGGGCTTTTTTTGGCCTGCGCAACAGTGATAGCTCGTAGGAGCGCACCCGGGCGCGACGGGCATGACCGGTAACGCCCGTCGCGCCCGGGTGCGCTCCTACGATGGGGGGGGATTGGTGACATGCCGTGCTCGGGCAAGGCCGCACTGCGCGATCCGCAACACCCGCCAGGCACTTGTAGGAGCGCCCCTGGCGCGATGGGCTCCACCGATCCCCCCTCGCGCCCGGGTGCGCTCCCACGACGACGGCGGCTAGGTGCGCGGGCGCGCGCCGGTGGAGCCGCGCACCACGCAGCGCCCGGTCATGACCATGCGGCGGATCGGCAATTGCGGGCTACCCAGCCGCTCGAGCAGCAGCGACATCGCCGCGCGGCCCATGTCTTCGACCGGCTGTTCGACCACGGTGATGCCCGGTTCGACCAGATCGGTCCAGCGCTCGTTGTCGAACCCGGCCAGGGCCAGATCGTGCGGCAGGCGCAGGCCGGCGGTGCGTGCGGCCTTCAGCGCGCCCATCAGCAGCAGGCTGTTACTGGTGACGATGGCTTCGGGGCGGTCATCGTTGGCCAGCCACTGCTCCAGCTCGGCAATGGCCGCCTCGGCGGTGGGCGCCACTTCGCGATAATCCGGGCTCAGGCCCTGCGCGCGCATCGCGGCCAGGTAACCGTCGCGGCGCTCGGCCGCCGTGGTACTGGTGCTGCCGAACAACCCGCCGATGCGCCGGTAGCCCTGCCCCTGCAGGTGCGCCACCAGTTCGCCCATGGCCGCGGCATTGTCCAGCACCACGCTGTCGTAGCGGCTGCCGGGGCCGGCACGGTCGACCAGCACGGTGGGGTAATCCAGGGCCAGTTCGTGCATGCGCCCCACGGTGACCCGGGTCGGGGCGAAGATCAGCCCGGTGATGCGCTCTTCCTGCATCAGCTCCAGATACAGCGCCTCGCGCTCGGGATCTTCATCGGTATTGCACAGGGTCACGCGCATACCGGCACGGTAAGCGACCTCTTCCACCGAGCGGATCAGCGCAGTGAAGTACGGGTTGCGGATGTCGGCCACGATCACACCCAGGATGCCGGACTGCTGGGAGCGCAGCCGTCGCGCCATCAGGTTGGGGCGATAGCCGGTCTGGCGGACAGCAGCCTCGACCTTGGCCCGCACCTCTTCGCTCACCGGCCCGGTACCCAGGGCGCGCGAGACCGTGGACTTGGACACACCGGCCACCCGGGCCACGTCATTGATGCTGATACTCACTGGGACCGTTCCCGCTCCATTCGCGCACCTGACCCAGGTGCGGTGTCGCCTCTGATCCTAACCCGAAAGCACTACAAGGATTTTGTGCACCGCACATTGACCTGAGACGTGGGAACGTTCCCACTATACTTCCCAGCCTGATCCCCCAATCGGAGCCCGCCTTGTCCTCTCCGTCGCCCGCCCCCGTGACTCCCGAGCTCATCCGTCTGCATGCGCAGGCCCGCGACAAGGACGATGCCATTGCCCAGGCCGCGCAATTGCTGGTGGCCGCCGGCTGCGTGGCGCCCGGCTACGACGCCAGCATGCGCCGCCGCGAAGGCCTGGCGAACACGTTTCTGGGCCACGGCCTGGCCATCCCGCATGGGGTGGGCGAAGACCGCCATCTGGTGCGCCGCGACGGCATCGCCGTCCTGCAGCTGCGCGACGGCGTGGAGTGGAACCCCGGCCAGACCACCCGCCTGGTGGTCGGCATTGCTGCCCAGTCCGACACCCACATCACCCTGCTGCGCCGCCTGACCCGGCTGATCCAGGACCCGGCCCAGCTGGAAGCGCTGTTCAGCACCGACGACCCCGCCGTCATCGTGGCCGCGCTCACCGGCGACCGCGCGCCGGACGCCAGCGCCGCGCCGGCCACCGACCTGGCCGAACGCTTCGAGTGGACGATTGCCTATCCCAGCGGCCTGCACGCCCGCCCGGCCACCCGCTGGGCCGAGACCGCACGCGGCTTCTCCGCGCGGGCGCAAGTGCGTGCCGGCGACCAGGCCGCCGATGCCAAGAGCCTGGTCGGCCTGTTGCAGCTGGGCCTGCGTGCCGGCGACAGCATCACCGTTTCGGCCGAAGGCGCTGATGCACCCGCCCTGCTCAAGCGCCTGCGCGCCGTGATGGACAGCCTGACCGCGCAGGAAAAGGCCGATGCCGAGCGAGCCGCGCAGCGCCGCGCCGCCCCGGTGGTCGGCTGGACCCCGCCACAGGCGCAGCCGGCCATCGTCGGTATCGGCGCCAGCCCGGGCGTGGCGATCGGCATCGTGCACCGCCTGCGCGCCGCGCAGACCGAAGTGGCCGATCAACCGGTGGGCCTGGGGGATGGCGGCGCATTGCTGCACGACGCGCTGACCCGCACCCGCCAGCAGCTGGCAGCCATCCAGGACGACACCCAGCGCCGCCTTGGCGCCTCGGACGCGGCCATCTTCAAGGCCCAGGCCGAACTGCTCAACGACACCGACCTGATCACCCGCACCTGCCAGCTGATGGTCGAAGGCCACGGCGTGGCGTGGTCGTGGCATCAGGCGGTCGAACAGATGGCCTCCGGCCTGGCCGCGCTGGGCAACCCGGTGCTGGCCGGCCGCGCGGCCGACCTGCGCGATGTCGGCCGCCGCGTGCTGGCCCAGCTCGACCCGGCCGCTGCCGGCGCCGGGCTGACCGACCTGCCCGAGCAGCCGTGCATCCTGCTGGCCAGCGACCTGTCGCCCTCGGACACCGCCAATCTGGATACCGCCCGCGTGTTTGGCCTGGCCACCGCGCAGGGCGGGCCGACCTCGCATACCGCGATCCTGTCGCGCACCCTGGGCTTGCCGGCGCTGGTCGCGGCCGGCGGCCAGTTGCTGGATATCGAAGACGGCGCCACCGCCATCATCGACGGCAGCAGCGGGCGCCTGTACCTCAACCCCTCCGAGCTGGATCTGGACGCGGCGCGCACCCACATCGCCGAGCAGCAGGCTATCCGCGAGCGCGAAGCCGCGCAGCGCGCATTGCCGGCCGCAACCACCGATGGCCACCACATCGACATCGGCGCCAACGTCAACCTGCCCGACCAGGTGGCGATGGCGCTGACCCAGGGCGCCGAAGGCGTGGGCCTGATGCGCACCGAATTCCTGTTCCTGGAAAGCGGCCGTACCCCCAGCGAAGACGAACAGCACGCCACCTATCTGGCAATGGCGCAGGCGCTGGACGGCCGCCCGTTGATCGTGCGTGCGCTGGATATCGGCGGCGACAAGCAGGTGGCACATCTGGAACTGCCGCACGAAGAAAACCCGTTCCTGGGCGTGCGTGGTGCGCGCCTGTTGCTGCGCCGCCCGGACCTGCTCGAACCGCAGCTGCGTGCGTTGTACCGCGCGGCCAAGGACGGCGCGCGGCTGTCGATCATGTTCCCGATGATCACTTCGGTGCCGGAGCTGATCGCCCTGCGCGACATCTGCGCACGCCTCCGCGCCGAGCTCGACGCGCCGGAGGTGCCGATCGGCATCATGATCGAGGTGCCGGCCGCCGCCGCCCAGGCCGACGTGCTGGCGCGCCATGCAGACTTCTTCTCGATCGGCACCAACGACCTCACCCAGTACGTGCTGGCGATCGACCGCCAGAACCCGGAACTGGCCGCCGAGGCCGACAGCCTGCACCCGGCGGTGCTGCGCATGATCCGCAGCACCATTGAAGGCGCGCGCAAGCACGGCCGCTGGGTCGGCGTATGCGGCGGCCTGGCCGGCGATGCGTTCGGCGCCAGCCTGCTGGCTGGCCTGGGCGTGCAGGAGTTGTCGATGACGCCCAACGATATCCCGGCGGTGAAGGCGCGCCTGCGTGGCGCCTCGATGCACCAGCTGCAGCAGCTGGCCGAGCAGGCGCTGGACTGCGAAACCGCCGAACAGGTGCGCGCATTGGAAGCCAAGCGCAAGGACGCGGCATGAGCCTACAGGCCATCACGGTCACGCTGAACCCGGCGATCGACCAGACCATCCAGCTCGACAGCCTGCAACCCGGCGCCGTGCATCGCGCTAGCAGCGTGCGCAACGATGCCGGTGGCAAGGGCATCAATGTCGCTGCTTGCCTGGCCGATTGGGGCACCGCTGTGGCCGCACTCGGCGTGCTCGGCGGCGGCAATGCCGGCGTGTTCGAAGCGCTGTTCCGCGAGCGCGGCATCGTCGATCACTGCCAGCGCGTGTCCGGCGAAACCCGCACCAATCTCAAGCTGGTGGAAGCGCGCAGCAACGACACCACCGACATCAACCTGCCCGGCCTGCAGTTGAGCGGCGCGCACCTGCAAGGCGTGGCCGATCAGCTTGCACCGCTGCTGCGCCCCGGCCTACCGGTGGTGCTGTCCGGCAGCCTGCCGGCCGGACTGCCGGCCGACAGCTGGGCGCGATTGCAGGCCCAGGCCAGCGCGGCCGGCGCACGGGTGTTGCTCGATACCAGCGGCGCGCCGCTGGTGGCCGCGCTGGATGCCGCACGCGACGCACTGCCGTATGCGGTCAAGCCCAACCGGCACGAACTGGAAGCATGGACCGGCCGGCCGTTGACCGACCGCGCCGCGCTTGGCGCCGCCGCGCACGAACTGCTCGCGCGCGGCATCCAGCTGGTGGTCATTTCGATGGGCACCGACGGCGCCCTGTTCGTGCAGCGCGACCAGCGCCTGATCGCGCGCCCCCCTCGCCTGGCCCAGGGCAGCAGCGTCGGTGCCGGCGATGCGATGGTGGCCGGACTGGCGGCAGCGCTGCTGGATGCCGCCACCGACCTGGCGCAGTGCGCGCGGCTGGCCACGGCGTTTTCGATGTGCCGGCTGGAAAGCGGCGATGCACGCCGACTCACCGCCGACGGCGTGCGGCGTGCCGCCGCCGAGGTCGTGATCGAGACCGTGTCGTGAGCCGGTCCCTGCAGGCGCGGCCAGACCGCAGGTCGCCACGCGCACGGCGCACCGCGACCAATGGCACGCCCGGCACGCGTCGCACGTTCGCCTAACCCCATCGAATTCCCCCGCCGGCCACACCGGCGACCGCAATACAGCAGGAGTCTTGCCATGTCCTCTTCCATCGTGGTCATCGCCGCCGGCGAACGCAGTACCGAAGCCGTCCTGGCGGCCGAAGCGCTGCGCCGTGCGGCCACCGCCGCCGGGCGCAGCGTGACGATCGAAATCCGCAGCGACCAGGGCGTGCTCGGCGCCTTGCCGAGCGAGCTGGCCAGCGCGGCCACCCAGGTGCTGGTGGTCGGCGATGCCGATGCCGACACCGCGCGCTTCGGCGACGCACAGCTGCTGCAGCTGAGCCTGGGGGCCGTGCTGGACGACCCGGCCGCGGCGGTCGGTCAATTGGCCGCGCCCGCCTCGGCCACCGGGTCGGCAGCCGCCGGCACCGGCAGCAAGCGCATCGTGGCCATCACCTCCTGCCCCACCGGCATCGCGCACACCTTCATGGCCGCCGAAGGCCTGCAGCAGGCTGCCAAGAAGCTCGGTTACCAGATGCGCGTGGAAACCCAGGGCTCGGTCGGCGCGCAGGACGCGCTCACCGACGCCGAAATCCGCGCGGCCGATGTGGTCATCATCGCCGCCGACCGCGAGGTCGACCTGGCCCGGTTCGCTGGCAAGCGCTTGTTCAAGAGCGGCACCAAGCCAGCCATCAACGACGGCCCGGCGCTGATCAACAAGGCACTGGCCGAAGCCAGCGTGCACGGCGGCACGGCACCTGCCACCGGCACCGCCACCAGCGCCGCCGCGAGCAAGGGCAACGGCCGCACCGGCGCCTACAAGCATCTGATGACCGGCGTGTCGTTCATGCTGCCATTCGTCACTGCCGGCGGCCTGCTGATCGCGCTGGCATTTGCACTCGGCGGCATCTACGCCGGCGACGACGCGCACCAGGGCACGCTGGCCTGGTCGCTGTTTCAGATCGGCGCCAAGGCCGGCTTCACCTTGATGGTGCCCGCGCTGGCCGGCTATATCGCCTATTCCATCGCAGACCGCCCCGGCATCGCGCCCGGCATGATCGGCGGCCTGGTCGCCGCCAACCTCAATGCCGGCTTCCTCGGCGGAATCATCGCCGGCTTTATCGCCGGCTACGGCGTGGCCGCGCTCAACCGCTACATCAAGCTTCCGCGTAACCTGGAAGGACTCAAGCCCGTGCTGATCCTGCCGGTCCTCGGCACCCTGCTGGTCGGGCTGGCGATGATGTACGTGTTCGGCCAGCCGGTCGCCGACTTGCTGGCTTGGCTCACCGCCTGGCTGCGCGGCATGCAGGGCAGCAGCGCGCTGCTGCTGGGCCTGCTGCTTGGCGGCATGATGGCCTTCGACATGGGCGGGCCGGTCAACAAGGCCGCCTATGCGTTTTCCACCGGCCTGATCGCCAGCCAGGTCTATACGCCGATGGCCGCCGCCATGGTGGCCGGCATGACCCCGCCGCTGGGTATCGCGCTGGCCACCTGGGTCTTCCGCAACCGCTTCACCCTGGAAGAGCGCGGCTCGGCCACCGCCGCCGGTGTGCTCGGCCTGGCCTTCGTCACCGAAGGGGCGATTCCGTATGCCGCGCGCGACCCGCTGCGCACCATCCCGGCGCTGGTGATCGGCTCGGCGGTGGCCGGCGCGATCTCGATGTCGGTCGGCGCCGAACTGAAGGCACCGCATGGCGGCATCTTCGTGCTGCTGATTCCCAATGCCGTGACCCACCTGGCGATGTATGTGCTGGCCTTGCTGGCCGGCGTGGTGGTCACTGCCATCGCCCTGCGCGTGCTCAAGCAACCGGTGGCCGACGTCGTCGCCTGAGCCAACCCGCGGCGGCAGGCATCTGCCGCCGCATCCGACGCGCCGGACGCGCGTCACCCCTGCTTGCTGTTACCGCCGCGCCGCGTAGTGATCGCGCGCCGCCAACGGCTTGCCCATGCCCTTGCTGTCGCGTTCGCCACCTCGGCCACGCCCTCTTTGTTCGGAGTCCTGCCATGTCCGCCCTGCTCTCCCACCGCGCTTCCCATCGTCTGCTGTGCCTGTCGCTTGCCATGGCGCTGGCCCCCTTGGCCCACGCGCAGGAGGCCGCCGATGCCTTCAAGCTCAAGCTGGGCTACACCGGCGAAGCCGCCTCGATGATCGACGGCGGCCGCAAGAACGGCGACGCCTACGCCGGCCAGCTGATGGTCGGCACCGACGTGGACATGGACCGCCTGTTCGGCTGGGGCGGCGCCACGGTCAAGCTGCAAGTCTCCAACCGCCACGGCACCAACCTGTCCAACAGCAGCATCGGCAACAGCACCTCGGTGCAGGAAATCTACGGCGGCCAGGGCACGCGCCTGGCCAACTTCACCCTGCTGCAAAAACTCTTCAACGACCGCCTGGAACTGGAAGCCGGCCGCAGCGTCGCCAACATTCACTTCCTCGGCTCGGACCTGTGCCAGTACTTCCAGGGCAACTCGGCCTGCGGCAACCCCACCTTCGTGTTCCGCACCAGCAACTTCACCTACTGGCCGGTCTCCAGTTGGGCCGCGCACGCCACCGCCTGGGTCACGCCCAAGGTCTATGTGCACGTGGGCGCCTACGAGGTGAATCCGGTGCAGGCGCAGGACGGCCAGCACGGCCTGAAGTGGAGCACTGACGACACCACCGGCGTGGTGGTGCCCTACGCCATCGGCTACAAGAACAAGGGCGGCGACGGCACGCTGGCGGCGATGTACGAACTGGGCGGCTGGCAGGACAACTCCGACTACACCGACCCGCTGCGCGACCGCAACGGCAACCCCGCCGTGCTCAGCGGCCTGGACTATGAAAACAAGCAAGGCCGCTCGGGCCTGTTCGGCCGCTTCGAACAACAGGTCACCAACCCGGACCCGTCCGGCACCCAGGGCCTGACCGTCTTTGCCGCCGTCCTCAAGAGCACCGGCGGCCAGGCCGTCGAAGACCACTTCGTGCAACTGGGCCTGGTGCAGAAAGGCACATTCGCCAGCCGCCCGCAGGACAACATCGCGTTCGTGATCACCCAGCAGAAGTACAGCGATGAGGCCCTGGAAAACCTGCGCCTGGCGCGCGCCTCCGCCGGCGGCACCGGCACACCGGCCGACAACCAGATCATGATGGAGCTCAGCTACGGCATCCAGGTCACCAAGCGCCTGCGCATCGCCCCCAACCTGCATTACGTCATCAACCCGGACCAGTTCAACGAACCCACCCGCACCAACGATCTCAAGAACGCGTTGATTGCAGGCATGCGGATCGACTGGAATCTGTGACGCTTAGGGAAGGTCTGAACAAAGCAGTCTGATCTGCGACAATCGATCAACGAACCGAGCGGACGATTTCGATGCAGCTGACCTTCGGCGACGCGGAGTACAACGGCAAGCGCAAGCAGACGCGGCGCGAGGTATTTCTGGCCGAGATGGATCAGGTGGTGCCGTGGAAGGACCTGCTGGCGCTGATCGAACCGCATTATCCAAAGTCGGGGCAGCCCGGGCGACAGCCGTATCGGCTGGAGACGATGCTGCGCATCCACTTTCTGCAGCAGTGGTACGCATTGAGCGATCCATCGGCGGAAGAAGCCCTGTACGACACGGTGTCGATGCGGCGTTTTGCAAAGATCGGCGGCCTGGATGAGGTGCCGGACGAGACCACGATTCTCAAATTCCGCCCCTTGCTGGAGCAACACGATCTGGCGCGCAAGCTGTTCAACCGGGTCAACGCGCATTTATCGCGCAAGGGGCAGAGCCTGCGCGGCGGGACGATCGTAGACGCCACGATCATTTCAGCGCCCAGTTCGACCAAGAACCAGGACGGCAGGCGTGATCCGCAGATGCATCAGACCAAGAAGGGCAATCAGTATTACTTCGGGATGAAAGCGCATATCGGCGTGGACGATGTGTCCGGGTTGGTGCACCACGTGGAATGCACGGCAGCCAACGTCGCCGATATCACGCAGGCGCACAAGCTGATGCATGGTAAGGAAGACACGCTCAGCGGGGATAGCGGTTACACGGGGCTGGACAAGCGCGCGGAGATGGCAGGCAAGCGCAAGTTGCGCTACCTGATTGCAGAGAAGCCGTCCAAGCTCAAGCAGATCAATAGCGCGCGTGCGTTGCAATGGACCAAGCGCTGGGAGCACACCAAGGCCAGCCTGCGGGCGAAGGTGGAACATCCGTTTCGGGTGATCAAGCGCCAGTTTGGTTACGTCAAGGTGCGCTATCGCGGTCTGGCGAAGAATACCGCGCAGGTGCTGACGCTGTTTGCACTGTCGAATCTATGGCTGAAGCGCAAAGAGTTAATGCCTGCGGCGGGGTAGGAGCGCCCGTCATCGGGGCGACACCCCGAGAATGCGCCGAAAATGACCAAAAATCGAAGATCTGAGCGCGGCCAGCGCAATCGATGTGTCTTACTTCACTCTCCGGCCGCGTTGATCAGACCATCCCTAACGCCTGAATTAGGCGAACCCGCGAAGCAGATTCGGCTTGAATGAATTTTTAGCTGTCTAGCCAACAGCTACCTGAACATACTTCATTATTCTTGCGGATAAGCCAAAAAGATCTTTGCCGCTTATCTCGTATTGCTCAGAGAGGTCGAATACATCGACAGCGTTACTCACGCGCCTTGATCCAGGGTCTGGATAGCGGCCCGCCCAAACCACGAAATGAGAGAGCCCCTTGAGGATTGCCTTGTCCTTCTCATCCAGGTTTGGGATGAAAGCGGAAAGCTCTTCCAGCTTGTGGTGGAAATGGTCCTTTTCTTGTTTAGTGAACTCGTCCGCGCCGAGCCTAAGTAGGATCATGGCCTTCAGGCAGACTTCGAGGCTGTAGCCAACAAGCATTAAAGCTACCGCGTGGTACTGGCTATGACAGATGGTTCTCAGGTCTTGTGGAAAGCTGTCAAAGCTTGGTGGGTTTCTCACCAGTTGAACTGCTGCCTCGGAGAGCGCGTGGGCATGGCTAAGCCAGAGGACAGGGTTCTTCAAATCTGCGATGGTCGGCGGCTTTGATATATCAATGGGATGGCCACTCGCCGTAGCCAGCAGACCCCACTTGTGCCAAGCGAGTGCGCTGTAGCCAAACGGGTCGGCTACGAATCCATTGGCAATGGATTGACATGAGTCTTTCATAGAAATCTAACACCTGAGTTAAGCCGCGCCGCGAAGCGGCGTCGGCTTTGACGAATTGTTAGGCGGTGACCAGCTCAACGAACGAGCAGCCCAGCGATGAGTAAGCCCACAGAGGCGAGCCAAACACTGACTTCTAGCACGAAGCGCCGCTGCGCGTTGCCTTTCCGGAAAAATAGCAACCAAGTTGCAGCTCCGATTAGCCAGAGATTTGTGTACCAGAGTAGGGCTGGGTTGCCCACGATTGAAAAAGACGACAGGGCGAATAAGAAAACCCACGCTACAGGAAGAACAATTATTCCGACACCGGCAAATACGTATCCTGCATTTTTTATTAAATCTTTCGCGTTCATCTTCGCCTCCCTATTGGTGATGCCACTGACGCTCCGAACCGTCTAACACTGGAATTAAGCCGACCCGCGAAGCGGCTTCGGCTTGAATGAATTGTTAGGCCGTATTGGTCGGCACGGCGCTTTAGAGACTCTCAACACTGGCGTTCCAATCAATGTTGGCAAGCGTCCATTCCGATGCCTTTTTATATGCACCAGCTTTGCTGGGGGCGATCTCATTGTGGGTGGTAACGACGCCACTATTCGCATATAGAATTGTTGCAACCCAGTGCCCACCAACCTGTTCTGTGAGGAAGATCTTGTAGGTCTTTCCGTTGGTCGTGCTGATTTTCCGCTCTTCGGTTTGACCAACAAATGCCATTGGTTGAATCTCCAGATTGATAGGTGGTCGAGTATGCAACCTAACACCTAAGTTAAGCCACGCCGCGAAGCGGCGTCGGCTTGGACGAATTATTAGGTTGTGACCGCCAGGCCTTTGAGAGTGCCCGCGTTCTTACGGAAGTTGCACTCATAGCACTCTGCCTGGATGTTTTCGATTGAATCCTCCCCACCGTGGTAGACCGGCAACTTATGGCCCTTGGTCCATGTGTGCTTATACCGTGGATCCGGACGTGGCGGAATTTCAGACCAAGAGCGCCCACATTCGGCGCAGGTCGGGCTCCGGGCGAGAAGCGAATTCCATTCCTTGGCGGTGTGGCTGCCGCCGTTAGCCACAAGACGCGCCTGCCGCACCTTGGCTCGCTGGTTTCTGCAGTCCATACAGCAATCCCAGCTATTGAAGCGTGTGCTCCCGCACTTTCCGCAAATCTTCATGAGCAACCTAACACCTGAGTTAAGCCGCACCGCGAAGCGGCGTCGGCTTGAATGAATTGTTAGGCGGCACTTTGTAACGCATAACGAACCGCCCAATAAAGAATGTACGAAAGCCCTACCATCGAGAGGACGACGATGGAATAACGCACCAGTTTGTTGGGGCGCGGCGCAGGAATTGCCTGAACAATCTCTGCGAGTCCGTCATCACTCTTGGGTGGCCATGAGACTTGATTCCATACCGTTGGCTCCTGATACAAGTACGAGATCGTGACCTGCTCTTTTGGCGCGAGGGTCGGTATCAAAATCTGAAAAGTTCCGGAGGGACTGAATTCAAAGTTGTAGTGCATTGGGGGATTGACTTGAACGCTTACACTGGTCAAAGGTACCCCGTGTGGGACACGTACATTAGCCGCCGACTTTTTGCCAGCGTTCTGAAGCACGACGCTATGCATGTGCGTCTGCGGTGCGTTGTTGTTGGGAAAGGCTGATACGTGACCAATGTATGTCACCAAGCGCGATTTACCCTCCAAATAATGCTTGATGAGCGCCGCAACAATCAGCGACAAGAGCGGCGCGGCGATCTTTGCTATTAGGTCAATGTCCATTGAACCCCCGTGTACCGCTTAGCTACTATTAGACTGCCGACATGCGGTGTTGCGCTGAGTATCTTCGATCGTTGGCGCTTTGTGAATGGGGGAAATCCCAGCCGGGATCACGGATTGCACGATGGCAAGCGACCGCGACCAAGCGAATGCTTGCGGTGTTATCCAGCAAGGACGCAGGCGTATGAAATACACCCCAAAAACAGTGGCATAACAGCACGTCCGCCGACGCGGTTGCTCGATCAAGTGCGCGGCCGCTTGCGCGTTGGGCACTACAGCCTGCGCACCGAGAGGCCTATATCAGCTGGATACGGCGTTTCACCCTGCCCAGCGGCTCCCTACCGCAACGTATTGCGCATCGATCAGCATCACGCATCCGACGGAATCCCCAGTGTTCAAAATCTTGAGTTATGGCGTCACAGTGCAAAACCGTGCCACGCACGGCGCCCAACGCCAGAAACGAAAAAACCGCGCACTGCGCGGTTTTTTCGTCAGACCATTTGCCAGCCGATCAAGGACGACGCGCCAGCGCCTCCACGTCCTTGGCCTTGGGCAGCAGGTCCTGCTTGGTCACCGCGAACGGGCCGATGCTCAGCATCGGTACGGCCACGATCACCGAAGAGATCACCACGATCACTGCGCCGATCATATGCGTCTCGGCCAGGCCTTCCATCGACTCGCCGCCGTAGATGTACAACGCCATCGCCGACAGGAAGAACATCACCGCGGTGATGACCGTGCGCGATAGCGTCTGGTTGATCGAGCGGTTGAGCACTTCCAGCGGCTCCACGCGCAGGGCGCGGAAGTTCTCGCGCACGCGGTCGAACACCACGATGATGTCGTTGATGGCAAAGCCCATCACCGAGAGCAGGCCGGCCAGCACGGTCAGGTCGAACTCGCGGCCGGTCAGCGACACGTAGGCCACCGTCAGCAGCAGGTCGAACAATGCGGTCAGGCTGGCCACCACGGCAAACTTCCACTCGAAGCGGAACGCGATGTAGATCAAGAAGCCCACCAGCATGAACACCGTGGCGTACACGCCGTTCAAGGCCAGGTCCTTGCCGACCTGCGGGCCGACGAACTCGCCCGGCTGCACGGTGGCCGGGTTCTGCTCGGTGCTCACCGCCTTGCGCACTTCTTCGGCGACCGTGCGGGCCGCATCGTCGCGGTTATTGTGCTGCTCGCGGGCCTGCAGGCGGATCATCACCTCGTTGCCGCCGCGCGCGTTCTGCACCTGCGCATTCTCGAAGCCGGCCCTGGACAGCTGCTCGCGCACCTGGTCCACGTCCACCGTCTTCTGGAAGCTGGTCTGCACCAGCGTACCGCCGGTGAATTCCAGGGCGTAGTTGAAACCCTTGCCGATGACGATGCCGACCGAGGCG
Source organism: Xanthomonas sp. CFBP 7698 (assembly GCF_003600855.1). Taxonomy (NCBI): domain Bacteria; kingdom Pseudomonadati; phylum Pseudomonadota; class Gammaproteobacteria; order Lysobacterales; family Lysobacteraceae; genus Xanthomonas; species Xanthomonas sp. CFBP 7698. The sequence continues at coordinate 626,670 of NZ_PRDN01000001.1, forward strand.
ATCGCCAGCACCAGCATCAGGATCAGCACCGGCTTGCGCAGGCGCATGAAGTCGATCTTGGTGTCGTTGGGAATGAGATGGAGCGGGAACAATTTCATGGAAAAGAGCTTCCGTTTAAGACGTCTGCATCGTCAGGACGCAGACGCTTGCGAAGGGATTCATCCCCCGGCCCTGCGCAGCAGGCTGCACGGGCCGGGGCCAGGCTCGCATCTCAGATGGCGACGGATTTCAGCTTCTTGCGGCTGCCGTAGATCAGCACCGCCAGCGCACGCGACACGGTGATCGCGGTGAACATCGAAGCGAAGATACCGATCATCATGGTCAGCGCAAAACCCTTCAACGGGCCGGTACCGAACGCGTACAGGGCCACCGCCACGATCAGGCCGGTAAGGTTGGCGTCGAGGATGGTGCCGCCGGCCTTTTCGTAACCTGCCGCAATCGCCGACTTGGGCGGCACGCCCAGGCGCAATTCCTCGCGGATACGCTCGTTGATCAGCACGTTGGCGTCCACCGACAGGCCGACCGACAAGGCCAGACCGGCAAAGCCCGGCAGCGTCATGGTGGCGCCGAACAGCGACATCACCGCCACCACGATCAGCAGGTTGAACAGCAGCGCCACCGAGGTGATCGCGCCAAACACGCGGTAGTAGACAGTGAAGAACACCAGCGTGAACAGGAACGAGTAGATCACCGCGGTGACGCCGCGTTCCACGTTCTCCGCACCCAGGCTGGGGCCGATCACGTATTCCTCGACGAAGTCCATCGGCGCGGCCAGCGAGCCGGATTTCAGCAGCTTGGCCAGGTTTTCCGCTTCGGTCTTTTCCAGCCCGGTGGTCTGGAAGTTCTTGCCGAACACACCCGCAATGCGGGTTGGCGACAGGGCTTCTTCCTTGACCCGCACGCTGCGCACTTCCTTGCCGTCGACCATGGTCACGGTGGGAATGCGCTCGATGTAGACCACCGACATCAGCTTGCCGACGTTGGCGCTGGTGTAGTCGAACATGCGCTGGCCGGCCACGTTGTTGAGCGTCACCGCCACTGCGGGCATGCCGTTCTGGTCGGTGCTGACCGAGGCGCTGACCATCTGGTCGCCGGTCACCAGCGCGCGCTTGTTCAACAACACCGGCGCGCCGGTATCGCGTACGCGGTAGACCTTGGCTTCTGGGGGAATGGTGCCGCTGCGCACGGCGTCTTCGGCATTGCCTTCGACCACTGCGCGGAATTCCAGCGATGCGGTGGCACCGATCAGGCGCTTGGCCTCGGCGGTGTCCTGCAGGCCGGGCAGTTCGACCACGATGCGGTCATCGCCCTGGCGCTGGATGGTGGGCTCGGACACGCCCAGCGCATTGACGCGATTGCGCAAGGTGGTGAGGTTCTGCTCGATCGCGCCACTGGCGATCTGCTTGAGCTCGGCTTCCGGCACCTTCACCGAAATGGTCTGCCCGCTGATGTCGTAGGTCAGCAGCGGCTGCGCCTTGGCCAATGCGACGCGTGCGGCATCGGCACTGGCGCCCTCGCCCAGGCTGACCTGGATGCTGTTGTCGCCGCGGCGCTCGACCGAGCGATAGGCGATGCGGCCGTCGCGCAAGGTGGTGCGGATGTCTTCGGCAAAGCCGTCGATGCGCTTTTCCACCGCCGCCTTCTGGTCCACCTGCATGGCGAAGTGCACGCCGCCAACCAGGTCCAGGCCCAGCACCATCGGGCGGCCGCCCAGCTTGGCCAGCCACTCCGGCACGGTGGACGCCAGGTTCAGCGCCACCGTGTAGTTCTCGCCCAGTTGCTGGCGCAGCACGTCGTTGGCACGGGTCTGCGCCTGCAGGTTGGGCAGGCGCACCATCAGGCTCTCGCCTTCCTTGGTCACCGCCTTGGGAGTGATGCCGGCAGTCTTGAGTTCGGCATCGATGCGGCTGCGCAACGCGTCGTCGAGCTGCGCGCCACGACTGGCGGTGATCTGCACCGACGGGTCTTTCTGGTAGATGTTGGGCAGCGCATACAGCGCGCTGACCGCCAGCACCAGCAGGATCAGGAAATACTTCCAGCGAGGAAATTCGAGCATTGCGACAGTCCCGCGCTGCACCATCCCGGCGCCGCGCCTAGCAGTGAGAACGACTTCAAGCGGCCGATACAGCGTCGCGAGCAGTCATCCGGTGGATGCGAGCAGTGCGCGAAGCCGGCACGCCCGTGGGGCGCAGAACAGCTTCGTGCACCGACTGCGCCCGCCTGATGGTGCGCGCAGCTGTGGTGTTGCAGGTAGTGCGGTGCAACGAGGTAGTGCGCGGCGGTTGCAGGCATCGGCAGCGCGGCGAGCCGCAAGTGTACGAGCGGTCCCTGCCGTTTTCGAGCAGCGGCCAGCAGCGCCGGCCGGTGCCCGTAGTGCCGACGGCGCGACTCAGCTGGCCGACTTCAGCGTGCCCTTGGGCAGCACATGGCCCACGGCGCTCTTCTGCACGCGGATGCGCACGTTGTCGGCCACCTCGATGCTGATGAAGTTGTCGCCAATGTCGGTGATCACGCCGGCAACGCCGCCGGAGGTGATGACTTCGTCGCCACGTGCCAGCTTCTCCAGCAGCGACTTATGCTCCTTCTGACGCTTCATCTGCGGGCGGATCATCAGGAAGTACATGACCGCGATCAGGATGATCGGCAGCGCGAAGGTGGACAGGCCACCCATCGGGCCGGCTGCCGGCGCGCCACCGGTGGCTTGCGCCTGGGCGACGGGGATCAGGAAATCGAGCAAATTCATTCAGTGCATCCTAGTTTGGTGCCAGCGCGCCCATGGGCCCACTCGCTATTCAGGTACCGCCAGGGCGGAACAGCCGGGAATTATGCCACGCAGGTTCCAACGCGTCCGCGCCAGGGCGCGGGCGGCAGGGTTCAGCTGGTTTCCCCCGGCAACGGCGGCGTGGTGGCGCCGCGTGCCGCATAGAAGGACCGCCGGAACTCCACAAAGGTTCCCGAGGCGATCGCCGCGCGCATGTCGGCCATCAGTTTTTCGTAGTACCAGAGGTTGTGCAGGGTGCCCAGCATCGGCGCCAGCATCTCGTTGCAGCGGTCCAGATGGCGCAGGTAGGAACGCGTATAGCCACTGCTGCAGGCATGGCAGCCGCAGCCCGGCTCGATGGTGTCCAGGTCGCGCTCGTACTTGGCGTTACGGATGCGCACGGTACCGAACGAGGTGAAATAGTGGCCGTTGCGCGCATTGCGGGTGGGCATGACGCAGTCGAACATGTCCACGCCGCGGGCCACGCCCTCGACCAGGTCCTCGGGCCGGCCCACGCCCATCAGGTAGCGCGGGCGGTCGGCCGGCAGCTGCGGGTGCAGGTGTTCGAGCATGGCGTTGCGCTCGTGCTCGGGCTCGCCCACCGCCAGCCCGCCGATCGCGTAGCCATCGAAGCCGATGGCGTGCAGGCCGTCCAGCGAGCGGCTGCGCAGGCCCGGGTGCACCCCGCCCTGCACGATGCCGAACAGCGCCGCATCGTTGCCCAGCCCGTCGTGCGCCTCGCGCGAGCGCTGCGCCCAGCGCAGGCTCAGCTCCATCGAGCGCCGCGCCACCTCTTCGGTGGCCGGGTACGGCGTGCACTCGTCGAAGATCATCACGATGTCCGAATCGAGCACCTTTTGAATCTTCATGCTCTCCTCGGGGCCCAGGAACACCCGCGCACCGTCGGTGGGCGAGGAAAACGTCACGCCCTGCTCGGTGATCTTTCGACGATGCGCCAGCGAGAACACCTGGAAACCGCCGGAATCGGTGAGGATCGGCCCGTCCCAGCGCGCAAACCCGTGCAGCCCGCCGTGGTCGCCGATCACATCCAGGCCCGGGCGCAGATACAGGTGGAAGGTATTGCCCAGGATGATCTCCGCCCCCAGCGCGCGGATCTGCTCGGGCAGGATGCCCTTGACCGACCCATAGGTGCCCACCGGCATGAACGCCGGCGTTTCCACCGTGCCGCGCGGAAAGGTCAGGCGGCCACGCCGGGCATGGCCGTCGGTGGTCTGGAGCTGGAACTGGAGTCGGGACATTGAGGGGCCGGGAATGGGGAGTCGAGAATCGGGAATGGGAAGAGCGGTTGGCAGGTGGCTGATCGTTTGGCGGGTAGCGCCTTACGATTCACCATTCCCGACTCCCGATTCCCGGCCCCACAACAACATCGCATCGCCGTACGAAAAGAAGCGATAGCGCTGGGCGATGGCGTGCTGGTAGGCGGCGAAGATGCGCTCGCGGCCGGCGAAGGCGGAGACCATCATCAGCAAGGTGCTTTCGGGCAGGTGGAAATTGGTGACCATCGCATCGACGCTGCGGATGCGGTAGCCGGGCAGGATGAAGATCTGGGTTTCGCCGGCGAATGGCAGCAGTTCGCCATCCGGGGCCGCCTCTGTCTTGCGCCAGGCGCTTTCCAGCGAACGCACGACCGTGGTGCCCACCGCGATGATGCGGCCGCCGCGCTCACGCGTGCGGCGCACCTGCTCCACCAGCGCGGCACCGACGTTGAGCCACTCTTTATGCATCACGTGCTGGTCGAGCGCATCCACGCGCACCGGCTGGAAGGTGCCGGCGCCCACGTGCAAGGTGACGTGGCCGAACTCCACCCCGCGCGCGCGCAGGCGTTCCAGCAGCGCCTCGTCGAAATGCAGGCCGGCGGTGGGTGCGGCGACCGCACCGACTTCGCGCGCGAACACGGTCTGGTAGCGCTCGCGGTCTTCGATGCCCGGCTCGCGGCGGATGTAGGGCGGCAGCGGCAGGCGGCCGGCCTCCCGCAGCCAGTGTTCCAGCGGGGTCGGGATCTCGAAGCGCAGCAGATAGAACTCGCCGTCGCGCCCGAGCACCTCGGCCTGCCCGCCGGCATCCAGCGCGATCAGGCTGCCGGCCTTGGGCGACTTGCTGGCGCCGATCTGCACCCGCGCCTCGCGCTCGCCCAGCAGGCGCTCGATGAGGATTTCCACGCGCCCGCCGCTGGCCTTCTGCCCGAACAGCCGCGCCGGAATGACGCGGGTGTCGTTGAAGATCAACAGGTCGCCCGGCTGCAGCAGCTCGGGCAGATCGCGCACCTGGCGGTCGCTGAAGGCGGCCGGCACCGGCGGCACCACCAGTAGGCGGCTGGCCGCACGCTCGGCCAGCGGCGCCTGGGCGATCAGCTCGTCGGGCAGGTCGTAATGGAAATCGGACTTCTTCAAGGCCGCAGGATTGGTTGGCTGAGGAGCCGGGCATTGTAACTGCGGCCGGGAGTGGGGAATCGGGAATGGGGAATCGAAAGAGCAGTGAGCCGGGAGCGGCACTGGTGACGGTGAAGCGCTGTTGCTGTTGCGATTCCCTATTCCCGATTCCCGATTCGCCCTCACCGCTCGAACTTGGTGGACAAAATGATCGAACTGGTCGTGCGCTCCACCCCATCGATCGCACCGATGGCGTCGGTGAGCACGTCCATTTCGTTGACGCCGCCCACCACCCCCAGGGCGATCAGGTCGTAGGCGCCGCTGACCGAATGCAGCAGGCGCACTTCGGGGATGTCGCGCAGCGCCTTGACCACGGCCGGCATCTTCTTGGGCAGCACGGTGATCAGGATGTGCGCACGGATGCGGCCCTGCTCGTAGTCGTCGTGGGTGCGCACGGTATAGCCGCTGATCACGCCGTCGCGTTCGAGCTTTTCGATGCGGCTCTGCACCGTGGTGCGCGAGAGCCCGAGCCGGCGCGCGATCTGCGCGGTGGAGGCACGCGCGTCTTCGCGCAGCAGCGATAACAGGCGTTCGTCGGATGGGGTGATCTTCACAATGCGCATTCGTTTCGTCGAATCGCCGAAAATACCGTACTTCCTGCCCAGATTCACGCTGCCAAACGCCGATCTTCTGCCGATAATAGAAGAACAACGCCACCTTGCAGGAGATGCGCCATGTCCGTCCTCGCCCCGCTCGCCCCGCTGCGTGCCCATGCCGGCCGCCGCCTGACCGATGGCCTGGACGATGGCGCCATCGTGCGCCTGGCCGCCAACCACTCTGACCTGCAACACGCCATCACTGCGGCAGCCGCCGAATACGCGCTGGTGCGCGATGAGGCCGCCGACCTGCTGGACCTGGACGAAGACGCCCAGATCGCCGCGGTGCAGGACGGCTTCATCAACTTCTACGCCGACGACGCGGTAACGCCTTACGTGGCGCTGGCCGCGCGCGGGCCGTGGGTGGTCACGCTCAAGGGCGCGGTGCTGTACGACGCTGGCGGCTACGGCATGCTCGGCTTCGGCCACACGCCGGCGCCGGTGCTGGAAGCCATGGCGCGCCCGCAGGTGATGGCCAATGTGATGACGCCCAGCCTGGCGCAGCGCCGGCTCGACCGCGCCCTGCGCGCCGAGATCGGCCACAGCCGCGGCGGCTGCCCGTTCGCACGCTTCATGTGCCTCAACTCCGGCTCCGAAGCGGTGGGCCTGGCCGCACGCATCGTGGATACCAACGCCAAGCTGCACACCGACCCGGGCGCGCGGCATGCCGGCGCCACCATCAAGCGCCTGGTGGTCAAGGGCAGCTTCCACGGCCGCACCGATCGCCCCGGCCTGTATTCCGACTCCAGCCGCAAGACCTACAGCAAATATCTGGCCAGCTATCGCGACGAGGACTCGGTGATTGCGATTGCGCCCTACGATGTGGCCGCGTTGCAACGCGCCTTCGACGAGGCGGCGCGCAATCACTGGTTCATCGAAGCGGTGTTCCTGGAACCGGTGATGGGCGAAGGCGACCCGGGGCGTGCGCTGCCGGCCGAGTTCTACGCCGCCGCGCGTGCGCTCACCCGCGCGCACGGCAGCCTGCTGCTGGTGGATTCCATCCAGGCCGGCCTGCGCGCGCATGGCGTGCTGTCGGTGGTGGACTACCCGGGCTTCGAGCAGCTGGACCCGCCGGATCTGGAAACCTATTCCAAGGCGCTCAACGCCGCGCAATACCCGCTGTCGGTGCTGGCAGTGACCGAGCACGCCGCGCAGGTGTACCGCAAGGGCACCTACGGCAACACCATGACCACCAACCCGCGTGCGCTGGACGTGGCCTGCGCCACGCTGGCCTTGTTCACCCCGCAGGTGCGCGACAACATCCGCACCCGCGGCGCGCAGGCGATTGCCAAGCTGCAGGCCCTGCAATCGGAGCTGGGCGGCCTGATCACCAAGGTCCAGGGCACCGGCTTGCTGTTCTCGTGTGAGCTGGCGCCGCAGTTCAAGTGTTACGGCGCCGGCTCCACCGAAGAGTGGTTGCGCCACCGCGGCGTCAACGTGATCCACGGCGGCGAGAATTCGCTGCGCTTCACCCCGCATTTTGCGATGGCCGAAGAAGAACTGGACCTGCTGGTCGGCCTGATCGGGCGGGCATTGAAGGAAGGCCCGCGCCAGACCCAGGCCGAGGCCGCCTGATCCGGGCGGACGCGCATCGGCTGCAGCGCAGTCGATGCGTGCGTGGTGGTAACGCGCCTGCCCCGCCCGGTGGGTGTGACGCGGAGTGAAGCGCTTGCTTTGGGTGTCCAGCTGATTGCGATCGTGCTGGCCGCGGCAATCAGGGCCTTGCAGCCCGGTCGGCCGTCACGCATCGCAGCGTGATGGCAAGCTGCGCTGCGAAGTACATGACGTCCGCGTCCTTTCGCGTGACTGAATGCCACCGCGCCAGACCCAAGGCGTCACCTGTCGGCTGCTGCTCAGACCGGCACTGCACTCAACTTGCGCCGCAGATAATTGGTCACCGCGCGCCGTGGCGATTTTCCCCGCCACGACGCCCAGCACAGGTGCGAGCCCACCGCGGCCTTGCCACCACGATGACCCAAACCGAACCAGGTGCGGTCCGGGTGGAACGCATCGCGCGGCGGAAACACGATGCCCGCAAACTGTGCAGCGTGCGCGTTGTAGAAACGCGTCAACCCGCGCGGCCCGGAAATCATCGGAATCTGACGGTGGTCCTCCAGCGTTTCCGGCGCATGCACGTTGAAGATGTGCTCGATGAACGCGCGCCAGAACGGATGGCCCGCTTCGGAGCCGAACACGGCATTGCCGATCTTGAAGTCGTCGTGGCCCGGAGCGCCTTCTTCGATCGGCAACACGCACTGCTGCGACAGCACGTCCTCACCCAGCGGACGCAACAGTTTGTAATCGGTATCGAAGTAAAACCCGCCATGCGCATGCATATAGGCACAGCGCGCAATATCCGCCTTCATCACGCCGAAGCGGATGCGCTCGTAACGCTCGGCAAACTCCGGGAATGCACGCCGCATCAGTTCCGAATTATCGGCATCATCCCAGAGGTAGCACGTCCATCCAGGCAGCAGGCGCTGCAAACGGTCACAAATCCTGCGCTCCTCCCACAGCAGCTGCTTGGTCGGTGCGGTCAGGTGAAAGAGCTGGGGAATCATGGGCACGGCTCGGTGGGGCTGGGGGAACCGGACCCTGCGCCGTGGCACCGCATTGCAGCGCGTCACGGACACGAGTCCGGCACACCCAACGTAGCCGCATTATCAATGTGACGTAATTCGCATTTTTCGATAGGACGCCCGCGGGTTATTCGAAGAATCTATGCGCGCGCGAAGTTTCCTCACACCGCCCTCATTTACCACGACGATTCGCCCGAATAATCGTCGCGTTGTCATATTTACTTCACTCCCAACACCGATCCGCCCGCCCCTTCAACGTCGCCTCGCGCGGACACGTGCGTGGGGCGATACGTCCCTGCGCATGCTCGATCAACCGCTTTGCGCCCTGTGCATCGCGTTGCAATTCGAATGCGTCGTACAAGCGGCCTGTGGCGGTGCGCGATTCGTACACCAGGTGCTGCCTGTCCAGTCGAAGCACCTGATACAACTGGGTGTCTTCACCCACCGGCCGCATGGTCTTGCGCGCCATGTCCGAGAGGCGGTACTGCTTGGGCCCGGCCACCGACACCACGAATACCGGCGTTGCCTGCCCCGGCTGGTCGCCGCGCCGGCCATAGGTGTGGTCATGGCCTTGCAGTACCAGATCCACCTTGTGCCGGCGAATCACCGGCAGGACCTGCTCCACCAGTTTTTCGTTCTCGCGATCGGCACGCGGCGAGAAGAACGGCTGATGGATGAGCACGATCGACCACGGATGCGGGTTGTCGGCCAATACCTTGTCCAGCCACTGCGCCTGCGCCGGGCCGGTGCCCAGATCCAGCACCGAGGTGCCATCGAGCACGGCAATGCGCACGCCCTGATAATCGAACCAGTAGCTGGTGCGCGCGGTGGCCGAGGGCCCGTTACGCGGCAATGCGAAGGTCACCGGCCAATGGTTGCCCAGGGTGCGGGTCGCCTGCGGAGACTCGTCGCCTTCCTCGTGATACTCGTGGTTGCCCGGCGCCGGCGCCACCGCCGTGCCTTCGAGCAGCCAGCGCCCGGCTTCGAACCATTCCGCCCACTCGTTGTCGTCCTGGCCGTCCTTGCCGCTGACCAGATCGCCGGCGAACAACGCAAGCCGCGCCTCCGGCGCCGAGCGCCATGCCTGGCGGATCACCCGCGAGACCAGGCTGAGGTTCTTGTTCTGGGTGTCGCCGAAATACAGCAGCGTCAGCGGGGCGTCCGGCGTGGCAGCGGTACGGAACTGATTCCAGGCGCCCCAGGTGTCGTGGCCCTGCACGCGGTAGGCATACAGCGTGTCCGGCGTGAGCCCGGCGATCTCGGCCCGGTGATGGTGCGAGCTGCCATTTTCGCTGGCCAGCGTCGCCGTGGTGGCACGGATGCGCCGCGGCGTGCCCAGGTCGGGCGAGTCGCCGGCAACCACCAGTTCCAGCCAGGGCTGGCTGACGCTGGCATCGGTGCGCCAGGCCACCGCAAACCCGGTGGCCGCATCCTGCGCCGGCGTGGCGACGATGCGGTCGGGAAAGCCGTCGGCCACATAGTGGGTGGAGCCGGCCGGCACCTGCGTGTTCGGCTCGGCAGCGCGCTCGGCCGCACACACCTGGCCAGCGGCCAGCGCAAGCACCGACACCACCACGGACAGCGCCCTGCGTGGGGCGTTCATGGCGCGCAGTCCTTCAGCCGCAAGGTGCGCGCGATGTCGCGCCAATCGAAGGCCGCCACCGCCTGGTCGTCGTGCAGCGCGTAGAACACGCCACCGGGAAAGCGCGCGTCGCCACGTTGGTCCAGCCACACGCCGTCGGTGTTGGCAGTCACCCGGCCGGCAAAGGCGCCCACGTGCGCCAGCGTCTTGCGGTCGAACACCTGGAACACGCTGCGGTCCTTGAACTGATCGGTGGCGATCCAGTAGCCGCTGCCGTCGGCGCATTGCAGCAAGGTCAGGCCTTCGGCCTGCGCCTTGAACAGCCCGGTGCCGACATTGCGCCCGCGGTAGCGCCCGTCCATGCCGTATTCGCGCAATTGGGTGCCGACGGCCACGTCCTCTTCGGCAATCATCAGCCGCGCATTGGCCTCGTCGCCGAAGACCGACTCGGCAATACGGATGGCACCGGCCTCGGTGGTATCACCAAAGCTCTGCGTCAGCCGCGCCTGCCAGCTCTGCCCTGCCGCGTTCAGCTGATAGCGCCGGAAACGCTGGCCCAGCTCGGCCAGCGGCGGCGGCTGGTCCTTGTTGGCCGGCGACATGTAGTTGTCGCTGACCACCACCTCGTAGCCGCCGTCGTGCTTGCGCACCCACAGCCCGTAGGGCTCGCGCAGCGCATCCTGGCCGAACGCGGTCAGCGGCCTGAAATCCGGCAGCGAAAACACCTGCACGCGGCGGTTGTCGCGCTCCACCACGAATACCAGGTCATCCACCACCGAAATGCCGTTGGGGCGATCCAGCTTGCCCAGTGCCTTGCCCTTGCCGCCCACCACCCGCAGCCGCTTGCCGCTGTCGCCGTCGAACACCACCAAGGCATGCGTGGCCTTGGCCGTGGCGATCACCCAGCGGCTGCCATCGGGGGCGCGCCAGCTGGCCGGCGAATCCAGGTTATCGGTGGGCGTGAGCGCGGTGATGAAGGCTTCGGGCACCACGTCGTGCGCCACCTTCGCTTCGCTGAGCGTGGGATCCTGCAGCAATGCTTCGTCGGCTTCGCGGTCGACAGCGTGGGTTGCACAGCCGGCCAGCGCCATCGCCCCTGCCAGCACGGTGGCCGGCAACAACACGGCGGCCCGCATCACAGTGCCACCTTCAGGCCAAGCGCATAGGTCCGGCCATATTCTTCGTTTTGCAGGGTGCGCGAGCGCACGCCCTGGTACAGCTCCAACGGTTCGTCCAGCAGGTTCTGTGCTTCCAGGTACAGGCTGACGTGGCTGTTGAACTGATAACTCATGCTGGCATCCAGCTGGGTATGCGGGGCAACGTAGATATCGTACGCACGACTCTGTCCGATGGTGTCCAGGTACTCGCTGCGGTACACCGCTGCCACACGTGCACTGAAGCCGTACTTTTCGTAACCCAGATGACCGCTGTAGATGCGCTTGGACGAGCGCGGCAACATGAAGTCCTCGCCGGCGCGATCGCTCAGGCCCGGGTCAAAATCGCTGTCCAGCGCGGTGGCGCTGGCGCCGAGCAATAGGCCGTTCCAGCCTTCGGGCAGGAAGTCCAGGCTCTGCTGCCAATTGAATTCGGCACCGCGCACCTTGGCGGTGTCGCCATTGATCGCGCGCGTCGCCTGCAGGCCGGGGAATTGCGCATCGGTGGTGCTGATGGTCTGCACGATGTAGTCGTCGATCGACTTGTCGAACACGCCCAGCGACACCAGGCCGGTGCTGCCGATGTACTTCTCGAACGACAGGTCCAGGTTGGTGGAGCGGTACGGGTTGAGATCGGGGTTGCCGATGTTCACCTCGTTGTCGCCGCGATTGATGCTCACCCGTGGCGATACATCGCCGAACGAGGGCCGCGACAGGGTCTTGTTGGCCGCAAAGCGCAGCACCCAGTCGTTGCCGCTGTCGTAGCGCAGGTGCAGGCCCGGGAGCACGTTGGTGTAGCTGCTGGATGCTTCGCGCGGGGTCACCGTGGCGGTGCGGCCGTCTTCGGCCACGTCCACCTGGTTGCCGGTGGCGTTGAACTGGGTGTTTTCCACGCGCACGCCGGCAATCATGCGCAACGCGCCGATGTCCCAGGTTCCCATCGCGTAGGTGGCGAACACGTCTTCGGTGGCGGTGTAGTCGTCCTGCAACGACACCTGCTGGTTGGCGCCGACATCCTGCGGGCGGGCGCTGTAGAGATTGCCCGACGCGCGCCAGTAGCGGCGCATGCCGTCCGAGCCGATGCTCTGGCCCAGGGTGCCGCCGCGATGCTCCGGCGGCGCCGTGGTCCAGCTGCTCGGATCGATGGCCGGGCCGCGACGCAGCTCGCGTTCGTCCACGTTGACATCGCGCTCGCGCCAGCGGCCAAGCACGCCCATCTTCAGGCTGGAATGTTCGCCGTCGAAGCGCACATTGAGTTGCGCGCTGTGCTCGCTATCGTCCACCGTCTTGGGTGCGAGCACGAAACGGTCGAACACGAACTCCTGGTTGCTCTGCCAGCCGTTATCCGAAAACCCCAGGCGCGGGATGCCGCTGCGCTGGTCCACCGTGGCCGAGAGGTCGTCGCCGTCATAATCGAAGTACGCCTCCATCTCGTCGTTCACCCGCTCGGTGGTCTTGGTGTAGCCAGCCTTGTAATCGATGGTGGCGCTGCTCAGGCGGTTCTCGCCACCGACGCTGATGGCGGTGTTGTCTTCCTTCTTGGTGCGGTAACGCACGCGCTTGGAGATGCTGTCGGCCGGCAGATCGGCCACGTTGTAGGTGCCATCGCCATTGGCGCTCACCTGGCCGTCGGCAAGGCCGAAGATGGTGCGCTGGCGCGTTTCGGCATCGTCGAAACGGCTGTACAGCGAGCGCAGGTAGTAGCGGTTGTCCGCATCCGGGCGCCAGTCCAGATTGAGGTTGGCGCCCATGCGGGTCCGCTCGATGAAGTATTTGCGGCGCTGCACCTGGCCAGCGAACAGATCGTCGGCAGCGCCACCTTCGAAGCTGTCGTAGGCCACTTCGGTATTGTCCGATTCGAACTCGCGGTCCTGATAGTTCACCCCCACCGCCACGCCGAAGGTGCCGCCGACAATATCGCTGTAGTTGAACGCGCCCTTGGGGCTGGTCTTGCCGGACAGCGACTGATGGCTGCCCTCGATCGAGCCGCGCAGCGTGCGCCCATCGCGGTCGAAGGCGGAGGTGGATTCGACCTGGATGGCGCCACCGATCGAATCGCCCGGCATGTCCGGGGTCGGCGACTTCACCACCTTCAGACGCTCGGTGGAATCGGAGGGGATCACGTCCAGCGGCGTGGAACGCGTGCCGTCTTCGGGCGTGCCCATGTTCATGCCGTCGATGGTCACGCTGTTGAGCGCCGAATCCAGGCCGCGGATGACCACAAAACGCCCTTCGCCCTGGTCGCGGGTGACGCTGACACCGGGCAGGCGCTGCAAGGATTCTGCAACATTCTTGTCGGGGTAACGCCCCAGCGCATCGGAGGCGACGGCGTCCTGGATGGCATCGGAGGCGCGCTTGAGGTCGACCGCGCGCTCCTGCGCTTCCTGTTGCGGGCGCACTTCCAGGCGTTCCAGATCGATGGCGGCTGCACCGCTGGCGGCGGCGCCGGCGGCAGCAGGCTCTGCCGCATGTGCCTGCGGGCCCCAGCCGGCGCTCGCCAGCGTCAGCGTGATCGCCAGACAGAGCGGAGTCTTGTTCGACACGAGTGCTTCCCCAATCGGTTAAGAATGGGTGTGCACACTATGTCCGCGACGTTTCACCGACATGACATGTGCAAGCGCGATCACATGCGCACTGTGGCGACGCCCCGGCTGGCTGCGGCACACTGTGCCTCTTTCCTGCCTGTCGCTGCCCATGAAAATCGTCGAAGTCCGCCACCCCCTCGTCCAGCACAAAATCGGCCTGTTGCGCGATGCCGCCCTGAGCACCAAGGGCTTTCGCGAACTGGTCACCGAGCTGGGCACCCTGCTCGCCTACGAGGCCACGGCGAACCTGGACACCGAATCGCATGTGCAACAGGGCTGGGCCGGCCCGGTGAGCGTGCAGCGCATCGCTGGCGCCAAGATCACCCTGGTGCCGATCCTGCGTGCGGGCCTGGGCATGCTGCCCGGTGTGCTGGCCCTGATCCCGGCCGCACGCGTCAGCGTGGTCGGCCTGCAGCGCGACGAAGAAACCCTGCAGCCGGTGCCCTACTTCGAACGCCTCACCGGCCGCCTGGAAGAACGCGAGGCGCTGATCCTGGACCCGATGCTGGCCACCGGCGGCACCCTGATCGCCACCATCGACATGCTCAAGCGCGCCGGTGCCCGCCGCATCAAGGGCATCTTCCTGGTCGCTGCACCGGAAGGCCTGAAGGCCCTGGAAGCAGCGCATCCGGACGTGGAGGTCTACACCGCCGCCATCGACGACCACCTCAACGAAAAGGGTTACATCCTGCCCGGCCTGGGCGATGCGGGCGACCGGATCTTTGGCACGCGGGTGGAATGAACTGCGTTGGCTTGAAGCCCCTTTCCCCGGGAGAGCCCCGCTCCCCTCGGGGCGAGAAGGCAGCGCTTGCGCGCGATGGCGCGCGTGCCTTGGAGCGCACGCGCCGCAAGCGCGGGCCGGGGCGCGCAGTGGGGGTTGGGGTGAGGGTACCGGGCGAAGCAGGCGGCGCGTCACCGTTGAAGGCGCGTGTCGACGCGCTTGTCATTGCAGGCACTGGCAACTCATTGAGGCGCACCCTCATCCGGCGCTACGCGCCACCTTCTCCCGAGGGGAGAAGGAACAGCTGCAGTGTGCGATCGCTACGATGGTGCCGCACCGCGTTGAACAACGCACGCCCTAACGCGTCGATGCCTCGATCGCCGCGCTCACATACACCAGCGGCGCATTCCAGTTGATGGCTACCTCGTTGGTCGCGTAACTGCAGGTGTCATCCAGGTACGACAGCGCCGGCAGCGTGGACGGATAGGCCACTTTGCAGTCCTTGGCGTCCTGATGGCCCGGCTGCGGGCCGCCGGCCAGCCAGCCCGGTACCGGCGCGGCAATGCCGTCCGCTTCGGAGGGGCGATGGTGGATATGCATCGGCGTGCGCTGCCCGACCCCGGTGACAAACGACAGGCCCAGCGGATTGCGGCCCAGGATGTAATCCAGGTGCGACTGTGCGGCATCCAGATACGTGCGCTGCCGGGTCAGGCGATAGCCTTGCAACAACATCATCGCGCGGTTGAGCACCGCGGCATTGCTGCCCCAGACGAAATCCTTGTCGTTCATCGCCAGCCGCCACGGCGATGCCTGCCACGCATCGGACAGCTGCTGCGCCAGCCCGGTGACTTCGCGCGTGATGCGGGCACGGTCGGCATGCGCGGTCAGCGTGTCGCGGTGCGCGGCCAGCGACATCCAGGCCAGTCCGCCCACACTACCCCAATTAGGCACGCTGGCCGGCACGTTGCGCGCCAGCATCGCATCGTAGAACTTGTCCTCGCCGGTGGTCACGTACAGCTCCGCTGCTGCCCAGGCAAATTCGTCGTCCACCTGTGCATCGTCGTAGCCGCCGGTGCGCACATCGTCGGGCTGGCGATAGATCACATCCGGATGCTGTTGCGCCCACGTCCACGCGGCCTGTGCGGCCTTCAACATGCGTGCCGACATGCCCGGATACTGTTTGTCGAAGGGTGCATACACCCGGCTGGCCGCGGCCATCACCGCGGCAAAGTCCAGCGTGGCGGCAGTGGCTTTCATCACCACATAGCGTTGCTGTTTGGCCTGGTCCGGCATCACCAACCCGTCGAACTGCTTGTCGGTGAGCTTGTGGTAGACGCCGCCATCGGCCGGGTCCTGCATGGCCAGCATCCATTCCAGGTTCCACCAGGTCTCCTGCAGGATGCCCGGCACGCCGTGCGCGTCGTCGGGAACGGTCAGGGGCCTGGCCTTGAACAGCGCCGGATAGTGTTCGTAGGCTGCCAGCAAGGTGTAGGTGCTGATGCCGGAATTGACGATGTACTTGTTGTAATCGCCAGCGTCGTACCAGCCCTTGGGCGCACTGATCACGCTGTCGGCCGGGCGCGTGGCCGAGGCCGCCGTTGGATGGATACGCACCTGCGTATCCGGATGCCCGGCCGCACGCGCATAGCGCCCGGCAAACTGCGCCGGCAGCGCGGCACTGGCGCGGTTGAAATAGAACGCCTTCAGCGACGCATCGACCACCGGCTGGTAGGCATGCGCGTCGATCGGGAACGGATCCGATGCCGGCAGCCCGTCGACCTTCAACCGGTAAGTGCCGGCCGCACGCAGCCCGGAAAAATCCGCCACCCGCGCCTGCTGCCCGGCTGGCGTCCACAGCGCTGGCGGTTGCAAGGTGCCTTGCAGCACCGTGCGGCCGTGTGCATCTTCCACGGTGAAGCGGTCCGAGCCGATCGCCGCACCCTGCGGTAGCGCGACAACCGCCAGTTTGGTCGAGCCAGGCAGGTACCCGAGCTGGTTGACGTGAATGAGGCCCGGAGCGGCATCGGCTTCCTGCTGCGCAGAGCAACCTGCAGAAGCGAGCATGAGGACAGTGGTCAGCACAACGTGGCGAATAGTCATGCCTCAATGGTGACGGCGGTGCATCACGACCACAAGCCCGGACTGCACTGGCAACCAGCCCGAACGGTCAGCAGCCGGCCCTGCGCCAAGCACGCTATCACCAGCGCCAGGTTCGGAACCCTTGCACGGACCAGCACTGAGGTAGCGGTACATGCGGCCGGTCGTGAGTTTCCGGCCCGCGCCTGCGAATCTCCGCCACCTTCATCGCACCTCGTCGGCGATTCCACCGCATCGGTGCGATCGCTCGTGCACGCCATTGACCCCCGACGCGCTCACTGGTCGTTTCCCAGCGAAGACACGGTAATTGCCATCGTTTCGGCCAATTTTTCCCGATGTCACGGATCTACCCTGGCAGCGCCGTGACGAACGGCATCACCGCACTCTTGCGCGGCAGTTATCGATACCCGCATCCGCACGCGGGCAACGCACACGTCGCATCACGCCTTTCTCTTTCAAGGACCGCCCATGACCATCCAACCGATCACCCACTGCTCCCCTGCTGTCCATCTGCATGCACGCCCAGCCAGACCGCGTTCGCACGCACGCGCATGGCGCGTGTTCGCCGTCCTGCTGTCGATGAGCTTGCTGGCCGTGAGCCAGAGTGCGCTGGCGACAAAGCAATGGAATGCCAATGCCAACCAGGCCATCAACAACTGGATCTCGGGCATGTACGCCAACATTGGCGGGCCGCTGCAGACGATCCTCCAGCAATGTCAGCTTGCACCGCAAGCCACGTGCGAGGTCACGGTCCAGGCCAATGGAGGCGTCCATACCAGCGCAACCGACGACACGCAGCACTTCACGCTGCGCTTCACCGGCAACCCCGCGCCGTTTGGCGCATGTCACATCTATCCGCTCAACCCAGGCAGCCCAGGCGACAAACGCCTGCAGGGCGCCACCTGCTACGACGCCCAACACAACGGAACCTACTTCAAACTCAATTGACAACGAGGAGTTCGAGCCTATCTCCAGGCTCTGACGCCGCCACCTCGTCCTTGCAACGGCGGCGCAGGGTGGGCCCGCCCACCCTGCGCCGTGCGCCGGCGGTCAACGGCCGCGTATCTGCGTTGCGGCGCACGTACGGCGAAGCTACGCGCTCATTGCCCTGGCGTCGCCAACTGCACCTGCGCCTTGCCCACCGGATTACGCGGGTCACTGCCGCCGCTGAGCACGTTGCGGCGCTTGTCCCATTCCACGGTCTGCAGGTTGCCCCACACGTGGCTGGAGCCGCGGCCGCCCTCGGCGCTGTCGCCTGGCAGTTTGAGAGCGTGGCCCATCGCTTCCAGGCCCTTGGCGGTCTGCGGCGAGAACGCATCGGTTTCGGCGTTGATGACGTCCGGCAGCCACTGGTGGTGATACCGCGGCAGCGCGCTCACTGCCTGTGCATCCAGGCCTGCGTCGTAACCGAGGATGCCGAGCAGTACCATGGTGATGATGCGGCTGCCGCCCGGCGTGCCCAGCACGATGGCCTTGTCGGCCGACTCCATGAACGTGGGCGTCATCGAGCTGAGCATGCGCTTGCCCGGCTTGGGCGCGTTGGCCGCATAGCCCATCACGCCAAACGCATTCGGCGTGCCCGGCTTGAGCGCGAAGTCGTCCATCTCGTTGTTGAGCAGCACGCCGGTGCCCTTGGGGATCAGGCCCGAGCCGTACAGCAGGTTGACGGTCTGGGTGGCGCCCACACGGTTGCCTTCGCCATCGATGATGGAAAAGTGCGTGGTCTCGTCGTCTTCCAATGGGGTGGGATTGCCCGACAGCAGATCGCTGGGCGTGGCCTTGTCCGGATTGATCGTGGCGCGCAGGCCTTGCGCGTAGTCCTTGCTGGTCAGCACGCGCTGCGGCACATCCACAAAGTCCGGGTCGCCCAGGAAGAAGGTACGGTCGCGGTAGGCGCGGCGCATCGACTCCACCACCAGATGGGTGCGGTGCACGTCATCGAGCTTGTTCACGTCCCAGCCTTCCAGAATCTGCAGCATGGCCGCCAGCGCGATGCCACCGGAGGACGGCGGCGGTGCGGTGGTGATCTTCCAGCCGCGGTAATCGAACTGGATCGGCGTGCGCTCCTTGACCCGATAGCCGGCGAGCTCGGCGGCCTTCCACTGACCACCGGCCTGCTTCACGCCGGCCAGCAGCTTCTTGGCGGTCTCGCCCTTGTAGAAGCCGTCGAAGCCCTTGTCGCCGAGCAGCTGCAGCGTATGCGCCAGCTCCGGCTGCTTGAAGATCTCGCCTTCGGCAATGGGTTTGCCGCCGCGCAGATACACCTCGCGCGTGCCGGGGTAGCGCTCCATCACTTCGCGCCGCGAGGCATAGCCTTTGGCCATGCGCGCGTACACCGGAAAACCTTCGGTCGCGATGCGGATCGATGGCGCCAGCGACTGCTTCAGCGGCAGCCGGCCGTGCCTGGCCGCCAGTTCCACCAGCGCCGCCGGCAGCCCAGGAATACCGGCCGACCACGCGCCGTTGACCGAACGGTCACGGTCCAGCTCGCCTTTCTTGTCGAGGAACTGCGCTTCGGTGGCCGACTCGGGCGCGGTTTCGCGCGCGTCCAGCATCACGTCCTTGCCGGTCTTGGCGTCGTGCAGCAGGAAGAAACCACCGCCACCCAGCCCCGAGCTGATCGGCTCGACCACCGCCAGCGTGGACGACACCGCAACCGCGGCATCGAATGCATTGCCGCCCTCGCGCAGGATCTGCAGGCCGGCATCGGTGGCCAGCGCATGGCCGCTGGCGATCGCCGCGCCAGGCGGATGCGCGGCAACCGGTGCGGTGCTGGCCGCTGCCGGCTTGGCGCCGTCGGCAGACCACACAGGCGGTGCCAGCACCAAGGCCAGCAACAACAGGCCGCGCAGGGAGAAACGTGGGGAGAAAGTGCTCACGGGGCGGGAGGCTCCTGTTCGTACAGTTCGGGATGATCGCGCTGCAACTGCATCAGCTTGGCCAGCAATTGATCATGGGTTTCCGGAATGTCCGGATCCGGGTCGATGCATTCGACCGGGCACACCACCACGCATTGCGCTTCGTCGAAATGGCCCACGCACTCGGTGCAGCGTGCCGGGTCGATGACGTAGATGGTCTCGCCCATCGAGATGGCCTGGTTCGGGCACGCCGGCTCGCAGACGTCGCAGTTGACGCAGAGCTCGTTGATTTTCAGCGACATATCGACACCACCATGCGATGCGGGGCAGCGCGATTCAACTGCAGGCGCTGGAACGCAACGTACTGCTGCAGGCGGGCGCACATGGCGCGGATGATGACCACCTGGACAGCGCCTTGTGCGCTGTCGGACACCGGCCTGACACGGCCGGCTCCGGTGACGTGCGGAGTCAGCATGCTGCTGACTCCACACACGGCGGCCGGGTGCGCCCTCCCGCGCATCCGGCCTGGTACGGCATTACTTGGCTTCAACGAAGGTGTATTCCACGCCCTTGGGCTGGACGATGGTCTGCACGCGGGCATTTTCGGCAGCGTCGCCGATGAACAGCACGCGCACGCCCTTCATCGAATCCGGCTGCACGTCCTTGAACGCGGCGTCGATCAGGTCGGCCATCTTGGTGGACGCGGACGAACCGAAGGCCAGCATGTTGCCTGGCTGCACGCCACGCGCCAGCGCGGTCTTGACGCTTTCCAGCTGACGCTCGTAGCTGCCGGCGAACTCGGCATCGGACTCCGGCGGCAAGTAGTACAGGAACGGGCTGTTGGTGGTGGCGCCCAGGTTCTGGCCGACCACTTCCTGCAGGTACTTCTTCCAGCCGGCATTGTCGTCCTTGGCCGGTGCCTTCAGCGGCGCCGGAGCGGCAGCGGCGGTCGGCGCCGGCTCTTCCTTCTTGCAGGCGGTGACCGCCAGTGCGGCGATCGAAGCGAGCGCCAGAGCGCGCATGGTGTGTTTCATGAAACTCCTCCCTTTGAAATGCATGTGGTGATGTAACTGCAAAAGCTCAGGCCTGCGCGCGGGATTCGCGCACCTGCCGCAACGCCTCGACGACCGAGGCCGGAACGAAGCCGGACACATCCCCGCCCAGACGCGCAATTTCGCGCACCAACGACGAGGAAATGAAGCTGTATTGCTCGGCCGGGGTCAGGAACAGGGTTTCCACCTCCGGGATCAGATGGCGGTTCATGCTGGCCATCTGGAATTCGTATTCGAAGTCGGACACGGCACGCAGGCCGCGCAGCAGCACGCCTGCGCCCATGTCGCGCACGAAATGGGCAAGCAGGGTGTCGAACCCGCGCACCTCCACGTTGGCATGCGCGGCCAGGGCTTCCTGCGCCAGCGCCACGCGTTTTTCCAGCGGCAGTGCCGGGCCCTTGGACGGGCTGTAGGCAACCCCAACCACCACGCGTTCGAACAGTGGCGCGGCGCGGTTCACCAGGTCGATGTGGCCATTGGTGATCGGGTCGAAGGTACCGGGATAGACGGCGGTGCGGCTGTTGGCCACGCTCATACGGAAACTACCGGGGTCGGATCGCTCTTCAGTGTAGCAGCGGCCCGGCGGTACAGCGCATAGCGCACCTCCCGGGTGCCGCCCTCGCGGTGCAGGTGCCAGCCGGCAGGCAGCGGGGGCACGCCGTCGGCGGGCGCTTCCAGGTATAGCCAGGCCTCGGCGGCCAGATGCCGGGGCAAGCGGTCCAGCACGCCGGGCCACAGCCCGGCGGCGAACGGTGGGTCGACGAACACGATGTCGGCCTGGGCCGGCGGGGCGCGCTCCAGCCAGCGCAGCGCGTCGTCCTGCAGCACCTGCACCTGGCCGGCGGCATCCAGCTTGCGCACATGCTCGCGTAGCCGCTGCGCCAGGCCGGGGTCGCGCTCGATCAGGGTGGCATGCGCGGCGCCGCGCGAGACCGACTCCAGCCCCAGCGCGCCGGAGCCGGCGAACAGGTCCAGCACGCGCGCACCAGGCAGGCGCGGCATCAGCCAGTTGAACACGGTCTCGCGGACGCGGTCGCTGCTCGGGCGCAGGCCCGGCAGGTCGGGCACCGCCAGTCGCGTGTTGCGCCAGCGCCCGCCCACGATGCGCACCTGGCCTTCCGCGCCGCGCGGCGCCGGGCGGCTCATCGCCGCGTACCCGGCGTGGGCAGGCAATGGCGGCGCAGGGATGGCACGAGTGGCGGCATGGGTCGGGGCGCGGTCAATGGCCGTCCATGATACCGCTGTGGCTGCCGTCCCCGCCCCGCCCTGCCCGCCGATGCACCACACATTCGGGCACGCCCGCCTTGAAAAAATCCGCCGACGGCCTCATCCCCCAGGCCATCGGCCGCGGTGCGGCCTGGACCACCATGGAGCACGACCCCAATGACCGTTGATACCGACAAGCAGACGCTGGGCTTCCAGACCGAGGTCAAGCAGCTGCTGCAGCTGATGATCCATTCGTTGTACTCGAACAAGGAAATCTTCCTGCGCGAGCTGGTCTCCAATGCCGCCGACGCCGCCGACAAGCTGCGCTTCGAAGCCTTGGTCAAGCCCGAGCTGCTGGAAGGCGGCAGCGAGCTGCGCATCCGCGTCGACTACGACAAGGACGCGCGCACCGTCACCATCGACGACAATGGCATCGGCATGAGCCGCGAGGATGCGGTGTCGCACCTGGGCACGATTGCAAAGTCCGGCACCGCCGATTTCCTCAAGCACCTCAGCGGCGACCAGAAGAAGGACGCCAACCTGATCGGCCAGTTCGGTGTCGGTTTCTATAGCGCCTTCATCGTCGCCGACCAGGTGGACGTGTACTCGCGCCGCGCCGGCCTGCCTGCCAACGAAGGCGTGCATTGGTCCTCGCGCGGCGAAGGCGAATTCGAAATCGCCAGCATCGACAAGCCCGAGCGCGGCACCCGCATCGTGCTGCACCTGAAGGAAGGCGAAGAGTCGTTCGCCGACGGCTGGACCCTGCGCAACATCCTCAAGAAGTATTCCGACCACATCGGCCTGCCGATCGAAATGCGCAAGGAGCACTACGGCGAAGAGGCCGACAAGCCCGCCGAACCCGAGTGGGAATCGGTCAACCGCGCCAGCGCGTTGTGGACGCGCCCCAAGTCCGACATCAAGGACGAGGAGTACCAGGAGTTCTACAAGCACGTGGCGCACGACGCGGGCAACCCGCTGGCGTGGAGCCACAACAAGGTCGAAGGCAAGCTGGAATACACCTCGCTGCTGTTCGTGCCCGGCCGCGCCCCGTTCGACCTGTATCACCGCGATTCGGCCAAGGGCCTGAAGCTGTACGTGCAGCGCGTTTTCATCATGGACCAGGCCGAGCAGTTCCTGCCGCTGTATCTGCGCTTCATCAAGGGCGTGGTGGATTCGTCGGACCTGTCGCTCAATGTCTCGCGCGAGATCCTGCAGTCCGGCCCGGTGGTGGACTCGATGAAGTCCGCATTGACGAAGCGTTCGCTGGATATGCTGGAGAAGCTGGCCAAGGACAAGCCGGACGACTACGCGACGTTCTGGCGCAACTTCGGCCAGGCGTTGAAGGAAGGCCCGGCCGAAGATTATGCAAACCGCGAAAAGATCGCCGGCCTGCTGCGCTTCTCCTCCACGCATGACACCACCGGCGCGCAGAGCGTGGGCCTGGCCGATTACGTGAGCCGTCTGGCCGAAGGCCAGGACAAGCTGTACTACCTCACCGGCGAGAGCTACGCGCAGATCAAGGACAGCCCGCACCTGGAAGTATTCCGCAAGAAGGGCATCGAAGTGCTGCTGCTCACCGACCGGATCGACGAATGGCTGATGAGCTACCTCACCGAATTCGACGGCAAGTCGTTCGTGGACGTGGCCCGCGGCGACCTGGACCTGGGCAAGCTGGATTCGGAAGAAGACAAGAAGGCGCAGGAAGAAGTCGCCAAGTCCAAGGAGGGCCTGGCCTCGCGTATCAAGGCGGCCCTGGGCGACGACGTGGCCGAAGTGCGCGTCTCGCACCGCCTGACCGATTCCCCGGCCATTCTGGCCATCGGCCAGGGCGACCTGGGTCTGCAGATGCGTCAGCTGCTGGAAGCCAGCGGCCAGGCCGTGCCGGAATCCAAGCCGGTGTTCGAGTTCAACCCGGCCCACCCGCTGATCGAGAAGCTGGATGCGGAAGCCGACATGGATCGCTTCGGCGATCTGAGCCGGGTGTTGTTCGACCAGGCTGCGCTAGCGGCGGGCGACAGCCTCAAGGATCCAGCTGGGTATGTGCGGCGGTTGAATAAGTTGTTGTTGGAGTTGTCGGTGTAAGCAACACTCTTTATGCGCAACGCAAAGACCGGCTTAATTGCCGGTCTTTGCGTATCAGCGCTAGCAATAGCCTTCTTTTTTCTGCAAGAATGATGCAGGGCGCAGCTTCATGCATAGCCCGAAGCCCCATCTTAAAGAAACACAATACAAGTGCAAGGCCAGAATTATTATTAAAATTAATTCAAATTTGGATATAAAGGAATTTCCCCAAGTGAAACTTATAAAAAAGCTGGAAGTTCTTAAAAAAAAGGCTGAGCACATCAAATCGATTAACGCACTTATAAAAAAATTGCCCGCCCGGCTGTTTTTTATTTTATTTTCGACCCTTTTGGCCCACACATCCATTGATTACGCGAATTCTCAGGATTTAAATAATCGATGTCCACAAATGAATTTCCCCTATACTGACCGCCCATGCAATCAGGGCCAGGCATACATAGAGGCCAAAAGACAATCGGATGTCTGGCTTGCATACAGGCCTGACTTCAAGGGGCTTGTAAGTATAGATGGGAATGGGCAAGAAGGAATTTATCAGGCAGCTTGCAAAACAGAGACACCCTGGATTCCTACTACAGGCTGTGGCATTGGATTTTACAGACCGGGTGCCACATGCGCCTCATTGCCAAGTCGCAGCTCACCAAACATTCCAACCCAATCCATAACTTGCGATCAAGGGTGCGAATTCTCAGGAGCTGCACAAGGAATTCAGTCACCTTCGGGAAAAGTTTGCATACCCCCACCACCCATAGATCCAGCTAAAAATAATTGTTGCACTGTGGGCGGCCCGGTGACTGCAGCCAACCCCGTAAATATTTTCACCGGCATCAAGCTAGAAAGTAGCGTGGATTACCGATCATTTTTGGGTGGCCTCGAGTTTACTCGTTACTACAGCAGTGCAGCTGGCTTACACCCAGTCGCCGATCTCGGAAACGGATGGCGACACAACTACGCAAGAAGTATCCATATGCTTGATGCGTCTACCGTCAAAGTCAATAGATCTTCCGGCGACTCTTACGTTTTCAAGAAGAGAACAGGTGTATGGTTGCGAGACCCAGATGTACCGTATCAGCTGACTGAAATCTCAGACTCTGGCCCCACTGGAGTCCATTGGATTTTGCATTCACCTGATAGAACAGTAGAAAATTTCGACATGGACGGCCACTTAATTCAGATCACATGGCCGACCGGCAATACTGTTTTTCTATCATATGCGAACGGGCTTCTAGAATCAGCTACCGACAGGTCAGGACGGAGAATCTCCTTTTCCTATCAACAAGAAAAGTTGACCACAGTCTCCCTCCCCGATAAAAATCGCCTGAATTATCAATACGATGACAAAGAAAACCTTGCAACAGTGTGGCTAACTGATGATCAAGGGGCTCAACATCTAATTTCCAGATACGGCTACTCCGAATTAGATGTTGGCAGTGTATTGACCCAACATTATGATGAAGCAAACGCACTGTATGCCAGCTGGGAGTACGACCCCCTTGGCCGGGTGACTCGCAGCGTGCATGGCGATGTAGCAGGCAGCATTGACGAAACTACGCTTTCTTATGCATCGAACGGCACGACACTAAAAGATTCTGCAGGAAACCAAGTGGTCGCTGCGCCCGTACTCATGCATGGTCGAGCCAAAGCCGCCAGCTTTACAGGCCCCTGCCCTACATGTAACGGAAAAATCTTCGCTAGTCGCACATACGATAGCAATGGTTATCCCGACATCGAAACCGACTTGAATGGAGCCACCACTGATTGGGACTACAGTCCGGATGGTCTGGTTATGCGCAGATCTGAAGCAATCGGCGCAACAGGCAAAGGACAGCGTGTCATTCAGACTACATGGGATACGAGCCTAAGGATGCCACTTCAGCAAGAAACTTCAAGCCCTCAGGATGGCGTAAGGCTAAGGATAAATTTTACATACAACGTTCGCGGGCAGCTGGTTACAACATCGCGCACGAACCTGATCGATAATATTGCTCGTACGACTGATCAGGTCTACTGTGAGCAGGAAGATGTAAACGCAGGCATCTGCCCTTTGCAGGGCCTGCTAACGCTGGTGGATGGAGCGAAACCGGGCGCTGTAGATGCCGTGACTTATCGTTACTACATGGCTGATAGCGCGGAGTGCGGATCTAGCTCTTCCTTTTGCTTGCACCGCAAAGGCGACCTATGGAAAGTCACCAACGCCCTAGGCCAAGTCACCGAATACCTCGCCTACGACGGCGCAGGCCGTCCGCTATCCATCAAGGACGCCAACGGCATCGTCACCGACTACACCTACCACCCGCGCGGTTGGCTGACGGCCAGCAAAGTGCGTGGCGCCGATGCATCCAGCGAGGCCGATGACCGCATCACCCGCATCGACTACTGGCCGACTGGCCTGGTCAAGCAGGTCACCCAGCCCGATGGCGCGTTCACTGCCTTCACCTACGATACGGCGCATCGGCTGACCGACATCACCGACAACGTGGGCAACACCACCCACTACACGTTGGACAACGCCGGCAATCGCGTCAAGGAAGACACCACCGATGCCTCGGGCACCTTGAAGCGCACGCTCTCGCGCGTTTACAACCAGCTTGGTCAGCTCAAGACGCAGGCCACCGCAGGCAGCGACCCTACTGACTTTGAGTACGACGCCAACGGCAACGCCACCAAGGTGACCGACGCGCTGGCTACTGCGACACAGAGCGAGTACGACCCGCTCAACCGCCTATCGCGCACGCTGCAGGATGTCGCTGGCATCAAGGCCGACACCACATTCGACTACGACGCGCTGGATAACCTCACCAAGGTCACCGACCCCAAGGGCCTGGACACCAGATACGAGTACAACGGCTTCGGCGATCTGGTGAAGCTCACCAGCCCGGACACCGGCGTCACCAGCTACACCTACGACAGCGCCGGCAACCGCGCCACCCAGACAGATGCGCGCGGCAACACCACCGCCTACGCCTATGACGCGCTCAATCGCCTGACCAAGGTCACCTACCCCACCACCAGCCTCAACGTCACGTATACCTATGACGTCACGCAGACGGCCTGTGCCAGCCGGGAGACCTTCTCCATCGGTCGCCTGACCCGCATGCAGGACGGCGGCGCGATCACGCAGTACTGCTACAACCGCTTCGGCGATCTGGTCCGCAAGGTGCAGACCACCAATGCGCAGGCACTGGTGCTGCGCTACGACTACACCGTCGGCGGCCAGTTGCGGCGCATGACCTATCCCGATGGCGCGGTGGTCGATTACGTGCGTAACGCGCAAGGCCAGACCACCGAGGTCGGCGTGACGCCGGCCGGCGGCAGTCGTCAGGTATTGCTGGGCAATGCCAGCTACTACCCGTTCGGCCCGGCCGCCGGCTGGACTTACGGCAACGGCCGCACCCTCGCCCGCCAGTACGATCTGGACTACCGCCCGCAGGCGATCCAGGACACCCGCCCGGGCGGGCTGGAAGTGGGCTTCGGCTTCGACCCGGCCGGCAACCTCACGGCGCTGACGCCCGCCGGCAATCCCACGCCGGAGATCGGCCTGGGCTACGACACCCTGGGCCGCCTGACTGGGCTCAAGGATGGCCGCACCGGCACGCTGATCGACGGCTACAGCTACGATGCCACTGGCAACCGCCTCAGCGCCAAGGTCGGCACGGCCACGCAGGCCTACACCTACCCGGCCGACAGCCATCGCCTCAGTGCCGTGGCCGGCGTGGCCCGCAGTTACGATGCCACCGGCAACACCACTGCCATCGGCGGCAGCGCGCGCCAATACACCTACGACACCACCGGCCGCATGACCCAGGCCCGCCGCGCCGGCGCGGTAACCATGAACTATCGCTACAACGGTCGTGGCGAGCAGGTCCGCCGCTTCCTCGGCACCACCAACACCTACACGCTCTACGATGAGGCCGGCCACTGGCTAGGCGACTACGACAACAACGGCGCACCCAAGCAGCAGGCCATCTGGCTAGACGACCTCCCGGTCGGCCTGCTGGCCAACGCCAACAAGCTGCACTACATCGAACCCGACCACCTGGGCAGCCCACGCGTGGTGATCGACCCAAGTCGCGATGTGGCGGTGTGGGCATGGAGCTTGAAGGGCGAAGCCTTCGGCAACACCGCGCCAAATCAGGATCCGGATGGGGATGGTGCGGCGCTGGTGCTGGATATGCGTTTCCCCGGGCAGCGTTACGATGCGGCGAGTGGGCTGAATCAGAACTACTTCCGGGACTATGACCCTACTACCGGGCGGTATGGGCAGAGTGATCCGATTGGACTCACTGGTGGTTTATCCACCTTTACTTATGTCGAATCCGCCCCGATGACATCAATTGACCCCTATGGGCTTCAAAGGGTGAGACCTCTGCCGCAACCAGGTCTGGGCGGCTTCCCAGGTGGGTACAACAATCCGGATAACCCGAACAACTATGGGTCTAATGGACAGCCAGCATATCCACCCGGCCCTTCTGCAGAACAGATACTGGGCGGGATTTTGGCCTCACCGATGGTCAATTCACCCCAATTCCCCCTAGGCCAACTGATCAGCAACTCAATTGCGATCGCTGGAAAGGTCTGTGGGGATGACCCAGATAGATGCTATAACCGCTGGCAAGAAGAAACGAGTAAATGCGTAATATGGGGAAGTCTTGGGGCGAGATGGGTTCATGCATGTCGTGACCGTGCAAGATATAGATTCCAACTCTGCACGAGTAATGGAGGCACGCCTGATCCCAACGAGCCCCCTGAGTGGTCTCCTTCTCGTGATTATCCACGGTAATACAGAAAATATATGAAAAATGAGATAAATCGGCGTCACGACGCACAAGGCAACCTCATCGAGGAAGGCGAATACATCAATGACGTCCTGAATGGCTACCTGAGAATATGGAATTCCCAGGGGATGCTGCTTAGCGACGCGAATTTCAAAAATGGAAAAGCTCATGGTTTAAGCAGGACATGGGGTGAAGGCGGAAATCTCAACTGTGAAAGCCAATACGAAAACGGCGAGCTGCATGGTCATTATCGCAGCTGGTGGGAAAATGGAACCCTAAAAGAAGAAGGAATCTTCAAACACGGAAAGAGGAGTGGAAGATATATTTGGTACAACAAAGACGGAACGGTCTGGCAGATAACAGAAACAGAAGACTGAGGCCGACACACGTGCGCAGCAGCCAGAGTCAGGTACCCGAAGTTGGCGTGCCCCCTGCCGGGGGCAGCCGGCAGGGACTGCTGGGCAATCCGCAAGCGATCCAAGACACCCGCCCGGGCGGGCTGGACGTGGGCTTCGGCTTCGACCCGGCCGGCAACCTCACCGCATTGACGCCCGTCGGCAACCCCACGCCAGAGATCGGCCTGGGCTACGACGCCCTGGGCCGCCTGACTGGGCTCAAGGATGGCCGCACCGGCACGCTGATCGACGGCTACAGCTACGATGCCACTGGCAACCGCCTCAGCGCCAAGGTCGGCACGGCCACGCAGGCCTACACCTACCCGGCCGACAGCCATCGCCTCAGTGCCGTGGCCGGCGTGGCCCGCAGTTACGATGCCACCGGCAACACCACTGCCATCGGCGGCAACGCGCGCCAATACACCTACGACACCACCGGCCGCATGACCCAGGCCCGCCGCGCCGGCGCGGTCACCATGAACTACCGCTACAACGGTAAAGGCGAGCAGGTGCGCCGCTTCCTCGGCACCACCAACACCACACGCTCTACGATGAAGCCGGCCACTGGCTGGGCGACTACGACACCAATGGCGCGCCCAAGCAGCAAGCGATCTGGCTGGACGACCTCCCGGTCGGCCTGCTGGCCAACGCCAACAAGCTGCACTACATCGAACCCGACCACCTGGGCAGCCCACGCGTGCTGATCGACCCAACCCGCGATGTAGCGGTGTGGACGTGGAGCTTGAAGGGCGAGGCCTTCGGTAACACCGCCCCGAATCAGGATCCTGATGGAGATGGTGCAGCGCTGATGTTGGATATGCGCTTCCCAGGGCAGCGGTACGATGCGGCGAGTGGGTTGAATCAGAACTACTTCCGGGATTACGACGCTGCTACCGGGCGGTATGGGCAAAGTGATCCGATTGGGCTTGATGGTGGCATCAACACTTATGCTTATGTTGGTGGGCAACCTTTGACTCTGATGGATCCAACTGGCCAAAATCCAGTTGCTGCTGGCGCATGTTTAATACCTGGAATTGGCTGGGGTGGTTGTGCGATTGTGGGAGCGACTGTGGCAGTTGGCACCTGCTATGTCACGGGTGCATGTCAAAGAGCAGCACAATCTGCTGGAAATTGGTTAGATGAGCAGCTAGGAGCGCTATCTGAAAGTGGACTCGCCGCTGGTCCAGCACCCTATGACCATTACCAAGAAACCGCGGCTCTTTACTTTATGCCAGATCCATTTGGCGGTGATGAAGCATGCAGAAAGCTCGCTCATGCAATTCGAGTGTTGCGGGCACAAATTTCTTGGAGGCGGACTGACTTAAATCCGCGATCAGCAAGTTATAAGGGACACTTAACACGAATTGCAATGTTATCAGCAGCACTTGCAAAACTTGAATCGTCGTATAGGAATATTTGTGGCGACAATTGCCCAGGATAAGAGACATGCGTGAATTAGACATGGAAAAAAGCGTTTCGAGGCTGGATGGATTCCTTTCAGGGCTCGCGGCGTATAGCGGTGATATCAGAGATTATTCTGCCTATGCATTTATCGCCCCACTGAAAAATGAAAAATCTTTTGAAGCCGCCATAAGAAACCACTTTAGCTGGCTTCCCGATCTTGAATTTTCCAAAATTCAAATCTTTCAACACGCCCTTCGCGACCTTGAAGTCGAAATCAGACCTTTCCTCGTTCGGGACTTTCGCTACGGAAATACCGAAGAAATCACTAATCTCCAAAATTACTTTTCATTTCGCGTTATGGACGAAATTTCAATCGCGGTAAGTGGAAATGAAGTTAACCAAGTCATAAAACTAACTGCAACCCCTGAACCCAAAAGCTCAGATTCAGTATTTTTTTGTATATGCCTGGAAAATGACGCCATTGTTATGCAGTTCAATAACGACATAAATTTCAAAAAAAACATTGATGATTAGAAAATTATTTTTTTATGTAAAAAAAATAATGATAGTCCGACCTCCCCCTTCTTTGAAAAAGAGGGGAGTGCAGCTAAATTTTCTCGTTGAGATTTTTTTGCGCCGCTGCGGGATCGGTTCAGTTTTTGGCGATCTACTCTCTCAATACATCGCAGGATGCCTCGCCCTGCTATCGATATGAGCTCACTATAGCTCTCACGCCGACTCCAACACCCAACACCCAAACGCCGGCCCTGCCGAATAACCGGTTTCCGGTTCGATGCGGATCTGCAGGGTGGCGCGACCTGCTACCGCTGCGGGTAAGGCGTAGTCCACGTCGACGAAATCCAGGCCGCGGTTGCCGTCGAGGCGTTCGTTGGCGATGAGTTCGCCGTCGGCGAGGAGGCGGAAGCGGCGGCGGGTTTCGTCTCCCCAGTAGCGCAGGCGCAGGATGCGGGCCTGGGTGGTGTTGCGCACGGTGAAGGCGATGAAGCCGCCGGTGCGGGCGTCGCGGCCGGCGCGGCGGCGGTAGCTCAGTGCATAAGAGCTTTCGCTGGTGAGTGCGTGGGCTTTTTCGGAGGTGTCGTCGCCAAGCGCAACGTGGTCGAGCGCGCGTCTATCCAGGGCTTTTTGCTGTTGCGCGTCGGCGGCCTGTTCGGCCTGGCGTTGCTGCCAGGCGGCGGCGTCGCGGTGTTCCAGGTACACCGCGCTGCGGCGGTCGAACTGGGCGTAGAACGGCGAGAAATGCCATTGCTGGGCGCCGTCGGCATATGCGTAATGGCCGTGTGCCGGCAGTGGCTGCAGGCGTTGCAGTACCTCATCGCCGCCCACCAGTGCGGGGGTCTTGGTGCTCCAGGGCTTTGCGGCGTCGCCAAGATCGGCGGCGAGCACCAGCGGGCCGCGCATGAGCGTCACCCACGCCGGGTCGTCCGCCGTGGGTTCCAGGCGCAACGGCATGTCCAGCTGCAGGGACACATTGTCGCCGGCCTTCCACGCCCGGGTGATGCGCAGGTAGCTGTCCACCGGCTGCAGGGTTTGCAGCTCACCGTTGACCTGCAGCGTGGGCGCGCTGGCCCAGCCGGGCACGCGCAAAGCCAGCGTGCGTGCCTCCGCTGGCGCGGCGTTGATGCGCAGTGCTACCTGGCCTTGTTCGGGCAGCGTGCTGTGCAAGGTCAGTGCGAAGCCGGCAGCATCGCGCACGGTGGAAGGCACATATAGATTGACATACACGCCCTGCCCGTCTTCCCAGTAGATCGAGTCGCCGAACTGCGCGTGCGCTTCCATGCCGCTGCCGACGCAACACCAGAAATCGTCGAACGGCGACGACCAGCCGCGCGCTTCGCCGGCCAGCAGCGGTGTCATGTAGGTGAACATGCCGGTGCGCGGATGCTGCTGCGCCATCACGTGGTTGAGCAAGGTGCGTTCGTAGTAATCGAAGAACGCGGCCTGCGCCCCCCATTGATACAGATGCCGGGTGAGCTTGAGCATGTTGTAGCTGGCGCAATGCTCGCAGGTCTGCTCGGTGAGGAACTTCGAGATACTGTCCGGCTGCTGGAAATATTCGCGGTCGCCGTTGCCGCCGATTACGTAGGTGTGGTGGTCGGTGACGGTATGCCAGAAGAAGCGGGCTGCGGCGCCGGACGCGGCATCGCCGGTCACTTCGTACTCGCGTGCCAGGCCGATCAGCTTGGGGATGTTGGTATTGGAATGCTGGTGCACCAATTCGTCGCGCTGGGCGATGAGTGGGTCGAGCACGGTGTGGTGATGCAGGCGCTGCGCCAGCGCCAGCCATTGCGCGTCGCCAGTTTGCACATGCAGTTCGACGAACGATTCGTTGAGGCCGCCGAATTCGCACGACAACACTTTCTGCAATTGCGCGTCGTCGAGCGCGGAGAAGATGCCCTGCAGATACCCGGCCAGACCGACTGCCACCTGTAGCGCTTGCGCGTTGTCGCAATGCGCGTGCACATCGAGCAAACCGGCGAACAGCTTGTGCCAGGTGTACAGCGGCGCCCAGCTACCGTTGAGATAGAACGGCGCCGGGTCGATCTTGCCGCGCTTGAGTTCGTCGAAGACCGCACGCCCGCTTTCGATCTGCCCTGCCGGGTTCTTGCGGGTGAAGCCGGCCACGTAGCCATCGCCGGCATGCGTCTGGCAGCGGGCCAGTTCGCTGACGATGTAGGCCGCGCGCGTGCGGCATTGCGCATCGCCGGTCTGCGCATGCATCAGCGCCAGTGCGCTGAGATAGTGGCCGAGCGTGTGCCCGGCGATGGTGTCCGCTTCCCAGCCGCCATAGGCCGGCGCCTTGGGATCGAGGCCGGCGTACAGCACGAAGTTGTGCAGCAGGCGGTCCGGCTGCAGGCGCATCAGATAACGGCGGTTGGTATTGAGCGCATCCAGAAACAACGATGGCGTGAGCCTGACCTGGGCCAGCGGCACCGCGCGCACGCTGCCCGGCTGCGCAGCGCTGGCCTGGGCCGGAAACCGCAGGAAGCCCGCCGCAACCGCCAGGCTGCTCCAGGCCAGAAAACGCCGCCGCGACACATTCGGTGCGTGGGCGTCGGTCGATTCACTCGCAGGCATCTCCGTCATGGGCTCAGCTTAGCTCCTGTCGGCACGCACGGACTGCGCGCACCATTGCAACAAAGGGCTGTGCAGCCGCGCAACTACTCGCGCCTGCACAGGTGTGACTCACGCGACCAATTAGCCCAGGACACACTCCATAGCGACGACACCGCCGCACTCAAAACTTCACCGTCGCGCGCGCCCAATAGAACCGACCCAGCAAATCATAGGTCGCCACATCGGTGTTCGCATTGCCCACGTTGTTGGAGTAATACAGCGGCGGCTGCTTGTTGGCGATGTTATCCACGCCCACTTCAAAGCGCGTGTGCCACGGCTCCACGTTGTAGCCAAGCTGCACGTTGTTGTAGACGTAGGCACCGATCTTGCGCACCACCATCGGCTCGCTGGAGTCGGCCGACAGGCTCTGATCCGGATCCGCATTGCCGATGGCGGTGTGCCCCACATAGCGGATGCGCCAGGTGGCGCTCCAGTCGTCCAGCGCCCAGCTCAGCGTGCCCAGTGCGCGCCAGCGCGGGAAGTTGCCGTAGGCCTGGGTGTAGCGGCCCACGTTGTGGATGGTGACCGAGCTGGGGTCGGTGGTGTCGGGCAGCACGTCGTAACGGGTGAGATAGGTGCCGTTGAGGCCGGCAGTGACATTGCCCCAGGCAGTTGTCGGCAAGCGATAGGTCAGGTTGAAGTCCATGCCCTTGGCCCAGAGCTTGCCCAGGTTGACGGTGGGTTCAGCGATGTAATTGATGGTGCCGTTGCCGTTGCGACGGATCAGCGGGCAGAACGCGCTGGCCGGATTGGCGAAGCATTGATTGAGCACGGTCTGCGCGGACACCGTGGTGATGGTGTCTTCCAGGTCGATGCGCCACCAGTCCGCGCTCAGCGACAGGCCATCGATCCATTGCGGGTCATACACGAACCCCACATCGTACGACTTGCCGGTTTCCGGCTTGAGCTGGTAGCCCGCCACCGCCGCACCGGACACCTTGCCCGACACCTGCCCGTCCGATTGCTGGTAGCTGCCATCGGTGGGCACGTTGGCGCAGGCCACGGTGTTGCCACCGGTGTAGCCATTGCAGGGGTCATTGACGGTCGCCGCATCGCCGGCCACGCCGGCATACAGTTCGTTGATGTTGGGCGCGCGGAACACCTGCGACACGGTGCCGCGCAGCAGCAGGTTTTCGATCGGGCGGTATTCCAGCGACAGCTTGCTGTTGGTCTTGCTGCCCACCGAGCTGTAGTCGGAAAAACGCGTACCCACGGTGACGTTCAACGCGTTGATGCCGGGCAGATCCTTGAGCAGCGGGAACAGCGCTTCGGCATAGGCTTCCTTGACATCGAAACTGCCGCTCAGGGTGGACGAGCAGAACTCGATCACCCCGCACAGGCCGTTTTCATCGCCGGTCCATAGCGGGTCCGAGGCCGTGGTGGAGCGCTCCTTACGGTAGGAAATGCCGGCCGCCAGGCTGGCCGCGCCGGCAGGCAGGTCGAACAGGGTGCCGTTGGCATTGGCCTCGAACTGCTTGACCGTGTACACGCTGGTGACGATGGGATTGACCACCATGCCTTGCAGGGTCGCAAGGTTGGCGCTGTCGTTGAGGTTGAAGAAATTCAGCGGCGTGCAACCCGCAACCGCTGCGCCGGCGCTGCCGCACTTCACCACACCATCGCTGTCCAGGAACGACGGGCCGATGGCCTGATTGAACGCGGCATAGTCGAGAAAGCCGTTGTTGATCGACTTCTGCTTGACCTTGCCGTAGTTGAAGGTGGCATCCCATTGCCAGGAGCTGTCGCCGAAGCGGCCGCGCAGGCCGGGGCTGATCTGGAAGTTGTAGGTGTCGTATTGGTAGCTGCGATTGCCCAGCACGGTGGCGCGCGTGTTGAGGTCGTTGTAGGAGGTGCCGGTGGTGCGGTCGGTGCCGAAGTTCACGCCGAACGGGTTGTAGTAACTCTGCGCCGATACCAGGATGTTGTCGCCGTTGGAGAAGATCGGAATCGGCGCAATGATCGAGGCCGATTCGGTTTTACTGAACCAGGTATTGACGTAGCCCTCGACGCTGTCGCTGAAGCGATAAGTGCCCAGCAGGAAGGCATTGGTGCGCTTTTGCGGCGTTTGCAGCAGGTTGAACGGCTGGTAGTTGTAGGAGTCTGCGCTGGCGCTGTAGCAATGGAAATCGCCCGGGCCGGCGCGCCCGCTGACGCCGCTGTTGAGGGTGACGCGCCCGCAGCCATTGGACTGGGCGAGCAGCAGCGATTGCTCCGAGCCATCGTTGAAGTTGACCGTGCCGGTGGGCGTGGCGGACGAGCCCTGCTTCACCGGTTGGCCATTGGTCAAGGCGAGCGCGTCCCTGGAGTAATCGCGCGCCGCTGCCGACACCGGGTCGATGTTGTGATATGACAAGCCGCCGATCAGGCTGCCGCGCTCCCAGGTCTTGCCGGTGGTCAGGGTGAAGTTGCGGCGGTTGCCATCGCCTTCGCTGCTGGTGCCGAAGTCGCTGCTGAACTGCACGCCGTCGAAGCGCGTGCGCAGGATGAAATTGACCACGCCACCGATCGCATCGGAACCGTACACCGCAGACGCACCGTCGCTGAGCACTTCGATCCGCTCGATCATGCTGGACGGAATGGCGTTGACGTCGTTGTAGGCCAGCCGGATGCCGTTGACCAGCACCAGCGTGCGTTTGTCGCCCAGGCCGCGCAGCGAAATGGCGGATGCACCGGTGCCGCCGCCGTTGTTGGTATACGGATTGGTGGCGTTGCCGGCGATGGAGGGCAGCTCCTGCAACAGATCGCCGACCGTCGCCTTGCCGGTGGCGGCGATCTGTTCCTGGCTGACGGTGACGACCGGGTTGGCGGTTTCGGTATCCACGCGGCGCAGGCGCGAGCCGGTGACCACCACGCTGTCCAGGGTCTGCGTCGCTTCGCCCGCAGTCGCCTGCTGTGCAGACACCGGCGCGACCGCAGCTGCCGACAACGCCAGCAGCAACGCGGTGGTGAGCACGCTCGGCAATGGCCGCACGGTGGCGCCGCAGGTGCGGGAGAGAGGCAACGGCAACATCGGCATGCAAGGCTCCTGAGTCGTACAGCAGGCGAACGATGGACAACACACGCCCGTGCCGGCGTACAGCGGCGCAGGTCGAGGTGATTGGCAGACGCATGACGCAACGAAACCGCTGCTCAGGCCCGTATTGCAGACACGCAGACAACCTGCGGCACAGGCGATCGAAAGACTGCGCTGCAACGCGTGTTGTCAGGAAGAATTTGATTCCGCACTGAAGGCGCCCATGCGCTCCAGTTTCATCAGCTGGTCACAATGTGCCCGTGCGCACGCGCCACGTCTTGTCGCATTTGGCGACAGCACATGCGGAAAACAGCATGGTTTCTGCAAGGTGCCAGCACACCCAGCGTGCTCTACTGCTTGCGCGCGATTGCCGGCACAAGCGTGGCCGCACAGTCAGCAGCGAACACGCGCGGTCACCTCATCGACAGGGTTGCGGCTCGAAGTTGTGGCCGTTGGTGTTCCAGTTTCGATCCAGGCCACCGCTGCCTTTGTAGGCGTAACAGGTCGCAGCGGGGCCTACCAACGGCGTTGCGCCCTGGATGGCGACCTCGTATGGAAACGTGGTTGCCCTCTTGCCGGCCAGTTGTTCTTCCCCGGTGGGCACCACCGAGTAACGATACGGCGTTGCGGTCACGACCAGGAAGTAGCTGGTGCCGCTTGCGGCCTGCAGCGGAAACGTGACGGTGGCAGAAGCAGTGCCTTCCACGGCGGCCAGCGGCGCATAGTGCGGATGCGACTGGGCATCCAGTGCCAGCACGGTAAACCGCCACGATGCCTGATCGGCAGTGGTCCTGCCCTTCAAGCTGACCGCAATCGACGTTGCAGCGGCGTCCGGCGTGAGCGGAATCACATGCGTGCCGTAGATATTCAGCGGGCGCTCCGGCGACGACGCGTAACTGCCGCGCATGGCCAACGGCTTGAGCGGGACATATCGCTTGCCGGCGGCATTACCGTTGCCGATATCGAGCATTGCCTTCTGGCTTGCGAAGTCGAACGCTGCCAGACGTGCGCCATAACGCCCCACCATCTCCGCGAACGAGCGGTATCCGTTCGGAAACTGCCCGCCTTGCTGCCCCAGACGCACCAGCGTCTGTACCGGCGTTTCCAGCGTGTCGCCTGCGGGGTTGCGCTGATTCTTCAACCACATGTTCCAGACCAACGGCCGGGTGGCATCGTTCTCGTCCAGATACATCAGAAACGGGTGCGCGCCGTAACGGCTTTGCGGAAAGAACGGGCCGTTTTCCAGATTCGAGTAGTAGTACGACAGCCACTGATCGTCCATGCGCGTGGTCTGGTAGGCGCTCCAGTTGGCGTTGGTTTCCCAGAACCACCCCGCCGCCTGCAGGTTGCGATAGCCGCCGCTGTAATACTGGATCACATGGATGAATTCATGCGCCATCGAAAATGACCCATAGCCCAGCGCCCAGGCCGTGACACCCATGGATTGACCACCGGCTGCGCCACAGTCGGTGAGATCGCCGCCTTGCACATAGGGCAACCCGGTGGCGCACAGGTACACATTGATGCGCTTTGGCTGGGCGGCGTCGGCATACGGCATCGGCGCGTTGAGCACCTGTGCATTCATCTCCCAGACCCGCTCCAGCCACGCCGCACTTTGCGTCACGAAATCGTCCCAGGCGATCCCCCGGCTGGCCACATCGCGGTAGCTCTCACCTTTGCGATCGACGCCGTACCAGAATACAAAATGCTGTGTCTCGTATTTCTTCGCCGAGCCATTTACCAGCATTGCCGGCGTGATGGTGTCGGGTGCGGGCGCGGTGGCATAGCTGCGCGTGTCCTTGCGCACCGGGTGTGCCTTGGCCAGGTTGGCGACATAGCGCAGGTCGGCATCGCCAAACGAGTTGAGTTGGTATCGCCGGCGACAGCCATCGGATGACTCCAGCAGGACCGTACGCCGCGACTGTGCAGAAGCCTCGCCGACGGCGATGACCAACCTGGCATCGAAGGGCTGGCCCTGGGCGATACCGGCATTGTTCGGCTTTCCGGCGTCGGGCTGGGTGTTGTTGGGTATCCAGGTGCGCAGTGGCTCTGCCCTGCCCCAGGGATAGCGCTGTGAAAGGCTTTGGCAGCCCACCGTCTCGGCGGCCAACGCCAGGCC
Organism: Xanthomonas sp. CFBP 7698; assembly: GCF_003600855.1. Classification (NCBI taxonomy): domain Bacteria; kingdom Pseudomonadati; phylum Pseudomonadota; class Gammaproteobacteria; order Lysobacterales; family Lysobacteraceae; genus Xanthomonas; species Xanthomonas sp. CFBP 7698. The sequence continues at coordinate 665,231 of NZ_PRDN01000001.1, forward strand.
AGGCAGGGATGCGGCCAGGACGGCGCCAAGCATCCATCGGGGCACACGGGTGTGCGATGTTTTCATCGGCTCGCTCTCCAAAACGAAGCGCGCCGTGACGGGCGCTTACCTGATCGAAATGCGTCGTTGGTCGTGCGACCGACCTTGGGGCCGCCGTGCGTCGCCAACCAGCCGGCAGAACGTTGACCTTGCATGCCCGACGCATGGACGCATCGCTTCGACACGGTGTCGGCGTCTGCGTGCACGGGCTGCGTCATTGCGCTGGCACCGTTGCAGACACGCGATTCCATTCCGGCGTTGGTGATTGCTGCATCCAGCGCAGGAAGAAATCCAGCAGACGGCGCTTGCCGTAGGTGCCGCCGGCACCATGATCGCCGCCCGGCACGACCAGCAGATCGAAGTCCTTGCCGGCCTTGATCAGGCGGTCGGCCACCTGGAAGGTGCTGGCCGGGTCGACGTTCATGTCCATGTCGCCGGTGACCAGTAGCAGATGCCCTTGCAGGCGCGCGGCGTTGTCCACGTTCGACGATTCGCTGTACCACGGCCCCACCGGCCAGCCCATCCACTGCTCGTTCCACCAGATCTTGTCCATGCGGTTGTCGTGGCAGCCGGAATTGGCCACGCCTGCCACATAAAGCTCCGGATGGAACAGCAGCGCCGCCAATGCGTTCTGCCCGCCGGCGGAGGTGCCATACACACCGACACCGCCGCCGATGTCGTACCACGGGTACTGCGCCGCGGCGGCTTGATGCCAGGCGATGCGGTCCGGCAAGCCGGCGTCCTTGAGATTGCGCCAGGCCACATCGTGAAAGGCGCGCGAGCGGTTGTTGGTCCCCATGCCATCGATGGACGCCACCGCAAACCCCAGCCCGGTGAGTGCCGGCGTGGCGGTGGTGAAACTCTTCGGCACGAACGAGCCCTGCGGGCCTGCGTAGATGTCTTCGATAACGCGGTAGCGCTGCTGCGGATCGAACTGCTGCGGGCGCTGGATCACGCCCCAGATCTCGGTCTTGCCATCGCGCCCGGTGCTATGGAACGGCAGCGGCGCTTGCCAGCCGGCTGCCAGCAGGCGACTCAGATCGGTGCGCTCCACGGTGCGTGCCAGGCTGCCATCTGCGCTGCGCCGCAGCTCCAGTACCGGGCCCAGGTCCACGCGCGAGTAAAGATCAAGCAGCCACGTTCCATCCGGTGAATAGTGCACTTCATGATCGGCAGCCAACGGCGTCAATGCGGTGAGCCCGCTGCCATCCAGGCCGATGCGATACGCGTGGCGGTAGTACGGGTCTTCGCCGGGCTGCATACCGGAGGCGGTGAAGTACACCTGCCCCGTGGCTTCGTCGACGCGGTCGAGCTTGCGCACCACCCAGTCGCCGCGGGTGATCTGGCGGATCACCTCGCCGCGGCGGCCGTCGTACAGGTACAGATGCTCCCAGCCGTCGCGCTCGGAGGCCCACACCATCTGCGCACCGTCGGCCAGATCGCGGCGCGCATGCTTGCCGCCGTCTTCATGCTCGCCGCTGAGTTCGGAGTATTCGATGAAGGTGGGCGATGTTTCTTCGATGAGCGTGCGCGCGGCGGCCGTGCGGGCGTCCACTTCGACGACCCGATACAGCTGGTGCCCGCGTGCGTTGTATTCGAAGGTGAAGCCGCGGCTGTCCTTCCACCAGACCATCTCGCTCAAGGTGAAGGCATTGGGCAGCAAGGTCATCGCCACCGGATGCGCCGCGTGCGTGGCGATGTCGAACAGCACCGGCTGCATCACCGGCAGGTCGTCACCAGGCTTGGGGTAGACCTGTTGGTGCAACTTGGGCTGCAGCTGATCGGGCGGTGCGGATTCGATGTAATACACCATCCGCGGCGGTGGCGCCTTGACCCGATACGCCGCCAGATGCTGCGAATCCGGCGACCACACCACACTGTCGAGTGCGTAGTAGTCCTGCGCACTGCCGTCGCGGGTGAGCACGCTGCGCTCACTACTGCCGACCGGCGCGATCACCAGATTGGCCTGCTCCACCCAGGCGCGCCAACGGCCATCCGGCGACACCTTGGCCTGCTGCTCGCCCTGTATGAGCGGCAGGCGCATGTCCATCGATTCGGCAGGCAGGTCGCGTTCGGGCACATGCGCGCAGCGATAGCGCGCCAGGTCGCACTGCCATCCCAGCTTCCCCAACTGGAAGCCCAGGCGCTTCTGTTCGAGGGTGAGGTCTTCGAGCCGCAGGTGGGTTGCGTCGATTGCTTGCGCACCGGCCTGGGCCAATGCGGCGGCAAGCCGCGCGTGGTCGAAGGCCAGCGTGTTGCGGCCGCTGGCGGCTTCCACCATGCGGTATTCGATGGCCGGCGCCTGGTTGCCGCGCGCCACACCACGCCGATACACAAAGTGCCCGGCATCGACCCACACCGGTACGGTGGGTTGCCGATCCACCAGCGAGGCATAGTGATCGGACAAGCCGATCGCCTGCGTGTGCTGCGCTGGCGTGGCCGCGGTCAGGGGCGCCGCCGTACCTGCCAGGATCGGCGTGAGTGCGAGAGACACGCACCACGCTGCGATGGTGCGCAAGCGCATGGTTGGGATATGTGGCAACTGCGACCTCAGGGGATATTTGAAAGGACAGCGTGGTGTTGGTGGAGGATTGCCGGGCCGTTGGCCATCGTCTTTGCGGCAGGCACACGCGATAGACGGTGCCACAGGTCGCTAGGTCCTGCGGCTGCATTGGCTGCGTACATCAGGGATATCCGGGTATCGGGCGTGGGGCAAGCCAGCGTGGCTGAAACACAGCCTGTGCGTTCGCACGCATGCGCGGCTTGTGCTCGGAATCAGAACAGTCGCATGCCACGGCGCACTCCGCTGCCTGCGCGCGCTCAGCATTCGCTTGACGGCTGCCTGCCACGCACTGCCAGCTGGTTCAAGGGGCATCGCAACGCCGGCTGTCGGCAGCCGTGGCGGGTGGCAGGCGGTGTGGTTGCGGGGCCAGGACTTCCCACTCCTGCACAGCCAGCGCGGCGTAGCCGTTTGCGCTGCCGGAGGCCTCCATCACCATGCGCACGCAGCGCGTTGTCACCGGCACGAACGACACCGTTTCAGCGCGATCGCCGCGTGGGCTCTCAACACCTTTTGGCTGCACCGGCTGCCATTGCCCGCCGTGGCGGTACTCCAGATGCCAGCGCGCTGGCGGCGCAACCCCGATGCCGGCACCGGCCGGTTGGTCGGCCCAGAACACGATCCGCGTGCGCTCCAGGGTCACCGGTTGCGCCCAGCTGTATTGCAGCCATTGCTGCGGTGGGTTGTGCGGCGTCCAGCTGCCCCACAGTTGCGGTGGCAGCGGGTTGGCCTTGACGATGCCGTCGTTGAGCGCAGCCATCCAGTATTGCGGCGGGATGTCCGGCCCGTTGGAGGCAGTGGCGTAGGCGGCGGGCGCCTGATTGCGCTGTGGTGGCGTCGGCGCTTGCGGGCGCCGCGTGGGCGTGACCGTGCGGATGCTGGCCGGTTGCGTGCTGTCGTCCCAGTCCAGCCGATCGATCGCCACGCTGCGGCGAAAATGCCCGCCGCCCTGCGCATCGGCGGTGTGGTAGACCAGATACCACTGCGCATTGAACAGCACGATGCCCGGATGCGAGGTGGTCGAGGATACCGGCGGCAACACGATGCCGCGGTAGCTCCACGGGCCCAGCGCGCTGGGCGCGCTCGCGTAGGCGATGCACGCGTGATACAGCGTGGGCGTACACGCCGAATCGCGGCCGGCGTTGTTGGCCGCATACGCCAGGTAGTACGTGCCGTTGCGCTTGAACAGCCAGGGCGCTTCGAAATAACCGGGCAGCGTGTCCACCCGCACCGGCGTGCCGGTGAAGCTCACCATGTCGCGCTGCAGCTCCACGCCATACAGCGCACCAAAGGTGCCCCAGTACAGATACACGCGCCCGTCGTCGTCGACCAGCACGGTCGGGTCGATGTTCTGGATGGCGTTGCGGCCCGGTACCGACTGCGAGACCACCGGCCCTTGCGGATGCGCATCGGTCCATGGACCGAGCGGGCTGTCGGCGACCGCCACGCCGATCGCGAACGGGTCCGGGTCGGGTGAGTTGCGCTGTTGCACCGGCGCATACAGGTAATAGCGCCGATCCGGCCCGCGCACGATCTGTGCGGCGTAGGCGTGGGCTTTGTCGGCCCAGGCGAATACATGCTGCGGGCGCAGGAAATCCCGGTAGTGCGTCCACTGCCCGTTGGCCGGGTCGCTACTGACAAACAGCTGCCAACCGGGCATGACGAATGCGTTCTGGTCAGGCGCAGCGCTATCGCGCCCGGCGATGATGTACAGCTTGCCGTCTGCCACCAGCGGCGCCGGGTCGGCCGAATACATGCTGCCATCGGCCAGGATCGGGTTGCCGGGCGCCTGCAAACGCGTGCCCTTGGGCAGATCGATGGCGCCTGCCGGCGCGCTGGCCAGCGGCAACACACAGGCAAGCGCAGCGGCGCAGGCGAGACTGCGGCGCCTGGCGGGACAGCGCTCGGAGTGGCGGCTCTTGAAGGAGTACATGGCACGGCCATTCATGGCGTGGCCGCCGTGACCTGCACCGTGAGCGACACCGCCACCGGCGCGATCGAGACATGTCCCTGCGCGGTGCCGCTGAGATGCAGCTCGCCGGGATGGGCATAGCGCGCAGGCTCGAGCGGCTGCCACTGCACCGGTAGCCGCTCGCGCGAGCCGTCGTTGTATTGCACCGTGACAAACCCCGGCAGCGTCGGCGCGCGCCCTGCCTGCGCGATCACCACTGGCAGCGCCTGCACGGTGTTGATCTGCGCCGGCGGCGTGGCGCGCACCCACAAGGTGGCCCTGATCGGGATGGCGCCTTCCACCAGCCCTTGCAGTTCCACCGTGCCTTCGCTGCGCAAGCGCTCGGGCGGGAGTTCGGACCACTGCACCGCCACCGGCAGCGCGCTGCCATCGTCGAAGAACGCAGTGATGTCCTGCGGCAGCGTCGGCAACTGGCCGGGGGCAGTACGCAGGTCGATCGACTCCAGCCGCTTGGGTACGTCGGTCAATGCCAGCCATTCGTCCACGCCGATGGCGGCATGCCCGTTGGCGCTGGCTGGTGTGGTCAACACCGCACGCAAACCGGTGGTCACCAGCGGTGTAAAGCTGGCCGTACTTGCAGCGCCGGTAGCGGCAGCGGCAATCGGGTAGCCCTGCCTGCCGGCGATGTCCTGCCAGCGCCCATCCTGCAGTGCCTGCAGTTTCCATGCGGCGGGCGCGGCGACCGCGCCCTCGGGTTCGTCGTTCCAGAAATACAGCGCGCTCGACGACAGACGCACCGGCCGCGGCCACTGATACTGCAGCCACACCGTTGCCGGTTGTTCGCGGCCCAGACTGCCCCAGCGGCGTGCTCCGTTGGGTGTACTGCCGGCCACGGGGATGAAGCCATCGTGCAAGGCCTGCACGCTGTACTGCCTGCCGGTGACCTGCGCGCTGACGCTGGCCAGCGCCTGCAACGGGATACTCTGCATCGCGGGCGCGGCCGGCGCAGTCACCTGCACATCGGCATGCCCTGCACTTGCGCCATCGTCGGCCAGCAGCCGCAGCGTGTAGCGCCCGGCGCGGGTGAAGCGCACGGCGGTGCGCAGTGCGGCCGCATCGGCAAACACCGCATCGCCGCCCTGCGGGCCCTGTTGCACGCGCCAGCGCACCTGCAGCGTGCCGTTGGGCAGGCCGTCGTCGCCGGCACGACCATCCACGACCAGCGTGCCATCGGCACCGGGCGCGTCCAGCTGCCATGCCTGCACCTGCGGCGCTGCGTTGGTGTTGGCGGCTGCGGGTGGCGGCAAGCCGCTGTCGAACAGCTGGATTTCCTTGATGCCGGTGCGTGCGCTGCCCGCATGCGTCACCACCACGCGCCACGCCTGCGCGCGCAGCGCCGGGAAGCGCACGCGGTTGCGGTTGCCCTTGGCAAAGGCGGTGTCGCGCACCTGGCCGGGAACGGTCTTCCAACGGCCGCCATCGTCCTGGTATTGCACCAGGTAGATCCACGGTGCGGCGTAGCCGGGGATGGTTCCCGACGGGAAGCTATGCTGTTCGCCGGCCGGCGATGAGCTGCGATAGAAGTACAGCACGACCTGGTCCAGCTGGCGGGCTTGGCCCAGATCCAGCGCAATCCAGTCGCTGGCCGACGCCGACCCTGCCGTGCCCCAGAACGGCGCGTTGGCGGTGCTGCCGTCTACGGCTGCGGCGGCGTCGGACCCTGCGCTGATGTGGCTGGCAGTGACGCGCGCGCCTTCGGTCAGATTGCAGCCGTGCCCCGGTGGCAGTGCCACATCCACGCCGGCCTTGCCCAGCATGCGCGCGGTACGTGAATCCGCAGCGAACGCGACCTGCGTCATCGCTGCCAGCTGCGCTGGATGCGCGTCCAGCACGCGCACCCCGCCGTTGTGATTGACCGCATCCGGCAGCGCACGCACCTGCCCGCTGGCCGGGTCGTAGAGCACATGTGCGAGCCGGTCCACGCGAAACGCCAGCTCGCCGTCCAGATACACGCTGTAGCCCTTGCCCACCTTGCCGCCGTAATGGGTGCCGTCCCTGTCCCACACGATGCTCAGATTGCGATCGCGGTAGCGCAGGTTGTCGGCGGCAAAATGGTCCCAGCCGATATCGATCGGATACAGCTCGATCTGCGCATCGCTACGCGGGCGCAGGCCCATTGCATCTTCGATCATGCTGAAGTTGGTTGCGCCCAGTTGGGTGTGGTGAATCCACGAGCGGTAACCGATGCTCCCGCCATTGCCTGCACTGCCCTCGGCCCAGAATTCGTTCTGATCCGGGTAACGGTTGTCGCCCTGGATGTAGGTGGCCCAGGCGTTCCAGTACAGCAGTTTGCGGTAGCTGCGCGCATCAAGATACGGGCTGGGGTACTCGCGCAAGGCTTGCCCGAACAGGCGGAACGCCACCGTGGCATTGATGGTGGAAAAGTTGTTGCTGCCGGCATGCTCACCGCTGCCGCGCGCCTGCAGGTCGACCTGGTTGGCGGTGTAGAACGGAAACAGCGGGTACTGCGCCGCATCGGCGAATAGCCGTAATGCGCGAACGTATTTGGGATCGTTGTCGGCATCGCCCTGCTTGGGCATCAGGCCTACGCTGAAAGGGTAATAGTTGTTGGTTTCCTTCCAGTCCACCGGTAGCTGCGGCCCCTTGGCCTGGCGGTGCTTGAGCAGATCGCCATGCAGCCCTACCGAATCGGCGGTGTCGCTGTGGTCTTGCCAGAGCACCTGCAGCACTGCGGTGCGGATGCGTTGCGCGGTGGCCTGCATGCGCTGCGCCGTGGCGGTGTCGCCGGCCAGCGCAGCGGCCTGCCCCGCCGCCTGCGCGTTGGCATACACATACGCGCTTTCGGTGCGATCCATGCGGATTTCGCCGTGCCGCCTGGCCCAGTCGAACGACACGGCATCGGCATCGTTGCCGGTCATCGCCGCCCAGTCGTATTCGATCAAGCCATTGTGATTGAGGTCGTAGGCCGCCAGCACGCCGTCCACATCGCCGCTGCCGTAGCGCGCCAGCTTGGTCGCCAATGCGGTGGGACCGCCATGCACCTGCATCGAACGCCACGCGGCGGCAGTGATGTATTGCGCGTACGAGTTGGACCAGTTTTCCGGCGAACCGGGGTTGTCGGTGTATTTTCCGCCGCCTGCGGTTTCGCCCGCGCTGAGCCAGCTGCCGTAGGCATACAGCGGGTTGCGCAGATATTTCAGGTCGTCCAGAAACATGCCGGTGGTCAGCACGATGGCGTTGTTGTAGCCAAGCACGCCTTCGATGGCGACCGGAAACTGATAGTCGTTGCCCGGCACCTCGGCATCGAGCGCATTGAAGCGCAGCACCCACCAGCGATAGAACAGGCTCTTGTCGATGTTCTCGTCGGGCGTGTCCAGATACGGCAGGTTGTCCACCCACCAGCGGTTATAGCTGGCAACGTGCTGCTGGTAGGCCTGCTGCGGGGTTTGCGCGGCAATACGCAGATAGTCGGCACGTGCCTCGGGCAGCTCGTTGGTCAGCAGGCCAAGTTGCAGTTTGATAGCAGGCGCCTGCCCGGTGGCCGGCACCGCCACCTCGCGCTGCAGGCGCTGGCCCTCTGCCCGGAACCCGTCGCCGGACAGGCGTGGAAACACCGTAGTGATGGAATTGTAAGCATCGAACGCGCCGGTCAACTCATTGCCGTCGGCATGCTGCGCCATCGGCGACAGCGCCTGCACCATCAGCGTATGCGCGGCACCATCCAGGCTGGACAGCACGATGCTGGCCACCGCCACGTTCTGCTCAGTGATGTACTTGACCAGATGCATACGCACGCCGGCGGCCGCATCTTCAAACACGGTACTGAAATAGCTGGGCGTCTGCCACCGCTGTTGCGCACGCTCGGCCCAGTGCACGGGCGAGTTGCCTTGGAAGGATTCGATACGGAAGAACGCGTCGTAATCGGTGGCATGCCAATAGGCGGCCTGCCCGACGAAGCCGGGTACCCCCGGCAGATGCGCCGTCAGATAGGCCGCGCGGCCGCGCGTGAACAGCCAATTGTTGGTGTCGTCGAAGCCACCGGCGCTGCCCTCGCGCACCAGCATGCGGTCGATCCAGAAATCCTGCCCTGGCGCCTTCCCCGCGCCATGCTCGAGATCGGCAGCGTAGATACGGGCCAGCTGCCCATCCGGCGCAAACGCCACGCTGGCGTCCGGCAGCGGATGCGCCAACCCGCGAAACTGCGGCGCACCGATCGCCGCGTTGGCAGCGACCGGTGGCGGGTCGCGCACCTCGTTTGCATCGGCCAGGCAAGCCAGCGACATGCTGGCCACCCACCACAGCGCGAGAGCCGCACAGCAGCGCACGGCAGCGACGCAACGACGCCGCAGGCGTCGTCCCGAATGCGCGCGATCGCTCAGCACGCAGGTGTCACCCGGCGGGCACGGCTGACGCACCGGCGTAACGCTCTTTTGCTGGTTACCCATCAACGCCAGCCACCCGGTGGCGTGGCGGCAGACCCCCTGCCCGCGCGCGACCATGCAGGCAGGCGATAAACTCCTGTGCGATGGGTGGTCGGCCGCGGCGCCGGCCAGCAGTGCTGCAACGCCGGTGCGCTGTGTCGGACCACCTGCGAGGACCACGCGCCCGCGGGCGCGTAGAGTGCGCGTGCAGCACGCGCGCATCCATCGACGCCGTTCAAAACTCCACCCGCAAGCGGCTCCAGAAATACCGCCCCAGCGTGTCGTAAGTGGACGCTTCGGTGTTGGCCGCGTTGGAGTAGCTGTAGAACCGTGGCGGCGCGCGATCGCCCAGGTTGTCCACACCCACGGCCAGTGTGCTGTGCAGCGATGCGATCTTCCGGCTCAACGAGGCGTCGTGATAGACCACCGAGCCGATCCGGAAATAGGTGCAGCTGCCATCGGCATTGGTGTCTGCGCAGAACTCTTCGTACTGGCTGCCATTGACGGTGCGGCCGAGATAGCGGGTGTTCCAGCTCGCATGCCACGGGCCCTTGTCCCAGGCCAGATTGGCCACCACGCGCCAACGCGGCATGTTGCCCCAGCTGGAATTTTCGCCGACATAATTGTGCGCATCGCCAGCAAAGCGATAGCTGGAAAAGAACGTGGCATCCAGCCCAGCCGCAAAGTCTCCCAGGGCTGTATCGGCCAAGGTGTAATGAAGACCGGCGTCGTAGCCGCGAATATCGACCTTGCCGCTGTTGTAGGCGAACGGCACCGACACACGCATCAGCTGGCCAGCAGCATCGCGCTGGATCAACGGGCAAAGCGCGGCATCGCGGCCCTCGAAGCAATCGCTGACCACCTGCTGCAGGCTGATACCGGTGAGCATGTCGTCCAGCACCACCCGCCAGCTGTCCAGATTGAGCGACAGTCCGCGCACCTGATCCGGGTCGTAGACCAACCCGACGTTGTAGGAGCGGCCGCGCTCCGGCTTGAGCTGGAAGCCCACGTTGTTGCTGCCGGAGGTCACCACATTGAACTGCGCGGTATTGGTGAAGCTGCCGTCATTGGGCACGTTCGCGCAGGCTGGATTCGGCGCGCCGCTGAGACCTGTGCACGGGTCCTGAAAATCGCCGGTGTTGTCGACCACAGCGGTGTACGGCGAGCCATACAGATCGCCCAATGCCGGCGCGCGGAACACCTGCGAGCCGGTGGCGCGCACCAGCAGATTGGCAACTGGCCGCCACTCGATCGCGACCTTGCTGTTGGTGGTGTTGCCCCACGCGTCGTACCTGGAATAGCGCGAGCCAAGATTCAGATTCAACACATTGGCGAACGGCGCATCCTTCAGCAGCGGCACCAGCAGTTCCGCGTAAGCCTCCCTGACCGATTCGTCGCGCCCCTGCTTGAGGATGCAGCCGTCGTTGTAGTCGCAATTGCCGTCGGCATCGGCGGCGGCCACATCGCTGCTGGTGCCCTGTGCGAACTTGTTGATGCGATAGACCAGGCCCACCGCCGCCTGCACCGCGCCGGCGGGGAGCTTGAACAGGTCGCCATTGGCGCTGATATCGACAAACCGCATCTGGCTTTCGTCGATCAGATCCACCGGCCGCTGCGTGCCGCGCAGCGCGGCGATGGTGGCCGGATCGTCGGGGTTGAAGATGTTGATCGGCGTGCAGCCGGCGATCACCGCGCCCGGCGCACCGCACTTGACCACGCCATCGCTGTCCAGGAACGAGGCGCCTACTGCATTGTTCAATGCCGAGGTGATCGAAAAGCCGGTGCGCACCAGGGTGTCCTTGTAGCGCGCGTAACCGGCCGCCGCATCCCATTGCCAACTGGTTCCCTCCACGCGTCCGCGCAGGCCGGCGACGATGTTGGTCTGGAACATGGTGGCGGTGTAGACACGCGTATTGGCCTGGGTGGAGCGCAGCAGGTAGCGGTCGAGTTGATCGCCGAACGGGTTGTAGTCGTTGTCCACCGCGTCCGGCATTTCCAGGCCGAAGGCGTCCAGCCGCGAGGTGGTCTTGCTGCGGGTCCAGAACACGTCCATGTAGCCCTGCATGCTCGGGGTGAAGTCGAAGCTGCCGTGCAGCGAGGCGTTGGTGCGCTCGATCGGGGTGATCAGGTATTGCGCGTCGTAGACGTTGTAGCTGTCGGTCGCGCGTTGATAAGGGCGAAACGCCTCCTGGCCCACCGGCCCCGGCGCGACACCGGCCACTGGCGTCAGCACACGGCCATCGCTCAAGAACGCACGCGTGTTGGCGCCGCGGATCTCGCTGACCTGTCCATCGAGATATTCCACCGCCTTGGCCGCGTAACTGCGGTCGCGATTGAACACCGGGTTCATCGAGTTGCGGCTGAGCCCCAGAATCAGCCCGCCGCGCTCCCAGGTCTTGCCCCACTCCAGCCCCAGCGTGCGCCGGTTGGCATCGCCATGCGTGCTCTGCGCATAATCCACCGTGGCAGCGAGGCCATCGTATTTGTCCTTGAGGATGACGTTGACCACGCCACCGATCGCATCGGAGCCATACACTGACGAGGCGCCGTCGGTGAGCACTTCCACCCGCTCCACCATCGCTGCGGGTATCGCGTTGACGTCCACGCCCGGTGCCGAGGCCACGCTGCTGGCAGGTCCGGCCATGCGGTGGCCGTTGACCAGCACCAACGTGCGCTCGGGCCCGAGATTGCGCAGCGACACCAGCGCACGGCCATGGCTGAAGCCGGAATTGAGTGCAGGCCCGGCCTGGAAGCCGGCCATCATCGGCAAGCGTTGCAGCAGCTGCCCCAGCGTGTTCTGCCCGCTGTCTTCGATCCGCTGGCGGTCGATTACCACCACCGGGCTGGCGGTTTCGGCATCGACGCGGCGCAGATGGGTGCCGGTGACATTGACCTGATCCAGCGTCTGGGTGCCATCGCCTGCGTCATCGCCACGTTGCTGCGCGGCGGCCGGCACGGCGGCAGCGGCCAGCGCGAACAGCAGCGCGTTGGCCAGCGTGGTTGTATGCAAGGCAAGGCGCTTGTGAACGATGGCAGAGCGGCTGGGCGACATCGGAAATCCTTGTGCTGATACAGGGAGCGGCCCACCTTCATGCACGGCCGCGCACGGCCAAGCCGCGCCGGCACAGCGCAAGGATGAGAGAGCGATCACGACAAAGACGGCACCGGCCTGCCGTTTCAACGGCAGGTGTCTACGACTGCAAGGACGGCAACTGCAGCGACAGCGCTCCCCCCTGAGCGCACGTGCCCTGTCACAGACGGGTCACGTCAAAAAATCTTGCGGCAATGGCGCTGCGCCGTCTTGACGAATTTAGTCGGACCGCGTGCGGAAAATCGCGTGCTTGTGCCTGCTTCCGACGATGACTGCGTCGCGCACGCACTGATGTTGAAGCGCTGTCATCAGATATGCCCTGGTCTCTTGCGATCGGCTACCGCGCTTGCGCGCGCACAGCGTGGTGGCACTGTCGGTGCGCTGCGTGTGCAGCAGCAGCGCCACCGCGACTGCAGCTTGCGCGATGTAGTCGTGCGTCAACGCACTCGATCATGGCGCCACTGCGCTCACACATACCACGCCTGTACCCTCACCAATCCCGCAGCACCGGGCAAGGCCACGCGATCTACATGCGGGCCCTGTGGCCGCACGGCGTTGCCATCGACCAGCACGCGCTGCAGGCGCGTGCCCACCGGAGCACGCAGGGTCAGCCAGGTGCGTTTGGGTGCGCGCACAGGCAACTGCACCTCTGCATCGATACGCCGCGCCGCCACGTCGGTCCGCAGGCTCAGCGTGACCAAGCCCCAGCGCGTGGGCGCCGCGGTGATGCCGACGTGTGCACCACTGCCCAGCCACGCACGTGGCAGCGCGCGGGCAAGGAACAGCTGCTCGCCCGCGCTGTCGTCGCTGACCAGCATCCAGCGCAGCAGCAGCGGAATGGTCATTTGCGCCGGCATGCAGAACAACGGCATGCCACCGGTGATGCCACTGACCTCGCCTGCCGTCCAGCTGCCGCGCGTGTGCACCTGGTAGCGGTGGGCATAGACGAACAGCAGGTACTCCTCGATGCGATCCAGCCGCAGCAGCTGCTGCGCATAGCCGTAGGAGATGAAGCCGAGCAGATCGCGGCTGCCCGGTTCCGGCGGCGCGATATTGGCCACCACGCCGATGCTGGTACCGCCATGGCCGCGCAGGCAATCGACCACCAGGTTGGCCAGATCGTCCGGCAGTACGTCGGCCTGCAGCAGCTCCGCATAGGCACGATGCGGCCATTGCTGTTCGCTGGGTTTTTCCTGCAGCAGCGATTGGCGGAAGGTCAGTGTGGTGCCGGGCAACGGGCCCACGTACGGTGGCGAGAGGTCGCGGCGCACGTTGGCACGCAGGCTGGCTTCCAGGCGCGCGCGCAGTTGCCTGGCGCGGCGCTGCCACTGTGTTGCCTGGCCAACATCGCCGCCGAGTGTGCTCCACACCTGCGCGATGTCTTCCCAACCGCGGATCGTCAGCGCGCTGTTGGCGTAATACGGCTTCCACCACAATGATGGATCGGGAAACAGGCAGGCATCGGATTCGTTCCAGCCATGCAGCAGGCCATGCCCGTGCGCGGTGCGCGGCAATGCCAGCGCCTGGTCGTGGAGATCGCATAGCACCTGTGCGGTGGCCGCAATTTTGGGCAATAAGCGCCGCAGCCGTGGCGCATCGCCGGTGTAACGCAGGTAGCGCGCCAGCAGCGACAAGGTCAGCCCGAACTGGCCGACCTCGGGCCCACGCATGTTCGGCAAGCCATCGTCCTGCACGAAATCGTCGAAGTAGTTGTCGAGCACCGCCGCCGCCTGCGCGAAGCGGCCCCACTCCAGGTTGGCGTAGAACGAACTGGTAAACGTGTCCTGGAAGCCATCGTATTCGTTGCCGTAGTAGTCGCGCTCCACGGCGCCGTACTTGGGGTAATCGCCACCCGGGCGCACCACCAGCTCGCGCGCGAACGCGAACTGCGCCATGTCGTTCCAGCTGTTATCGGGCAGTTGCGCCTGTACCGTGCCATCCAATGCCTGTTGCCAGTACGCCGCAAAATCGATCAGCGCCGCGTAGAACTGTTCGGCAGTGGCGGCGCTGCGCGATGGCGCAAATTCGGGGTAACTGTGCGTGTAATGCACCGCCACGATTTCGCCGCCCCGCACCTGCATCGTGCGGTGCCAGGTCTGCACCACGAAGCGATCAGTGGCGCGCACATCGGCAAACACCAGCACGTCGTACCAGGCATCGGGCTCGCCTTCGCGGCGCATCACCTTGCGCACCGCCGGCATCCAGCCACCCAGCATGCCTTCTTCGCGGCGCTTGATCAGCGCTTCCTCGCCCAGCTCGGTGAAGGCATGTTCCGGACGCGAGGTGCGGCTGCGGCCGTTGGGCAGGATCGGCATGGTGTCCAGGCTTTCGCGCGTGCCGACAAAGGTGGTCCACGGCCAGCGGCCGCCGTTGTCCTTGGGGTCGAGCAAGGATGCGGGCGGCGGCGCCACATCGCGCACCTGTGCCTCGTCCGGGTCGCCATCGCGCAGCAGGCGGTCGGCGAGCAGATCGGCCTCGGCCATCGCCAACTCGGCCAGCGGCATGCCGAAGTAGGGCTTGCCCTCGGCCGGATAGGCCGGCTCGGTGCGTTTGTCCAGCCGCAGCATGCCGCTGTCGGTCCACAGCGTCAGCGCACCCTGTGGGTCGTCGAGATGCTCGTAGACGGTCCAGTCCTGCTGCAGATGCCGAACACTGCAGAGCTTGCTGCCCACGTGCGCTGCCGAGGGCAGCGGCTCCAGCCGCGGCGGTGCAGGCGGAGGAGGCAACGGTGCAGCCGAGGGAACGGCCTGCGCCGCCAGCGCTGCGCCGGTGCCGAGTGCCGCGGTTGCGGCCACGCCCTGCCGCAGAAAGCTTCTCCGATCCATCGTCGCGCCCTTGAGTGATCAACCCGCATCGTGCGCGCGCCGCCCCTCGGCGTCTTGTGGCACAGGTCGGATGCGCGTGCGGAACTCTGCACACCGCCCGATGCACGGCAGGGCCGCGCAGGCGCTTGCCGATGCAGGGCGTTGCAGTGCGCACAGGACGATGGCGCTGTCGCAGGATCTGAGGCGCTGCTGCAGCACGCTGGCCTGGCTGCGCTGCACGCCCTTTTTGCCAGTGGTACCACCGAAGGCCGTCTCGCTTCGCCTGGCGATCGAGCACGTGCGCCGGCAAGGCGCTACGCAGACGGTGCATGCGCTTTACTGTCACGCGGATCGCGGTGCAGGCAGGCTGGGGCGTGGTTGCGCCTGGCGGCAGCCGACCTCCACCACCGGCCTGCCGCGCGCAGTGCAACGCCCCCTCCCGATCGAGAGCCATCCTGCATGCATACCATCCTCCCCGGCAGTGAACGCCAACCCGTGCCCGCCACGCTCCAGGCAGGGCCACCGCCAGGGGATGAGCGCCTGCGCGTGCTGCTGGTGGTGCGCATGCCGGCGCTCAACGCCGCCGCCGAGGTCTTGCTGCAGCTGCAGGCAGGCACCTTGCCGGTGGCATTCTCGCGTGAGGAATTCAGTGCGCGCTTTGCGGCCAGCCAGGCCGATCTGCAGGCGGTTGCGCAGTTCGCGGCCAGCTACGGGCTCAGGGTGGAGCGCGCGCATGCCAACAGCGGCAACGTCATCCTGGAAGGCAGCGTGCAGCAGTGCGAAGCCGCTTTCCAGGTGAGCCTGCGCGAGTACGTGGACGGTGCAATGCGGTATCGCGGCCGCACCGGCCCGGTATCGATCCCGCGGACGCTCGACGGCATCGTCACCGGCGTGCTGGGGCTGGATGCGCGCCCGCAGGCGCAGACACTGCCCGCCGCACCCACGCCCGTGCCCACACAAGCGGCGCCCCAGGCACCCACGCCACCGGTGCCGCCGGCAGAAGGCGACGCGCCGATCATGCAGTACACGCCGCCGCAACTGGCCCAGCTCTACGGCTTTCCCGAGCACGACGGGCACGGGCAGTGCATCGGCATCATCGTGCTGGGCGGCGGTTACACGCGTGCGCAGATGCAGACCTACTTCGCGCAGCTGCGCCTGCCCATGCCCACCCTGGTGGATGTAATGCTGCCGGGCGCCGACAATGTCGCCGGGACCGGCACCGACGATGCCGATGTCGAAGCGCAGATGGATATCCAGATCGCCGGTGCCATCGCGCCGGGCGCCAAACTGGTGATCTATTTCGCCCCCAATACCGACAACGGGTTTCTCGAAGCGATCAATGCCGCCATCCACGATGCCGAGCACGCGCCCGGCGTGATCGGCATCAGCTGGGGCTTCACCGAAGCGCAGTGGACGCCGCAATCGCGCCAGGCCTACGACTGCGCGTTTCAGGCAGCGGCGTTGCTGGGCATTACGGTGTGCATCGCCGCCGGCGACGACGGGGCCAGCGATGGGCAGCCCGGCTTGAACGTGTGCTTTCCGGCATCCAGCCCGTTCGTGCTGGCCTGCGGCGGCACCCGGCTGCAGGTCACGGCGGACAGCGCCGACGAGCAGGCGTGGGCCAACGGCGGCGGCGGACAAAGCAGGTTTTTCGCACGCCCGGCCTGGCAGAAAGATCTGCGCCTGACCGATGCGCAGCACCAATCTCGCCAACTGCGCATGCGCGGCGTTCCCGATGTGGCCGCCAACGCCGATGCGCAGACCGGCTACTACCTGTCGATCAACGGGCAGCCGGCGGTGATGGGCGGGACCAGTGCCGCCGCACCGTTATGGGCGGCCTTGCTGGCACGTATCTATGGTGCAAACGGAATGCAACCCCACTTCGTGCTGCCGCGCCTGTACGGGCGACCGGATGCGTTCCGCGACATCGTTGCCGGCGACAACGCCGGCTTCCGCGCATCCGCCGGCTGGGATGCCAACACGGGATTGGGCGTGCCCGACGGCGCACGCTTGACCGACGCCCTGCGACCGGACTGAGAGCGCCGCGGGTGATGCCGCAGGCGGCCATTACAGCGCACAGGGCCAGCACCAACGCCCGCGTCTAAGCGTGGTAACTGCCGCCACATTCGCCGCTCCGCTCTCGGCTCTCTGCAGGTTTGCCTGACGCAGGCGCAGGCGACTTGCGCGCGGCGCCTACGACGCGGCCGATGTTTCAGCATCAGGCAGGCGCCTCGTGGTCTGCGCACGCTATCGCCCCTGCCATTTGACCGCATGACTTTCCGGCCGGGCCCGACGCCCGCTGCCTCGGCCACACTTGCCGCACGTCCACTGCCGTGGCGTGCGCTTGCGGCAGCGCGGACGCGCGCATTCCACAAGGAACGTTATGCAGATTCCCTTCTATCGCAAAGCGAGCAGCGGCGACACAGCCAGAGCCCGTTCCGCTACATCACCGGTCGTGCCCAATCGCCTGCGACGTCGCAAGCTGTGGTCGGCGGTGCTCATGCTCATCACGCCCTGCATCGCGCAGGCACAGGTGGACCTGTCGCAGCTGGATGCAGAGATGGCTGCGCCACGCACGCAGGTGCTGGTTCTTGGCAGCGTGCACCTGTCACAGCTGCCCAAGGGCAGCGATGTCTCTGCCGCGCGACTGCAACCGTTGCTGGACCGGCTGGCGGCCTACAAGCCCACCATCATCACGACGGAGGATCTGTCGGGCGAAACCTGCGATTTGATGCGCCGGCACCCTTCGGTCTATCTGCCGGAAGACACCGCCACCTATTGTCCGGACACCACCGACGCCGCGCGGGCCACTGGTCTGGATGTGCCAACCGCCGTTGGCCAGACGCGTACCACACTAAAGTCCTGGCCGGACGCACCGACCCCGGCACAACGTCGCCAGCTGGCAGGGTTGTTTCTGGCCGCGGGCGATCCCTCCTCTGCGCTCGTGCAATGGCTGCAGCTGGCGCATGCAGAGCAGCACGCCGGCGACGGGTTGGATGCCGCGCTGGTCGCACACTTGCGCAAGGCAGAGGACCACCCCAACGAGAGCAACCAGATCGCCGCGCGGCTGGCAGCACGGCTTGGTTTACAGCGTGTGTACCCTGCCGACGATCACACCGGCGACAACGTCGATCTGGGCGATCCGGCGGCCTACGGCAAGGCGATTCAAGCAGCCTGGGACAAGGCCGCGCCACGTGCACGCGGCATGCGTGCGCATGAAGACACCCTGGCTGGCGAAGGCAGACTGCTGGAGCTCTACCGCGCGATCAATCTACCAGCCAGCCAGCGGTTGGCCATCGCGGTGGACTTTCGCGCCGCATTGAGCGAAAGCTCGACGCAGCACTATGGGTATCGCTACGTCTCCGGTTGGGAAATCCGCAACCTGCGCATGGTGTCCAATGTCCGCGCCAGCTTTGCCGACCAACCCGGTGCACGCGTGCTTGCAGTGGTCGGTGCCATGCACAAGCCCTGGTTCGATCAGTGGCTAGGCCAACTACAGGGCGTGGATATCGTGGACGCGGCGCAGGTGTTGGGCCGTAACGAGCAATGACGGCAATGAGTACCACGATTGCAGCATGGCGCTTTCGGTCAAGTGCACAGTGACGTCATTGCGTCTGACTTGCAGCAAATACCGCCGCGCCGAGGGTGGCGTCCTCACCGCTCGTGGGGCCGTGGGCGGTATGAATGCCGCACCAGAGCTTATAGGGACGTACTTACAGCGTGTCCTGCGATGGTGGGTGGGCAAGGGCTCTGTAGCACACGCAAGACGTCGAGGGCGCGGTGCCCTCACCGCTCGCGGGACACGCCGTTAACCCGTCCATGGAGGCTCGATGGCGGCATCCATGCCGCCAACAGTCCCGCAATCGGCGAGGACACCGCACCAGACAGTTGACTGGTGGTTTTGTCGAAGAGCAAAGAACCGCGTCGCCAGCTCGCTAGTCGCTGTTGAGATCCATGCAAACCGACCATCTCGACTGGTCCTTGCCCGCTCACCGTCGCGGGACNGCAGCGCTTAAAGATTTCGCTTTGCCGCCGATATCAAGGCGACGCCGGGACAACCTTCCGGGCCTCATCCCGCTTCCACTGTGCTTGTGCCCATGTCCCAAGGCGATACCTCAGAGTCAGAGCTGGACCACGATGCCGATCACCTCGCCGAAGGTGACGAGCGTTACCTGCTGCGCAACAAGCGGCAGATCCGTGGGTTGTTGCGCCAGCTGTTGGACCAACGCGCCGTGGTGACCATGCACGTGGCTGGCCGCGACATGGCCGTGCCCACCGCCGTGCTGGAAATCGATGAGGACGACGACTGCGTGATCCTGGACGGCAGCCATAACGATGCCTCCAACCGCGCCATCGAAGGCGCCAAGTACCTGCTGTGCTACGCCCAGCTGGAACGGGTCAACATCCGCTTCCGCCTGGACAAGGCCGAACGCCTGGAGCGCGACATCCACGTCGCCTTCCGCGCCGAGCTGCCGGAAGTGATGTACCACCTGCAGCGCCGCGAGTCGTACCGGCTGGAGACGCCGATCACCGACTCCCCCATCTGCATCATCCGCCAGGATGACGCGCAGGGCGGCAACCTCAACCTGCAGCTGCGTGTGATCGACATCAGCAGCGGCGGCCTGGCCGTCTCGCTCACTGCCGGCATGCCCCTGCTCGAACCGCATCGCACCTACCGCAACTGCACCCTGCAACTGCCCGATGCCGCGCCGATCGCGCTGCCGCTCACGGTCTGCAGCCAGTACAAGCAGACCCTGCCCAACGGCAGCGAAGGCTTCCGGGTCGGCATGCAGTACAGCGACCTGCCGCGCGGCGCCGATGAAACCATCCAGCGCTATATCTTCCGGGTCGACCGCCAGCGCAATGCGCGCAAGAGCGGCGTGTTCTGAACCCGACCGTACCGTCCCCGGCACGCACCTAAAGTTGCCGAGCGCGGCGCCGATGTTGCTATGGCGACCCTCTTCCAACCCTGTGCCGCAACCTGACACTCAGCCGCAACGCCCGGAGTTTTCATGAACGACAAAAGCACTGCCACCGGCACCGGTGGTGAATTCCTCAGCTTCGCCCTGGGCGAAGAACACTACGGCGTGGACATCCTGAAAGTGCAGGAAATCCGCGGCTACGATTCGGTCACCCGCCTGCCGGACGCGCCCGATTACATCAAGGGTGTGATCAACCTGCGCGGCACCATCGTGCCGGTGATCGACCTGCGCCTGAAGCTGCGCCTGAAAGAAGCGCGCTACGACGCCTTCACCGTGATGATCGTGCTCAACGTCGAAGACCGCGTGGTCGGCATCGTGGTCGACAGCGTCTCGGACGTCATCCCACTCAACGACGACCAGATCCGCCCGACCCCCGAATTCGGCGCATCGGTGGACACCCGCTTCATTTCCGGTATCGGCACCCAGGACGATCGCATGCTGATCCTGCTGGACATCGAAACCCTGCTGGACAGCACCGAGCTGGGTCAGCAGCAGCTGGCCGAAGAAGCCGCCTGATCGGCGTTGCCGATCAACGCGTCCGAGCGACGCGACGGAAGTAGCGGTGCCCGCGGTCGTCAGATGGCGTGTGACTGGCAGTGACTGCGATGTGCGTTTGCACGTCGCACTCCGGCAGCCCACGCAATCAGACGGCCGCAGCGGTTTCTGGACCGCCTGTACGACCATCAGGTGTCAGGAGCTCCCCGACACGCGACGTACGACCGAATCAAAGTGCGATGCGATTCACGTTTTTTGGATTCAAGTTGAACCGGAGCTAGCCGATAGCTGAATAGAAGCCCGCGTTCACAAACGGGTCACTGTTCGACTTTCGATTCTGGAGAATCCACATGAAGTTCCTGCTCTCGCTCCTCCCCGTCGCTGCTCTCGTGATCGTTGCTCCCACGCTGTCGGCTCAGTCGCAGGAAATGATTCCGCCGGAGATGGCCACCCGCTTCGTCGGCAAGGACGGCATGGTGTGCGGCAAGGTCGAAAAGGCCAAGTACGCGCAGAGCTCGGAAGGTGAGCCCACCTTCCTGTACATGGGCGGCATGTTCCCGCGCCACACCTTCTCGGCCCGCATCGACGGCGCCAACCGCGGCAAGTTCAGCTTTGCCCCCGAATCCCTGGAAGGCAAGGACGTCTGCGTCCTCGGCAAGATCCAGCGCGACAGCTCGCGCGCCGAAATCGAAGTCAGCTCCCCGGCCGGCCTGAAGCTCGCCACCATCAAGTAATCGCCTCGCACATCGCCACGCCCACGCGTGGCGATGTGCTGTGTGGATTATGCGGACTGACTTCTACGGGGAATCGTGTCAATGCAATGGATCAATAATCTGAAGTTGATGCCGCGCCTGATGCTCGCATTCGGCATCGTGCTGCTGATCATGCTGGTGCAGGGAATCATCGCCTACTCGGGCCTGGCATCGCTCAACAACGTCACCCGCGACCTGGCCGGCAACACCATGTCCAGCGTGCGCGAAGCCGGCGACCTGCGCGGCATGCTCGGCGAATACCGGAATGCGTCTTATCAGAACCTCGTGCGCGCCAGCGACGCGGTCAAGCAGGAAGCCAAGGTCCGCGCCAAGCGCCTCAATGGCGAAATCGAAGCCACGATCAAGGGCTACCCGCGCCTGATCGAAAGCCCGCAACAGAAAAAACTCTTCGACGTCTTCGTCGCGGACTGGAAGAAGGCCGCCGCCTCCTACGCCAGCGTCGACGAAATGGTCGAACTGAACCTGCCCGACGATGCGGTCGACACCTTTGTCGGCGAAACCCGCACCCTGCACAACAAGGCCAAGGATTCGCTGGCCGCGTTGATCGCCGAAGACAACCTGCTGGCGCAGGCCGCCAAGACCAAGGCCGAAAAGGTCCACGCCACCTCGGTCACGCTGACCCTGCTGGTGTTGCTGATCGGCATTGCCGGCGGCCTGGGCCTGGCGTTCCTGTTTGCCCGCGCCATCGTGCGCAGCATGCGTGGTGCGGTCAGCACCGCCACCGAGATCGCCGGCGGCAAGCTGGACGGCCAGATCAACGTGCAGGGCCAGGATGAAGTGGCCGAACTGATGCGTTCCATGCAGCGCATGCAGCGCGATCTGAAGGAGCGCATCGAACGCGACCGCACCATCGCCGACGAAAACCTGCGTATCCGTACCGCGCTGGACAAGTCGTCCACCGGCACCTTCATCACCGATCCCGACCGCGTCATGATCTACGCCAACGACGCGTTCAAGAAGATCGTTGCGCAGTACGAGAGCAGCATCCGCCTGGCCTCGCCGGAGTTCGATGCCAATAAGGTCATCGGCCAGCACATCAGCTACCTGGGTCTGTCGGATGCGACCGTGCGCAAGGCCATTGCCGCGCTGGAACGCGATGGCGTCACCAGCTTCGAAGAACGCTTCGGCGAAGTGGTGCTGGCGCAGACCGTCACCGGCATCAAGAACGAGCACGGCGAGAATACCGGCGAAGTCTGCGAATGGCGCGACCGCACCATCGAAGTCCAGGTCGAAGAAGAAGTCGCCCGCATCGTGCGTGCCGCAGCCAGCGGCGACATGAGCGGCCGGGTGGAAACCGACGGCAAGCAGGGCTTCTTCCTGCAGCTGGCGCAGCAGCTCAACGGCTTGCTGGATGCCAACGCCGCCAGCATCGAGCAGATTTCGTCGCTGCTGTCGGCACTGTCGCGTGGCGACCTCACCGTGCGCATGCACGGCCAGTTCAGCGGCGTGTTCGCGCAGATGCGTGACGATGCCAATGCCACCGCCGAACAGCTGGCCGACATCGTCGGGCGCATCAAGTCTTCGTCCACCGCCATCAACGCGGCGGCCGGCGAGATCGCCTCCGGCAACACCGACCTGTCTCACCGTACCGAACAGCAGGCCGCCAACCTGGAAGAAACCGCCGCCTCGATGGAGGAGCTCACCTCCACCGTCCGGCAGAACGCCGAAAGCGCTCGCCAGGCCAATCAGCTGGCGATCGGCGCCACCGGTGTAGCCTCGCAGGGCGGCGAGGTGGTGTCGCAGGTGGTCACCACCATGTCCGGCATCGAAGCCTCGTCCAAGAAGATCGCCGACATCATCAGCGTCATCGACGGCATTGCGTTCCAGACCAACATCCTGGCCTTGAATGCCGCGGTGGAAGCTGCGCGTGCCGGCGAACAGGGCCGCGGCTTTGCCGTGGTGGCCTCGGAAGTGCGCACGCTGGCACAGCGCTCGGCCGGTGCGGCCAAGGAGATCAAGGGACTGATCGACGATTCCGTGCACAAGGTCGCCGAAGGCTCGGCACTGGTGCGCAAGGCCGGTGCCACCATGGCCGACATCGTGGCCAGCGTGCAGCGCGTCACCGACATCATGGGCGAGATTTCGGCCGCTTCGCAGGAGCAGTCGGCCGGCATCGAGCAGGTCAACCAGACCATCACCCAGATGGACGAGACCACCCAGCAGAACGCCGCGTTGGTGGAAGAAGCCACTGCCGCCGCCCGCTCGATGGAAGAGCAGGCCGGCCACCTGGCTGAAGCGGTGTCGGTGTTCAAGCTGGACGAACCGGCCGCCGTCGCCGCGCAGGCCCGCGTGCGTCCGGTGGCATCGCGTCCGGTTGGCGTCAAGACCGCCGCCAAGCCGGCCCCGCGCACTGCGGCAACGTCCGCGCGACCTGCCACGCCACAGGCCGCCCTGGCCGACGGTAACTGGCAAGAGTTTTGATCCACCGCTGTCTCCCACAACGCCCCGGCCCTGCCGGGGCGTTGTGCATTGGAGCCGCTGCTGGAGCGTGGATCTACGTTGACCCCTGCGCGCGCACGCTGCCGGGGATGTCACGGCGTGCGGCGTCAGCGCGCAGCGCCCGACAAACGCGCAGCCCGGCCGAATCACACTGCCGACCGAACACAACCGCGCGCAATCCACGCATTGGCGCTTCAGTTGCGCGGCTCCGTGGCCGATATCCAGTGATAGCTCACGACGCGTATGGATATGACGACCACGACTTCCGCTTCAGACACACGCGAATTTGATTTCGGCGACCGCGACTTCAAGCGCGTCTGCGATTTGATCTACCAGCGTGTCGGCATCTCCCTGGCCCCGGCCAAGCGCGACATGGTGTATGGCCGCCTGTCGCGTCGCCTGCGCGCGCTCGGTCTGCGCTCGTTCCGCGAGTACATCGACCAGCTCGAAGCCGGCAACGACGAAGAAGAATGGCAGGCGTTCACCAACGCACTGACCACCAACCTGACCTCGTTCTTCCGCGAGCCGCACCACTTCGACAAGCTGCGCGAAGAACTGCAGAAGCGCGCCTCGCAGGCGCCATTGAAGATCTGGTCGTGCGCCGCCTCCACCGGCGAGGAGCCCTACTCCATCGCCATCACCGCCTGCGAAGCCTTCGGCACGCTGACCCCGCCGGTGAGCATCGTGGCCACCGACGTGGACACCCAGGTGCTGGAAACCGCCTCGCGCGGCGTCTACGCCATCGACCGCGTCGCCTCGCTGGATGCTTCGATCAAGCGCAAGTACTTCCAGCGCGGCAGCGGCCCAAACGAGGGCAAGTGCCGGGTGATTCCGGCGCTGCGCCAGCTCATCGAATACCGCCAGCTGAACCTGCTGGCCCCGCGTTACGACGTGGGCGGCCCGTACGCGGCACTGTTCTGCCGCAACGTGATGATCTATTTCGACAAGCCCACCCAGCGCGGCATCCTGTCGCGCCTGGTCAGCCACATGGGCGACGACGGCCTGCTCTACACCGGGCACTCGGAGAACTACCTGCACGCGGCCGATCTGATCCAGCCGTGCGGCCGCACGCTGTATCGGCGCGCCCCGCGCGCAGGAGCCTCTGCATGAGCACCGCCGTGCAAGTCGATGACGTGATGCGGTACCGCGATTCGCGCTTCCAGACCATCACCGCCAAGTTGCTGCCCACCCAATACCTGGTGGTGGACGACGACACCGCGTTGACGACCACCTTGGGATCGTGCGTTGCAGCCTGCTTGCGCGACCCGGTGCTCAAGATCGGCGGCATGAATCACTTCCTGCTGCCCGAAGGTCAGGTCGGCGATGGCGCACCCGCGCGCTACGGCAGTTATGCGATGGAGTTGCTGATCAACGACATGCTCAAGCGCGGCGCGCATCGCAAACGCATCGAAGCCAAGGTCTTCGGCGGCGCCAACGTGCTCAAGGGCTTCACCAGCAACCCGGTCGGCACCCGCAACGCCGAGTTCGTCCGCCAGTACCTGCAGGCCGAACACATTCCCATCATTGCCGAAGATCTGTGCGGCATCCATCCGCGCAAGGTGTGGTTCTTCCCGACGACCGGCCGGGTGGTCGTGCAGCGTCTGCCGCACGCACACGAAGCCGAAGTCGCCGCCGCCGAATCGGCCGTGCGTGCCCGTCTGTCCAAAGCACCGGTCACCGGTGGAGTGGAGCTGTTCGAATGACGCTGGAAACTCCCGTACGTGTCCTCATCGTCGACGATTCGGCGGTGGTACGTCAGATGCTCACCGAAATCCTCTCGCGCGACCCCGGCATCGAAGTGGTCGGCTCAGCCGCCGACCCGCTGCTGGCGCGCGAAAAGATCAAACGCCTCAATCCGGACGTGCTCACGCTGGATGTGGAAATGCCGCGCATGGACGGCCTGGTGTTCCTGGAAAACCTGATGCGGCTGCGGCCGACGCCGGTGGTGATGATTTCGTCGCTGACCGAGCGCGGCGCCGACACCACCCTGCAGGCCCTGTCGCTGGGCGCGGTGGACTTCGTGTCCAAGCCCAAGATCGATGTCGCGCGCGGGCTGGAAGGCTATGCCGAGGAGATCGTCAGCAAGGTCAAGATGGCCGCCAAGGCCAAGGTCAGCGCGCTCAATCGCCCCAGCACCCCCAAGGTCACCCTGGACATGCAGTCGGCGCCGGTGCCGGGCAGCGCGCTGCGCTTCCGCACCACCGACCGCCTGATCGCCATCGGCGCCTCCGCCGGTGGCACCGAAGCCCTGCGCGTGGTGCTCGAACACATGCCTGCCGACGCGCCCGCGGTGGTGATGACCCAGCACCTGCCGGCCAGCTTCAGCACCGCCTTCGCCGAGCGCCTCAACCGCCACTCGGCGATGTCGGTGCGCGAGGCCAGCGATGGCGAAGCCATCCTGCCCGGCCACGCGTATCTGCCGCCGGGCGGTCAGCACCTGCGCATCATCCGCGACGGTGCGCGCTGGCGCTGCCGCATCGACGACGGCCCGCCGGTCAATCGGCACAAGCCGGCGGTGGACGTGCTGTTCCGCTCGGTCGCTGCCAATGCCGGGCCCAATGCGGTGGGCGCCATCCTCACCGGCATGGGCGACGACGGCGCGCGCGGCCTGCTGGAAATGCTGCAGGCCGGCGCCCCCACCCTGGTACAGGACGAAGCCAGCAGCGTGGTCTGGGGCATGCCGGGTGCCGCCTACAAGCTGGGCGCCGCGCAGGAAGTGGTGCCGCTGGACCGCGTGGCCGAACGGCTCATCGCACTGTCGGCGCAGGCGCGCTGATCGCCCATGTGCCCCCTGCCTCCGCGCCCGACCGATCTGCCGCGTTTCGGCGAACCGGCCACTGTCTTGCCGACAGTGGAGGATGCGTGGGCAACGATACCGGCGTTCGCCGTGGAAACGCTGCCGCTCGACGCAGTTGGCGATGGAGCTGCCACACGTGCGCTGACGCCAGGCGCCATCACGCACGGCCCAGTCACCGCCGGCATGGCCATGCCGGGTGAGCATCCGGACGACCGCCGCTCACGCCTGTTGGCCGAGGCGCTGGACGGCAGCAGCAGCGCCATCCTGATTTGCGATCTGCAATCGCGCCTGCTGTATGCCAACGACGGCTTCCAGCGCATGTTCGGCTACACCGAAGCCGAACTGGTCGGCCAGCGTCCGTCCGACGTACTGACCCGAGCGCAAAGCGACCAGAGCGAAGTTGCACGCATCCGCGACCGCGCCGACGCCCTGCAGCACACCCGCGCCGACCTGCTGGTGTACCGCAAGGACGGCACCCCGCTGTGGATTTCGCTCAACTTCAATCCGATCTACGACGCCCGGCACAACCCCTCGCACTACGTCGCGGTGCTGACCGACATCACCGATACCAAGATGCACGAGGTGCTGCAGCATCGCGTGCTCGAAGCGCTGGTGCAGGAGCGCCCGCTGATCGAAGTGATGACGTTGATCTGCACCGAGGTCGAACGCATCGCACCGGATGTGATTGCGACCGTGATGAGCGCCGACAATCAGGGCTGCCTGCATTCGCTGGCCGCGCCCAGCCTGCCCCCCGAATACGCCGATGCGGTCAACGGCCTGAAGATCGCGCCGACTGCCGGTGCCTGCGGCACCGCCGCCTGGCGTGGCCGCGCGGTGATGGTGGAAGACATCGCCACCGACCCGTTGTTTGCGCCGTATCGGCAGACATTGCTCCCGATGGGCCTGCGTGCCTGCTGGAGCACGCCGATCCGCTCCAACAGCGCGCGCGTGCTGGGCACCTTTGCGCTGTATTACCGCAAGCCGCAACGCGCCGACGCCTGGCATGTGCGGCTCACCGAGCTGTGCCAGCAACTGTGCACCCTGGCACTGGAGCGCGAGCAGATCCGCCAGCGCGTGCATCAACTCGCGTTCTATGACGCGCTGACCGGCCTGCCCAACCGCATCATGTTCAGCGCACGCGCCGAGCAGGCGCTGACCCAGGCCGAATACGCTGGCGAGCCGGCCACCTTGATGTTCATCAACATCGACCGCTTCAAGCTGATCAACGACAGCCAGGGCCATGCGGCCGGCGATGGCCTGCTGCGCGATATCGCGCTGCGCATCGCCGATCAGCTGGCCGCCACCGCCATGCTGGCGCGTCTGGCCGGCGATGAATTTGCGTTGGCCCTGCCGCAATGCAGCGCCGAACAGGCCAGTGCCGCGGCCGAACGCGTGCTGGGCACCATCGCCGGCCCGCTATCGGTCGGCCACATGACCGTGCATCCGTCGGCCAGCATCGGGGTGGCGATGTTTCCCGAGGACGGGCGCGACATCAACATCCTGCTGCGGCACGCGGATCTGGCGATGAATCGCGCCAAGAAGGAAGGCGGCGGACGCTTTCGTTTCTTCAGTTCCGACATGAATCGCATGGCGCAGGAGCGCGTGGCACTGGAAGCGGAGCTGCGGCAGGCCATCGGTCGCGGTCAGCTGCAGCTGCATTACCAGCCGCAGATGCATAGCGCCGCACCGCACGCACTGTATGGCGTGGAAGCGCTGCTGCGCTGGAACCACCCGCAGTTGGGCGCGATCTCGCCGGCGCGGTTCCTGCCGGTGGCCGAAGAGCAAGGCATGATGCCGCAGCTCAACGACTGGGTGCTGCGCCACGCCTGCGAACAGGTGGCCGACTGGCGCCAACGTGGCGTGCCGGTGGCGCGCGTCTCGGTCAATCTGTCGGCCAGCGGCTTCGAAAGCCCGCGCATGCTGCCCGACCTGCTCCGGCTGATGGCCGATACCGGCGTGCAACCGTCCGACCTGACCCTGGAGCTGACCGAGAGCGTGATGCTCTCCGGGCAGTCCGGCGTGCTGGACAACCTGCACGCGATCCGCGAAGCCGGCATTTCGCTGTCGCTGGACGACTTCGGCACCGGCTACTCCAGCCTCAGCCACCTGCATCGCCTGCCGATCGACGAACTCAAGCTGGACATGAGCTTCGTACGCGACATCGAACACAGCGAAGACGCGCGCGCACTCACCACCTCGGTCCTGCGCATCGGCGAGCACCTGCGCAAGCACGTGGTGGCCGAAGGGGTCGAAAACGAGGCCCAGCGCCTGTTTCTCGCCGACCTGGGTTGCGAGGTGCTGCAAGGCTATCTGTTCTCGCGCCCGTTGCCGGCTGCCGCACTGGAAGCCTGGCTGGGCGCGCAGCCTTAGCGGGTTGCTCCCCGGCGGCTGGCGGTACCCGAGTCACCCGTCCCCTCATCCGCCGCTGCGCGCCACCTTCTCCCCCATGAAGGAGGACAATGTCCCAATGGGAGAAGGGAGTTAGCCCCTCTCCCATCGGGGCGAGAAGGCACGGCTGGCGCGCGTGCCTTGGAGCGCCCGCGCCGCAAGCGCGGGCCGGGGCGCGAAGCGGGGATTGGGGTGAGGGTACGGGCTGCATCCCGCACCCAGACGATTACGCCGGCATCACCGCAACGTCCACGCTCAGTGCAACGTACGCTTCAACCACCCCAGCAACTGCGCATTGACGAACGCCGGGTTTTCCAGCGAGGCGATATGCCCGGCATCGGGCACCAGTTCGTAATCGCAACAGATCGCCTCGGCCATCATCCACACCTCTTCCGGCGGGCGTGCCACATCGGCATCGCCGCCGAGCAAGAAAGTGCGTGCCGGATCCAGTGCAGACAGCGCGTCCAGGCGATCGGCCCGCCCGAAGATCAGCCGCCCGAGCGGCACGATCGAGGCACGCAACTGCTCGACCGAAAGCTGTGCCAGGCGCTGCGCAAACGCAGCCGGCAACGCCGAGGTCAGATCGATCCCCGGACGGAAGAAGATCGGCACGATCGCCTCGATCAGCGCAGGCGTCACCTGCCCCGCCGCCTCGATCGCATCGAGCATGCCGAAGTAGCGCGTCCGCGTGGCCTGCGGCTCGGCACCGAGGAAGGTGTCCATCAACACCAGGCTGCGGACACGCTCCGGCGCCAGCAGCGCCAGCTCAGCGCCCCACATGCCGCCAACCGACAAGCCCACCACTGCGCACTGCGGCAGCTGCAGCGTATCCAGCAGGCCAAGCATCTGCCGCGCCAGGTCGTCGATGCCCCGGGTCTGGTCGGGCAATCCGCCCGATTGCCCGTGGCCCCAGAGCTCCGGAACGATGACCTGGTAGTGCTGCGACAGGACCTGGATCTGCGGCTCCCACATGGCCGCATCCCAGAGGTAGTTGTGGCCGAGCAGGACCGGAAAGCCCTGGCCGTATTGTGCGTAGTGCAATGGTTGACCAGCGATCGTGCAAATGGGCATGGCATCGAAGGTAAGTGGGGGAAGTGCCGGACACTAGCTCCCCCGACTTCAGATTTTTGTTGCAATGCGCCACCTCAGTCAGCTGCTGGTTGCCTTATCGCCCGTTATCGTGGATGCAACGCGAAGCCAACGCGCAAAAAGCGAAATGCCCGGCAGTGCCGGGCATTTCGGGACAACACACAGCCGTGACGGCATCAGGCCGCGACGGTCTCCGCAACGTCCTGATACTCCTGGATCTGATCGAAGTTCATGTAGCGGTAGATCTGCTCGCCACTGGTCTTGATCACGCCCACATCGGCCATGTACTCCTCCTTGGTCGGAATCCGGCCCAGACGCGAGCAGATCGCAGCCAGTTCCGCCGAGCCCAGGTACACATTGGTGTTGCGGCCCAGGCGGTTGGGGAAGTTACGCGTAGAGGTGGAGAACACCGTGGCGCCCTCGCGTGCCTGCGCCTGGTTGCCCATGCACAGCGAGCAGCCGGGCATTTCCATGCGTGCGCCGGCGGCGCCGAAGGTGCCGTAATGGCCTTCCTTGGTCAGCTCGGAGGCGTCCATCTTGGTCGGCGGTGCCACCCACAACCGGGTCGGAATATCGCGCTTGCCTTCCAGCAACTTGGCGGCGGCACGGAAGTGACCGATGTTGGTCATGCACGAACCGATGAACACTTCGTCGATCGCCGCACCGGCCACCTCGGACAGCGTCTTGACGTCGTCCGGGTCGTTTGGGCACGCCACGATCGGCTCATGGATATCGGCCAGATCGATCTCGATGACTGCTGCATATTCGGCATCGGCGTCGGGCTGCAGCAGCTGCGGGTCGGCCAGCCACTCCTCCATCTTCTTGATGCGACGGCCCAGGGTGCGCGCATCGGCATAGCCTTCGGCAATCATCCAGCGCAGCAGGGTGATGTTGCTGGTCAGGTATTCGATGATCGGCGCCTTGTCCAGGTGCACGGTGCAACCGGCCGCCGAACGCTCGGCCGAGGCATCGGACAGTTCGAACGCCTGCTCCACCTTCAGATTCGGCAAGCCTTCGATTTCAAGAATGCGGCCGGAGAAGATGTTCTTCTTGCCCTGCTTGGCCACGGTCAACAGACCGTCCTTGATCGCGTACAGCGGGATCGCGTTGACCAGGTCGCGCAGGGTCACGCCCGGCTGCATCTCACCCTTGAAGCGCACCAGCACGCTCTCGGGCATGTCCAGCGGCATCACGCCGGTGGCGGCGGCAAATGCCACCAGGCCGGAACCGGCCGGGAACGAGATGCCGATCGGGAAACGGGTATGCGAGTCGCCGCCGGTGCCCACGGTGTCGGGCAGCAGCATGCGGTTGAGCCAGCTGTGGATCACGCCGTCGCCCGGACGCAGCGACACGCCGCCACGGGTGGAGATGAATTCCGGCAGCGTGTGGTGGGTCTTGACGTCCACCGGCTTCGGGTAGGCCGCGGTGTGGCAGAACGACTGCATCACCAGGTCGGCCGAGAAGCCCAGGCAGGCCAGGTCCTTCAGCTCGTCGCGGGTCATCGGGCCGGTGGTGTCCTGCGAGCCCACCGAGGTCATCTTCGGTTCGCAATAGGTGCCCGGGCGCATGCCCTGGCCTTCCGGCAGGCCACAGGCGCGGCCGACCATCTTCTGCGCCAGCGAGAAACCCTTGCCGGTGTCCGGCGGGTCCATCGGCAGGCGGAACAGGTCCGACGCCGGCAGGCCGAGGAATTCGCGCGCCTTGGCGGTGAGGCCACGGCCCACGATCAGCGGAATGCGGCCACCGGCGCGCACTTCGTCGAACAGCACGTCCGACTTCATCGCGAACTCGGCGATCACCTGCCCGTTCTTCAGCGCCTTGCCGTCATACGGACGCAGCTCGACCACGTCGCCATGTTCCATCTGCGACACGTCCAGCTCGATCGGCAGTGCGCCGGCGTCTTCCATGGTGTTGTAGAAGATCGGCGCGATCTTGCTACCCAGGCACACGCCGCCGAAGCGCTTGTTCGGGATGTACGGAATGTCTTCGCCGGTCCACCACAGCACCGAGTTGGTCGCCGACTTGCGCGAAGAACCGGTACCGACCACGTCGCCCACATAGGCCACCAGGTGACCCTTGTCCTTGAGGTCGGCAATGGCCTGGATCGGGCCGCGCTTGCCGTCTTCTTCCGGCACGAATGCCGCGCCTTCGCGGGTGTTCTTGAGCATGGCGAGCGCGTGCAGCGGGATGTCCGGGCGCGTGGTCGCATCCGGCGCTGGCGACAGGTCGTCGGTGTTGGTCTCGCCCGGCACCTTGAACACGGTGACGGTCATGCTCTGCGGCACTTCCGGCTTGCTCGTGAACCACTCGGCATCGGCCCAGCTCTGCAGCACGGCCTTGGCATGCGCGTTGCCGGCTTCGGCCTTTTCCTGCACGTCGTGGAAGGCATCGAACACCAGCAAGGTGTGCTTGAGCGCTTCGGCGGCGGTGGCGCCCAGCTCGGCGTTGTCCAGCAGGTCGATCAGCGGCTGGATGTTGTAGCCGCCCAGCATGGTGCCGAGCAGCTCGGTGGCCCGCGTGGGGCTGATCAGTGCAGTTTTTTCGGTGCCGAAGGCGACCGCGGCCAGGTAAGAGGCCTTGACCTTGGCGGCGTCGTCGACGCCGGCCGGCACGCGCTGGCTGAGCAGGTCGACCAGGAACTCCTCTTCGCCCGCTGGCGGTGCCTTCAACAGCTCGATGACTTCGGCGGTCTGCTGCGCGGTCAGCGGCAGCGGCGGGATACCGAGCGCTGCGCGCTCTGCAACGTGGTGGCGATAGGCTTCCAACATGCGGGTTCTCCAAAAGGACAGCAGTGAATGTGTAAAAACGTCAGACGTGGATCAGAAGACGTGGATCAGGCAACGGGTTTGGGCACGGTGATCTTCAAACCCTTGAAGTAGTCGCGGAAAAAGCCCTCGTCGCGGGTAATCAAGCCGTCGCACTGGAGCATCGCGTGGGCGCCGATCAAAAAATCCGCCACCACCCGCTCGCGCTTGCCGCCGCGCGCGCGGAAGCGCTTGTTCATGTGGCCGGCGCGCACCGCTGCCGCTTCCTGGGTGGCTTCGTAACGCACCCCGATCGAGGCCAGGGTCTCCATCAGGTCGACCTGGGTGTCGAGCATGGCCAGCACTTCGGCAACCACCGCATCGCAGACCACCACCTCGTCGCGCGCCAGCGCGTCGCCGATGCAGATCTCCGACACCTCGCCGTAGACCGGGTCGCCGATCAAGATATCGAGCAGCACCGAGGAATCCAGGGCGATCATGGGTCGAACGGGTCCCCGGGGGCGCGGCCACGGATGGCGCGCATGGCCTCGTCGGTGCTGGTCAGGCCGTCGACCAGCTTGAACTTACCACGCACCTTGCGCAGCGCCTCGCTGACGTCCTTGCGCAGGATGATGCGCCCGCCGTCGAGCTCGATCTTCAACGTGGTGCCCTTGGTCAGGCCCAGGGCGTCGCGCACGGCCTTGGGCAGGGTGATCTGTCCGCGTTCGGCAACGGTGGCTTCCATGAGCATGCTCCAGAAAGTATGCACATATGATACGTACTTGCGATGTCGTACTCAAGCTTGCAGATCGCCCCGGACACACCGTGCGTACACACTGAATCGCTCAGACTATGTGCCTACCTAAAGCCTTAGACGCCATAGGAGTGACGCATGAGCGATTCCTTTTCCACTCGCACCTCGCTTGAGGTCCACGGCAAACGCTACGAGTACTACAGCCTGCCGAAGCTGGGCGAACGCTTCGACATCGGCCACCTGCCCTACTCGATGAAGATCCTGCTGGAGAATCTGCTCCGGCACGAAGACGGTGGCGTGACCGTCGGCAAGGACCATATCGAAGCGGTCGCCAAGTGGGACCCCAAGGCAGAACCCGATATCGAAATCGCCTTCATGCCCGCGCGCGTGGTGCTGCAGGATTTCACCGGCGTGCCCTGCGTGGTCGACCTGGCGGCAATGCGCGACGCGGTGGTCAAGCTGGGCGGCAACGCCGACCAGATCAACCCGCAGATTCCCTCCGAACTGGTCATCGACCACTCGGTGCAGGTGGACGTGTTCGGCAAGCCCGATGCGCTCGACCTCAATGGCAAGATCGAATTCCAGCGCAACCAGGAACGCTACGGCTTCCTGCGCTGGGGCCAGAAGGCCTTCGAAAATTTCAAGGTGGTGCCGCCCAATACCGGCATCGTCCACCAGGTGAACCTGGAAAATCTCGCGCGTGTGGTGATGAGCGCCGACAAGGACGGCACCCGGATCGCCTATCCCGACACCGTGTTCGGCACCGACAGCCACACCACCATGATCAATGGCATCGGCGTGCTGGGCTGGGGCGTGGGCGGCATCGAGGCCGAGGCCGCGATGCTGGGCCAGCCCTCGTCGATGCTGATTCCGCAGGTGGTGGGCTTCAAGCTCAGCGGCAAGCTGCCCGAAGGCGCCACCGCCACCGATCTGGTGCTCACCGTCACCCAGATGCTGCGCAAGGCCGGCGTGGTCGGCAAATTCGTCGAGTTCTACGGCGAAGGCCTGCAGCACCTGCCGCTGGCCGACCGCGCCACCATCGGCAACATGGCACCGGAATACGGCGCCACCTGCGGCATCTTCCCGGTCGACGAGGAATCGCTGACCTACCTGCGCCTGTCCGGCCGCAGCGAGGAGCAGATTGCCCTGGTGGAAGCCTATGCAAAGGCGCAAGGCCTGTGGCACGACGCCAACACCCCGCCCGCCCAGTACAGCGCCACGCTGGAGCTGGACATGGCCGAGGTCAAACCGTCTCTGGCCGGCCCCAAGCGCCCGCAGGACCGCGTGCTGCTGGAAGACATGCAGTCCAACTTTCGCGAAAGCCTCAAGCCGTTCGCCGAGGCACGCAGCAAGAAGTTGACCGATCTCAAGCAGGAAGACCGCCTGAAGAACGAAGGCGGCGGTGGCACTGCGGTCGGCGCCAAGGCTGCGCAGGCCGAGCATGCCAGCGACAGCGGCGCCGGCTGGCAGCTGCGCGATGGTTCGGTGGTCATCGCCGCCATCACCTCGTGCACCAACACCTCCAATCCGGCAGTGATGCTGGGCGCCGGCCTGCTCGCGCGTAACGCGGCGGCCAAGGGGCTGAAGGCGCAGCCGTGGGTGAAGACCTCGCTCGGGCCGGGCTCGCGCGTGGTCACCGATTACCTGAGCAAGGCCGGCGTACTCGCCGATCTGGAAAAACTCGGCTTCTACGTGGTGGGCTATGGCTGCACCACCTGCATCGGCAACTCCGGCCCACTGCCGGAAGATGTGTCTGCAGCGATTGCCAAGGACGATCTGGTGGTGGCATCGGTGTTGTCGGGCAACCGCAACTTCGAAGGCCGCGTGCATCCCGAAGTCAAGATGAACTACCTCGCTTCGCCGCCGCTGGTGGTGGCCTACGCGATCGCCGGCACCACCGATATCGATCTCACCACCGAGCCGCTGGGCACCGGCAGCGACGGGCAGCCGGTGTACCTGCGCGACATCTGGCCGAGCAACAAGGAAATCGGCGACACCATCGCCGCCACCGTCGGCCCGGAGATGTTCAAGCAGAACTACGCGGACGTGTTCAAGGGCGACACGCGCTGGAACACGATTGCCTCCCCCGATGGTGCCTTGTACGAGTGGGACGCCGCGTCCACCTACATCAAGAACCCGCCCTACTTCGACGGCATGACCATGCAGGTGGGCAACGTGGACGACGTACACGGCGCACGCATCATGGGCCTGTTCGGCGACTCGATCACCACCGACCACATCTCCCCGGCCGGCAACATCAAGAAGGATTCGCCGGCGGGCCGCTTCCTGCAGGAACGTGGCGTGCAGCCGGCTGACTTCAACAGCTACGGCAGCCGCCGCGGCAACGACGATGTGATGGTGCGCGGCACCTTCGCCAACATCCGCATCAAGAACCTGATGTTCGGTGGCGAAGAAGGCGGCAACACGCTGTACTACCCCGCCGATGGTGGCCAGCCGGAAAAGCTGGCGATCTACGATGCGGCAGTGAAGTACAAGGCCGATGGCGTGCCGCTGGTGGTGCTGGCCGGCAAGGAATACGGCACCGGCTCCTCGCGCGACTGGGCGGCCAAGGGCACCAACTTGCTCGGGGTCAAGGCAGTGATCGCCGAGAGCTTCGAGCGCATCCATCGCTCCAACCTGGTCGGCATGGGCGTGCTGCCGCTGCAGTTCCTGGAAAACGAAAACGCCCAGACACTGGGCCTGGATGGTTCGGAAGTGCTGGACATCACCGGCCTGCAGGACGGCGCCAGCCGCCGTGCCACCGTGGATGCGAAAAAGTCCGACGGCAGCGTCAAGCAGTTCCAGGTCAAGGTACTGCTGCTCACGCCCAAGGAAGTGGAGTACTTCAAGCACGGCGGCCTGCTGCAGTACGTGCTGCGTCAATTGGCTGCGCGCAAGGCGGCGTAACGCCCCTCCCAGCGCGTGTTGCCCCGACATTCCCGCCTGCTGGCGGGAATGTCGTCTCTGGGGTTGGCCTGCTCCGGCGTGGGCGCATTCGCGCGCACGGCGACACCTGCTCCGTTTACTGAAAGTCGCCAGTCATACCCAACGCGCCTGGGCGCCCGCGTACGGCCCTGCATCGGCATGCAGGCAGCGCTGGGCATCGGCGTCCACGACACACCCCTTCGCTGACGCCCGCCCAGGCAGCGGACGCGACGCAGGCGCCAACGCGCAATGACGACGGCGGTGGCGGCAACGTGTGGCGTCATGCTGCACACGCACAGCAGGCCTACCGGTCGGCCGGTGCCCATTGCGCGTGATAGAGGTGCCAGTCGCCGTCCTGCAGGCGCCATCCGGTCGTCACCTGATAGGTCTGCGCCTGCTCGGGCACCCAGCGCCCATCGCCCCCGGTGAGCAACGCGGTGAAGCTGGCGGTCGCCGTCGTGCCTTGCAGTCGCACGTCCATCGGCCCCAGGGTGAGGCCGATCTTGCGGTTGCCCAGCAACTGCAGCTGCAGCATGCGACGCAGGCCGGCCGTGTCCAGGCCCTGCTCACCCACGAAATCGGCCGCCACCGGCTGCATCGCCTCGCCGACATCGCGTGCCTCGATTGCCGCCTGCATCTGCGCCACGCGTTGCCGAACGCGCTGCTCCGGCGCAGGACGTGCACATCCACAAAGCAGCACGGTCCACGCAAGCATCAGCAGCCACTGCCGCCAGTGAATCCTGCCCTGCATCACGCTTCGCCTTTTCCATTCATGACGGTATGCTGCCAGTCGTTGTCACGCCGTGGAACACACTGCGGCGCGTCGAGAACACCCTGGAGGGGGGCAGATGAATCAGGCACGTCCTTGGTTGCAAAGTTATCCGGCCGGCGTCGCCGCCGAGATCGATCTGGAGCAGTTCCGCACCGTCGCCGAGGTGTTTGCGACCTCGGTCAGCCGCTTTGCCGATCGTCCTGCGTATCACAGCTTCGGCAAGACCATCACCTACCGGCAGGCCGATCAGCTGGTCGACCAGTTTGCTGCCTATCTGCTGGGCGAGCTGCAGCTCAAGAAAGGCGACCGCGTCGCCCTGATGATGCCCAACTGCCTGCAATACCCGATCGCCACCTTCGGCATCCTGCGTGCCGGCCTGACCGTGGTGAACGTCAATCCGCTCTACACACCGCGTGAGTTGAAGCATCAGCTGATCGACTCCGGTGCCAGCGTGCTGGTGGTCATCGACAACTTCGGCACCACCGTGCAGCAGGTCATCGCCGACACGCAGGTCAAGCAGGTGATCACCACCGGCCTGGGCGACATGCTCGGCTTTCCAAAGGCCGCACTGGTCAACTTCGTCGTCAAGTACGTCAAGAAACTGGTGCCGGAGTACCGCATCAAGGGCGCGATCCGCTTCCGCGAGGCGCTGGCGCTGGGCCGCAAGCACAAGGTACCGACCCTGCAGATCGAGGCGGACGACATCGCGTTCCTGCAATACACCGGCGGCACCACCGGCGTGGCCAAGGGCGCGATGCTGACCCACCGCAACCTGGTGGCCAACATGCAGCAGGCGCACCAGTGGCTGGCCGGCACCGGCAAGATGGAGGAAGGCAACGAGGTCGTCATCACCGCGCTGCCGCTGTACCACATCTTCGCCTTGACGGCGAACGGCCTGGTCTTCATGAAGATCGGCGGCTGCAATCACCTGATCAGCAATCCGCGCGACATGCCCGGCTTCGTCAAGGAACTGAAGAAGACCCGCTTCACCGCCTTCACCGGCGTCAACACGCTGTTCAACGGCCTGCTCAATACGCCCGGCTTCGATCAGGTCGATTTTTCCTCGCTCAAGATGACCCTGGGCGGCGGCATGGCCGTACAGCGCTCGGTGGCCGAACGCTGGAAGAAGGTGACCGGGCTGACCCTGGTCGAGGCCTATGGCCTGACCGAAACCTCGCCGGCCGCCTGCATCAACCCGATGGACCTGAAGGACTACAACGGCGCGATCGGCCTGCCGATTCCGTCCACCGATGCCTGCATCAAGGACGACGCAGGCGTGGCGCTGCCGGTCGGCGAGATCGGCGAGTTGTGCATCAAGGGCCCGCAGGTGATGAAGGGCTACTGGAAGAAGCCCGACGAAACCGCCAAGGTGATGGACGACGAGGGCTGGCTGCACACCGGCGACATCGCGCGCATGGACGAACGTGGCTTTGTCTACATCGTCGACCGCAAGAAGGACATGATTCTGGTGTCCGGCTTCAACGTCTATCCGAACGAGATCGAAGACGTGATCGCCACCCTGCCCGGCGTGCTGGAAGTGGCAGCGGTCGGCGTGCCGGATGAAAAATCCGGCGAAATCGTCAAGGCCGTGATCGTGAAGAAGGACCCCGCCCTGACCGCCGAGGACGTGAAGGCGCATTGCCGTGCCAACCTGACCGGCTACAAGCAGCCCAGGGTGATCGAGTTCCGCAAGGAACTGCCGAAAACCAACGTCGGCAAGATCCTGCGCCGCGAACTGCGGGATGCGCCCAAGGCATAAGCCCGCAACACCGCGATCGACCGGGGCGTTCAGCCTCCAGGCACGCCCGCAACGCCGCAAGGCCTTGCGGGCGTTCGCTTTTGCACGCATAGAATCGGATGTCGGCGCACGCTCAGGCGTTCACCCTTTTCTCCGTCCGCAAGGCAGCCGGCCGGACGGTCTTCACGGAGAATCACCATGTCTGCAGTTCAACCCTTCATTCGCACCAATATCGGCTCCACCCTCCGCATCATCGAAGAACCGCAGCGTGACGTGTACTGGATCCATATGCATGCCGACCTGGCCATCAACCCGGGGCGCGCCTGCTTTTCGACGCGCCTGGTCGACGACATCACCGGCTATCAGACCAACCTGGGCCAGCGCCTCACCACCGCCGGCGTCCTGGCGCCGCACGTGGTGCTGGCCTCGGACAGCGACGTGTTCAATCTCGGCGGCGACCTGGCCCTGTTCTGCCAGCTGATTCGCGAAGGCGACCGCGCGCGCCTGCTCGACTACGCGCAGCGCTGCGTGCGCGGCGTGCATGCCTTCCATGTCGGCCTGGGCGCGCGTGCGCACAGCATCGCACTTGTCCAGGGCAATGCGCTGGGCGGTGGCTTCGAAGCGGCGCTGAGCTGCCACACCATCATTGCCGAAGAAGGCGTGATGATGGGGCTGCCCGAAGTGCTGTTCGACCTGTTCCCGGGCATGGGCGCCTATTCCTTCATGTGCCAGCGTGTCAGCGCGCAGCTGGCGCAGAAGATCATGCTCGAAGGCAATCTGTATTCGGCGGAGGAACTGCTCGGCATGGGGCTGGTGGACCGCGTGGTGCCGCGCGGCCAGGGTGTCGCCGCGGTGGAACAGGTCATCCGCGAGAGCAAGCGCACCCCGCACGCCTGGGCGGCGATGCAGCAGGTGCGCGAGATGACCACCGCCGTGCCGCTGGAGGAGATGATGCGCATCACCGAGATCTGGGTCGACACGGCGATGCAGCTCGGCGAGAAATCGCTGCGCACGATGGACCGCCTGGTGCGCGCGCAGTCGCGGCGCTCCGGGCTCGACGCGGGCTGATGCGGCGGCGGTCTATTCGCTACTACGGGGGGAGCACTCGTCGTCCTTGACGCCTCGCACGCGTGCGTCGAGTGCATCCTTACCGGCCGTCAATTGCTCACGCAGCACGGACAGGCGCTGCCGCCATTCGGCCTGCAGTTGCCAATCGGCCATGCGCATCAGCTCGCCGCCGTTGGTGGCCACCTGCGCCAGACCCAGGTTGCTGGCAACGCCACGTAGCGCATGCGCGCTCTCGCGCAATTGCTCCCAGTCCGAGCGCGTGCCGTCGCGCTCGATCGCAGCCACGCAGTTTTGCGCATCTTCCAGGCATTGCCTTACGAACTGACGTTCGAATTCGTCGCCCATGCCCAATGCCGCCAGCTCGTCCAGCACGCTCGCATCCAGCACGCCTTCGAAACTGGTCGGCAACTGCACCGTGGTGGCCGGGCTCGCCAACGGGCGCGTGCTGACCGCCAGATCGGCCAGGGTGTCGAGCAGTTTGGCCGCCACCACCGGCTTGGCCAGGAAGGCGCGTGCACCGGCCTGCTCGCAGCCGCGGATGGCTTCGGGCGTCACGTCGGCGCTGAGCACCACCACCGGCGTGTAGCGCATGCCGCTGGCCTGCATCACCCGCAGTTGCTTGAGCATGTCCAGGCCATTCATGCCCGGCATGTGCAGATCCACGATCACCGCGTCGAAGTCTTCATCGGCCATGGCATCGAGCACCTGCTCGGCGCCATTGACGCACAGCACCTTGTGCCCTGCCTTTTCCAGCAGGCGCTGCAGCACCATGCGGTTGGCTTCGTGGTCGTCGGCCACCAGCATGCGCATGCTGCGCACGCGGGCGCGGTGACGCAGGAACGGGTTGGAGAAGGCGATGACGTTGGAGGCCTCCAGCTCGTCGGGTACCTCTTCCAGCGCACTGGCCGCCGCACGGCTGGGGGCGGCCCTGGACGGCTCGCCGATCGTCAGCGGCAACTCAAACCAGAACACGCTACCGCTGGGCTTGTTCTCCCTGAACCCGATGCTGCCGCCCATCGCCTCCACCAGGCCCTTGGCGATCGTGGTGCCCAGCCCGGTGCCCTCGTACCGTCGCGACAATCCGACGTCGGCCTGCTCGAAGGCCTCGAACAGCCGCGGGCGCATGTCCAGCGGTACGCCAATGCCGCTGTCTTCGACTTCGAAACGCAGCCGCACCGACTGCTCGGCCCCCCCGGAGAGCCGCGTGACCCGCAGCAGCACGTGCCCGTATTCGGTGAACTTGACCGCATTGCCGACCAGGTTGAGCAGCACCTGGCGCAGATGGCCGGTATCGCCCTTGAGCAGGTCCGGCACGTCGGCAGCCACCTGCATGGCGTAGTCCAGGCCGCGCGTCCTGGCCTGCGGCTGCAGGATCATGCTGACCGAACCGATCAGCTCGCGCAGCGAGAAATCGCGCTGATCGATCCGGATCTTGCCGGCTTCGATCGCCGAAATGTCCAGTACCTCTTCCACCAGCGACAGCAGGCTGCGCGCCGATGCCTGGATGGTGTTGAGGCATTCCTTCTGCTCCGCGTCCAGTCGCGTGGTCGCCAGCACTTCGGTCATGCCCGACAACCCGTTGAGTGGGGTGCGGAACTCGTGGCTCATGTTGGCCAGGAAGCGGCTCTTGGCCTGGTTGGCATGGCGCGCCTCGCGCACGGCGCGGGTCATCGCACGCAGCAGCGAGTCGAAATACAGCGGCACTGCGATCAGGCCCAGCCACAGGCCCCAGCTGAGATACGGATTGGCCTTCCAGTACGGCGAGATCAGGATCGCGCTGAGAAAGCACAGGCTGCCCATCGCGGTCGCCGCACGCAGATAGTTGCTGCCATAGCGCAGGCCATTACCGATGGTCACCCACATGCACACCGCGTACAGCGGCGAGGCCGGCTCGCCCTGGATCGCCATGATGGCGCCGGTGCAGGTGTAGTCCAGCAGCATGCCGATCAGGCGCCGCGTATGCGAGACCTGCGGTCGCAACAGGATGGCCACCATCAGGCCCAGCGACACCACCAGCTCGCCGACCAGGATCAGCCAGGTGGCCATCAAGGTATCGCCATGGGTGTGCTGATAGCGCCAGCCCAGGTACGAAATGAACAACGTGGTGATGATGATGCGGATCAGGTTTTGCGCGTGTTCCGTATCCGCCCGCCCGGACAGGCGTCGTTTCAACCATGGCAAGGGAGACGTCATAGAAGCCTCAGACGCGCGGTGGCGTCGCTGGTGTGGGAATCCGTTCGTGCGTCGCTGCCGCGTCGCCGATCCTGTGGGGCAACGGCGCAACGCACGCGTCCGCGCCCTCGTGTAGCAGACGCAACAATGACATGGGAATGATGACCAGCGCACCCAATAGCGCGATCGCCAGCTCCAGTTGTTGTTGCCAGTACACACTATTGGCAAGTGTCATACCGAAACTGAGCGCACCCATTGCGGTGGCCGTCTGCAGGGCATGGCTGCCGAAGCGCAGGCCATTGCCGATGGTGACCCATAGCAATACCACGGACAGGCAGGCCATCGGCGCGCCGAACCAGGTCATGGCCAGACCGATCAGGCCATAGTCGGCCACTATGCCGAGCGTGCGGCGCAGATGCGAGCGCCGTGGCCTCACCACAATCCACGCGAAGATCAGCACCGCCCCGGCCTGCCCGACTGCGATCATGCCCAGCAGCAGCTGCAGTTGGTGCCGGGGTAACTGCCAGTGCGAGGCGAATGCCAGGGTGTAGGCCAGGATCAGCAGGATCATGACGATGCGCACCATCGCCTGACCATGCTCGCTGTCGGGACGCCGCGCAAGCCGGTCCCGCAGCTGGCCGAGCACCGCCCTCACCTCACACCCCGGGTCGCGCCGATGCGGTGGAGAATTCCCCGCAAATCTGGTCAAGCTGTGCACGGCCGCGCAGCAACGCATCCACGCAGCGCGGATCGAACAGGCGGCCGCGCTGCGCGTACAGATAGGCCAGCGCGGCATCCATCGTCCACGCTTCCTTGTACGGGCGCGGCGACAGCAAGGCGTCGAACACGTCGGCCACCGCCACGATGCGCGCCTCCAGCGGAATCGCTTCGCCGACCAGTCCATCCGGATAGCCGGTGCCGTCGTAGCGCTCGTGGTGGCGCAGCGCGATCAGGGCGCCGACCTGGATGAAGCGGTTCTGGCTGCCGCTGAGCAGCTCGTAGCCGATCCGCGGGTGGCGCTTCATGATGCTCATCTCGTCGTCGGTGAGCTTGCCCGGCTTGAGCAGCACCGCATCGGGAATGGCGATCTTGCCCATGTCGTGCAGCGGCGCGGCCATCTCGATGATGCGTACTTCTTCTTCCGACAACCCCAGTTGCTCGGCGATCAGGCCGGCAACGTGCGACATGCGCTCCAGGAATGCGCTGGTGCCCGAATCGCGGTACTCGATGGCGCGCGCCAGCCGCGACAAGGTTTCGCGCTCGCGCTCCTCGACCTCGTTCATGCTGGCCAGCAGGCGTTGCTCCAGCGACAGCGCGCGTTGCTTGACGCTTTCGCTCTGCTGGCGCAACTGCAGCAGGTTGGAACACCGCGCGCGCAATTCGCGCGGGCGGATCGGCTTGACCAGGAAGTCGATCACACCGGCTTCCAGCGCTGCCTGGCGAATCGGCTCGTCGCCGACGATGGTGATCAGGATGATCGGAATGTCGCGATGACTGGGCAGCCGGCGCAGCCGCCGCGCGAACTCCAGACCATCCATGCCCGGCATGCGGTAGTCGAGCAGCAACAGATCCACGCGCCCGGCCTCGCACCATGCCAACGCGTCGAGCGGGTCGCCGAAATCGTAGACCTTCAGTTCCGGCGCGATGTCCTCGATGACATGGCGCAGCATCGTCCGCGCAGACATCTGGTCATCGACAATGACGATGTTCAATCCCAGATCCGCCTTTTCCGCCCAGCTTCCCCATGTATCCGCCGACACGATGCCGTCCGGACTCCCTAAAACATCCTGCATAGCCGTTGCTCCTCTATCCCGAGAACGGAAAAGCGATGACGTCGACCCCTCTGTCGACTCCCCCGAACGTCACGGCGTTCGAGGCTCCGCCCTAGCATATGCAGTATCTGTGCCGTGAGCACGCGCTTGGCACAAAAAAGTCAGGCTTCCGGCCGCATGTACGGAAACAGCAGGACGTCACGGATCGAGGTGCTGCCGGTCAGCAGCATCACCAGACGGTCGATACCGATGCCCAGACCCCCGGTCGGCGCCATGCCGTACTCCAACGCACGGATGTAATCGGCGTCGAAATGCATGGCTTCGTCGTCGCCGCCGTCCTTGGCCTGCACCTGCGCCTGGAAGCGTGCGGCCTGGTCTTCGGGGTCATTGAGCTCGGAGAAGCCGTTGGCCAGCTCCTTGCCATTGATGAAGAGCTCGAAGCGATCGGTGTACCCCGGCTCGGTGTCGCTGGAACGCGCCAGCGGCGACACCTCGACCGGATGGTCGGTGATGAAGGTCGGCTGCACCAAGGTGTGTTCGACGGTGGCTTCGAAGATCTCCAGCAGCAGCTTGCCCCAGCCGTAGGACGGCTTGACCCGGATCTTCAGTCGCTCGCAATGGCGCAGCAGCGCCTCGCGGTCGGTGCAGTCGGCGGCGCTGATCTCAGGGTTGTGGTGACGGACGGCCTCATCCATGCGCCAGCGCCGGAAAGCCGGCGCCAGATCGATGTCGGCGCCATCCCAGCTCACCTGAGTGGTCCCCAGCACCGT
This sequence comes from Xanthomonas sp. CFBP 7698, assembly GCF_003600855.1. NCBI lineage: Bacteria > Pseudomonadati > Pseudomonadota > Gammaproteobacteria > Lysobacterales > Lysobacteraceae > Xanthomonas > Xanthomonas sp. CFBP 7698. The sequence continues at coordinate 709,757 of NZ_PRDN01000001.1, forward strand.
CTGTGCGGTGTCGCGGATGACCTGCTCGGTCAGATCCATGATCTCGTGGTACGTGGCATAGGCCTCGTAGAGCTCGAGCATGGTGAACTCGGGGTTGTGCCGGGTCGACACGCCTTCGTTGCGGAAGTTGCGGTTGATCTCGTAGACGCGCTCCAGGCCACCGACCACCAGGCGCTTGAGATACAGCTCCGGGGCCACGCGCAGGTACAGGTCCAGGTCCAGCGCGTTGTGGTGGGTGGTGAACGGCTTGGCCGTGGCGCCACCGGGGATGTAATGCATCATCGGCGTTTCCACTTCCAGGAAGCGGCGCGCGTCCAGCCACGCACGCATCGCGCGGATGATCTTGGAGCGCTTGATGAAGACCTCGCGCGCTTCCGGGGTCACGATCAGGTCGACGTAACGCTGGCGGTAGCGCTGCTCCACGTCCGACAGGCCGTGCCACTTGTCCGGCAGCGGGCGCAACGACTTGGTCAGCAGGCGCAGCGCGCTGGCCTTGACCGACAGCTCGCCGGTCTTGGTGCGGGTGAGCCCACCCTCCACTGCCACGATGTCGCCCACATCCCAGCCCTTGAAGGCGGTATAGGCATCGCCGAGCACATTGCCCTGCAGGAACAGCTGCACACGCCCGGATTCGTCCTGGATCTGCGCAAAGCTGGCCTTGCCCATGACCCGCTTGGCCATCAAGCGGCCGGCCATGCGCACCGTGCGCCCGCTGGTCTCCAGCGCCTCTGCGGTCCAGGTCTGCGCGTCGGCGAATTCGGCCTGCAGATCACCGGCGAAGTGTTCGCGCACGAAGTCGTTCGGATAGGCGATGCCCTGGCCGCGCAACGCGCCCAGTTTCGCGCGACGCTCGGCGATGAGGCTGTTCTCGTCGGCGGGGATCTGCGGCGCGGGGGTCTGTTCGGTCATGGCGGGAATCGGTCTGCGATAGGTCGGGCGCGTGCCCGGTGGGGAGTGAGGAGCCGGCAGCGCTGGCTCCTGTTTTACAGTGCGACGATGACCGGCGGACGATCGACTGGATCGTCCGCCGTAGCGCGGGTGTCGTGCGACCCGGACATAGCGCACAGGCCGCCTCGTCATGCCGCGCCGCCGGCAGCTTGATGCCGACGGCGTACCGAGATCAGGCATCCAGGCGTTTGGAACCCGCTGCCAGACCCGCCTTCAGGCTGGCCTCGACGAATTCGTCCAGGTCGCCGTCCAGCACTTTCTGCGTGTCGCTACGCTCGATGCCGGTGCGCAGATCCTTGATGCGGCTCTGATCGAGCACGTAGTTGCGGATCTGGCTGCCCCAGCCGATGTCGGACTTGGTCGCTTCCAGTGCGTCGCGCTCGACATTACGCTTCTGCACTTCCAGCTCGTACAGCTTGGCGGCCAGCATCTTCATCGCATTGTCGCGGTTCTGGTGCTGACTGCGGCCGGTCTGGCACGCAACCACCGTATTGGTCGGGATGTGCGTGATACGCACGGCCGATTCGGTCTTGTTGACGTGCTGACCGCCGGCACCGGAGGAGCGATACACGTCGGTGCGCAGATCGGCCGGGTTGATGTCGATCTCGATGTTGTCGTCCACCTCCGGCGATACGAATACCGAGGTGAAGCTGGTATGCCGGCGGTTGTCCGAATCGAACGGCGACTTGCGCACCAGCCGGTGCACGCCGATTTCGGTCTTGAGCCAGCCATAGGCGTACTCGCCTTCGATGCGCACAGTGGCCGACTTGATGCCCGCCACTTCACCGCCGGACACTTCCATCAGCTCGGTCTTCCAACCGCGCGACTCGGCCCAGCGCAGGTACATGCGCAGCAGGATTTCGGCCCAGTCCTGTGCCTCGGTGCCGCCAGCGCCGGCCTGGATATCGACGAAGGCGTTGGCGCCGTCCATCTGGCCGGAGAACATGCGCTGGAATTCCAGCTTTTCCACGTGCGCCTGGTACTTGTCCAGATCGGCGATCACCGCAACGGCAGTGTCTTCGTCCTGCTCGCTGTCGGCCAGCTCGAGCAGATCGCCGGCATCGGTCAGGCCGGCCAGCACGTCGGCGATGCCGATAACGGTCTTTTCCAGCATGGAGCGCTCACGTCCCAGGGCCTGGGCACGTTCGGCGTCGTTCCATACGTCCGGGCTTTCCAGCTCCCGGCTGACTTCCTCTAGACGCTCTTTCTTGGCGTCGTAGTCAAAGATACCCCCTGAGCGAGAGCACGCGATCGTTGAGATCGGTGATGCGCTGGCGGATCGGATTGGTTTCGATCATGACGGACTTCCGGCAAACAAGCTGGTTAGTTTAGCAAGCGGGCGGCGGCGGCGGAACGCGGTGGCGTCTGCCCGGCCATGCCGCGCAACGGGGACGGCGACGCGCACCTGCCCTCTCGCGCCCGCTCGACCAGTGCGATATCGCCAGCGTTGCGCGCCGGTGTCGCAACGGCTGCGACGCCCGGCGCGCGACGCCGGACCCGATGCGCGACACGCCGTGCGTTCCCGGGCATCTTCCTGCCTAGACCGGTTTGCCGGTCAGCGCACCGGCAGTGGCTCGGTCCTGGACCCGGCCGCGGCCTGCCCGGCGTGCGCGCGCAGCGTGACCAGATGGCTACGACTGCAGGGCAACACGGTGGCGTCGCGCAGGTGCACGCGCGCGTCGCCCGAATCGGCCGGCTCGATGGCCTGCACCTGCCCAAGATTGACCAGATAGCTGCGGTGGATGCGCACGAACACGGCCGGGTCCAGCCGGGCCTCGATCGCCGCCATGGTGCTGCGCAGAGGATAGTCATGCCCGCGCACGCGCAGGTTGACGTAGTTGCCCGAGGCCTGGATCCATTCGATATCTGCGGTAGCCACCAAAAAATCCCGACCGAGCTTGCGCACCAGAAAGCGCTCCGGCCGCTCCAACGGCTCCACTGGTGACCCTTCCTCCGGCGCGGCAAGCAGATGCGCCTCGCCCTGGCGGCGCCGCGCGTACCAGCTCAAGGTGTGCTGCAACGCCACCAGCAGGGCAAAGGTGCGCAGATCCTTGGACAGCTCGTACATCCACTGCAGCCCGCCCCCGAAGTCGTAATGGGTACCGGCCAGGGCGTAGATCGACTTACGCAACACCACCATGCCGGCCACATGCGCCAACCACCATCCCAGCGCAGCCGCCGCATACAACGGCAGGCGCCGCCGCCAGGCAGCGGCCTCCAGCGGCCATCGGGCACATAGAAAGAGTACTGCCGGCAACAGCAACAGCGCCGCGGTGGCGCTGCTCAACTCCCAGCTCAACACCTGCCACAGCACGATCGCCTCGCCATCGCGGCGCCCTGCCAGCCACGCGCTCAGCGTGTTGCCCAATGCACTCAGGTAGAACACCAGCAACCAGATCGTCACTGCCCAGCGCGTGGTGAAGTGGCGCACTCCGTCCCTAGGTGTCGGCGGGCGTGGCCCGGTCGTTTCCATTGCACACGTCCGCAGTTGGCAGCTGGCGATCATAGAGGCCTGCGCGACGGGGCGAAACCGTCACCCCCGCCGCCCCCATTCGTCCCTGGGACGGCACAACTGGTCACTGCGCCGGGGCACTTCCACCCCTGACACCTATGCCCTTGCGAGCCGGCGGGCAGGATGCACCCACTTCTTCCGTTACCGACCGCACCATGACCGAGCGCCACCACGATATCGATGCCTTGCGCGTCTTCGCCTTCGCCCTGCTGATCCTCTATCACGTAGGCATGGCCTACGTGGCCGGCTGGGATTTCCACCTGAAGAGCGCCTACACCACCGACTGGCTGCAGCCGCCGATGATTGCGCTCAACTGCTGGCGGATGCCGCTGCTGTTCCTGATCTCGGGCATGGCGATCGGCCTGGCGCGGGCCGAGCGTGCGCCGTGGCAGTTCGCGTGGCGGCGCTGCGGGCGCTTGCTGCCGCCACTAGTGTTCGGCATGTTCGTCGTGGTGGCAGTGCAGGCCTACTGCCAGGGCGTGAGCAACGGCAAGGTGGTCCCCGGGTTCGGCAGCTTTCTGCTGCGCTACTGGCAGCTGCGGCCGTGGCCGGCCGGCAGCTTCGATGGCTGGGAGCACGGGATCACCTGGAACCACCTGTGGTACCTGGCCTATCTGCTGCCCTACACCCTGGTGTTGATGGCGATGATTGCGCTGGGCCGCGCCTTGCCCGTCACCCTGCCGCGCCTGCCCAGCTCCATTGCGGGCCCGGCCCTGCTGCTCGTCCCCATCCTCTGGGAAGCCTTCTGCGTGCTGTGGGTGATGCCGCGCCATTCGCCGACCCACGCATTGGTTGGCGACTGGTTCGTGCATGCCGAATCGTTTCCGCTGTTCGTGCTCGGGTATGTGCTGGCCCATCGCGCACGCTTCTGGGACTGGGTGGTGCAATTGCGCTGGCCGACCCTGATCGCGGCGCTGCTGGCGATCACGCTCGAGCTGGGCATCCGGCATCTGGGGCGTACGCTCGATCCTGCACAGCTGTCCGACATGCTGGCAACGGTACGCTGGGACGTGGTGGAACGACTGGCACGTGCGGCGTATACCTGGCTGGCCTTGCTCACGCTGCTGGGCTGGGCAAGACAGCGTCTGAATCGCCCGTTTGCCTGGCTGCCGTACTGCACCCAGGCGGTGTTCCCCTGGTACATCCTGCATCAAAGCCTGATCATCCTGGCGCTGTACTGGCTGGCGCCGCTGCACTTGGGCCCCTGGCTGGAGCCGGCGCTGGTGCTGCTTGCCACCGTGGCGGGGTGCCTGCTGTTGCACGAATACCTGATCCGCCGCGTGCGCTGGCTGCGGCCGTTGTTCGGCATGACGATGCACGCGCCGGAGACCCGCACGCGCCAGACCACACCAGCGATGACGGCGTAATGGCGCGCGGCACGGTCCTGCCTCGTCATGCAAACGCGTTGGCGTGCGCGATACCGCAGGCAGCGATCGCGGGGCGATACGGAGTACTCGTCAACGAGCAGGTGCATGCGCAGGACACCGGAATCGAATTCCACCACTACCTGCATCCAGTGCTGCTGCGAGGCGACGTGCTACCCGATGAATCGTGTTCACCGCCTGTCGCTGGCTCGGCTGGACGCATGGCAGATGGCACCGCAAGATGCCCGCCCGACCTGCGTTGAAGGAACCACGATGCGTCCCGCCCTGCTTGCTGCGACATTGTTGTTCAGCCCCACGTTCGTCCATGCCGCACCGGCCACCAGCGTCGACTTCACCCATGACGACTGGACCATCGCCTGCGACAACACCCGCACCTGTCGTGCCGCCGGATACCAGCCCGACGAAGGCGAGCACTTGCCGGTGTCGGTGCTACTGACCCGCAAGGCCGGTGCCGGTGAGGCAGTCACCGCAGAGCTGATGCTGGGCCAGTACGACGAGCTCAAGCTGCCGGCCTCGCTCAGCCTGCAGATCGACCAGCGGACCCAGGGCAAGCTGGTGCTGGACAGCAAGAGCGGCACCGCATCGCTGAGCAGCGCGCAGATCGCCGCATTGCTGGCGGCGTTGCCGCGCAGCAGCTCGATCGTCGCACTCGGCAACGATGGCCGCCGCTGGCAGCTGTCCGACAAGGGCGCGTCGGCCGTGCTGTTGAAGATGGATGAATTCCAGGGCCGGCTCGGCACGCGCGGCGCGCTGGTGCGCAAGGGCGACCGCGACGACTCCGCCGTACTGCCGCCATTACCGGCACCGCAGGTCCGCGAGGCCAGGCTCGTCGCAGCGCAGGCGGGCGATACGCGCCTGGGCACGTTGCCGGCGTTGTACCAAGCACTGCGTGCCACGCTTCCCGCCGATGAGGAGTGCAAGGGACTGGACACCAGCGAAGCCGCCGAACCGCTGACCATCACCCGCCTGAGCAGCGACAAGCTGCTGGTGTCGACCGACTGCTGGATGGGCGCCTATAACGTTGGCACCGGCTTCTGGGTAATCAATGCGCGCGCGCCGTTTGCACCAAGCCTGATCACCCTGCACGCCAGCGAGCTGGATGGCTCGACCATCCTGTCGTCGCAAAAGGGCCGCGGCCTGGGTGATTGCTATGGCGAAGAACGCTGGACCTGGGATGGCCGCCGCTTTGTACAGACCTCCAAATCCACATCCGGCCTGTGCCGGCTGGTGGCCGCCGGCGGTGCATGGGAACTGCCCACCGTGGTGGCCGAGGTCAGCAAGTAAACCGACAGGCGCAAGCCGGAACGTCAGCTCCTGCGCGCGGCATGCCGCGGCCGCAGCAGGTTGCACTGCCAACGCCGCCCAGGCCCGGCGGCGCACTCACCCAGATGACGACGCCGGCTCGCAATGTTCGACGATCAACTGCACCGCCGTGCCGCCGCGGTAGTCGTCGCTGACCAGACGGTACGCCAGCCGCACCACGCGCGCGGGCTCGCTGCCGCGCCAGCCGTTGAAGTGGATGGCGTTGAGCGGCTCGGGCCGGCCGGGGCAGCGCAAGGTCAGTTTGAGATGGCGCTCCTTGAGCACACGGTATTGCAATACTTCGAACTGACCATCGAACAAGGGCTCGGGAAAACCCTGCCCCCACGGCCCGGCCACGCGCAGCGCTTCGGCATGCACGTGATCGAGTTCGTGCGCGGCCAGTTCGCCGTCGCTGTGCAATTCGGCATGCAGCAGCGAGGCGTCCACCATCGCCTGCACCTGTGCTTGAAAGGCCTGTTCGAAGGTGACCAGCGCCGCGTGATCGATGCTCAGCCCGGCAGCCATCGCATGGCCACCGAACTTCTGGATCAGGCCGGGATGGCGCGCATCCACCGCTGCCAGCACATCGCGGATGTGCAGGCCGGGGATCGACCGCGCCGAGCCACGTAGCTGGCTGCTGCCGGGCTCTGCTGGCGCCAGCGCGATCACCGGACGGTGCAGCCGGTCCTTGAGTTTGGAGGCGACCAGGCCGATCACGCCCGGGTGCCAGTCGGCATCGAACAGGCAGGCGGCCATCGGCAACGCACCATCGGCATCCAGCACCACCTTTGTGACGGCCTGCTCGGCGTCGTCGGTCATCAACTGCTGCACCGCGCGACGCTCGGCATTGATTTCTTCCAGCGTGCCGGCAATCTCGCGCGCGCGGCCCCAGTCTTCGCTGAGCAGCAGCTCGATGCCCAGTGCCATGTCCTCGAGCCGACCGGCCGCATTGAGACGTGGCCCGAGCGCAAACCCGATATCGCTGGCGCTCAAGCGCGCCACATCGCGGCCGCAGGCATCGATCAAGGCACGCAGGCCGATGCAGCCCTTGCCTTCGCGCAACCGACGCAGGCCGGCCGACACCAGCGCACGGTTATTGGTATCCAGCGGCACAAGATCGGCGACGGTGCCGACCGCGACCAGATCCAGCAACACCGACAGATCCGGCTCGGCGCGCTCGGCAAATGCACCGCGTGCGCGCAACACGCCACGCAACGCCAGCAACACGTAGAAGATCACGCCGACCCCGGCCAGGGTCTTACTGGGAAAGCTGTCTTCGGCCAGGTTCGGGTCCACGATCGCATCGGCTGGCGGCAACACCTCCCCCGGCAGATGGTGGTCGGTGACCAGCACCGTCCAGCCGCGCGCCTTGGCTGCGGCCACACCGGCATGGCAGGCGATGCCGTGGTCGACGGTGACCAGCACATCCGGCTGCAACGCCGCCAGTTCGTCAACCAAGGCCGGCGACAGGCCATAGCCATGCACCATGCGATTGGGCACAGCGTGGTGCACATCCAGCGCCCCGAGCATGCGCAAACCACGCACACCCACCGCGCAGGCGGTGGCGCCATCGCAATCGAAATCGCCCACCACCAGGATGCGCCGTTGCTGTGCGATCGCATCGGCCAACAGGTTGGCGGCCACATCGCTGTTGTGCAGCAGCTGCGGCGACAGCAGTTGCCCCAGGCGCGGCTGCGCGCCCTGCGCGTCGCGCACGCCGCGCGCGGCATACAGACGGCGCAGCAGCGGCAGCATGGCATCGGGCCATTGCCCGGCCGGCCCCGCAGGCCGCCGGACGATCCGCGGGCTGGACGTCATTGCGCCAGCTGCAGGCGCGGCGTTCGCCAGAACCGCCAACGTTGCGTGCGTGCCAGCGACAGCGTTTCACCGTCCTGGAAATCCAGCACCAGCCGATCCAGCTCGCCGCGCGCCATTGCCCCCAATAGCGGTGCCAGCGCCTCGTCGCCAAACTGCTGCAATGAGCGCAGATGGCGCAGATCCACCAGCGCATCCACGCGCTGTTCGCCCTGCGCATCGGCACCGGCGGCAAGCGCCAACGCACGCAGCAACGATTCGCGGCTGCGCACCTGACGATGCGGCGATGTCACTGCATGTGGCGGCACACCGCCACCCCAGAACCACAGTGAATTGATCGCCGGCTTGCCGCTGGCCACGCGGCCCTCGTTCCAGGGATGCTGATGCAGCAGCACCTGCGCCTCCGTCAGCAAGGCACGCCAGCGCCGGCCCGCATCGCCTGCCGGCAGATGCTCGAACAGGTCGTCGCCGATTGCGACATCCGGCGGCACGAAATCCGGCAACGTCGCGTCCGGGGACAACCGCAGATACCAGCGCGATGGCGTGGGTGCGTCGAGCAGGAAACCGGCATCGCCGAACATCGGCTTGAGGAGCGGCAGCAACACCGCCACATCCTCGGCGGTGGGGCCGAGCGCTTCGCCATAGCCCATCAGACGGGCGCCCTGCATGTCCGGCACCACATAGGCTGGGTCGGCACGTACCCAGGTGGCGCCGGCGGCATCGCCGGCATCCAGCTGGCGGGTCAACGCAGCCACCGGCCAGTGCGCCGGGGTCAGGGTGAAATGGCGCTGCAGCTGCGCCACCTCACCACTTACGGCCTGCTGCTGGTCGGCGCGCGCCAAGGCACGCGCCACCAGCGCATTGCCCAGGGTTCCGGGCAGACGGCGTTTTTCCGGCAGCAGCAGCGTGGCGGTGGTCATCGCGCGGTATTGCCGCTCAGTCCAGGTACGCGACGCTGACCACTTCGTACTCGCGCTGGCCGGCCGGCGCATCGATGGTGACCGAATCGCCCTCCAGCTTGCCGATCAGCGCACGCGCCAGCGGCGAGGAAATCGCGATCAGGCCCATCTTGATGTCCGCTTCCAGGTCGCCAACGATCTGGTAGCGCTTTTCTTCATCGGTCTCGGTATCTGCCAGCGTCACCGTGGCGCCGAACACGATCTTGGTGCCGGCCGACAACTTGGTGATGTCGATGATCTCGGCATGCGAGAGCTCGCCTTCCAGCTGCTTGATGCGGCCTTCGATGAAGCTCTGCTGCTCGCGTGCGGCGTGGTACTCGGCGTTTTCCTTCAGGTCGCCGTGCGCACGCGCTTCGGCGATTGCGGCAATCACTGCCGGGCGCTTGACCGATTTCAGCTGGTCCAGTTCCTCGCGCAGACGTTGCGCGCCCTTTGCCGTCATGGGTGCTCTCATGCTTGAAGCTCCTTGTGCAGTTCCTGCAGCGACCAGACCGGGCCGGTACCGCGGAATTCCAGAGAATGCACCAGCGCCTTGGCGCCGGCGACAGTGGTCGAATAGGTCACGCGATGCTGCAACGCTTCACGCCGGATCGAGAACGAATCGGAGATGGCAGCGCGACCTTCGGTGGTATTGACGATATAGACGATCTCGCCGTTCTTGATCGAATCGACGATATGCGGGCGGCCTTCGGCCACCTTGTTGACGATCTCGCAGCTCAGCCCGTTCTGCTGCAGCCACGCACCGGTGCCGCGCGTGGCCACCAGGGTGTAGCCACGCTCCACCAGTGCCTGTGCCACCGGCAACACGCGCTGCTTGTCGGGGTCGCGCACCGACACGAACGCCTTGCCCACCGGCGGCGCCTTGATGCCGCCGGCTTCCTGCGCACGAGCGAACGCGGCACTGAAGCTGCGGCCCACGCCCATCACCTCGCCGGTGGAGCGCATTTCCGGCCCGAGGATCGGGTCGACGCCCTGGAACTTGGCGAACGGGAAGATCGCCTCCTTCACCGAGTAGTAGTCCGGCACGATTTCCTTGGTGGCGCCCTGCTCGGCCAGCGTCTTGCCGGCCATGCAGCGGGCGGCGATCTTGGCCAGCGGCATGCCGATGGCCTTGGACACGAACGGCACGGTACGCGAGGCGCGCGGATTCACTTCGAGCAGATAGACGATGTCGTCGCCGGCATCGTTGACCTGCACCGCGAACTGGGTGTTCATCAGGCCGACCACGTTCAGGCCTTCGGCCAGCATCACCACCTGGCGACGCAGTTCGGCCTGGGTCTGCGGCGAGAGCGAATACGGCGGCAGAGAGCACGACGAATCGCCCGAATGCACGCCGGCCTCTTCGATATGCTCCATCACCCCGCCGATCAGCACGTTGCCGTCCTTGTCGGCAATGATGTCCACGTCCACTTCCACCGCGTTGTCCAGGAAGCGGTCCAGCAGCACCGGCGAGTCGTTGGAGACCTTCACCGCATCGCGCACATAGCGTGCCAGGTCGGATTCGCCGTAGACGATTTCCATCGCGCGGCCGCCCAGCACGTAGCTCGGGCGCACCACCAGCGGGTAGCCGATCTCGCGCGCCAGCACCAAGGCTTCGTCGGCGTTGCGGGCAATGCGGTTCGGCGGCTGCTTCAGGCCCAGCTTGTCGACTAGTTGCTGGAAACGCTCGCGGTCTTCGGCCAGATCGATCGAATCCGGCGAGGTGCCGATCACCGGCACGCCGTTGGCTTCCAGCGCACGCGCCAGCTTCAGCGGAGTCTGGCCGCCGTACTGCACGATCACACCCTTGGGCTGTTCCAGCTCGACGATTTCCAGCACGTCTTCCAGCGTCAGCGGTTCGAAGTACAGACGGTCGGAGGTGTCGTAGTCGGTGGAGACGGTTTCCGGATTGCAGTTGACCATGATGGTTTCAAAGCCATCATCGCGCAGCGCCAGCGCCGCATGCACGCAGCAATAGTCGAACTCGATGCCCTGGCCAATGCGATTCGGCCCGCCGCCCAGGATCATGATCTTGTCGCGACCGGTCGGCAGCGCTTCGCATTCGTCCTCGTAGGTCGAATACAGATATGCAGTGCTGGTGGCGAACTCGGCCGCGCACGAGTCAACGCGCTTGTACACCGGGCGCACCTTGAGCGCGCGGCGCAGCGTGCGCACCGATTCTTCGTTGCTGCCGATCAGCTCGGCCAGACGCGCATCGGAGAAACCGGCGCGCTTGAGCGTGCGCAGACGCGCCGCATCCAGTGCCGGCATGCCGTCGTCCGCTAGCTGCTGTTCGTGGCTGATGAGCTCTTCGATCTGGTCCAGGAACCAGGGGTCGATGAACGACAGCGCGTACACCTCGTCCACCGTCATGCCGGCGCGGAATGCATCGGCGACATAGAACAGACGCTCCGGGCCCGGTGCCTTGAGCTCGCGCTTGAGCGCGGCGATGTCGTCTTCGCTGCTCAGATCCAGGCCGGTCGGGTCCAGCCCGATCTTGCCGGTTTCCAGGCCGCGCAAGGCCTTTTGCAGCGATTCCTGGAAGGTGCGGCCCATCGCCATCACCTCGCCCACCGACTTCATCTGCGTGGTCAGGCGTGCGTCGGCCTGCGGGAACTTCTCGAAAGCGAAGCGCGGAATCTTGGTGACCACGTAATCGATCGACGGCTCGAACGAGGCCGGGGTCAGCCCACCGGTGATCTCGTTGCGCAATTCGTCCAGCGTGTAGCCCACCGCCAGCTTGGCGGCGACCTTGGCGATCGGGAAGCCGGTGGCCTTGGAGGCCAGCGCCGAGGACCGCGACACGCGCGGGTTCATTTCGATGACGACAACGCGGCCATTGGTCGGGCTGATGCCGAACTGCACGTTGGAACCGCCGGTGTCCACGCCGATCTTCCGCAGCACCGCGATCGAGGCATCGCGCAGGCGCTGGTATTCCTTGTCGGTGAGCGTCTGCGCCGGCGCCACGGTGATCGAGTCGCCGGTGTGCACGCCCATCGGGTCGAGGTTTTCGATGGCACAGACGATGATGCAGTTGTCCGCGGTATCGCGCACCACTTCCATCTCGAATTCCTTCCAGCCCAGCACCGACTCTTCCACCAGCACTTCGGTGGTCGGCGACAGTTCCAGGCCGCGACCGACGATCTCGATCAGCTCTTCGCGGTTGTAGGCGATGCCGCCGCCGCTGCCGCCCAGGGTGAAGCTGGGGCGGATGATGGTGGGGTAACCGACGCGGGTCTGGATATCCAGCGCTTCTTCCAGCGTGTGCGCCACTTCGGCCTTGGGACATTCAAGGCCGATCTCGCCCATCGCCACGCGGAACAGCTCGCGGTCTTCGGCCATGCGGATCGCTTCGCGCTTGGCGCCGATCAGCTCGACGTTGTACTTCTCCAGCACGCCGTGGTCGGCCAGATCCAGCGCGCAGTTCAGCGCGGTCTGCCCGCCCATGGTCGGCAGCAGGGCGTCGGGCTTTTCCTTGGCGATGATCTTCTCGACCGTCTGCCAGTTGATCGGCTCGATGTAGACGGCATCGGCCATGTTCGGGTCGGTCATGATGGTGGCCGGATTGCTGTTGACCAGCACCACCCGGTAGCCCTCGTCGCGCAGTGCCTTGCACGCCTGCGCGCCGGAGTAATCGAACTCGCAGGCCTGGCCGATGACGATCGGACCAGCGCCGATGATCAGGATGGTTTTTAGGTCGGTGCGCTTTGGCATGGGGGTCCTCAGTAAAGTCGGTCCTGCCACGCCTTTGCGGCGAGCCAGGTAATTTGGTCGGGCGATCGGGCGTCGATCGCGCCATGGTCGACCGCGGCGCGAACCTCTCGCTGCATCGCGGCCCAGCTCGGAGCGGCGGCGCCGATGCGCGCGCCAATCCCGTTGTTGTGCGCATCCATCGCGCGGCTCGGAGTGCCAACGCCACCGCGCTCCATCACGGCAGTCACCCAATCCACGCAACGCGGAGACAAGGTGTAGGCAACGATGGCGCTTGCAAGGCTGTGCCGGTAGGCATCGGCCGGGCCGTTGCGTCCGCCCGGGAGGCCGGATCCCATCCACTGCGAATACACCGCGATCAACACGAACGCCGGATACGCGGACAGCGCCAGCATCGCCAACGCGAACACCCGCCAATGGCGTGTGTGCGGCAGCGAGGCCAGCCCTGCTTTCATCAGGCGCGTGCCGCCATCAGATCCACAAACCGATCGAACAACGGCCCCACATCGCGCGGACCGGGCGAGGCTTCCGGATGGCCCTGGAACGAGAACGCCGGTGCGTCGGTCAGCGCGATGCCCTGGTTGGTGCCGTCGAACAGCGAACGATGGGTCACCCGCACATTGGCAGGCAGGCTGCTTTCATCCACTGCAAACCCGTGGTTCTGCGAGGTGATCATCACCCGGCCGCCATCCAGATCCTGCACCGGGTGGTTGGCGCCGTGATGGCCAGTGGCCATCTTCACCGTCTTCGCGCCGGCGGCCAGCGCCAGCAACTGATGGCCCAGGCAGATGCCGAAGGTCGGCACCTTCTGCGCGACCAGCTCCTTGATCGCGTCAATGGCGTAATCGCAGGGCTCCGGGTCGCCCGGGCCATTGGACAGGAACACGCCATCCGGCTGCAGTGCCAGCACCTCGGCCACCGGCGTGCGGGCCGGTACCACGGTGACGTCGCAACCACGGTCGGCCAGCATCCGCAGGATGTTGAGCTTGACGCCATAGTCATAAGCGACAACTTTGTGCTTCAACTCGGCGCGTACGAAGGTGTCTGAATTCAGATCCAGCGAGCCTTCCTGCCAGCTGTAGCTGGTCTCGGTGGAAACCACCTTGGCCAGATCCATGCCTTTCAGGCCGGGGAACTTGCGCGCGGCTTCCAATGCCTTTTCGATGTCGATCTCGCCGGCCATCAGCGCGCAGTTCTGGGCGCCCTTCTCACGCAGCAAACGGGTCAGCTTGCGGGTGTCGATGCCGGAGATGGCCACCACGCCGCGCGCCTGCAGCCATTCGGGCAGGGCCACCTGGCTGCGCCAGTTGCTGGGACGGCGCGGCACATCGCGCACGATCAGGCCGGCGGCCCAGATCTTGCGGGCTTCGTCGTCCTGATCGGTAAAGCCGGTGTTGCCGATATGCGGATAGGTCAGCGTGACCATCTGGCGGGCGTAGGAGGGATCGGTCAGGACTTCCTGGTAACCGGTCATGGCGGTGTTGAACACCACTTCACCGACGGAAAGCCCGTTGGCGCCTACGGATTCGCCCTCGAACACGGTGCCGTCTTCGAGGACAAGGATTGCGGGTTGGGTCACGTGGGGTCTCGCTCTGGCTGCCTGGGACTCCGATGCGCTTCCGGCCAAATTCCGGTTGCAGCAAAGCGCGGACGCGGTGCTGAGGACCGGTCCGACGCTGGTTCGGGCAAGCGAGAATTGTAAAGGCAAGTGCCCCCGCATGCCACCCTGTCGCGCAGCCGAAGCGGCAGACGCCGCGCCGGAGCGGCATGAATACGCTGCCGCGCCTGGCAACCGTTCACGCGCGGTTGCGCGGCGCGTTACAGCACCAGGTCGCGCACCCGGTAGCTACCGGCCGGCCTCCCGATCAGGCGCTTGGCTGCATGCAGGGCGCCGCGCGCGAAGATGTCGCGATTGGTTGCGCGATGCACCAGCTCCACCCGTTCGCCCAGGCCGGTGAACTGCACCGTGTGTTCGCCCACGATATCGCCGGCGCGCAGGCTGGCAAAGCGCGGTTGCGCACCGCTGCCGGTGGCCGCTTCGCCCAGCGTCAGTGCGGTGCCGGAGGGTGCGTCCTGCTTGTGCACGTGATGGGCTTCGATGATGTCGCAGTCCCATCCGGGCAAGGTGCCGGCGGCGCGCTCGACCAATTCGGTGAGCACCGCCACCCCCAGGCTGAAGTTGGACGCCCATACCAGCGGAATCTGCCGCGCGGCATCGAGCAGGGCGGCGCGCTGCGCCTCGTCCAGCCCGGTGGTGCCGGAGACCAGCGGCTTGCCGCGCTGCGTGCACAACGCCAGGACCGGCGCAAAGCCCTGCGGCAGACTGAAGTCGATTGCCACATCGTAGGCCGGCGCACCGCCCAGCTCGCTGGCGGCAAAGAACGGCACGCCGTCGACCACCCGCTGCGAGGGCGAGCGCCCTACCACTGCGCCGACGACATGCAAGCCATCGTCTTCGGCCGCCAGGCGCAACAAGGCCTTGCCCATCCGCCCGGAGGCACCGTGGATCAACACTTTTACAGGAGACGTTGTCATGCCCGCAGGCTAGCGATGCGGTGTGGGTTGCACAAGGTGCTGGGATTGGGGAATCGGGAATCTGGAATCGTAAGAGCGGTGTGCTGTGGCTGAGCGGCTGGCGAGGTTTGGCGGTTGTTGGGTGTGGTGTGGCTGGGAGCGAGGGGGCCTGCGGTGGCGTGGCGCTTGGGTGAGGGATTGCCGCTCACATCGACCGGGGCGACGTTTGCTCAGTCGTCCATGCCGTCCAGGCGCTTGGCCCAGCTTTCGACCTCGCTGCGCTGCAGGCGACGCTCGAACAACGCGCGCCACGAGGGCACCAGTGGCAACGTCAGCACATCGGAGATCGCGGCGGTATCGACGGTGCGCGCGCACAGCACCTGCTGCAGGCGGGCCAGTGTCCATTGCGGATGCGGTCGCTCCTGCAATGTGAGCATGTCGCCGGCGGCCACCGCGCCGGGTTGCAGCACGCGGTAATACCACCCGGTGCGTCCGCTGTCCTGCACCCGGCGCGCCATCTCGCGCACGCCGAAGCGGTCCGACAGCTTCCAGCATGGCTGGCGCAACTGCGAGACCTCCACTACCGCCGTGCCCAACGTAAAGCGATCCCCAAGACAGACCGTGGCCTCGGTCAGGCCGGTGCTGCTCAGGTTCTCGCCGAAGGCGCCGGCAGCTTCCAGCAGCGCATGCGCGCCAAATTCGCTGCGCCAGGCGGCGTAGTGGTCGCGCGGATAGTGATGGATCGCCTTGTCCGGCCCGCCATGCACGCGCCGGTCGCCCTGCTCGTCGCCGGCCAGACCGTCCACCGCAACCTGCACCGAGCCCCGCACGGCGCGCTTGTCGATCGCGCTGCGGCTGCCGGGGCGCGTGAAGTCGCGTGCCACGCCGATGGCGACGCTATCGATCCGCGTTGCGGTCGGCGCGTCCTGCAGCGTAGCGGGCGCGCTCATGCGCCCTGCCCCGGCAGCTCGGCCAGCGCCTCGCGCAGCACCTCGCCGAGCACCTGGATGCCGGCATCGATCTTCTCGCCCGGCACGGTGACGAACGACAGCCGCAAGGTGTTGGCTTGCGGGAGCGTCGCGAAAAAAGGTGCGCCGGGCACGAACGCGACATTGCGTGCGATGGCGCGCGCCAGCAGTGCGGTACCGTCCAGCCCGGGCGGCAGGCTCACCCACAGGAACATGCCGCCTTCGGGGCGATTCCATTGCACCTGGGGCGGAAAATGCCTGTCCAGCGCTTCCAGCATCAGGCTGCATTGGCGCGCATACAGCGCGCGGATCTGCGGGATGTGGGTCTCCAGAAAGTCGTCCTGCAGCGTCTGGTAGACCACGCGCTGGGTGAACGACGGCGTATGCAGATCGGCCGCCTGCTTGGCCTGGATCAGTTTGCCCAGCACGGCCTCCGGCGCCACCACATAGCCCAGCCGCAGACCGGGCGCGAGCACCTTAGAGAAGGAGCCCATGTAGATCACGCCGTCCGGATTCATCGACAGCAGGCCCGGCAGCGGCTGCCCGCTGTAGTACAGCTCGCCGTACGGGTCGTCTTCGACAAGGGGCACGCCTGCCTCGGCAGCGCGCGCCACCAGCGCCCGACGTCGCGCCAGCGGCAAGCGCCGCCCGGTCGGGTTCTGGAAATTGGGCAGGCAGTACAGGAAGCGCGCATCGGCCAGCAGCGCCGGCTCCAGCGCATCCACCACCACACCCTCCTCGTCCGATGGCATGCCGACAAACGCGGGCTGGAACAACGAGAACGCCTGCAATGCGCCCAGATAGCTGGGCGTTTCCACCAGCACCTTGCTGCCTTCGTCGATGAAGACCTTGCCCAGCAGGTCCAGGCCTTGCTGCGAACCGGTGGTGATCAGCACCTGGCTGGGCCGGATGACCGCGCCATCGCGACTGAGCCGGGCCGCCACCCATTCGCGCAATGGCGCGTAGCCCTCGGTGGGCCCGTATTGCAAGGCGGCCTGCGGTGCATCGCGCAACACCTGATCGCTGGCCGCGCGCATGCGCTCGACCGGAAAGGTCGCCGGCGATGGCAGGCCGCCGGCGAAGGAAATGACCTCCGGCCGCTCGGTCACCTTGAGGATTTCACGAATCGCCGAACTGGTCAGCGCCTGCGCACGTCGGGAGATCTGGAAGGAGGTTGTCATGGCACAAGCATAGCGAACGCCAGCGACTGCGCCGCTGTGCACTGCAGCGATACATTGCTCGCCATTTGCCGGGCGCGACGCCCGCTTACTGGTACGCGGGGCCGACCCAGGCCGTGCCTTCGCTGCGTTCGATCAGGGTCTTCCACCGTTTGCGGATCAATGTGTCGCGCGAGCGGAAGGTCATGCGCAACCCCGGCAGGCCGAGTGTGGCACGCGTCTCCACCAGCGCCGACCGCGCGTCCGGTGCAATCTCGATCTTGGTGATCGACTGCTTGTAGTCGATCAGTTCTTCCGGCTCAGCCACATGGCGCATCTGGCTGAGCACCTGCGCCCATTCGCCATTGGACTTGCAGTACTTGGCGCGATTGGTGGTCTCGCGCTTTTGATGGGAATCCATGCGGTAAAGGACCACCATCTCGAATTCCGGCGCGGTCATCGCACACAGGGCCTCACCATCCTGGCCCATCATCGCCTTTTCCTGGGCGGCGTAGAAATCGCGCACCTGCTTTTCGTCGAGCGCATTGCCACCATAGTTGTAGAACCCCGCAACGGCGGCCAGCACCGCCAACAACACCAGCAAACGCATCACCGGCCCTTGTTTCGCCGCGTCCTGCGGCCGGGCAAGTGTAGCCGACGTTGGGTGCGTCAGTGCTTGCGCGGCGGCGTCGGGCCGCAGCTATCGCAGCCGCCGCAGGAGGCAGCGCCCTGGGCAGCCGGCGGCGCCACGCGACGGCCGACCGCCTGCATCCAGGCAGGTCGCCCGGTGCGCAGCAGCGCGAGCGCGAGCGCGCCGCGTAGCCGGCGCAAGGTGCCGGGGAACTGCTTTTTCATCACCACCCACAGGCTGACCAGCACCGCGATGGCGATGACCACGTATTGCGCCGTGAGCGAGAGATCCATGTCAGCCTGCACCCAACAGGACGGCCAGTTGGTAGGTCACCAGTGAGGCCAGGTAGGCCAGGGCGAACAGATACACCGCGCTGATGGTCATCTGCTTCCACGAGTTGGTTTCGCGCTTGATCGTGGCCAGCGTGGAAATGCACATCGGCGCGTAGATGTACCAGACCAGCAACGACAGCGCGGTGGCCAGCGACCAGCCGTCGCTGATCAACGGCGACAGCGCCTGCGCTGCGGCATCGTCATCGGCGGCCGACAAGGCATAGACCGTGGCCAGCGAAGCCACCGCCACTTCGCGCGCGGCAAGTCCGGGAATCAGCGCAATGCAGATCTGCCAGTTGAAGCCCAACGGCGCGAAGAACACCGCCATTGCATGGCCGATGCGGCCGGCAAAGCTGTAATCGATGGCCGGCAAGGTTGCATTGGCGGGCGCCGCCGGAAACGACAACAGGAACCACAGCAGGATGGTCAGCGCCAGGATGATGCCGCCCACCCGCTTGAGGAAGATCCAGGCCCGCTCCCACAGGCCCAGCGCCAGGTCGCGCAGCTGCGGCACGCGGTAGGACGGCAACTCCAGCATCAGCGGATGCTCGCTCTTGTCGCGGCGCCACTTCTTCATGGTCCACGACACCAGCAGCGCACTGACGATGGCCGCGGCATACAGCCCGAACAGCACCAGCCCCTGCTGGTTGAAGATGCCCCACACGGTTTTCTGCGGGATGAAGGCACCGATCAGCAGCGCATACACCGGCAGCCGCGCCGAGCAGGTCATCAGCGGCGCGACCATGATGGTGGCCAGCCGGTCGCGTGGGTCCTGGATGCTGCGGGTGGACATGATGCCCGGCACCGCACACGCAAAGCTCGACAGCAACGGAATGAACGAGCGCCCCGACAACCCGGCCGCGGCCATCATGCGATCCAGCAGAAACGCAGCGCGCGGCAGATACCCTGATTCTTCCAGCGCCAGAATGAAGGCGAACAGGATCAGGATCTGCGGCAGGAAGATGATCACCCCGCCCAGGCCGGCAATGATGCCGTCCTTGAGCAGGCTGTTGAGCGGGCCTCCCGGCAAGGTGGCGCCCACCCACTCGCCCAGCGCGGCGGTGCCGCCGTCGATCAGATCCATGACCGGCGTGGCCCAGGCGTACACCGCCTGGAAGATCAGGAACATCACCACCGCCAGCGTGACCAGGCCCCAGATCGGGTGCAGCAGCCAACGGTCCAGCGCGTCGTCCACACGCGAGGTGCGGGTCGGCATGCTGACGGCCGCACTCAGAATTTGGCGCACCTGGGCGTGGTAGTTGCCGTCCGCCGGCGGTGCTGCACTGGGCGCGTGCAGGCTGGCGGCCTGCGCGTCGATGCGCTCCACCAGGGCCTTGGTCCCACCGCGCCGCACTGCCACGGTTTCGACCACCGGCACGCCCAGCGCCTGTTCCAGCGCCGCCAGATCGATGACGATGCCGCGCCGCTGCGCGGCGTCGACCATGTTCAAGGCCACGATCATCGGCCGGCCCAGCTCGCGCAGCTCCAGCGCAAAGCGCAGGTGCAGGCGCAGGTTGGTCGCATCCATCACGCACACCAGCACGTCCGGTGCGGGTTCGCCGGGGTAGAAGCCACGGCACAGGTCGCGGGTGATCGCTTCGTCCAGGCTGGCCGGCTGCAGGCTGTAGGCGCCGGGCAGATCCAGCACCGCAAAGTCGCGCCCGGACGGGGCACGGAAGTGGCCTTCCTTACGCTCGACGGTGACGCCGGTGTAATTGGCCACCTTCTGGCGGCTGCCGGTGAGCTGGTTGAACAAGGCGGTCTTGCCGCTGTTGGGGTTGCCGACCAATGCCAGCCGCAGCGGAACGCTGGCCGCGTTCATGCCGATCCCCCCTCTTGGCGCACCTGTACGCGCGCCGCCTCGCTGCGACGCAGCGCAAAGCGGGTGTAACCGACCTGCACCAGCAAGGGTTCACGCCCCACCGGCCCGGTGGCCAGCACGGTCACTTCCTCCCCTGCGACAAAGCCAAGCTCGCGCAAGCGCCGGGCGATCGTGTCGTTGGGAAGACGATCCTCCACAGAGTCCACAATGGCGGCGCGATGCAAGGGCATGTCGGACAGCGTCACAAAGACGGCCTGATTGTTAGGAATGGTTCTCAATTCTAGCATCGACGCACCGCGTCATGGCTCCGGCGACCCGTACCGCTATGATGGTTCGCATCTCATTCATGGACGTTCGCAATGCAGGACACCGGCTTGATCGTCGAGGACCAGGGACCGGTCCGCACCTTGCGCCTGCACCGACCAACGGTGCATAACGCCTTCGATGCGACCTTGATCGGCGCCCTTACCCAGGCCCTGCAACAGGCAGCCGGCGCAGCCCACATCCGCGTGGTGGTGCTGACCGGTGCCGGCGATGCATTTTCCGCCGGCGCAGACCTGAACTGGATGCGCGGCATGGCCAACGCCAGCGAGGCCGCCAACGCTGCCGATGCAATGGCGCTGGCACAGCTGATGCGCACCCTGGACGAACTGCCCAAGCCCACCATTGCCCGCGTCAACGGCGCCGCGTTCGGCGGCGGCGTCGGCCTGGTAGCGTGCTGCGACATCGCCATCGGCTGCACCGAAGCGCGCTTCGGCTTGACCGAGAGCAAGCTGGGGCTGCTGCCGGCGGTGATCTCGCCGTATGTCATCGCGGCGATCGGCGCGCGCCAGGCGCGCCGCTGGTTCGCGACCGCCGAGATCTTCGACGCCGGCACCGCGCAGCTGCTGGGGCTGCTGCACCAGCTCGTGGCGGCCGACCAGTTGGACATCGCGGTGGAGCGGCAGGTGCGCCTGCTGCTGGCCGCTGCGCCACTGGCCGCCAGCAACGCCAAGACGCTGGTGCGTTCGGTACTGCCGCCTGCCGACCGCGACGCGATCGATGCCGCCAATGCCGCCTGGATCGCACGCCTGCGGGTGTCGCCCGAAGGCCAGGAAGGTCTTGCGGCCTTTCTGGACAAACGGGCGCCAGCATGGGTGCCGGAGAGCGTGGCATGAGCGGGATCGACCACGTTGGCATCGCCTGCGGCGACCTTGCCGCCAGTGTCGCGTTCTATCGCGCGGCGCTCGCCCCGTTGGGCATGACCCTGCTGGCGGAATTGAGCGCGGCCCAGACCGGCAGCCGCGCGCACGCCGGCTTCGGCATCGAGCGTGCAATCGTCTGGCTGGGGTCCGATGCGCAGGCTCCCGGCACCGCGCATCTGGCACTGGCGGCGGCCGATCGCGCCAGCGTGGACGCGTTCCACCGTGCAGCGCTCGCCGCAGGCGGCCGCGATCACGGCGCGCCCGGTCTGCGCCCGCATTACCACCCGCACTATTACAGCGCCTTCGTGCTCGACCCCGATGGCAACAACCTCGAAGCGGTCTGTCACCGCGCCGCATGAGCACCGTCCCGATGTCCTTGAGCACTGTATCTCCCTGCGCGGACGTGGGCGCACATGAGACCGCTGTTGCGTCGGCCGCGCCCAGGCGGGCATGCGGGAACGTGGGCGCATGAGCGACTTCGTCCGCATTGTCGAGGTCGGCCCGCGCGATGGACTGCAGAACGAAGCGCAACCGGTCGCCACCGCCGACAAGATTGCGTTGATCGATCAACTCTCGGCCACCGGCCTGCGCAGTATCGAGGCGACCAGCTTCGTCAGTCCGCGCTGGGTGCCGCAGCTGGCCGATGCTGCCGATGTCCTTGCCGGCATCGGCAAGGCGCCGGGCATCGCCTACCCGGTCCTGGTGCCGAACCTGCAGGGCTATGTACGTGCCCATGCCGCAGGCGCGCGCGAGGTCGCGGTGTTCACGGCCGCATCGGAAGCGTTCAACCGCACCAACACCAATGCCGGCATCGACGAATCGATCGCGCGGTTCCGGCCCGTGCTGGAGCAGGCCGCCATCGATGGCGTACGCGTGCGTGGCTACGTCTCCACCGTGCTCGGCTGCCCGTACCAGGGACAGGTGCCAGTGGCCGATGTGGTGGACGTCGCGCAGCGCCTGTACACGCTGGGCTGCTACGAAATTTCGCTGGGCGACACCATCGGTGTCGGCACCCCGGCAAAGGCACGCCAGATGCTGGACGCGGTCGCACAGGAGGTGCCGATGCAGGCGCTGGCCGTGCATTTCCACGACACCTACGGACAGGCGTTGGCCAATATCGCTGCATGCCTGGAACAGGGCGTGCGCGTGGTCGATGCGGCGGTGTCCGGCGCGGGCGGTTGCCCGTACGCCAAGGGCGCCAGCGGCAACGTCGCCAGCGAGGATGTGGTGTACCTGCTGCACGGGTTGGGCATGTCCACCGGCATCGACCTGCCCGCCCTCGCCCGCACCGGCCGCTGGCTGGCGCAGCTGCTCGGTCGCGAGACCGGCAGCAAGACCGGCAAGGCGCTCGCGGCCGCCGGCTGATCAACCGGCACCGCAACGCGCCGGCAGTGTCGCCGGCACGCTGGCACAAGGGCTTCGGCTAGAATTGCCGGCCGTCTCGTCCACCGTTCGCGTGCCGTCATCGCTCGGCATCCAACGCATCACAGGGAACCATCGCATGCAGCCGTCTTCTGTTCTTGCCGTTGTCACCGGCGGCGTCTCCGGCCTGGGCCTGGCCGTGGCGCAACGCCTCGTGGCCGACGGCGGCAAGGTGGCCCTGTTCGATGTCAACGCGGACAAGGCCGACGCGGCGCTGGCGGCGCTGGGCGCCGGCAATGCGCATTACTTCGCCACCGACGTCACCGATGAGGCGCAGGTGGCAACCAATATCGCGCAGGCGGCGCAGGCGTTGGGCGGGCTCACTCTTGTCGTCAACTGCGCCGGCATCCTGGGCGCAGGGCGCGTACTGGGCAAGGAGGCGCCGATGCCGCTGGCGACCTTCCGCAACACCGTGCTGGTCAACCTGGTCGGTAGCTTCAATGTGGCCAAGGCGGCCGCCGATGTCATGCAGCACAACGCCGCCGGTAACGACGGCGAGCGCGGCGTGATCATCCACACCGCCTCGGTCGCTGCCTACGAGGGCCAGATCGGCCAGGCCGCCTATGCCGCGAGCAAAGGTGGCGTGGTGGGCATGACCCTGCCGATGGCGCGCGAACTCGCCCGCTTCGGCATCCGCGTGATGACGATCGCGCCCGGCGTGTTCTGGACCCCGATGGTCGACGGCATGCCCGAGGCCGTGCAGCAATCGCTGTCCGCTTCGATTCCGTTCCCCTCGCGCCTGGGCCAACCCGACGAATACGCCGACACCGTCGCCTTCATCCTGCGCAACCGCTATCTCAACGGCGAAGTGATCCGCCTGGACGGCGGCGTGCGCCTGGCACCCAAGTAGCCGGGAATCGGGAAACGGGAATGGGGAATCGCAACGGCGCCCTGCTCCCACCCCCGGTCCTTGCGTTTCCGATTCTCCATTCCCAACTCCCGATTCCCATGAAAGCTAACGACATCAAGAAAGGCAACGTCGTCGAATACAACGGCGGCATTTATCAGATCCGCGATATCGAGCGCAGCTCGCCGCAGGGGCGCGGCGGCAATGTGCGCTTCCGCTTCATCATGTACAGCGTGCCCGGCGGCGCCAAGCTGGACGCCAGCTTCGATGCCGACGACAACCTGCCCGACGTCGAGCTGCTGCGCCGCCTGTCCACGTTCTCGTACAAGGATGGCGAAGCCTTCGTGTTCATGGACGACGAAGATTTCACCCCGTACACGCTGGATGCGGACGTGATCGGCACCGATGCCGGCTACATCACCGATGGCCTGACCGGCATCTACGTGCAGGTGATCGACGACCAGCCGGTAGCCGTGCAGTTGCCGCAGACGGTGACCCTGGAAGTGGTGGAAACCCCGCCGGAACTGAAGGGCGGCACCGCCACCAAACGCCCCAAGCCGGCCAAGCTCAACACCGGCATGGAAATCATGGTGCCCGAGTACATCAGCAACGGTGAGCGCGTGCTGGTCAACACCACCACGGGCGAATTTGCTGGCCGCGCCGACTGATGCGCCGACTGATGCGGCGCCTGATCGCAGCCCTGTCGCTGGGGCTGCTGGCTGCCTGCACCGCGGAACCGGTACCGACGCCCGCGTCGGCGCCGGCTGCGGCAACCTGCACCGACTCCAAGGTGGAGGAAGAATGGCTGCAGCACCCGGCCGGCCTGTGCGGCATGCCCGATGACGTGCGTGCGCTGGTGGACGACTACGACACGTGCGAGCACTTCGCCGGCGAGGAACCGTATGACGCCGACCGCCGCCACGAAATCGAAGTCGCCGTGGCGCAATTCTGCACACCGGCGCCGGCACGGCTTGCAAAGCTGATGCAGCAGTACCGCAACGACGCGCACATCAGCGAATGGCTGCGCCAGTATGCAGTGCAAGCGGATCTGCAACCCGCCGGCTGAAGCATCCCTTCTCCCCTCGAGACATTGTCCTCCTCACCCCAACCCCTCTCCCGACGGGAGAGGGGCTCTGCTACGCCCCCTTTGCGTAGCCTGGTTCGCTATTGCACCTGCAGAGGCGTGCGCATGTCCGACTGCACGTTGTCGGCAGCCGCCTCACCGCGCGCCAGCACACGCAAGCGCGTACGCAAACGCGCCACATTCGCTTCACCCTGCTCCAATCCACTGCGCAGCTTGGCCGGCAAGTGCTGGCGGCCCAAGCGCTGCAGCTGCTTCCAGCCATCGACCAATACGCCGCTATCCTGCGCAACGCGCTCTGCCAGCTGCCGCTGTTCGTCCGTCTGCGGCAGCCCATAACCGGAGGTGACCAGCAGCGTCGCCGGGCGACTGAACTGCGCCTGCTGCGCGAACACTGCGTGCAGCTGGTCCTGCACCATTAAGCGGTCGGCCACGCCAGGGCGCAGCAACCGCTTGAGTGCATCGCGCGCCAGCAACTCCTGCCGACGCAGTGCCGCCTGCTCCAGCAACAGCGCCGCTGCGGTTTCGCGCAGGCCGCCCTGGTCGAACCACTGCGCGCGTGCGGCGGGTTGCGCATCGAGCCAATGTGCCACGCTGGTCTGCGGCACCGGGATGCCGCGCCGGATCACCTCGAACATGGCCTGGTAATGCGTGGCCGCCGACTCGAAGTAATAGCCCTGGCGGATTGCCTGGGCGTGGTCGTCCAACACCCTGATATCGGCGATACCGGCGCGCTGAAGGCGCTGACGCAGGCCGCGCGGCGTGATCGACGCCAGATCGGCGGCCCCCAGACGCGGCACGCCGTCGTGGAGCAGCTTGTAGGTCTCCACCGCGCAGTTGTTGCCGACGAAGTAATAGCGCCCGTCGTAGCTCCAGTGCACCTGCGCTGCACGCGTGAGCAGCGCGGCGATCTCCTCGGGCGTCAGCGCCAGCGGCACCGACGAGAGCGCGCGCAGTTCCACCTTGGTGTACTCGTCGATGACTTGGTTCAGCGACAACACGAACAGCCGCGACGGATACGACCCGGTCAGCCCGCGCCAGCTGGAAATCTGCACATCGCCCACAAACGCGCGGAACGAGAGCACGCGGTGGTACTGCAGGTCCAGCCGGCAATCCGGTCCGGGCACGCGACCGGGCGCGCAGATCACCAGCCGCAACATGCTGTGGCCCCAACGGCTCATCGGCTGCTGGTTCCCTTCGGCCAGCAGGTAGTCCACCGCATACACGCGCGAAGGATCCAGACTCAGCAGCGACATCGCCCCGGCATCGTTGTCCGCCTGCAGGTAGGGCAGCGTCGGCGCACACGATGCGATGTTCTGCGGCGGGCCCACCTGTCCGGACAACCACGCCGCCAACGCGGGACGCCGGCAGGCATAGTCCGGGTCCAGCACATAATGTTCGAGATTGACCGCGACGAACTCTGCAGGGCTATGCCGCTCGTAAGGGTCGGGGCTGCGGTCGCTGAAGTGGTTTGCGCCGCGTCCAACCCGCCATGGCCGCACCTGCCAGCCGGCCAGATCGCGCAAGCGGGGGTCACGCGACAGCGCACTGCCCGCGCCACGGTCGCGCACATGCGCCAACTCGTGGATCAACGCCGCCATGGCGGCGCGCGTGGCCGGTGCGGTCACATCGGCGCGCTCACGTGCCGGCTGCGCACTCCACGACTGCAGCAAGGCGCGATCGAGCAGGATGTGGTTGCCGATGGCGCGGCCATGCACGCGTGCAGGCAGATCGCGGCGCCATTGCAGCTGGATCGGCGCTGCAGGGCGTTGCGCCCAGCCCTGCGGCAGGCGCTGCACGACCTGCTGGACCAGCGCCTGGCTGGCATCGCGTTGCTCCGGACTCAGGCCCGCGGGCACGACGGTAATTTGCAGCGCCGGAGCGAGCTGCGACTGGCCGTAGGCCGCCGGTGCGAGTGCTGCGGCCAGCCACAGCCATCCGCACCGGCGGCGACGACTCACTGCGCCAGAATGGACTGAGCCAGTTCCAGGTCGCTGGACAGACGCGCCGCATCGCTGCGGCTACGCAGCTGCAGCAACGCCGCTTCCAGGCGCGCACCGCGGATGGCGCCATCGCTGGCAACGAAGCCGGCCGCATCTTCGCGCGCGTCGGCCAACACCTTGTCGTCGCCGGAACTGCTGCTATTGGACGAGCCAGCCGACGATGCGCCGGCCGACGTGCCGGCGAGACTGGAGGCGGCTGCAGCCAGCGGCAGCAGGGTCAACGCACAAAACACCAGGGAGCGCATCATTGGCATGTCGATTCCATGTGAGGTGCCGAAAGACTAACCGGCGTGCGTGACGCCGGGCGCGTCGCCCATGTCGAACAGCTTGCCGGGATTCAGCAAAAGATGAGGATCGAGCACATGTTTGATGCCGCGCATCAGCGCGATCTCCGCGGTTGAACGGGTACTCCACAGATACGGCTTCTTGACCAGGCCGATGCCGTGCTCGGCAGAGATGCTGCCGCCGAAACGCTGCAGCGCATGCGCCAGGACCTTGGTGACCTGATCGCAGGCAGCGACAAAATCGGCCTGGCTGGTGTCGTCGGGTTTGAGCACGTTGATGTGCAGGTTGCCATCGCCGATGTGGCCGAACCACACCACATCGAAGTGCGGGTACGCCTGGCTGAGCAAGGACTGTGTTTCAGCCAGAAACGCCGGCATTGCCGAGATGCGCACCGACACATCGTTCTTGTACGGGGTGTAGCGCGCCACGGCCTCGGTGATGCCCTCGCGTAGCCGCCACAGCTGCGCGGCTTGCCCATCGCTCTGACTGATCACCCCGTCGCTGACCCAGCCCTGCTCCATGCAGGTCTCGAATGCCGCCATCGCCGCCGCTTCCTGCACTTCATCTCCGGCGGCGAACTCGGTGACCACGTAATACGGGTGAACGTCGGCGAACGGCGCCTGCGCGCCATGCGCAAGCACGTGTTCCAGCGCACGGTCGGTAAAGAACTCGAAGGCTTCCAGGCGCAGCTGCGCGCGAAACGCTGCAAATACCTGCATCAGCACCTCGAACGAGGGCAGCGCCAGCAGCATCACATTGCTGGGCGGCGGCGGGTCAGTCAGCCGCAGCGTCGCTTCGACGACGATGCCCAGGGTGCCCTCGGAGCCGATCATCAGATGGCGGACGTCGTAGCCGCTGGAATTTTTCACCAGCGCGTTGTTGAGTTCGAGCAGCTCGCCGCCGCCGGTGACCACTTTCAAGCCGGCCACCCATTCGCGGGTGTTGCCATAGCGGATCACCCGGATACCGCCGGCGTTGGTGGCAATATTGCCGCCGATCGAGCAGGAGCCGCGTGCGGCAAAATCCACCGGGTACACCAGACCCTGTTCGCGCGCGGCGTTGTGCACCGCTTCCAGCGGCATGCCGGCCTGCACGGTCAGCGTGCGGTCCACCGGGTTGAAGTCCAGCGGCTTGTTCAAGCGCTCCAGGCTCAGCACCAGTTCGCCATTGGCGGCCACCGCGCCGCCGGACAGCCCGGTGCGGCCGCCCGATGGCACCACCGCCACGCCCTGCGCATTGGCCCAGCGCACCACCGCCTGCACCTCATCGACCGAGCCTGGAAGCGCGATGGCCAGCGGGTTGGGCGTCCAGCGCCGCGTCCAGTCGCGGCCGTAATGTTCCAGGTCGGCCGGCTCGGTTTTCAGGCGCAGGGCCGGCACGGCCTGTTGCAACGAAACAATGCGGGGGTCGGTCATGGCACGCGGCGCGGCAGTAGGAACCGCACAGCGTGCCAGTGTGCGCCGGCCTCGTCCAGTTGCGATGCGCCGCGCCGGCGCCGTGTTGGATTCAGCTGAAACCGTTGCAGCGCAAGGGCTGGCGCCGCACAAACGCCGCATCGCCAGCGCCCCATCGGGCAGCCCATCTGGCATAGTTGCCGACCCGATTGCTGCATTGCGCTCCCCCATGTCGCCGAAGAAAACCTCGTTTCCCAAGCAGGACATCCGCGTGCTGTTGCTGGAAGGCATCAGCCCCACCGCGGTGGATGTATTCCACGCCGCCGGCTACTCGCAGATCGAACTGCATGCCAAGTCGTTGCCGGAAGACGAGTTGATTGCGCGCATCGCCGAGGCGCACATCGTCGGGATCCGCTCGCGCACCCAGCTGAGCGCCGAGGTGCTGGCGCACGCCAAGCGGCTGATCGCGGTGGGCTGTTTCTGCATCGGCACCAATCAGGTGGACCTGGATGCCGCAGAGCTGGCCGGGATCCCGGTGTTCAATGCGCCCTACTCCAATACCCGCAGCGTGGCCGAGCTGGTGATTGCCGAGGCGATCCTGCTGTTGCGCGGCATTCCGCAGAAAAATGCCGAATGCCACCGTGGCGGCTGGTCCAAGTCGGCGGCCGGCAGCCACGAAACCCGCGGCAAGGTGCTGGGCATCGTCGGTTACGGGCACATCGGCACGCAGGTGGGCGTGCTGGCCGAATCGTTGGGCATGCAGGTGATCTTCCACGACATCGAAACCAAGCTGTCGCTGGGCAACGCGCGCGCGGCGATCGACCTGGACGACCTGCTGGCCCGCGCCGACGTGGTGACCTTGCACGTGCCCGAGACACCGTCCACCAAGGATATGATCGGCGCGGCGGAAATCGCCCGCATGAAGCCCGGCGCGCATCTGATCAATGCCTCGCGCGGCACCGTCATCGACATTGCCGCACTGGATGCGGCGCTCACCTCAGGCCAGATCGGTGGCGCAGCAGTAGACGTGTTCCCGATCGAGCCCAAGGGCAATGGCGACGCGTTCGAATCGCCACTGATCGCGCACGACAACGTGATCCTGACCCCGCACGTGGGCGGCAGCACGCTGGAAGCGCAGGACAATATCGGCAT
This sequence comes from Xanthomonas sp. CFBP 7698, assembly GCF_003600855.1. NCBI lineage: Bacteria > Pseudomonadati > Pseudomonadota > Gammaproteobacteria > Lysobacterales > Lysobacteraceae > Xanthomonas > Xanthomonas sp. CFBP 7698. Next base: position 739,160 of record NZ_PRDN01000001.1, read on the forward strand.
TGAAGTCGCTGCAAAACTGGTGCGCTACAGCGACAACGGCAGCACCTTGTCGGCAGTGAACTTCCCGGAAGTGACGTTGCCGGAGCACGCCGAAAGCCTGCGCCTGCTGCATATCCATCGCAACGTGCCGGGCGTGCTCTCCAGAATCAACGAACTGTTCTCGCGCCACAACGTCAACATCGACGGCCAGTTCCTGCGCACCGACCCCAAGGTCGGCTATGTGGTGATCGATGTCAGCGCCAGCGAGGCGCAGGCCACCGCGTTGAAGGAAGGCCTGGCGTTGATCGAAGGCACGTTGCGGACGCGCGTCTTGTATTGATCTGTTGTTGCGCGAGCGCCCTCATCCGGCGCCTTGCGCCACCTTCTCCCGCAAGCGGGAGAAGAAAGTGCAGCTCATCGGTCTCCCGCTTGCCCCCCTTCTCCCGCAAGCGGGAGAAGTAAAGTGCAGGCCATCGGTCTCCCGCTTGCCCCCTTCTCCCGCAAGCGGGAGAAGAAAGTGCAGGCCATCGGTCTCCCGCTTACTCCCTTCTCCCGCAAGCGGGTGAAGAAAATGCAGGCAATCGGTCTCCCGCTTACTCCCTTCTCCCGCAAGCGGGAGAAGAAAGTGCAGGCAATCGGTCTCCCGCTTACTCCCTTCTCCCGCTTGCGGGAGAAGGTGCCCGCAGGGCGGATGAGGGCGCACACCCTCAGCACCCATCACACCCCTCGGGCCATCCACTTCTCGGCCATGCGCCGCAGCGACGGATCCAGCTCCGGTTCTGCAAGCAGCTCGACGATCGTGCGCCAGGCCAGTGCCAGCGATTCTTCGCTGACTTCGAACGCCTCGTCCGCACCGGCCATCACCACGTAACGCGCATCAAAGTGCCAATGCCCGGCCACCTCGCCGCGTGCCGGGATCCAGTGACGGTCCAGATCGAACAGCGCCGTTTCCGCCAGCCGCAAACCGCTGAGCCCGGATTCTTCCTCCGCCTCGCGCAGCGCCACCTGGGCCAGATCGCGGTCGCCGTCGGCGTGCCCGCCCAGCTGCAACCAGCGCTGCAGCTTGCGGTGGTGGGTCAGCAGGGTGCGGCTGCCATCGGCGCTGACCACCCAGGCCGAGCCGGTGAAATGACCTTCGACACGTTCGCGCACGAACGGATCGGTGGCATCGTCCAGCAGCTGCGCAAACTGGTCGGCCACAACGGCCTCGTCCGGCCAGCGTGCGCGGTAGGCAGCCAATTGCTGCCGCAAGGTTGCATCCACCATCTCTCGTTCCCGGTCGCCCGTCGGCCAAGCGGCCATTATCGCCATTCATGCTGCGTACGTGCTTGTCGTGAGCGTGCAGCTTTGGCAAGGTAGGCCGCTTGCCTGTCCTTCGGGGGCGGCACACACCTTCGCCCGGGCGCGTGCGCCTTCGCTTTGCCACTTAGGGACGTACCGAATGCTGAAATCTCTGTTGAGGGTCAAACCGATCGAGCCCGCCGGACGCGTCGATGCGGGCGAACCGGTCGAAGGCAGTCTGCAAGGCGAAGCTACGCTGCAACGGACCCTCACCGCCAAGCACCTGATCATGCTCGGCATCGGCGCGGTCATCGGCGCCGGTATCTTCGTGCTGACCGGCCAGGCGGCGGCCAATCACGCCGGCCCGGCAGTGATGCTGTCGTTCGTGTTTGCGGGCATCGCCTGCGCATTCGCCGGGCTGTGCTACGCCGAATTTGCGGCGATGATGCCGGTCTCCGGCAGCGCCTACTCGTATTCATATGCCACGCTCGGCGAGGGCATCGCCTGGTTCATCGGCTGGTGCCTGGTGCTGGAGTATTTGTTTGCCGGCTCCAGCGTCGCGGTCGGTTGGTCCGCCTACCTGATCAGCTTCCTGACCGGCACACTCGGCCTGCCGTTCCCTGCGGAACTGGCGGGTGCGCCACTGGCCTGGGACGGCCACGGCTTTGTCAGTTCCGGCAATATCGTCAACCTGCCGGCAGTGCTGATCGTCGCTGCGGTGAGCATGCTGTGCTATGTCGGCGTCACCCAGTCCGCATTCGCCAATGCGATCGTGGTGGCGATCAAGGTGGTGGTGATCTGCCTGTTCGTCGGCTTCGGCATCGCCTACATCGACCCCGCCAACTGGCATCCCTTCATCCCCGAAAACGCCGGTCCGGGCAAGTTCGGTTGGGACGGCGTGTTCCGCGCGGCGTCGATCGTGTTCTTCTCCTACATCGGCTTCGATGCGGTCTCCACCTCTGCCGGCGAAACCAAGGACCCGCAAAAGAACATGCCGATCGGCATTCTGGTGTCGCTGGCGATCTGTACCGTCATCTACATCATCGTCTGTGCGGTGCTGACCGGCCTGCTGCCGTACACCCAGCTGGGCACCGCCAAGCCGGTGGCCACCGCGCTGGAGGCGCACCCACAACTGACCTGGCTCAAGACCGCGGTGGAGATTGGCGCGATCGCCGGCCTGTCCTCGGTGGTGCTGGTGATGCTGATGGCGCAGCCGCGCATCTTCTACACCATGGCCAAGGATGGATTGATGCCCAAGCTGTTCGGCAAGGTGCACCCCAAGTTCCATACGCCCTATGTCGGCACGCTCTTCGTTGGTGTGGTCGCTGCGCTGCTGGCCGGCGTGATCCCGTTGAACGTGCTGGGCGAATTGGTCTCGATGGGCACCCTGCTCGCCTTTGCCACGGTGTGCGCCGGGGTGATGGTGCTGCGCTTCACCAAGCCTGAGTTGCCGCGCCCGTTCCGGGTGCCGCTGGCGATGGTGATCTGCCCGCTGGGGGCGCTGGCCTGTCTGTTCCTGTTCTTCCAGGCCTTCCAGGAGCACTGGAAGGTGTTCGTGGGCTGGACCGTGATCGGCCTGTGTATTTATTTCGGCTACGGCATCCACAACAGTCGTCTGGCCAAGCGGGCCTGACGCTCTCTCAAGACCGGCGCACAGCGCCGGTCTTCTCGTTCAATGATCGCGCTCAGCGCCAAGCCGGAACTGCTGCATGTTCAAACAACTTTGGGCCACCAAACACCCGCACGCCAGCCATGAGGCGGCCGACGGGCTGGGCCTGCAACGCGCGCTCGGCCCCTGGGGGCTGACCGCACTCGGGATCGGCGCGGTGATCGGCGGCGGAATCTTCGTCATCACCGGCCAGGCTGCGGCCGACCATGCCGGCCCGGCGATCGTGCTGTCGTTCGTGCTGGCGGCGATCTGCTGCGCGTTCTGCGCCATGGCCTATGCCGAATTCGCAGCGATGGTGCCGGTGTCCGGCAGCGCCTACACCTACACCTACGCCACCTTCGGCGAGCTGGCGGCGTGGTTCATCGGCTGGATGCTGGTACTGGAATATGGCGTATCCGCCTCGGCAGTGGCGGTCAGCTGGACCGGCTATTTCCTCAGCCTGCTCGAACACTTCGACATCCACCTGCCAGCCGCGCTGGTCAGTGCACCGCTGGACGGCAAGCTGCAGCCCACCGGTGCGATCGCCAACCTGCCGGCCGCCGGCATCGTGCTGTTGCTGACCTGGCTGTGCTACGTGGGCATCCGCAAGTCGTCGGCAATGAACATGGCGATGGTCATCCTCAAGACCGGCCTGATCATCCTGGTCATCGCAGTGGGCTGGAAGTACGTCGATACCGCCAACTGGCATCCCTTCATCCCGGCCAACGAGGGCCCGGGCAAGTACGGTATGGAAGGCGTGCTGCGCGGTGCGGCGATGGTGTTCTTCGCCTATATCGGTTTCGAAGCGGTGTCGGTGGCCGCGCAGGAATCGCACCGGCCGCAACGTGACCTGCCGATCGGCATGATGCTGTCGCTGCTGATCTGCACCGTGCTCTACATCGCCATGGCGGCAGTGATGACCGGTCTGGTGCCCTATACGCTGCTCGGCACCGACGAGCCGGTGGTGACCGCAGTAGCAGCGCATCCGCAGCTGGCCTGGTTGCGCGTTGTGGTCGAAGTGGGCGCGTTGATAGGGCTGTCCTCGGTGGTGCTGGTGATGATCATCGGGCAGCCGCGCATCTTCATGATCATCGCGCGCGACGGATTGTTGCCGTCCATCTTCACCCGTATCCATCCCAAGTACCGCACCCCGCATATCAACACCATCATCACCGGTGTCGGCATCGCCGTGCTGGCGGCCGTGTTCCCGCTGGACGTGCTGGGCGAGCTGACCTCGATGGGCACGCTGATCGCCTTTGCCGCGGTCTGCGCCGGCGTGCTGATCCTGCGCCGCACCCACCCGGAACTGCCGCGCCCGTTCCGCATGCCGGCAGCGTGGCTGATCTGCAGTGCCGGCGTACTGAGCTGCCTTGCGCTGCTGTCGGCGATGACGCTGCACAACTGGATGCTGATGGGCCTGTGGACGCTGGTCGGGCTGGTGGTCTACTTCGGCTACGGCTACCGTCACAGTCGCCTGCGCGACGGCCGCTGAGCGCGCGCGCCAGCAGCCACTGACGCGCGACCGCCCGCCGATGTATGGCAGAGCGGGTGCCAGGTATTCGGCTCCTGGGCGGCTGATCTGTGACCTGGTTGCAGGACCGTGATCCGCTGATCTGCAACTTGGCTGCAAGGCCCTGATCCGCTGGTCTGCAACTTGGCTGCAGGGTCCTTGCCCGCCCACCATCGCGGGACACGCCGTGAATCCGTCCATGGAGGCTCTTACGCGGCATCCATGCCGCGTAAGGTCCCGCGATGGTGGGCGGGCAAGGACCTGTCGAGATGGTCGGCGTGTGTGTTTGCAAGCAGTGCATGACGTGCTCTGGTTGGATCACTGGGCGTCCGCTCAACCTCTCACCACTTTCCATCGCAAGCCGAGCGGAAGACCAGACTACAAACGTCCAGCCTGCGCGCCGCAAGCCGAGCAACATGCTTTCAAGAAAACAACCGATCGACTGTCTGGTGCGGTGTCCTTGCCGGTTGCGGGACCGTGTGGCGGCATGGATGCCGCCACCGAGCCCCCGGGGACGGGTTCAAGGCGTGTCCCGCAAGCGGTGAGGACACCGCGCCCTCGACCGACTAAAGCGTTTCACCTCGCCCTCTGACTGCCTCCGACAAGAGGCGGCTAACAAAAAACCACTGCGTTCACCGTCTGACGCGCGCGCTTCATCGTTTGTCAGCCATTCGCGACCCGGGCGTGGCAGCAACACCCCCTGCTGCGCTGCACCTGACCGTAATCCGGTGGGGCAGTAGAATAGCCGCATGAATGCGACCACTGCCCCCCTGCCCTATAGCGCCGCCCGCCTGCACGAGCTGGCGCAGTTGTTGATCGGCAATATCCGCGAGCTGGCCCAGGCCGGCTGGACGCCCGCCACCAGCAGCAACTTCTCCCATCGCCTGGACGAGCAGCACGCCGCCATCACCGTGTCCGGCCGCGACAAGGGCCGCCTGGTCGAGGAAGACATCATGGTGGTGGACTTCGATGGCCAGGCCGTTGGCCGTCCGCTGCGACCCTCCGCGGAAACCCTGCTGCACACCCAGTTGTATCGCCGGTTTCCGGAGATCGGCTGCGTGCTGCACACGCATTCGCCGGTGCAGACGATCGCCTCGCGCCTGTATGCAGGCCCCGGCGTGATCCGGCTGGAAGGCTACGAGCTGCTCAAGGCCTTCGACGGCAACACCACCCACGAGACCGCGGTGGAGGTGCCGGTATTTGCCAATACCCAGGACATGCAGGTGCTGGCCGCGCAGGTCGAGGCCCTGCTGGACAAACAGAGTATGTGGGGGTATCTCATCGAAGGACACGGGTTGTATGCCTGGGGCCGCAACATGGCCGAGGCACGTCGTCATCTTGAGGCGTTCGAATTCCTGCTGCATTGCGAGCTCGAACTGCTGAAACTGCGCGGCCCGCGCTGATCATCGTCCGTCCCCCATTCGTGAGCCAGACCGCTATGAGCCGACTGCGTATCTTCGCCGACACCAACCCGACCACCCCGGAATTCGACAGCCGCGACGGCGATGCGATCGCCGCCGAGCTGGTCAAGATCGGCGTCACCTTCGAGCGCTGGCACGCCAGCGAACCGGTGGAGCCAGGCGCCACGCCCGAACAGGTGATGGCGGCCTATCGCGCCGACATCGACCGCATCAGTGCCGAGCGCGGCTTCAAGACCGTGGACGTGGTGAGCATTGCGCCGGACAACCCCAAGCGCGAGGAAATGCGCGCCAAGTTCCTGGACGAGCACTTCCACAAGGAAGACGAGGTGCGCTTCTTCGTCGCCGGCTCGGGCCTGTTCACGCTGCATGTGGACGACAAGGTCTACGAGATCGAGTGCGTCAAGGACGATCTGATCGCCGTGCCCGACAGCACCCTGCACTGGTTCGACATGGGGCCGGAGCCGCACTTCGTGGCGATCCGCTTCTTCACCGAGCCGGATGGCTGGGTCGGCCACTTCACCGGCACCGAAATCGCCAAACAATTCCCCCGCTACGCCCCCGAGAAACCTCACAAGGCCAGCTGACGATGACACGACCGCACGCGATCCTCACCGATATCGAAGGTACGACCAGCAGCATCTCGTTCGTCAAGGACGTGCTGTTCCCGTATGCACGCCGCGCCATGCCCGCGTATGTACGCGAGCACGGCAATCATCCGCAGGTGCGCCACTGGCTCAACCAGGTGGCCGACGAAATCGGCGAGGACGTGCCGGACGACGTGCTGATCACCACGTTGCAGACCTGGATCGACGAGGACCGCAAGCACACCGCGCTCAAGGCCCTGCAGGGGCTGATCTGGGGCGATGGCTACAAGACTGCCGATTTCACCGCGCACATCTACGCCGATGCGGCGATCCAGCTGCAGGCCTGGCATGCGCAGGGCATCCCGCTGTACGTGTATTCGTCCGGCTCGGTGCCGGCGCAGAAGCTGTTTTTCGCGCACAGCGACGCCGGCGATCTGAGCGGCCTGATCACCGACTGGTTCGACACCGAGGTAGGGCCCAAGCGCGAGAGCGCCAGCTACCGCCGGATTGCCGAGCGCATCGGCGTGCCGGGGCCGGAGATCCTGTTCCTGTCGGATGTGATCGAAGAACTCGACGCGGCCAAGCGCGCCGGCATGCGCACCGCGTTGCTGGACCGCCTGGAGGACTACCCCACGCCGCGCTCGGCCGACGATGTCGGCAGCCACCAGCGCGTGGAGAGCTTCTCGCAGCTGGTGTTCTGAAACGTGGCGTCATTGCGCACACCGGCTGCTCGCAATGCAGCCGGCGTGCGCAAGGCCGATTCCGCTTGACGCAGCAGTTGCGCGACAAGACGCCTTGGTCGAGCGCTGTGTCCATCCGTCTTCGAGAGGCATCGGCGTTGTTTGTGAGAGTCCATTCCCTGCCGCCGGCGCACCGCTTGCTTCGTCGGATCTTGGCACTGCTGGCCATGGCCGTCCTGGTGGCCGGGTGCCACCCCGATGCCGGCGCGGCCTTGCCGCCCGCGTCCGCGCAAGCGGCAGCCGAGGCGGACCCGATCGACCAGGCCGCACTTGCCAAGGCGCTGGCGGCGGTGCAGCCGCAGCGCCCGGGCGTGACCGATTTGTACGTGGTCGGCTTTGCCGGCGATGCCAGCGACGATGTCTTCCGCAACGAAACGCTCTACCTCAAGCAACTGTTCGAGCAACGCTTCGACGCACGCGGCCGCGTGGTCACGCTGGTCAACAACCCGGACAACCTGGGCGAGCATCCGTACGCGCCACTGGCGACCTACGACAATCTCTACGACACGCTGGCCGCGATCGGCAAGCGCATGGACCGCAAGGAAGATGCGCTGCTGCTGTTCGTGACCACGCACGGCACCGAAGACCACACGCTGTACGTGCAGGTGGACCAGAACGAAGAAGACTTCATCAGCCCGCAGGATCTGCGCACCGCGCTGGACGATGCCGGCATCGGCAACCGCATCATCGTGCTGTCGGCCTGTTATTCGGGCGGATTCATCCCGGCGCTGCGTTCGCCGGACACCGTGATCCTGACCGCCGCGCGCGCGGATCGGCCGTCCTTCGGCTGCGGCAATACGTCCAACGCCACCTACTTCGGCCAGGCCTGGCTGATCGATGCGATGAACCGCAGCGACGACCCGCTTGCGGCCTTCGACATGGCCAGGGCTGCCATCACCGCGCGCGAAAAGCAGGACGGCGAATTGCCCTCGTTGCCGCAGCAATCGCTCGGCAAGCGCATCGCACCGGTGTTGGCGCGCTGGCGCGCAGGGTTGCGACTTGGGCCTGCCCTCGCCTATCCGTATCCGCCGGTCGACATCGATCCGGATGCCGACGCCGAGCCGGCCAACGACGGTGACCCGGGCAGCAGCAGCCCGGACACCAGCAGCAACGTCGGCAAGGGGACGACCCCGCCGACGTCTGCTCCAACGGCCCGATCGCCACCTTCGGCCACGAAAGGCTGAGACTAATTCTCATTTCGTCAGCAATTCGACGGCCTCGCTACACTCGCCGGGCCAGCCAGCTTCTGCCAGCCAGCACAGACCCCCGCCAGCGCGCCGACGCCTGCCAGCCCGGGTCCTGAGACGCCTCCTTTGTGGAGGCGTTTGTGTTTCTGCCACCGGGGTGGCGCTTGCCCGTTGGCTGCACAGGCGCATGCGCGCGGCCAGCAGCCTTGTTGCGAGGCGCGCGGCCAACGGAGCGCGGCATCATCACTTTCGCGCGGCCGGCAACACAGGCCTCACCGCGCTGCCTGACCGATCCGCACGGTGCAACGCACGCACCCGACCTTACGGTGTCACGTGCGGGCCCGCGATCGGCCGCACGCGTGACCACGAACCAACGCACATCCGTGCGCCAGCCCACCGCGCCGGCATTTACGGATCGGCGCGTTGCAGGCGATAGACCGTGTGGGCACCGTACTGCCCGGTGGGCAGGTGCGCGCGCACGTCCACGCGGTGCTCGCCCACCTCCAGGGTGGTCGGCAACACGCCGCGCCACAGATGTGTGGAGGGGGTCGCTTCCGGTGAGCGGTCGTACCCACGTAGCCGGTCAGCGCTATCGTCGCGCACGTTTTCGGCCAGCAGCCGCGGGTCGGCGCGCTCCTGTCGTTTCATCGATTGCCATGCGCCGTTGTCGATGCGCATCTCCACGCGGGTATCGTCCTGCCCCATGAACACATTGGCGTAGATGCCCCAGGCCGGATATGCGCCCTGTCGCAGCACCTTGGGCGCATGCAGCAGCAGTTGCGCGTCGTCGGCTGCGCGTGCCGCGTGGTAGGCCAAGGTGTAGTTGCCATCCGGCGCCACGTTCAGCACCGCGTAGCCGTTGGGCGTGCCGTCGCTCATGGTCGCATCGGGGATGCCGTCGGCGTCCTTGACCCCCGACCAGAACGCACCGCAGGCCGCGCCCACGTTGTATTCGTGCAGCGGGCGTTCGCCGTGCCAGCCTTCGTCGGCGCCGTGATCGACGTGCCGCTGGGTGTGGCTGTGCGCACTGAGCACCAGCACATGCGGGAAATCCTTCAGCAGCGCGAACAGACGGCTGCGATCGGCATGCCGGAAGGTCTCCTGCCCCGGCGCCGCATCGAACAGCGGGATATGCATGCCGAGCACCAGCAGCCGCTCGCGCGGCACCTGCGCCAGGTAGTGCTGCAGGAACACGAACTGATCCTCGCGCAGGCCGCCGACATACGCCGGCTTGCCGCCAGGGGTGTAGATCACGTCGTCCAGAAACACGAAGCTCGCATTGGCTTCTTCCACCGCATACGTGTCCGGGCCATAGACCGCGCGCCAGCTGTCCAGCGACTGCAGATCGTCGCCGGCATCGACGTTGAGGTCGTGATTGCCGGGCACATGGAACCAGGGCACGCCCAGTTGGGTCGTGACCTTGTTCAGGGCCGGATACAGGCTCAGGTCGTCGTTGACAATGTCGCCGAGCGTGGTCCCCAGGCGCGCGGACGTCTTGCCGACCAGCGGTGCCACGATATCGCGCTGGTAATAGCCCACATCGGTGAGGCTGGCGGTCTGGCTGTCGGCGAACACCAGCATGTCGAAACCGTTGCCGCCAGCGTCCGCACGCGGCGTCAGTGCGAAGTCCCAGCCCTGCGTGGTGCGGCCGGTGGATGCGATGCCCTGATACTTGTGGGTCACCGAACCGCGCGGCGCATAGTGGCGCCAGAACCCGGGCAGCCCGTCGGCGGCAGGAACAAAGCGGCGATCGCCCGGCTTGATCACGAACACCGTCTGGCCATCGCGCACCGGCAGGCGGTAGCGCCCCTGTGCATCGGTGCGCACGATCTGCTCACCGTTGGACACTGCAATACCGGCAAGACCCGGCTCATCCGCACTGCGGCCGGCACGCCCGTCGCGCTCTTCGTAGACGGTGCCATCGATCATGACGTCGCGTGCGTACGCGCTGCCCCCAAGCAACCCCAGGGCCAATAGAGCGAAGCGAAGCTGCATGTGGTGTACCGCGGCAAGACCGGCGGAAATTGTACCCGCCGGCCCGCCACGCGCGGTGCAGGCCCGGAAAATCGCGCGTCCTGCACAGCACCGTAGGAGCGCACCCGGGCGCGACAGGGCTTTACCAGCAAGCCCTGTCGCGCCCGGGTGCGCTCCTACGGCGGCATGTTAGTTGTGCCGCGACTCCAGCAGTGCCACCGCGTCGCTCAGGCCAAGCCCACGCGCGCGGAGCAGCACGATCAGGTGATACAGCAAGTCGGCCGATTCGCCGAGCAGTTCGGCATCGCCCTGCACCACGCCTGCCAATGCGGTTTCCACACCCTCCTCGCCCACCTTCTGCGCGATGCGGCGGATGCCCTGCTCGAACAGCTTGGTGGTGTAACTGCCATGCGGGCGCTCGTGCTCGCGCGTGGCAATCAGCGCATCCAGGCTGCCCAGAAATTGCCCCGGCGCATTCGGGAAGCAGCTGGTACGGCCCAGGTGACAGGTCGGCCCGTGCGGATGGGCCAGCACCAGCAAGGTGTCGGCGTCGCAATCGGCCTCGATGGTCACCACGCGCAGCACATTGCCCGAGCTCTCGCCCTTGGTCCACAGCCGCTGCTTGCTGCGGCTGAAAAAGGTCACTTCGCCACGCTGCTGCGTCACCGCCAGCGCTTCGGCATTCATGTAGCCCAGCATCAGCACACGCAGGGTGTCGGCGTCCTGCACGACGACCGGCAACAGCCCGTCGCCCTTGCTCCAGTCCAGCGCCTGCAAGGCGTCGCCGGTTGCCACGGTGTCACTGTCCATCACGTACCTCGATCTGTTGCGCGCGCAGGAACTGCTTGAGTTCCGGAATGGGAATGGCCCCGCTATGGAACACGCTGGCGGCCAGCGCGCCGTCCACATCGGCCTGGTCGAAGACGTCGGCAAAATGCTGCATCTCGCCGGCGCCGCCGGAGGCGATCAACGGCACCCGGCAGAGCGTACGCACCTGACGCAGCTGGGCAAGGTCGTAGCCGCGGCGCACGCCGTCGTTGTCCATGCAGTTGAGCACGATCTCACCGGCACCCAGGCGCTGCGCTTCGGCAACCCAGTCCAGCGTGCGCATAGGCAAGGCCTGCGTCTTGCTCGGGTCGCCGGTATAGCGACGCACCCGCCATTGGCCGTCTTCCTCGCGAATGGAGTCGATGCCCACCACCACGCACTGCACGCCAAAGGCGTCGGCCAGTTCGGAGATCAGCTGCGGGCGCCCGAGTGCCGGCGAGTTGATGGAAATCTTGTCGGCCCCGGCGTGCAGCACCGCACGCGCTGTTTCCACATCACGAATGCCGCCAGCAACGCAGAACGGGATATCGATCAGCCGCGCCACGCGCTCGACCCAGGTGTAGTCGACCGAGCGGCCTTCCGGGCTGGCACCGATGTCGTAGAACACCAGCTCATCGGCGCCCTGTGCGCGATAGCGCAGGGCCAGCTCGACGATGTCGCCCATGTCGATATGGTCGCGGAACTTGACGCCCTTGACCACGCGGCCCTCGCGCACGTCCAGGCATGGAATGATGCGGCGGCTCAGCATGCCAATGCCTCGTTGAGATCCAGATGCCCTTCAAGCAAGGCCTTGCCCAGCACGATGCCGGCGCACCCGGATGCCTTGGCAGCGACCACGTCGGCCAAATGGCGTGCACCGCCGGACACCTGCACCTGCAGCTGCGGTACCAGCCCGCGCAGGTGCGCGTACAGCGCCATGTTGGGGCCGGACAACATGCCGTCGCGCGCGATGTCGGTGCACAGCAGGTGCTGCAGGCCGGCCTGCGCGTAACGTACCGCCAGGTGATCCAGCGTGGCGTCGGCCGCTTCGGTCCAGCCATGTACCGGCAGCTGCCACACGCCGTGCGCGTCCTGGCGCGTATCCAGCGCAATGGTCAACCGGTCGGCGCCGAACTCCTGCAGCCAGCCGATCACGGTGTCGCTCTCGCGCACCGCCAGCGAGCCGATGACCACGCGCGCCGCGCCGGCATCGAGGATGCGCGCCACATCGTCACGTGAACGGACGCCGCCGCCGGTCTGCACCTGCAGGCCGGTCTGGCGCGCGATCTCGCCCAGGGTTGCTGCCAGGGTGTAGCCGCCGGCCTTGGCGGCATCCAGATCGACCAGATGCATCCACTGCGCGCCGGCATCGGCAAACGCCTGCGCGCGCGGCAACACGTCGTCGCCGTACTGCGTTTCGCGTGCGTAATCGCCCTGCAGCAGGCGCACCACGCGGCAGTTGCGGATATCCAGCGCCGGATAGACGGTAAAACTCATGGGAAACTCATCTCAAGAAAATTACGCAGGATGCGTGCACCGGTGTCGGCCGAGCGCTCGGGATGGAACTGCGCGCCGCACCGCAAGCCTTGCTGCACGACGGCGGTAAACAGGCCCCCGTGATCGCAGGCGGCCACAGTATCGGCCGTCACCGGCGCGGCGTAGCCATGCACAAAATAGGCGCTGGCGCGCTCCGGCAGGCCGGCAAGCAGCGCCGAGTCGCGCATTGGCACCAGCTGGTTCCAGCCCATGTGCGGGACACGGATGCCCAGCGCCGGGGTCATATGGCGCACGATGCCCGGCAGCAGGCCAAGGCACTCCACCTCGCCTTCTTCGGAGCGCTCGAACAACAACTGCATGCCCAGGCAGATACCGATCAAGGGCACCTGCAGCTGCCGCAATGGCTCGACCAAGCCTTGTGCGCGCAGGCGCTTCATCGCTTCCGGCGCGGCGCCCACGCCCGGCAGGATGACCCGCTCGGCGCCTTGCAGGCCCGCCGCATCGCGCACCAGCCGCGCTTCCACGCCCAGCCGCTCCAACGCATAACGCACCGAACCCAGATTGGCACCACCGGCATCGATCAATGCGACATCGGTCATAGCGCACCCTTGGTGGACGGCAGCGCGTTGCCTTCGCGGCGGATCGCCTGACGCAACGCGCGTGCCAGTGCCTTGAAGCAGGCTTCCACCTTGTGGTGATCGTTCTCGCCACGCACGCTCAGATGCAGGTTCAAGCCCGAGGCATCGCAGATGGAGCGGAAAAAATGCGGTACCAGCTCGGTGGGCATGTCGCCCACGCGCTCGCGCTTGAAGTCGCCTTCGAACACGAAATACGGCCGGCCACTGAAATCCAGCGCGGCGCTGGCAATGGTTTCGTCCATGGGCAGCGTGAAGCCGTGCTGCGCGCCTGGCCCTGCTGCAAGCCAGGGGCTTTCGACCGGATCGAACCCATACCGGCCGATCCCGCGCTTGTTGCCCAGCGCCTCGCGCAGCGCCTGGCCCAATGCCAGGCCGGTGTCTTCGATGGTGTGGTGCTCGTCGATATGCAGGTCGCCGTCGGCGCGGATATCCAGCGCAAAGCCGCCATGCTTGCCGATCTGCTCCAGCATGTGGTCGAAGAACGGCAGGCCGGTGGCGGTGTGCGGTTCGGCGACGCGGTCCAGGTCCAGCTCGACGCGGATTTTGGTTTCCTTGGTGTTGCGCTGAACCACCGCGCGCCGCGGCGCATCGGCCAGCTCATGGGCGATGCCAGGCCAGTCCCACTCGCCGCCGAATTCGTCGGTACGCAGCTGGAAGCCGCGGATATTGAGGTTCTGCGCGAACTGGATGTCGGTGATGCGGTCGCCGACCATCGCCGAGCGTGCCCAGTCGATCGTGCGGTCCTGCAGATACGGCACCATCAGGCCGATGCCGGGCTTGCGCGTGGGGGCGTTGTCCGCCGGCCAGCTGCAGTCGATCAACACGTCGCGGAACTCGATGCCCTGGCTGGCGAAGATCTGCAGCATCAGGTTGTTCGGGCCGTCGAAGGACGCACGCGGGTAGCTTTCGCTGCCCAGGCCGTCCTGATTGGTGACGATGACGAACTGATAGCCGGCGTCGCGCAACCTGAGCATGGCCGGAATCACGTTGTCGACAAAGCGCAACTTTTCGTAGGCGTCGATCTGGTAGTCGGCCGGCTCGGTGATCAGCGTGCCGTCGCGGTCGACAAAAAGAATCGGGGTCATACGGCAGCCTCCTGCGCGGTATGCAGTGCCGTCAGCACGCGCACGTTCTGTTCCGGCGTGCCCAAGGTAATACGCAGTGCATCGTGCAACCGCGGCACTGCGCGTTGATCGCGCACCACCACGCCCGCCTCCAGCAGCGCCTGGAATGCGGTTTGGGCATCGTCGAAACGCACCAGCAGGAAGTTACCCTGCGAGGGGTACACCTGGCGCACGCCGGCGAGCTGCGCAAGCGCCTTGTGCATGCGCTCGCGTTCAGTACGAACCTCCGCGATGCGTCGACGCGTGACCTCCAGCGCCGGTGCAGACAAGGCCTGCTCGGCCATCGCGGCACACGGCGTCGGCACCGGATACGGCGCCTGGCAGCGGCGTAGCAAGGCGATCAACTCGGCATTGGCGATCAGCGTACCGATACGCGCCGCCGCCAACGCGTGCGCCTTGGAGAGCGTACGCAGCACAGCGAGATTGTCGTAGCGCGCAAGCAGGCTCACTGCGGACGGCACATCGGAGAACTCGCCGTAGGCTTCGTCGACCACCACCAGCGCCTTGCCCTGCAATGCCTGCAAGGCGGTTTCGATCTCTTCGAGGCTGATCGCCGAGCCGGCCGGGTTCGAAGGCGAACACAGGAACACCAACTTGGCACGCGCGGCCAACGCTGCCTCGATGATTTCCGGGATATCCGCATGGAATCCGTCGGGCCCATCGACCAGCGGCACTTCTATCAACGGCGCGTTCTGCAGCCGTGCGCACACGGCATACATGCCGAACACCGGCGGCGTCACCACCACCGCATCGCGCTCCGGCACGCACAGGCCGCGCACCAGCAGATCGATCGCTTCGTCGCTGCCACGGCCAATCAGCAGCTGCTCGGGCGCGCAGCCGTACAGCGCGGCCAGCGCGCCACGCAGGCCCTTGGGTTGCGGGTCGGGATAGCGTCGCGTGCTGCCA
The DNA here is from genome assembly GCF_003600855.1 of Xanthomonas sp. CFBP 7698. Taxonomy (NCBI): domain Bacteria; kingdom Pseudomonadati; phylum Pseudomonadota; class Gammaproteobacteria; order Lysobacterales; family Lysobacteraceae; genus Xanthomonas; species Xanthomonas sp. CFBP 7698. Next base: position 754,456 of record NZ_PRDN01000001.1, read on the forward strand.
CCGGGATCGGCCGGGTTCTCCCAGGCCGATTCATTGGCATTGAGCCAGACATCGCCCTGCAGCGCACTGGTGCGCGCCGACGAATACCCGGCAAATGCGCGCAGGTCCTCGCGCACCAGATCCAGGATCGAGGACGTGCTCATGCTGCCACTCCCATGCGCAGGGCCACCGCATTGGCATGGGCATCCAGGCCTTCGGCGCGCGCAAGAATCAATGCGCACTCACCGATGCCGTCGATACCGGCCTTGCTCGCGGCCTGCACGCTCACCATGTTCTGGAAGCTGGCAACGCTGACACCGCTGTACGCGCGCGCCGCGCCGCTGGTCGGCAGGACATGGTTGGTGCCGCTGCAATAGTCGCCGAGCGCTTCCGGCGTGTAATCGCCGAGAAAGACCGAGCCGGCCGCTTCGACCTGCGCCAGCCATGCGCGCGGTTCGCGTAGCGCGAGGATCAGGTGCTCGGGTGCATAGCGGTTGCTGATCGCAAACGCGTCGTCCAGCGTCTGCACCTTGATCAGCCGCGACTGCGCCAAGGCCTGGCGTGCGATGTCGGCACGCGAGAGCTGGGCCAGTTGCGCGTCCAGCTGCACCTGCACCGCATCGATCAAGGCGTCGCTGTCAGACAGCAGCAACACCTGCGAATCCGGGCCGTGCTCGGCCTGCGACAGCAGGTCGGCCGCAACGAAGGCCGGCTGCGCGCCGGCATCGGCAATCACCAGCACCTCGGAGGGACCAGCCGGCATGTCGATCGCGGCTGCGCCGGATTGGGCCACCTGCTGCTTGGCTTCGGTCACAAAGCTGTTGCCCGGGCCGAACAGTTTGTCGCAGCTCGGCACCGACTCGGTGCCATACGCCATCGCCGCGATCGCCTGCGCACCGCCCAGCTTGAACACGCGGCGCACGCCGGTGAGCTGCGCAGCCACCAGCACCGCCGGGTCCACGCTGCCATCCTTGCGCGGCGGCGTGCATAGCACGACCTCGCGGCAACCGGCCAGCCGTGCGGGAACGCCAAGCATCAGCGCCGTCGACGGCAACGGTGCGCTGCCTGCCGGCACATACAACCCGACCCGCCCGATCGGGCGCACGATCTTTTCGCAGACCACGCCAGGCGCAGTTTCCACGGCGTAGCCGGCGCTCATTCCGGCGCGGTGGAAGGTGTCGATCCGCGCCACCGCGTCCTGCATGGCCTGGCGCAGTTCGGGGGCAACCGCGGCCTCGGCAGCGGCGAATTCGGCCTCGCTGACGATAAAACTCTGCAGCGACACGCCATCGAAACGTGCGGTGATCTCACGCAATGCGGCATCGCCACGTGCGCGCACATCGGCAATCAGTGCAGCCACCGCGTCGCGCGTCTGTGTGGCCACGGTCTGCACCGGGCGCGTCAATGCGTCGGTGCGCGCGGCGCTGTCGAGTTGGGACCAATCGAGAATGTTCATGCCAGCGAGCGCTCCACCGTCAACACCATCAAGCCTTGCGCACCTGCGCGTTCGAGCTCTTCCAACCGTTGCCAGGTCACCGCGCCGTGGCACATGGTCTGCAGCCGCATCGCGCCGTTGCCGTCGTCGGGCAACTGCACCAGCGGGTCGGCGTCGGGCAGTAGCCGGCGCAGCGCATCCACATGGGTCTGCTCGGCGCGGAACATCAGCAACTTGCTATCGCGCAACTTGAGCAAGCCGTCCATGCGCCGCAGCAGCATCGCCAGCAGCGCTGCGCGTGCGTCCGCCGGCTCGCGCACGGCGCCAGCCAGTACCGCCTCGCTTTCCATCACCAACTCCACCGGCTTGAGCTGGTTGGCGGCCAGGGTGGCGCCACTGGAGACCAGATCGCAGATCAGATCGGCGGTACCCAGCCGCGGCGCGATTTCCACCGAGCCGGACAACTCCACCACCGCCGCATCGATGCCCTGCCGCTCCAGCCAGTCGGCCAGGATCGCCGGGTAGCTGGTGGCGATGCGCTTGCCCGCCAGTTGCGCCACGCCCTGCCACTCCCATTCTTCCGGCACGGCCAGCATCAACCGGCACTGGCCGAAACCGACGCCGCGCACCGCGTGGTAGGCGGCTGGCAACCCAGCGCGACGACGCGCCGAGGCCTGCTCGTCGAGCTCGTTCTGGCCGACGATCCCCAGGTCGCAGACGCCGTCGGCGATCAGGCCGGGGATGTCGTCGTCGCGCACCAGCAGCAAGTCCACCGGCAGCGATTCGCCGTAGCAGAACAACTTGTCGCGGCTCTGCCGCCAGCTCAGCCCGCAGGCGGCCAGCAGGCTGCGCGCGGGCTCGGCCAGACGGCCGCTCTTCTGGATGGCGATACGCAACCGGTCACGTGCCGGTGCTGCCGTGGAAGCACTCATGTTGTTCTCTCAGTGGGATTCGACAGGGCGCGACGATTGCTCGCGCAGGGCCTCGGCGTAGCCGCCGGCGCCATGTTCCAGCGTGCGCGCAACGCGCCCGATGGTGGTCACGCTGACCTGGGTCAGCTCGTGGATCTCGCGATACGGCACGCCCTTGACCAGCAAGGGCACCACCCGCCAGCGGTCGCCCATGGCTTCCAGTTCGGCGGGTGTGCACAGATCGCGCAGGAAGGCTTCGACCGCGCCGGGCTCGGTCAGGCAGGCCAGTGCGTCGGCCAGCATCTTGAGGGAGGCGGCGACGTCGGTACTTTCGCGGGGGGCTGGTCGTTGTTTCATCGCGTTAATGTAATAGCGTGTTAGTACATTAACGCAAACGGTGGCGCTTGTCACCTGCTGCGGCGGTGACAGTAGGACAGTTTGGTTGGTGCCCGTCATGCGGCGTTGCGCTCGCCTGCCCTCGCGTTGCTGCAAGGAGGGCCGACCAAGCTGCCCTTGCCCCGCCTGCGGGGAAGGTGCCCACGCTGCTGCCTGGGTGAGGCGCTGTGCCCCGGCCTCTCAGCTAAGTTGCAGGAAAGCCCCAACGCCCCTCATCCGGCGCTGCGCGCCACCTTCTCCCGTCAACGGGAGAAGGGAGCAATCCATGGCGCCTCGGGCGCGGCGGAGGACACCCGCTGACCTTCACCCGTCAACGGGAGAAGGGAGCAAGGCAAGGCGCTTCGGATGCGGCGGACCCGCTGCCCTTCTCCCGCCTGCGGGGGAAGGTGCCCGCAGGGCGGATGGGGGCGAAACCTCGTGCAGCACCGCCATCAGTTCACATGCTGAATTGCGTGCGCCGGCCATCGAAAAACCAGCGACGACCACCTGCCTTACGGCATCACCTTGGCCTGCTCCAGCTCCACCTGCAAGGTGCTCGCCAGCTCGTCGCGGGCAACGTCGAACTGCTGCTCGCGCACCAGGTCCTTCACCGCCACCACGCCGCGCGCCAGCTCGTCGTCGCCGGCCAGCACCACGAAGCGGATGCCGGCACGCGCGGCGTATTGGAATTGCTTGCCGACCTTCTTCGGCTCCATCTGCACTTCGGTGTTGATGCCACCGATACGCAGCCGGCGCGCGATGTCCAGCGCGTCGTCCAGGCGGGTTTCGTCCATCAGCGCCACCATGGCCTGCACGCTGCTTTCGGCGATGCCCTGGATCAGGCCGGCCTCGCGCAGCTGCCAGAACAGGCGGGTCAGGCCGATCGAGATGCCCACGCCCGGCAATCTGGACTTGGTGTAATGGCTGGCCAGGCTGTCGTAACGGCCGCCCGAGCAGATCGAGCCGATCTGCGGGTGGTCGGTGAGCGTGGTTTCGTAGACGGTGCCGGTGTAGTAGTCCAGCCCGCGCGCGATGGAGAAATTCAGGCAGTACGCGCTCTCCGGCACGCCCAGCGCCTTGACCAGCTCGAGCACTTCGCGCAATTCGGCAATGCCCTCGCCCAGCGTGGCACTGGCACCGACCGAGGCTTCCAGCGCCTGCAGCTGCGCCAGCGCATCGGCGTGCCCGTTCGAGCGCACCGCCACGAAGGCGAGAATCTTGGCAACCTGCTCGGCGGCAATGCCGAAGCCCTCGCCCGTCAGCGTGTCGCGCACGTAATCGGCGCCCCGCTTGTCGATCTTGTCGACCTCGCGCAGCACCGCAAGCTGCAGCTCGCCCTCGGCCACGCCCAGGCTTTCGAAGAAGCCGCGCAGCAGCTTGCGGTTGTTCAACTGCACCTTGAAGTCGCCGATGCCCAGCTCGGCGAACACCGCGTGTATCACCGCCAGCACCTCGGCGTCGTAGCGGATGCTCAGCGCGTCCTTGCCGATGACGTCGATGTCGCACTGGTAGAACTCGCGGAAACGCCCGCGCTGCGCACGCTCCCCGCGATACACGCGCTGCATCTGGTAGCGGCGGAACGGGAAGCTCAAGTCATGCTCATGCTCGGCCACGTACCGCGCCAGCGGCACGGTCAGGTCGAAACGCAGCGCCAGCTCGGGCAGCCCGCCCTCGCCGCCTTCGTCGGCCGCAGCGGCGGCATTGGCCAGCGCACCGGTGGACTGCACGAAGTACACCTGGCGCTCGGTCTCGCCGCCGGATTTGGTCAGCAACACATCGGACAGCTCGAACACCGGCGTTTCGACCGGCAGGAACCCGAACCGCTCGTAATTGCGGCGGATGACGTCCAGCATGCGCTGGAACGCGATCTGCTCGCGTGGCAGCAATTCCATGATGCCGGGCGGCGTACGGGGCTTGATCACGAGCGAAACTCCTGCATGACGACTGGGGGCGAGCCGGCAATTCTACCGGTTGGGCGGCCGCGCTGACCGCATGGCGTATCATTCACACGCGTCCCAGGCAGTGCGTGACCCATGTACCGGCAGCTTTCAGACCCCAGCGTGACCTGCCCGACCCCAAGCGCGGCGGCCGGCAGCGACGCCCGTCATTCCGATTGCACGCTGTGTGCGGTGCGCGGCCGCGCGGTCTGCGCGGCGCTGTCGGCGCAGGAAATGGACGCACTCGAGCAAGTCACCAGCGCCTCGGGCTATTCCCCGGGCAGCACCCTGGTGCGCGCCGGCGAGGCGCGCCACCACGTCTACACCGTCACCTCCGGCGCCCTGCGCATGGTGCGCACCCTGGCCGACGGGCGCCGCCAGATCACCGGCTTCGTGCTGCCCGGCGACTACGTGGGGCTGACCGAAACCCCGCAGCACCGCCATGACATCGAGGCCATCGTCGAGACCCGCGTGTGCCGCACGCCGCTGGCGCAGATGCGGCAGTTGCGCGATCGCTACCCGCAGCTGGAACGCAAGCTGCTGCAACGCGCCAGCATGGAACTGGCCGCCGCACAGGACACCGGCCTGCTGCTGGCACGCCTGCAGCCCAGTGAGCGGCTGGCGCACTTTCTGCTCCGCCTGGCCGCACGCTCCACCCAGCCCGGCGCCAGCGGCGACACCGTGGCGCTGCCGATGAGCCGCGGCGACATCGCCGACCATCTCGGGCTGACCATGGAAACGGTGAGCCGCACCTTCACCAAGCTGCGGCAGCAGCAGCTGATCGCGCTACCGCAGCTGCACCTGGTGCAGATCCTGGATTACGCCGCGTTGCGCAGCCTGGCCGGCGATACGGTGTGAGCGCTGACGGACAGAGCCGCTGCGCCTCACGCTGATCGCAAGCCGCCTGCCGCTGTCACCCCGCACGCCGTCAGTCAGCGCCCGGCCACCGTCCCCGCTACCGACCCGCCGCAGCCGCTGCTGAGCAGTTGCGATTGACGCAACCAGGCGCGGTCCGGGTAGTAGGCAAACACGAAGGCACCCTCGCGCAAGGTATCGATCAGTTGCCTGGCCACCGCCGGCCGCACGGCCGGGCAGCCCAGGCTCCGGCCAAGCCGGCCCTGGGTGCGGATGATGGCTTCGCTGACGTAGGGCGCGCCGTGGATGACGATGGCGCGGTCGCGCGCATGGTCGTTGAAGCCCGGCTCCAGGCCCTTGAGCCGCAGCGAGTAGCCGTTGTGGCCGGTATACGACTCCTGCGCGGTGAATGCACCCAGGCTGGACTGGAAACTGCCGTCGGCATTGGAAAACTTCGCCGCCAGGTTCTCGCCCGTGTTGCGCCCGTGCGCCACCCACTCCTGGAACAACAAGCGTTGCCGGTCTAGATCGAACACCCATAGGCGGCGTTCGGTCGAGGGTCGGCTGTAATCGATGACGCTGAGCACCCGCTCGGCGCCCACCTGCTGGCGCTGCCGCGCGCACTGCAAGGCCTCGGTGGCCAGCGCCAGCACCTGGCGGTCCAGCGACGGCGCCTGACGCGCCAGGGCATCGATCAGGCCGGCACGCAGTGCACCCAACGGCGGCACCGCAGAGCCAGGCATGGCATCGGCCGCCATGGCCGTCCCCGCCGTTGCCCACCCGCAGAGCGCAGCGGCAACGGCAATCACTCGATAAGACATGCAGCAACCCACATCAGACGCGGCACCACGCCGGGGCCGCACCCGCTACAAATAGCCCCAAGCGCGGCACTTTCCAACCCCGGCCGGCTGAACGCGTTCGGCTCAGGCCACGTCCGCAAGCAGGCGCTGCCGGAACGCCGCGTAGTCCGGCGGCAGCGCCTCGGCATGCGCCGGGCGTTGCAGCAGCGCCGCCAGCGCCGGCGGCACCTCGACCCCACGGCCGATCAGCGGCTCCACCACGGCCTCGAACTTGGCCGGGTGCGCCGTGGCAGCCACGGCCCAGTCGCCCGTCACGCCCTCGGCTCCCTCCGCGCGCAATTGCTCCAGCACATGCACCGCGGTGGCGGTATGCGGGCAATGCACCTCGCCGTAGCGCGCGTAGCGTTGCTGGATGGTGTGGCGGATGGCCGCATCGTCCACCGACAGGGCACGGAACGCCTCGCGTAGCGCGGCGTCGTCGCCGCGATACAGCCAGCGCAGGCGCTCGAAGTTGCTGGGCGCTCCCACGTCCATGGCATTGGCCAGGGTCGCCACGCTGGGCTGCGGAGCGTAGTCGTCGCCGGCAAAGTAGTCCGGCAGCACGTGGTTGGCGTTGGACGCCAGCGCGATCGTGCCCAACGGTACCCCGAGCGCACGCGCCAGGATCGCGGCCAGCCCGTTACCCAGGTTGCCGGTGGGCACCACCAGATTCAGCGCGCCACCAGAGGCCGCATGGTGCTGCAGGGCCGCATGCGCGTAGTAGCTCATCTGCGGCAGCAGCCGGCCCAGGCTGATGCTGTTGGCCGAACTCAGCGGCACCTGCGCCTGCAGCGACGCATCGTTCAAGGCCTGCTTGACCATCGCCTGGCAGTCGTCGAACGAGCCGGCCACGCGCAGGGCCTGGATGTTGTCGCCAAAGCAGCCCAGCTGATGCGCCTGCCGCGGCGACACCCGGCCATCCGGGTACAGCACCACCACGCGCAGGCCCGGCTGCCGATGAAAGGCCGCCGCCACCGCCGCGCCGGTGTCGCCGGAGGTGGCCACCAGGATGGTGAGCGGACGATCCTCTTCCCGGCGCAAGCGGGTCAGGCAGGCGGCCAGAAAGCGTGCCCCGAAATCCTTGAACGCGGCGGTCGGCCCATGGAACAGCTCCAGCGCGTAGTCGCCGGGCGTGGCCAACGGCACCAACGGCGCAGGGAAATCGAACGCCTCGACGCAGATGGCCGGCAGTTCCGCCGCCAGCGCATCGCCTTCGAAAAACGGTTGCAGCAGCTTGCTGGCAGTGGTCGCCAGATCGACGCCAGCCGTCAGCGTGCGCGCCGGCGGCAGCGACTGCGGCACATACAGGCCGCCATCGGGCGCCAGCCCGGCAGCGATGGCCTGGCTCAGGCTTGCGGCAGGCGCGCCGCCACGGGTGGAAATGAACATCAGCGTGACTCCAGGCAAAAGGGAGACCGGGCGCTACCCGGCGACAACAGAGATGAGGAAAGACGCGGGAGCGGCGCAGTGCGGGTGCGTGTCCTGCGCGTCATCCGCCCCCATGGGCGCGGCGCTATGCTGCGCGCACCTTTCCGTGGAGCCGGCAGATGATCAAGGTCAGCGTGATGTACCCGTACCGCGAAGGCGCGCGCTTCGACCACGCCTACTACCGCGACCAGCACATGCCGCTGGTGAGCGCGCGCATGGGCGCGGCCTGTCTGAAATACACCGTGGACAAAGGCATCAGCGGTGGCGAAGCCGGCAGCCCCCCGGCCTTCATCGGCATGTGCCACATCTATTGCGACTCGGTGGAGACCTTCAACGCCAGCTTCGGCCCGCATGCGGCCGAGATCCTCGGCGATATCGCCAACTACACCGATCTTACGCCGGTGACGCAGATCAGCGAAGTGGTGGTCGACTAAGTCGCAGATCACGAGCCGCATGTCAGACCTGTTGCGCGCTACCTGCGGCATGTTGTCATTGCGGGCGTGCTGATTCATCCGAGCAACCGCGCTGCCGGGCTTGCGATTGGCGACACCCACGCCTGGCTATCGAAACCGGCGGCAGCAAACCCGGCCTGCACTGCCGGTGCTGCAGCGTCTGCAGCGGCACGCGATTCGAACCAGGCAAACACGCTTGGCCCGGCGCCGGAAATGCTGGCGCCCAACGCGTCGTACTCCAGCGCCGCCTGCTTGGCCTGCGCGAAGCCGGCAATCAAGGGTGCACGACGCGGCTCGATCAGCACATCGCGCAGGCCGGCGCGCACTAGACTCGCATCGCCGGCATGGCAACCGGCCAGCACCAGGGCCAGGTTGGTGCTCTGCGCGACAAACTCGCGCAGCTGATACGCCCCGGCCAGGGCCTCGCGCGCACGCCGCGTTTCCAGCGCTGCATCCGGATGCACCAGCAAGCTATGCCAGGCTGCCGGTACCGCGATCGGCACCAGACGTTCCAGCGTGCACAGCACCAGCCCGCCTAAGAACAGCGGCCCCAGGTTGTCGCCGTGGCGGCTACCGCTGGCCACTGCTTCGCCATCGAGCGCGTATTGGTAGAGCTGGTGGTGGTCCAGCGGCGAGGCCAGCAGCGCGTTTGCCGCGACCAACGCCGCCACGCACGACGCAGCAGAGCCGCCCATGCCCGAGCTCAGCGCGATGCCCTTGTCGATCTCGATTTCAAACCCGTAAGGCAGCTGCAATGCGGCGCGCAGCGACATCAACGCAGCGCCTGCGGTATTGCGTTCGGCATCCAGTGGCAGTGCCACGGTCGTGCCGCGAATCGCCGCGATGCGTACTGTGGGTTCTTCGATGCGGCGCACGGTGACGGTGTCGCCGACGCCATCGATCGGGTAACCGAGCAGGTCGAATCCCACCGCCACGTTCGCAACCGATGCTGGCGCGAAGGCGCGCGCTTCGTGCAACCCGTGGTTGCCGACAGAAGCGCGATCACTCTTGTGCGCACGCGCCACCGTTGCTGGGCTCAGGCCGGTCTGGCCGACAACTGCCTGCGTCACAGCCGCGCGCCCTCGCCCGCCGCCACGCGCAGCAGATCGGCGAACACGCCGGCTGCGGTCACTTCCGGCCCGGCACCCGGGCCCTGCACCACCAACGGGTTCTCGCAATAGCGGCGCGTGGTGAACTGCACCACGTTGTCGGTCAGACGCAGGTTGGCGAATGCGTGATCGGCCGGCAGCTCGACCAGGCCCACGCTGGGCGCGCGGTCGGGCGGCAGCTGCGCCACATAGCGCAGCACATTGCCGCGTGCACGCGCATCGGCCAGACGCTGCGCAAAGGCCGCATCCACCTCGGGCAGGCGCGCGATGAAATCGTCCACACTGGCCTGGCGCAATGCTTCCGGCACCAGGCTTTCGACCTGCACGTCTTCCAGGCTGATCGCACGCCCTGCTTCGCGCGCCAGGATCACCAGCTTGCGCGCTACATCCACGCCGGACAGATCATCGCGCGGGTCTGGTTCGGTATAGCCCATGCCGCGCGCCTGCGTCACCAGTTCGGCGAACGGCACGCTGCCGTCGTATTTGTTGAACAGCCAGGCCAGCGTGCCGGAGAAGATGCCTTCGATCGAGGTCACCGCATCGCCGGTATCGACCAGATCGCGCAGCGTGGTGATCACCGGCAAACCGGCGCCGACGGTCGCCTCGTAACGGAAGCGCGCACCGCTGGCATCGGCCGCTGCGCGAATGGCCTCGTAGCGCGCAAGCGGGCCGGAACCGGCCTGTTTATTCGGCGTCACCACATGGATGCCGGCCGCCAGCCAACCCGCGTAGCGGTCGGCCACTTCGGCGCTGCCGCTGCAATCGATGATCACCGTGTGCGGCAAATGCGCGGACAGCAGATGCGTGGTGAAGCGCTCCAGGTCGGTCGGCGTAGCGGCCGATGCAAACGCATCGCGCCAGTCGCCGACCAGGCCACGCTCATCCAGCAGCATGCGCCCGCGCGACACCACAGCGCGCAGGCGCAGATCCAGGTTGGCCTTGCCCAGCAATTGCGGTTGCGCGATGCGCAGTTGATCCAGCAACGCCGCGCCGACATTGCCCGGGCCGATCACGCCCACCGAAAAGGTCTGCGGCGACAGCCAGAAACCGGCGTGCGCCGCGCGCAAGGCCTTGGTCGCATGCGCCGCATCGATGGCTACCGAGATGTTGCGCTCGGATGAGCCCTGCGCAATCGCCAGGATATTGACCTGCGCGCGCCCCAGCGACTCGAACAGGCGCGCCGCAACGCCCGGCTGCCCGGCCATGCCATCGCCCACCGCCGCCAGCACGCTGATGCCGGTGGTCAGCTGCACGCGCTGCACCTGGCCGACCGTGAGTTCATGCGCAAATGCCTGCAGCAGCGCATTACGCGCACGCTCGGACTCGTGCTGCTTGACCACGCAACAGATCGAATGCTCCGACGAGCCTTGCGAGATCATCACCACCGAGACCTGCGCCGTGCGCAGCGCTGCAAACACGCGCTCGGCCGTGCCCGGCACACCGATCAGGCCGGTGCCTTCCAGATTGAGTACCGCCAGATCCGGGCTCAGCGTCAGCCCCTTGATCGGCCCACTCACCGCGCTGCTGGCGGTGATGCGCGTGCCAGGATGTTCGGGCTGGAAGGTGTTGCGGATGATGATCGGCAAGCCGCGCTCGATGGCCGGCGACATCGTCTGCGGGTGCACCACCTTCGCACCGAAATACGCCAGCTCGCAGGCCTCGTCGTAGCTCAGGGTTTCCAGTTGCACTGCTTCAGGCACCACGCGCGGGTCGGCAGACAGCACGCCATCTACGTCGGTCCAGATATGCAACTCGTCGGCATTGAATAGCGCCGCAAAGATCGCACCCGAGTAATCGCTGCCGTTGCGCCCCAGCGTGGTGATGCGGTCGGCACGATCGCGCGCCACAAACCCGGTCACCACCACCCGCGTTTGCGGATGCGCCTGCCGCCACGTGGCAAGGCGCTGCGCACTGACGTCCCAATCCACATCCACGCCCAGCTCGCCGCGATTGACCACCAGCACGTCGCGCGCGTCCAGCACCGCGCAGTCTTCGCCGATGGCGCGGAAGTGGTCGCCCAGCAATTGCGCCGAATACACCTCGCCCAGGCCTTGCACGCGGTCCAGCACCTCGCGTGGCAACTCGCCGATCACCGCAAGCGCACCCAGGATCTGCGACAGATGCTCGAAGCGCTCGTCCAGCCATTCCACCGTCGGCCCGGAATGCTCGCCGAGCAACGCCACCGCCGCACCACGATGGCGCGCACGGGTTTCGTGCCAGCGCTCGCGCCATTCGGGGCGATCTTTTGCGGCCAGTTCGGCCAGCTCGATCAAGGCATCGGTGACGCCCTTCATCGCCGAGACCACGGTGACCTGCACCGTCTCGTCGCGGGCGAGCAACAACTGCGCCACATGCCGATACCGCTCGGCATCGGCCACGGAGGTGCCGCCGAACTTGTGCACCACGGTGCGGTGGGATGACGCCGGCGCGGCGGCAGGGTCGAGCGAAACAGCAAGCGATGACATCGACAGACCTCGTTAGGGAGGCCCCGTCCGCTTCAGGTGAGAGGGAGGCCCCCGCATCCTGATCCGGGTGCGGGGCCGTTGTTTTCGGAAGTTACGCGAAGACGACGGACCGCACCGGGCAAATGGTGACGGTGGTAATGGTGGTGGTAATACCGGCCACGCCCCTGCCTGCCCGCAGCAGCGGCTGGCAGAGAAGCGAAACGTTGGTAGAGACATTACCCATGTCTGCAAAAGACATCACCAGGCCGAGGCCTGTCAAGCAGCGCGTTAATGGGCGTGCGCCTGCTGCCACAGCCGTGAGCAGAAAACCTTGCGGCTCAAAGATTTAAGCAACGCACTCGCAAGCAATTGATTGCCATGGAAACTTTTCGAGCCGCCTCAGCAGGCGGCGCTGCGCAGTTTTCGAACAGGAATGGATGCCGTCGTGCGACCCGGCCAATGCAATGCAGCTGACGGATCGCTTACGCGCGATTGCATCGGATCGCTACCGGTGCCACTGCACGTCCAGCAACAGGTCACTTCGCGTAAAGTGACAGGCCGTCGCCATTGCTGCGTCAGTCGGTGCAAATCAGCATGGTCAGCACAGAGATCAGCCAAGCACCTGAGGATTGAGTTGCCAGACCGAATAGTTGAGCGCGGCTGCAAAGCTCACCCACGCCAAGTAGGGCACCAACAACCACGCGGCCACCGAGTTCCGCTTCGCAAATACGCCGATCGTTGCCGCAAGCGTCAACCACAGCAGCACGATATCGGCGAAGGCCCATGCACCCATGTGCCACGCAAAGAACAACCAGCTCCATAGTCCGTTGAGCGCCAGCTGCAAGAAGAACATGCCCAGCGCCAAACGCGCCCCGGCCCAGCCCCCCCGCCTCCACACCAACCAGACCGCCACCGCCATCATCCCGTACAGCGCAGTCCATACCGGCCCGAACAACCACCCCGGCGGCGCCCATGCTGGACGCTGCAAATCGGCATAGAAGCTGGCAGCCTGGATCGATGCCAACGCGCCCAATCCGGCGACGGCGTAACACAGCGCCAGCCAGCCCAAGAGTCCAAACCATTGTGATTTTTTCCACTTTTGCCGGGTCATGGTCACCTGCTTATCGATTTCCTATTGGGCGGGGCGAAATGGCAGCAGCCATGTGCCGCTCACCATTGTTAACGCGCAAACAGGCGTAACTGGTACCAGCCACGCGCGCACAGCCGCCTTTCTGACGTCGGACTTAGCAAATTAGTCGCCACGAAGATGTGATCGGCAATGCGCGTAGCCGTGCGATGCGTGACGACAGCAACGCTGTGTCGTCCAAACAATTGTGCCTGACTGCGCATTTGTACCAAGCGAACTCATACGATGAACATCTCATCAACATGGTGATGACATTCGTTTTACATGGGCATACGCAGTATCGCCGCTCTTCATAGCCAGGACTGCTTGTGAATCTCCCCCGTTCCCTGTTTGCACCGACACGTGCAGCGCGGTCGTCCTGACCGCACAGGCGCACTCACTCCCCTGCTCAGCCTCGCTCTGTTTGCCGCATGTGTGCCCCTGGCGCACAGCGGAGAAGTGCGGCCGGCAGCTGTGACTGACGCCTCCATCGCCCCGACACCCATGCAGCAGGCCGAGCAACTCCGCGGCCAGCAGCGCTATGCGGACGCGTTGGCCATCTACGAACGCGTGCTGCGCAACGACCCGCGCGACAAGGGGGCGTACACAATGCGTGCGCTCACCCTCGCCGATCTGGGCAGCGCACAGCTGGCTGCCGAGGCGGTGTGGCGTCATCCGGACTGGTTTTCGCCGCAGGAACGCGAGCGCCTCGACAATGATCGCGTGGCGCGCATGATTGGTTGGGCCAGTGCCGAGCCGGTCGATGCCGCGCACCGCTATGCGGAGACCGACCAGGCGCTGGCAAATGTGGCGCGTCTCCAACGCGATGCGCCGCCGCAGGTCGCCTGGGAAGCCACGCGCCTGCGCGTGGACAGCCTGGTCGCCCTCAACCAGCGTCAGCGCCATCGCGATGTGGTTGCGAACTATCAGGCGCTGCGCGCAGACGGCGTCGATGTCCCGAGCTACGTGCTGCCTACCGTGGGCGACTCGCTGATGGGCTTGCGCCGCCCCGCCGAGGCAGAGGGCGTACTGCGCGAAGCACTCAAGCACACGCCCGACGACTTCGGCACGCAGGTATTGCTGGGGTATGCATTGCTGGAGCAGGAACGCTTCGATCAGGCGATGCCGCTGTTCGAACGATTGGCGGCCAGCCAGGCGCCGTGGCCACGGCGTGCCGGTGCGTCCAGCGGCTATGAAAACTGGGACCGCTTCAGCGCCGACGTTGCGCTGGCGACCGCGCGCTCGGCAGCCAACGACAACCGCGGCGCGGAGCAGCTGCTGCGCGAACGCGTGGCCATCGGGCCGGACAATGCCGAACTGCAGGCCGCGCTGGCATCCATCGAATCGCGCCGCGGCCATACCACGCAGGCGCTGCAGCGCAATCAGATGGCGTTGACGCTGGACCCGCATCAAAAGCAGGCACGCGGTGGCATTGTCGAAAACCAGCGCGACCTCGATCGCCTGGACCTGGCCGATGCCCAGTTCACCGCCTTGCGCGCCGAGTATCCCGACGATGTCGGCCTGCAGCGGCTGGGGGCATCGCTGGAACGTCAGCGCGGGTGGCAGGTCCATCTGAGCCATGCCTGGGGACGCAGCGATAACGACAACAGCGCCACGGCAATCTCGCCGCTCGGCAACCATTTCGGCAGTTCGCTGCTGGAGGCCGAATCGCCCCTGCTCGGCGAGCGCTGGCGAGTGGGCCTGCGCGCGCGCGACGACTGGGCCGATTTTCAGGACACCCGTGTACGCTACCGCAGTTTCTGGCTGGGCACGCATTACCGCTACGACCGCCTGGACCTCAGCGCGTACGGCGGCCGGGCGCTGGACGATTTCGATCGCGATGGCACCGCCTGGGCGCTGGATGCGGGTTGGCGCTTTTCCGATGCGTGGTACGGCAGCGTGGCCTGGCGCACACGCGATCCGGACGCCTCGTTGCAGGCCCGTCGCCTGGGTATCACCGGCGACAGCATCGGCGCCACGTTGCGCTGGACGCCCAGCGATGAAACACGCTGGGAGCTGCAGGCGCGCCAGCTGCGCTACAGCGACGGCAACCGGCGCGATCAGCTCGATCTTTCGGGCAGTCAACGCCTGTGGGCCAGCCCGCATGTGCTGGTCGACGGGCTGTTTGCCGCCTCGGCCGGGCGTGCGCACGACGACCGCGTGGTCGACTACTTCAACCCGCGTCGCAGCACGGGCGTGGCCGCAGGGGTGCGCGTCGAACAGATCGGCTGGCGCCGCTACGACGCTGCCTTCCGGCAACGCCTGGACGTGACCGCCGGCCCGACCTACCAGTCCGGCTTCGGCAGCCAATGGGTTCCTGCCGTGGCGTACCGGCATCTGTGGTCGCTGGGCGATGGCAGCGCACTGACCTATGGCGTGAGCTGGTCGCGCCCGGTCTACGACGGCCGGCGCGAACACCAACTTGGATTGGACCTGGATTTCCGATGGGGAGGTACGCCTTGATCCGCCTGCCGCTATTGCTGCTCGCGTTGCTGCTGATGACGTTTGCGTCGTCGGCACACGCGGGTCTGCTGGTGCTCAGCTATCACGATATTCGCGACGACGTCGCGGCCAAGGGCGACCCGGATCGCTACGCGGTGTCCACCAGCAACTTTGCCGCGCATCTGGACTGGCTGCGCTCGCACGCTTACCACCCGGTGAGCGTGCAGCAGGTGCTGGACGCACGTGCCGGCCGTCGCGCATTGCCGTCGCGGCCGGTGTTGCTCACCTTCGACGATGGCTTGCGCAGCGTCTACACCCGCGTGTTTCCGTTGTTGCAGGCCTATGGCTACCCCGCGCTCGTTGCGCCGGTGACCAGCTGGGTCGAACTGCCTGCAGGCAAGGTCGTGCCCTACGGCCCGCGCGATTTCACCGGCGACGATTTCGTGACCTGGGCGCAACTGCGCGAAATGCAGGACAGCGGCCTGGTCGAAATCGGCTCGCACAGCGATGACCTGCACAAGGGCATCGCCGGCAACCCGTTCGGCAATCAGACGCCTGCTGCGGTGACGCGCGAGTGGCATGCAGACAGCGGCTATGAAAACGAAGCCGATTATCGCCGGCGCATCGAGACCGACCTGCGCCATAGCCGCGATGCCATCGTGGCGCATCTGGGCAAGCCGCCGCGCGCGATGGTGTGGCCGTATGCCGCCTACAACCGCGCCAGCAACGCCATTGCCGCGCAGTTGGGCATGACGCTCAGTTTCGACCTGGAAGGCCGCTCGCACGAAGCCGATATCGGCCAGCAGGGGCGCGACCGCGTGGATGGCCAGTCGCTGGCCAGCCTCGGGCGCTTGTTGCTGTTCAACAACCCCGATGTGCGCGACCTGGCCGGCGAGTTGCGCCGCGACCTGTCGCGCGATGGCCTGCGCGCCATGCAGATCGATCTGGACTACGTCTACGACCCGGACCCCGCACAGCTGGCGCGCAATCTCGACATCCTGGTCCAGCGCGTCAAGGACATCGGGCCGAGTCATGTGTTCCTGCAGGCCTTCGCCGACCCGGATGGCGATGGCGCCGCCGATGCGCTGTATTTCCCCAACCGGCATCTGCCGATGCGCGCGGACCTGTTCGGGCGCGTCGCCTGGCAGCTGCGCACCCGCGCCGGCGTGCGTGTGTTCGCCTGGTTGCCGGTGCTTGGCTTCCACCTGCCCGATGCGCAGCAACAGGCCGCATTGCAGGTCCGCGGCAACGACCCCAAGGACGTGCCGCGGCTGGATCCGAGCAACCCGCGCACGCGCGCACTGGTGGCCGACATCTACGAAGATCTCGCCGCCAATGCCTACTTCGAAGGCCTGCTGTTCCACGACGATGCCTACCTGCGCGATGACGAGCTGCCGGCCTATGGCGGCGGCGATCCGGCACGACGCACCCAGGCGCTGATCGGCTTCACCCAGCAGCTGAAGACAGCCGCAGAGCGTTGGCGCCCGAAGCTGGTGACGGTGCGCAACCTGTTTGCGCAGCCGGTGCTGGAGCCGCACAGCGAGGCCTGGTTTGCGCAGCGCCTGGATGCCTTTGCAGCCGCCTACGACTACACCGCGCTGATGGCGATGCCATACATGGAAAATGCCGACGACCCGCAGCAGTGGCTGAGCGAGCTGGCCAGGCGCGTCGGGCAACAGCCACGCGGCTTCGACAAGACCATGTTCGAACTGCAGACCGTCGATTGGCGCACCGGCAAACCGTTGCCCGAGGGCGTGCTGCTGGCGCAGACCAGACTGCTGCTGGCGGCAGGCGTGCGTCACCTGGCGTATTACCCGGACGATTTCATTGGCGGCCATCCGTCTCTGCCCGAAGCGCGCGAAGCCATGTCGGCCCGCCAATTCCCCTATCTCGAGCGATGACCGATGACGACCAGCCTCTTACTGGCCGCCCTGTTCAACTTTGCGTTCTTCTACCCGATCATCATGGCGTTCTTCTGGATGATCGGCGGGATCTACTACTACCTGCGGCGCGAACGCGGCACGCCGGGCCCGTCCAAGCCGCCGCCGATGGCCAGCGAACCGTTCGTGTCGCTGCTGATGCCTTGCTACAACGAGGCCAAGCACGTGGCCGAAACCATCGCGGCGATGAGCGCGCAGCAGTATGCGGACTTCGAGATCATCGCGATCAACGACGGCAGCACCGATCGCACCGCCGAAGTGCTCGACGACCTCACTCACCAGTATCCGCGCCTGCGGGTGGTGCACCTGGAACAGAACCACGGCAAGGCCAACGCACTGCGCGTGGGCACGCTGGCAGCGCGCTCGGACTATCTGGTGTGCGTGGATGCCGATGCGATCCTGGACCCGAATGCCACGCGCTGGATGGTGGGTCACCTGGTGTCCGGCCCACGCGTGGGCGGGGTCACCGGCAACCCGCGCGTGCGTAACCGCACCACCTTGATGGGCCGCATGCAGGTGGGCGAGTTCTCCGCGATCGTCGGGCTGATCAAGCGCGCGCAACGCGTGTATGGCCGCCTGTTCACCGTTTCCGGCGTGATCTGCGCGTTCCGTCGCTCGGCCCTGCACCACGTCGGCTTCTGGTCCGACAACATGGTCACCGAAGACATCGACATCTCCTGGCGCCTGCAGCTGGACGGCTGGGATATCCGCTACGAACCCAACGCACTGTGCTGGATCCTGATGCCGGAAACCTTCCGCGGTCTGTGGATGCAGCGCCTGCGCTGGGCACGCGGCGGCGTTGAGGTGCTGCTCAGCCATGGCCGTCGCGCGCTGGCCTGGCGCAGCCGTCGCATGTGGGCAGTCTTGCTGGAGTACGCGCTGAGCCTGATCTGGGCCTACGTGATGCTCTTCATCATCGTGCTGTGGGCCTTGGGCAAATTCATCGCGATGCCGCCTGCGCTGTATGTCGACACCATCCTGCCGCGCTGGCATGGCCTGGTGCTGGCGGTGGTCTGCCTGCTGCAGTTCGGCACCAGCCTGATGATCGAACGCCGTTACGAAAAAGGACTGGCACGCCAGTTCTTCTGGGTGATCTGGTACCCGGCTGCGTTCTGGATGATCGGCATGATGACTGCAGTCATCGCCTTCCCCCGCGCCCTCATCGCACGCCGCAACACGCGTGCCCGCTGGAAAAGCCCCGACCGAGGAATTCAATGACACCGCCCATCATCAACCTGCCGCAACGTCTGGGCCGCTCGCGCCGTCTCGCCTACGGTGCCGCCACCGCCGGCGCGTGGATGGTCTATTTCTACCTGTGGGCACCGCTGGCAACGCTGCTTGCGTGGTTCTTTGGCCTGCGCAGTGCCTATACCGAGCTGTATCTGCGCCACAACGCCATCGACCCGTTCGCGCTGGGCGCGCTGCCGGTGATCGCGCTGATGGCCGCCGTCACCACGGTCGGCTGGGCCGAGTACAACCGCCTGCGCTTTGCCAACGCCGACAAGCGCAAGCGCCCGCGCACCGTGGCCGAACCGGAAGTCGACCAGCGCCTGGGCGCCACCGAACAGTTGGGCAGCCTGCTTCGGCACAGCCGCATCTCCAGCGTCTCGATGGACAAGTCCGCCAAGCCGGTCGGTGTCCGCGTGCTACGGCATCGCTGACGCCAGCCACGCTGCATGCTGGCCATTGCAGCCCTTGCGACGTGCTCGATGGCCACCGCCGCCGATGCGAACGATGCGACGCCGCCTTGTTCAGGATGGAGGCTTGTCGCGCACCCTGCGCTGCGCGGCTTGCGCGCTCCGTTTCGCTGCACTGGCTGTAGGTAGCGGAGCAGCATGCACTGCCCCACCCGCCGGGTCGTTTTCGAACGTCCTGACAAAATCGATGAATGCCCTGAGTGCCGGCGGCGACAGGTTGCGATTCGGGTAATACAGGTAGGGGCCCTGGAACGGCTGCCACCAGGGCTGCAATACCGGTTCCAGGGCGCCGGCATCGAAGTGGGGCTGCAGCCATTCCTCGAACAGGTGGACGATTCCCTGCCCCGCCACCGCTGATTGCACGGCCAGATCGCTGCCGCCGCCGATCTCCACCAGCAACTGCCCCTGCGGGATGATGGTGACCACCTCGCCGTCCCGCTCGAATTCCCAGTCCGCCATGGCGCCGCTGGGGAAGCGGCCACGGATGCAATCGTGGTCGAGCAGCTCACGCGGATGGTGGGGCCGTCCGTGGCGCGCCAGGTACTGCGGCGACGCCCCGGTTGCGATGCGTTGCACGCGCGGGCCGATCGGCATGGCCACCATGTCCTGCTGCAGACGCTCGCCATAGCGGATGCCCGCATCGCAACCTGCGGCGATGACGTCGACGAAATTTTCTTCGGTCAGGATTTCCACGCTGATATCCGGATAGGCCGCCATGAAAGCCGGCAAAATCCGCGGCAGGACCAGCCGCGCAGCACTGACCGGCACGTTGAGCCGCAAGGTGCCGGCCGGCGTGTCCCGGAAAGCGCTGATGACCTCCGTTGCGCTATCGAGTTCGATCAGCGCAGGCTCGATGCGCGCCAACAGTGCCTTCCCCGCATCGGTCAAGACCACGCTGCGCGTGGTGCGGTTGAACAGCCGTACGCCCAGCCACGCCTCCATCCGCTTCACCGCATCGCTCAGGTTGGATGCGCTCACGTCGGCGCTCTTCGCCGCCTCGCGGAACCCGCCTGCCCGCGCAACCCGGACAAAGCTCTCCATATCGCTCAGCCGACCGCTCATTGTTCGAATTTCCGTACAAGCCGTTCGCTTTGTACCGGATTGTCGCACAGGACCGGCCACCCTAGATTGCACACACGGTCAGACGGCAGTCCCCAGCGCACTGCTTCCAGGCTGTCAGATCAAGTCACCTGCGCTACCAGCGCGCGCAGGCCGCGCCATCTCCACGCTCCACCGCAGCGACCCGTCACCCATCCCCTCTAGGAACAGCAATGAACAACGACACACGTCTTGGCGGCACCTTTACCCTGCCCGGCACCGGCATCTCCATCAAGCGAATGGGCTACGGCACGATGCAGCTGCCCGGAGCGCATGTGTGGGGGCCACCCCGCGATAAGGCCGCAGCGCTGGCCGTGTTGAAGGAAGCGGTTGCGCTGGGCGTCGACCACATCGACACCGCCGAATTTTACGGCCCGCATGTGTCCAACCAGCTGATTCGCGAAGCACTTCACCCATACGCCGACGGGTTGCGGATCGTCACCAAGATCGGCATCGGCCGTGGCAGCGACGCCTCCTGGAATGCCGATCGGTCTCCTGCAAGCCTCAGACGCCAGGTGCAGGACAACCTGGTCAGTCTTGGCCTGGAAACGCTGGACGTGGTGAACCTGCGCCTGGGCGCGATGATGGACACCGACACTAGCGCGATCGCCGAACCGGTGGCCTGCCTGGCCGAGCTGCAGCGCGAAGGACTGGTGCGCCACATCGGCCTGAGCAATATCACGCCCGCCCAGTACCAGGAAGCCCAAAAGCTGGCCAAGATCGTCTGCGTCCAGAATCACTACAACCTGGTCAAACGCGACGACGACGCCTTTATCGACGCACTCAACGACCAGGGCGTGGCCTACGTCCCTTTCTTCCCACTGGGGGGTTTCTCACCGGTGCAATCGGACGCGCTGTCGCAGGTTGCCAAGGACGCAGGCGCCACGCCCAAGCAGGTCGCCCTCGCCTGGCTGCTGCAGCGCTCGCCCAATATTCTCGTCATCGCAGGCACCTCGTCGGTGCCCCACCTGCGCGAAAACCTTGCCGCCTCCGGGCTGCACCTGTCCGCACAACAGCTTGCGGTGCTTAACAGCATTGCGGACGAAGCGAGCGTCACCGGCCACTAGAACCGCAATGCCGTCCTGGTGACCCCGGCCCGATTCGAACGGGCGACCTTCCCCTTAGGAGGGGGACGCTCTATCCAGCTGAGCTACGGGGCCAAGGGCGGCATTGTCGCATGTTCAGCCGGCTTGCCAAGCCGGCGGGCGGCGGGTGGAGCCTGCTAAAATCGGCGGCTACCCGTGTCGCTGGCTGGCCTTGGCCGTCGGGCGACCGTCCCGACCTCCAGGAGATTCCATGTCCGCTGACCTGCTCAAGGCGCTCGACCTCGCCGCGTCCAATTCCGGCACTTACCTCGGCGAGGCGACCTGGTCGTCGGCCGCCGGTGCGGGCGTGCTGCAACCGCTCAATCCGACGACCAACGCCGTCATCGCCGATGTACAGGCGACCACGCCGGAAGATTACGAGCTGATCATCCAGCGCGCGCAGGCCGCCTTCAAGCTGTGGCGGACCACGCCGGCCCCGCGTCGCGGCGAGGCGGTGCGCCTGTGTGGCGAGGCGCTGCGTGCGCACAAGGACGCACTGGGCTCGCTGGTGGCATTGGAGATGGGCAAGAGCAAGCCGGAAGGCGATGGCGAAGTGCAGGAGATGATCGACATCGCCGACTTCGCCGTGGGCCAGAGCCGCATGCTCTACGGCTACACCATGCATTCGGAGCGTCCCGGCCACCGCATGTATGAGCAGTACCAGCCGCTGGGGCTGGTGGGCATCATCAGCGCGTTCAACTTCCCGGTGGCGGTGTGGGCGTGGAATGCGTTCCTTGCGGCGATCTGCGGCGATATCTGCATCTGGAAGCCGTCCAACAAGACGCCGCTGACCGCGATCGCGACGATGAAGATCTGCAATGCGGCGTTGAAGGACGCCGGCTTCCCGGACATCTTCTTCCTGATCAACGATGCCGGCACGGCGCTGTCGCAGACGCTGGTCGAAGACCGGCGCGTGCCGCTGATCAGCTTCACCGGTTCGACCCAGATCGGCCGCGTGGTCGCCGAAAAGGTCGCCCATCGCCTGGGCCGCTGCCTGCTGGAGCTGGGCGGCAATAACGCGATCATCCTGGATGAAACCGCCGACCTGAAGCTGGCCATCCCGGGCATCGTGTTCGGCGCAGTCGGCACCGCCGGGCAGCGCTGCACCACCACGCGCCGGCTGATCGTGCACGCATCCATCTATGAGAACGTGCTGGCCACCCTGGTCAAGGCGTACAGGCAGCTCGACAGCAAGATCGGCGACCCCACCGACCCGGCAAACCTGATGGGCCCGCTCAACAGCCGTGCTGCGGTGGAGCAATTCCTGGAGTCGATCTCCAAGGCCAAGGCCGCCGGTGGCACCGTCGAAGTGGGCGGCACCGCGATCGATCGCCCCGGCAACTTCGTGTTGCCGGCGATCGTCACCGGGCTGCAGAACAGCGATGAGGTCGTGCAGCACGAGACCTTCGCGCCGATCCTGTACGTGATGAAGTACCGCACGCTGGATGAGGCCATCGACCTGCAGAACGGCGTGCCGCAAGGCCTGTCCTCGTCGATCTTCACCCAGAACCTGAAAGCGGCCGAGAAGTTCCTGTCGGCGGCAGGCAGCGATTGCGGCATTGCCAACGTCAACATCGGCACCTCGGGTGCGGAGATCGGTGGCGCCTTTGGCGGCGAGAAGGACACCGGCGGTGGCCGCGAATCCGGCTCGGATGCGTGGAAGGTCTACATGCGTCGCCAGACCAACACCATCAACTACTCCGATTCGCTGCCGTTGGCGCAGGGCATCAAGTTCGATCTTTGATCGATGCCGCAAGGTGCGCCGGGCAGTGGTCCGGCGCGCTTGCGACACAGCGATGTGAGCGCAGCCGCAGCCTGCCCGGCATCTGCGGCGACGCCGGACACACCACTGACAACAGCATCGCGGCAATGCCAGGCGGCTGGCTGCCCTGCTCCGATACGCCCTGCTCTACCAAGGTAGCGCGACGGCCCGGCCTGCTCTTCGGCACGTCAGGACAGGCCAATGACCGGCTGCACAGGGGTTCCCACCGCACACGGCACGCCTTTTCGGCGGCCGCTCTGGGATAATCGCCTCACCAGAGACCGGCTGCCGGCTCACTCTCACGGAGTTCATGATGAACGTTGTCGTTCGACAGACCAGCGCCATGGCCATCGTCAGCCTGGTCGCAGGCATTCTCGGCTGGACGCTGATCCCCTTCCTCGGCAGCATCTGCGCCATCATCACCGGCCATCTGGCGCGCGCCGAAATCCGGCGTAATCCGCAAGGCCTGGAAGGCGACGGGCTGGCCATCGGCGGGCTGATTCTTGGCTGGCTGGCAGTGGCGATGTGGCTGGTCGGCATCGTCATCTTCATCCTGTTCTTCGGTGGCATGGCGTGGCTGGCGGCCTCCAGCAGTTGAGCATGGCTGCGCCCTCCTCTGCCCAGCGCTTCAACGACCGTGTGGCCGCTTACGTGCGCTACCGGCCAGGCTACCCGCCGCAGGTGTTGCGTTGGCTGCATGACGACCTGGGCGTCACCCCCGCCACGCCGGTGGCCGACATCGGCGCCGGCACCGGCATTTCCAGCCGCCTGTTTCTTGAAGCCGGCTACGCGGTCACCGCGGTAGAGCCAAATCCGGCCATGCGCGCGGCGGCCCAGCAATGGCTGGCGGAGTTTCCGGCCTTCCAGGCCACCGACGGCACTGCCGAAGCTACCGGCCTGGCTGATGCCAGCGTGGGTCTGGTGTCGGCGGCGCAGGCCTTCCACTGGTTCGACACGCAGGCAGTGCGCCGCGAATGGGCACGCATCCTGCAGCCCGGCGGCCTGGCGGCGGTGTACTGGAATTCGCGCGAACTGGACAGCACCGCGTTCCTGCGCGGCTACGAGCAGCTGCTGCTGGAGTACGGCACCGATTATTCGGCCGTGGCCGAACGCTACCAGGACGATGCCACCATGCAGGCCTGGTTCGGCGACGGGTTTCGCGCGATGGCGCGCTGCCCCAATGTGCAGCGGCTGGACTTCGATGCGCTGCGCGGCCGGTTGCTGTCGTCTTCGTATGCGCCGCTGGCACACGACCCGCGCCACGCGCCGATGCTGGCCGCGTTGCGCGCCCTGTTCGATGCGCACGCCCGCGACGGACTGATCGACTTCCATTACCAGACCCGCATTTTTGCCGGGAGTTTGAACTGACCCGCATGTATTCGCTTGCCCGCCCCTTCCTGTTTTCCCTCGATGCCGAGCGCGCCCACGCGCTGGCGCTGCGCTCCATCGATACCGCCTACCGCACCGGCACTACGTCGCTGCTGGCCAAGCGCCCGGTGCCGCTGCCGACCCCTGCGTTCGGCCTGATGTTCCCCAACCCGGTCGGGCTGGGCGCCGGGCTGGACAAGAATGGCGAGCACATCGACGCCCTGCTGGCGTTGGGGTTCGGCTTTGTCGAGATCGGCACGGTGACCCCGCGCCCGCAGGAGGGCAACCCGAAGCCGCGCATGTTCCGGTTGCCCGAGTACCAGGCGGTGATCAACCGCATGGGCTTCAACAACCTGGGCGTGGATGCGCTGGTGGCCAATGTGCAGCGCGCGCGGCGGCGCGGTGGCCTGCTGGGCATCAACATCGGCAAGAACAAGGACACGCCCAACGAGGATGCCACCAGCGACTACCGCTACTGCATGGAGCGCGTGTATCCGCTGGCCGACTACATCACCGTCAACATCTCTTCGCCCAATACCGCCGGCCTGCGCGAGCTGCAGGAAGAACAATCGCTGCGCCGCTTGATCGCCGACCTGCGCGAGACCCAGGAAGCGCTCGCCGCGCAGCACGGCAAGCGGGTACCGATGCTGGTGAAGGTGGCGCCGGACCTCAACGACCGCGACATCGATGCCGCCGCACGCGTGTTGGCCGATCTGGCCGTGGATGGCGTGATCGCCACCAACACCACGGTGACCCGCACCTTGATCGCCAATCACCCATTGGCCGCCGAAGCCGGCGGTTTGTCGGGCGCGCCATTGCTGGGGCAATCCACCCTGGTGCTGCGCCGGCTACGCGCGCGGCTGCCCGAGTCGATCCCGTTGATCGGCGTGGGTGGCATCAGCTCCGGCGCCGACGCGGTGGCCAAGATGGCCGCCGGTGCGAGCCTGGTGCAGTGCTACAGCGGCCTGGTGTATCGCGGGCCGCCATTGATCGGCGAATGCGTGGACGCCATCCGCCGCCGCCGCGAAGCGCCGAGCGGCGGTGCGGTGTCGCCGTTATGAGCGAGGCTGTGCAACCGGGCTGGCAGTTGAGCGAACACGCGCCATTGCGTGCACTCAACACCTTTCACGTCGATGCCTCCGCGCGCTGGCTGCTGCGCATCCACACGCCCGAAGCCTTGCCGCAGGCGCTGGCAGCGCCGCAGATCGCGGGCGAACCGCTGCTGGTGCTGGGCAGCGGCAGCAATGTGCTGCTGGCCGGCGACCCGCCCGGCTGCGTGCTGTGTTTCGAGAACCGCGACATTGCGATCATTGCGCACCACGCCGACCACGCCATCGTCCGCGCCGGTGCCGGCGTGAACTGGCATGCGCTGGTGCTGTATTCGCTGCAGCAGGGGCTGTCGGGGCTGGAGAATCTGGCGCTGATTCCCGGCACCGTCGGCGCCTGCCCGATCCAGAACATCGGCGCCTATGGCGCGCAGGTGGGCGACTTCATCCAGGTGGTGGAAGCCTTCGACCGGCACAGCCAACAGTTCGTGCGGCTGGAGGCAACGGACTGCGCGTTCGGCTACCGCGACAGCGTGTTCAAGCAGCAGCCCGAGCGTTACCTGATCGTGGCGGTGGAATTCAATCTGCCGCTGCTGCACGAGCTGCGGCTGGACTACGCCGGCATCCGCGAGGAGCTGGCCAGCATGGGCGCCGAGCTGGCGGGCGCGGCCGATGTGGCGCAGGCGGTGATCAACATCCGCCGCCGCAAATTGCCGGACCCGGACGTGCTCGGCAATGCCGGCAGCTTCTTCAAGAACCCGCTGCTTCCGAGCGAACAGATTGCCGCGTTGCAGGCCACCTTCGCCGACATGCCGGTGTATCCGGGCGAGCAGCCTGGCCAGGGCAAGTTGTCGGCCGCCTGGTTGATCGAACAGTGCGGCTGGAAGGGCCAGCGCGAAGGCGACGCCGGCGTGTCGCCGGCGCATGCCTTGGTGCTGGTCAATTACGGCAGCGCAACCGGTGCACAGCTGCTGGACGTTGCGCGACGCATCGCCGAATCGGTGCGCGAGCGCTACTCGGTGATCCTGGAGCCGGAACCACGCATCATCGGAGCGCATTGGTGACTGCACCCTCGGCGTCCATGCGCGCCGCTGCCTGGATGCTGATCAGCACGCTCGCCTTCGGTCTGATGGCCATCACCATCCGGCTGGCATCCAAGACGGTCGCCACCACCGAGATCGCGTTCTTCCGCAATGCATTCGGCCTGCTGGTGCTGCTGCCGCTGCTCATCGGCCCCGGCAAGACGCTGCCGCGTACCCGTCAGTTGCCGCACTATTTCGCACGCACGCTGATTGGCCTGGCCTCGATGCTGTGCGGGTTCTGGGCGATCGGCCATCTGCCGTTGTCGCAGGCGATCTCGCTCTCCTATTCCACGCCGTTGTTCGTCACCGTGCTGGCCGTGATCTGGCTGCACGAACAGGTGCGCATGCGCCGCTGGCTGGCAGTGGCAGCCGGGTTTATCGGGGTGCTGGTGATCCTGCGCCCGGGCTCGTCCACCTTCAGCCCGGGACTGCTGATTGCGCTGCTCGCGGCAGTGATCAGTGCCATCGTGGCAATCCAGATCAAGCAGCTTTCGCGCAACGACGATTCGGACACGGTGGTGTTCTACACCTACGTGTTCTGGGTGCCGATGTCGCTGATCCCGGCGCTGTTCCAGTGGACCTGGCCGCAGGGCATCGACTGGCTGTGGCTGGTGGCCACCGGCATCTTCGGCACCGCCGGGCAGTTGTTCTGGACGCGCGCGCTCAAGCTGGGCGAAGTCTCGGCGCTGCAGCCGATCAGCTTCATGCAGCTGCCGCTGGTGGCGCTGCTGGGCTGGTGGCTGTTCGGCGAGGCGATCGAGCGGCATACCGTGATCGGGGCGGCCATCATCATCGGCGCCAACGTCTACATTGCGCATCGCGAAGCGGTACTGGCACGTCGCGCCGCCACGCATGCGCCGGTGGAAGGCGCAAAACCCGGCGAATGAGTCCACCCGGCGCCAACGCGCAGGCATGTCCGGACCACCGAAGCATCCAAACGGCGATCACCGCCACACAGAATCGGCATACCGGTCCATGCTGCAGGTCGCGCTAGCATGGGATGGCACGCCGCGACCGCCGTGACTGGCAGGCGCGCCACCACCCGCAACAGGACGCAGCTGCATGAACACGCATGACGCTCTCGGCACCGCCGCCCCACACCACCTGACGCGCCGCGACTACAGGACGCTGACCCTGGCCGCGCTGGGCGGCGCGCTGGAGTTCTATGACTTCATCATCTTCATCTTTTTCGCGAAGGTGCTGGGCGAACTGTTTTTTCCCCCAGGCATTCCGGAATGGACGCGGCAGCTGCAGACCTTCGGCATTTTTGCGGCCGGTTATCTGATCCGTCCGTTGGGCGGAATCGTGATGGCGCACTTCGGCGATCTGCTCGGCCGCAAGCGCATGTTCGCGCTCAGCATCGGCCTAATGGCATTGCCCACGCTGGCCATCGGTGTGCTGCCGACCTACGCGCAGATCGGCCTGGCCGCGCCATTGTTGCTGTTGACGATGCGCCTGCTACAGGGCGCGGCGATCGGTGGCGAGGTGCCCAGTGCCTGGGTGTTCGTTGCAGAACACGTGCCTGCGCAGCGCAGGGGCCTGGCCTGCGGCACATTGACTGCCGGCCTGGCTGCCGGCGTGCTGCTCGGCTCGCTCAGCGCCGGGGCGATCAATCGCGTCTACACCCCGCAGGAGATCGCCGACTACGCCTGGCGTCTGCCATTCCTGGCGGGCGGGGTCTTCGGCCTGTTGTCGGTATATCTGCGGCGCTGGCTGCACGAGACCCCGGTGTTTGCCGAGATGGTGGCGATGCGTGCCCTGGCGCGCGAAACGCCACTGAAGGTGGTGGTGCGCGACCATCCGCGCAGCCTGGCGCTGTCGTTATGGCTGACCTGGGTGGTGGCAGCGGCGGTGCTGGTGGTGTCGCTGATGACCCCCACCTTGCTGCAGAGCGCTTATGGCTACCCTGCCGCGGTCGCCTTGCAGGCCAACCTGCTGGCGGTGCTGCTGCAGGCCATCGGCTCGGTGGTGGCCGGCGCGCTGTCGGATCGCTGGGGCAACGGCCGCGTGCTGCTGGGTGGGAGCGTGCTCCTGGGCGTGAGCGCATGGCTGTTCTATCGCTTCGCCGGCGACCCGCAGTTGCTGTTCCCGCTGTATGCGTTGTTGGGCGCGGCGCTTGGCGTGCTGGGCGCAATCCCGCGCGTCATGGTCGAAGCGTTTCCGCCGGTGATCCGCCTGTCTGGCGTGTCGTTCGCCTACAACCTGGGCTACGCCGTGTTTGGCGGCCTGACCCCGCTGGTGGTGGTGATGCTGCTCAAGCAGCATCCGATGGGACCGGCGTATTACGTGATCCTGCTGGCGATGATCGGCGGCGTGATCGGGCTGCGGCTGTGGGGCGGTGAATACACACGCAGGCTGTGAGTGCAACGCTGTGGCGGCGGGCGAGGCCGGCAACGCACGCGCACGCCATCACGGGCATTGGCTAGAGGCTTCGTGCAACCTGCCGGCCTAGCCTGTGTGCAGCCCATCGAGTTCGGGTAGCAGCACCACGCTTTCGTGCGTGTTCGGATCGGTTCGGGCCACCAGCACAACTGCAGGTTCCGCGCCGTCGTTGTAGGGCTGGTGCGGCATGCCAGCCGGGATATAGAGAAAATCGCCTGGCTCCACCACCTCGTGATGCTGCAGCGCCGCGCCGTACCAGACCTTGGACACGCCGGTCAGCGCGTAGATGGCGGTTTCGTGCGCCGCATGCAGATGCGGTTTGGCACGTGCGCCTGGTGCAATGGTGACCATGTGCAGGCTGAGATGCGTTGCGCCCACGCTTTGCGCACAGATGCCCATCGCGTACTGGACGCCCTGCTCCGCCAGCGTGACGTCGCTTGCGCGCAAGACCCGGCAGCTTGCCGCTGGGCCAGCATTGGGTAACACCACATCCACGTGCATGTTTTCAGCCATCAGCTTGCAAAGTGGCCTGCGCAGTCGCCGGGTCGGTGCGCCGCGCCGTCCTGCCTGATCGGCACGACGGCGCGGCGCAGGCAGCGACGATAGTCCAGGGGAACGATGTCTTCCCACACGAATGCGAACCCGGCATCGTCAAACCGAAATGCCCAGGTGCCAGCCGCTGGCGGTACGGCAGACCACGCATGGCGCAGGCCGCGCCGCCGCCGGCACCTGCCGTGCCGCTGCGCGGGACTCAGGACAAGCCGCGAACCGCCACTCAGGCGGAGGCGATGCGGCGACGCCAATGCGGCCGCCGTGCGCCGCGAAACATCACCAGATACAGGCCGACCACCCACACCAGCGCGGCCGACCAGCCACCGAGGATGTCGGAGGGGTAATGCACGCCCAGGTAGATACGCGAGACCCCGACCAGCAGCGCGAATGCGCTGGCCGCAATCGTCACCGGCAAGCGCCAACGGGTGCGCCAGGCCAGCGCGATGACCACCGCCGCGAGCGTCATCGAGCCCATCGCATGACCACTGGGAAAACTGAAGGTGCTCTCCGGCGTGATCGATTCCCACAGGCTCGGCCGGTTGCGCTGAAAGAACTGCTTGGCGCCCATGTTCAACAGCGCCGAGCCGCCGAAGCCGAGCGCGGCAAAGGTGCCCTCACGCCAGCGCCGCAATACCAGCAGCACCAGCACGATCGCGATATCCGCCGGAATCACGCCGTACTGGTAGCCCACCTTCGATATCACGCCGAACAGCGCATCCAGCGTCGGGGTGGCGATGCTGCGCATGCTCCACAGCAACGGCTCGTCGAAATAGAAATTTTCCAGCTCGTGCACTTCATCGGCCAGGTCCACGAACAGGCCCAGCGGCAGCAGCACCCCGACGAACAACAGTCCCATGCGCCACGCATTGCTGCGCAACCACGCCTTGAACCCGGCCGGCGACTCAGCCGGCGCGGCGGACATAGGTGCGTTCGACGTACTGGTCGATCAGGTCGATGAATTCGTAGGCGATATTCTCACCGCGCAAGGTGACGCTTTTTTCGCCATCGATGAACACCGGCGCGGACGGCGCCTCGCCCGTGCCCGGCAGCGAAATACCGATATTGGCGTGGCGCGATTCGCCCGGGCCGTTGACCACGCAGCCCATCACCGCCAGGGTCATGTTCTCGGCGCCGGGGTTGGAGATCTTCCACTCCGGCATCTTGGCGCGCACATGGTTCTGCACCACGCCGGCCAGTTCCTGGAAGAACTCGGAGGTGGTGCGCCCGCAGCCGGGGCATGCGGTGACCATCGGGGTGAACGCGCGTTGCCCGGTGGTCTGCAGCAGCTCCTGCGCGACCACCACTTCCTGCGTGCGCGACTGGCCGGGCTCCGGCGTCAGCGAGATGCGGATGGTGTCGCCGATGCCCTCCTGCAGCAGCACGCTCAGCGCCGCAGCCGAGGCGACGATGCCCTTGCTGCCGATGCCGGCTTCGGTCAGGCCCAGGTGCAGCGCAAAGTCGCAGCGGCTGGCCATGTCGCGATACACCGCGATCAGTTCCTGCACACCGGACACCTTGGCCGACAGAATGATGCGCTCGCGCGGCAAGCCCAGCTCCACCGCACGCTCGGCCGAATCCACCGCAGAGCGGATCAAGGCCTCGCGCAACACCCGGCCGGCATCCCAGGGCGTTTCGCGCTGCGAGTTTTCATCCATCAGCTGCGCCGCCAGCGACTGGTCCAGCGAGCCCCAGTTGGCGCCGATGCGCACCGGCTTGTCGTACTTGATGGCGAACTCGATCAGCTGACCGAACTGCAGATCCTTCTTCTTGCCGAAGCCGACATTGCCCGGATTGATGCGGTATTTGGCCAGCGCCTCGGCACAGGCCGGCTCGGCGGCAAGCAATTGGTGGCCGTTGTAATGGAAGTCGCCGATCAACGGGACTTCGATCCCCATCATGCGCAGCTTCTCCACGATGCGCGGAATGGCGGCAGCGGACTCGGCGTTGTTGACGGTCAGCCGTACCATCTCCGAGCCGGCGCGCCACAGTTCGGACACCTGTTTGACGCTGCCGGCGATGTCGGCGGTGTCGGTGTTGGTCATCGACTGGACGACCACCGGGTGGCCTCCGCCCACGATCACGCTGCCGATCTTGACGGCCTGGGTGATGCGGCGCGGCCAGGCGGTGGCATCGGCGGGAGGGGTTGGGCGGGTCACGGCGTCATGCATCGCGCTATTTTAGCCTGTCCGCCGTCGGCTCACAGCTGAAGCAGCGCGCGGGCCGCCGCCGGCGCCGATGCGACGGTTTGTCGCAGGCCACCATTCCCCTGAGCG
The DNA here is from genome assembly GCF_003600855.1 of Xanthomonas sp. CFBP 7698. Taxonomy (NCBI): domain Bacteria; kingdom Pseudomonadati; phylum Pseudomonadota; class Gammaproteobacteria; order Lysobacterales; family Lysobacteraceae; genus Xanthomonas; species Xanthomonas sp. CFBP 7698. Next base: position 786,073 of record NZ_PRDN01000001.1, read on the forward strand.
CATAGCATTGCCGTGATGAACAGCTCCGACGCCTCCTTCCTGCGGACCCTGTGCAGCCTGCGCTGGCTCGCCACCGCCGGCCAGGCCGCCACCATCCTGGTCGCCACCGGCCTGATGGGCTTGAACCTGCCGCAACAGCCGCTGTGGGCCGGTGTCGCCGCACTGGCGGTGTTCAACCTGTACGCCCAGCTGCGTGTGGCCCACCGTGGCGCGGTGAGCCCGGCCACCGAATTCGGCCACATCCTGGTCGATGTGACGGTGCTGACCTGGATGGTGGGCTGGAGCGGCGGCATCGCCAATCCGTTCGGCTCGCTGTTCCTGGTGCTGATCGCGCTGGCCGCGTTGGCGCTGCCGCTGGGCTGGGCGATGGCGGTGGCGGCGTCGTGCGTGGCCGGCTACGTGATCAGCGCGGCGTTCGGGCTGCCGCTGCCCTACGGCAGCTTCGACCCGCTCAGCCTGCACATGTGGGGCATGGCGGCCAACTTCCTGCTCTCCACGGTGGTGGTGCTGGCGTTCGCCACCCGGCTGGCGTTGTCCATGCGCGAACGCGAGCGCGAGATCTCCACCCTGCGCGAGCGCTTCGCCCGTAATGAAGGCATCGTCGCGCTGGCCACGCATGCGGCCTCGGTGGCGCATGAATTGAATACTCCATTGGCGACGATGACCCTGCTGGTGGACGACATTGCCGATCAGTGCGACCAGGCCGAACTGCGCGAAGACCTGGACACCTTGCGCGAGCTGCTGGTGCAATGCCACGAACGCGTGCTGGCCCTTGCCGCGCCGGCCGACAACGGCCACCTGAGCCGCGAAGTGGCAGTCAAGGACGTGCTGGAGCAATGGCGGCTGGTGCGCCCCACCATCGAGCTGCGCCGCAACGACGACGCACCGATGCGGCTGATGCTGCAGCCGGGCGTCAGCCACCTGCTGATGGTGCTGCTCAATAACGCCGCCGATGCCGGCGAACGGGCCGGGCGCCCGCAGATCGACCTCACCTTGCGCGTGGAGCATGACCATCTCAGCGGCGAAGTGCGCGATTACGGCCCCGGCTTCGACACTGCGCAGGCCATGTTGCCGGGCACCTTGTTCAACAGCGGCAAACACGACGGCATGGGCGTGGGCCTGGCGCTGTCGCATGCCACCGTCGAACGCCTGCAGGGCGAATTGTGGATGCTGCCCGCCGAAGGCAGCGGCGCCCGCGTCGGTTTCCGTCTGCCGCTCTCCGAACACGAGGCACTCGCATGACAAGCACTCCCATCCGCACCGGCCTGCTGGTCGACGACGACACCTTGTACCTGCGCACGCTGCAGCGCAGCCTGGCGCGGCGCGGGGTGGAAACGCTGACCGCCACCGACGCGGCCAGCGCGCTGTCCACCGCGCGTAGCGCCCTGCCGGATTTCGCCTTGATCGATCTCAAGCTCGGTCACGATTCCGGCCTGAGCCTGATCCAGCCGCTGCGCGAGATCCGCGCCGACATGCGCATTCTGCTGGTCACCGGCTATGCCAGCATCGCCACTGCGGTGGAAGCGATCAAACTTGGCGCCGACGACTACCTGCCCAAGCCGGCCAATATCCCCACCATCATGCGGGCGCTGGGCGAAGAAGATGACGACCTTCCCGAGCCGGACGAAGAGGAAACCGCGCAGGAAATGATGACCCCGCTCAGCCGCCTGCAGTGGGAGCACATCCAGCAGGCCCTGCACGAGACCGGTGGCAACGTCTCCGCAGCCGCACGCCTGCTCGGCATGCATCGGCGCTCGCTGCAGCGCAAGCTGACCAAGCGCCCCAGCCCGGGTCCATTGCGCGAACCCGGGCGCTGATGCGCCTGGGTCGCACGCATGTCCTGTCAGCCCACCCACTATCTCAACGCTGTCGGGCAGCAAACACGCTTGCCCGGCGCGAGGTGGCACGGATGCCGTCGGAGCCTTCAATCAATGTGCGGCCCCAGCTGCTCAGACGCGTCGGGTCCCAGCCAAGCACGATATCCAGCGACTGGGTGCTGCTGTCGTTGCCCGACCACGACCAGCCCATGTAGCCCACGTTGTACTGGCGCGCGCGCCGCATGATGGCGGCCTCGTCCACCTGCGCGCCGCGATGGTCGGCACCGAATTCGCCCACCACCAGCGCCAGGCGGTTGCCCTGGAATGCACGCAGGTACGCATCCACCGTGGCATCGTTGCCGAACACTTCGTACATGTGCACGCTGAAGACCAGGTTGCGACGGCTGTCGAGCGCCAGTAACGCAGCCGCGTTGTCGCGCATGTAGAACTGCCAGTCCTGGCCCCAGTTGGGCGCGTCCACCATCAGCGCGTGGGTCAAGCCGGCGTTGCGCAAGGTGGCAATCGCACGGGCATGGCCGTTGACCCACTCGCTGGCACTGAGGCGGTTGCCGTACGGCTCGTTGCCGACATTGATGATGACGTAGTTCTCCTGCCCCACCAGTGCGCCGCGGATGCTGGTCCAGTAGGTGGCCGCGTCGGCCAGGGTCCCGGCGGCGCCGTCCTCGCCGTAACCGGTGGTGTCGTGCACTTCCAGCACGGCGATCAGGCCCAGGCTCTTGCAGCGCGCGATGATGCGCGCCACCTCCGCTTCGGGCGTGCGGTTCCAGCGATGCCCGCTGCTCAGCACCACGCGCACGCTGTTGGCGCCGGTGGCGGCAATCTGCGCCAGCGCCGCATCGGTACGGTCGGCAAACCAGGCATGTGGCAGGTTGATGCCGCGCAGGACCAGCGCGTTGCCGTTGCTCTCGCGCAACTGCGTCCCGGACACGGACAAACCAGCCTGTGCGGCGGACGCCAGCGCAAGGCCGGCCACCAGCAGCAGGGCGCGCTGCGCCAGACGAGTGAAGATCTTCATGGTCGCTCCAAGGTGGGTGCCGTGGACGCCTCGGCACGCAGTCGCATGCCCGGCCCACGTGCACCCACCGTGCCCACCGTGGGCATGCGCAATCGGCGGCCAGGTCACAGAACCGACAAAAACCGCAGATGCGGACCGAGCGCGCAGACCGCGACGCCGGCCGCTGGTAACGTTAACTTCCGTGCGTTCCCGGCAGTTGCCGGTGTCTTCTGCAAGGCGCATCCAGCCTTGCAGAATGACGCGCGCGCGGCCTGCCGCGCTGCGCACTACGGTGCTGCAACGCGAAACCACCGGCAGCCTGCGGGTCGGTGCCGGGGCCATGCACGCGCCACGCCTTGCGCTGCAACACGCTACAGCGCTGCTGCCAGCTGAATAAGCCGGAGCGCGTACGTCAAGAGGTGGCGGCCTGGGCCGATAGAGGCACATGCAACCCTCGCCCGCCCCCAACTCCCTGCCGTCCTCCATGACCGACGAAGCCACCCGTCTGGCCGTCTTGCGCGGTCTCTGCCTGCTGGATTCGCCGCCGGACCCGGTATTCGAGACCATTGCCGCGATGGCCTCGCGCAGCCTGGGCGCGGAAATCGCGCTGGTGTCGCTGGTGGACGAACATCGCCAGTGGTTCAAGGCACGCGTCGGCCTGGACGCGTCGGAGACCCCGCGCGACCAGGCGTTCTGCGCCCACGCGATCCGCTCCGACGAGGTGATGGTGGTACCGGATGCGCAGCTGGACCCGCGCTTTTGCGACAACCCGCTGGTGCTGGGCCCGCCGTATATCCGCTTCTACGCCGGCGCACCGCTGAAATTGCGCGAGGGCCACAGCATCGGCACGCTGTGCGTGATCGGCACCAGCCCGCGCGATGGCCTGGATGCAGAGGCATTGACCCGTCTGGAAGGTCTGCGCGACCTGGCCGTACTGCGGGTGGAAAACCTGCGCAGCACCACCTACCGTGATGGTGCCACCGGCCTGCCGAACCGTTCGCGTTTCAGCGAAGACCTGGATACTTGGCTGTCGCAGCGCGACACCGCACCGGCCACCACCGCGGTGGCCATCGATGTCTGCGGCAGCGATTATTTTCGCGACATGGTCAAGGCACTGGGCTGGGACTACGCCGATGGCTATGTCGCGCTGGCGCAGCGTCGCCTGGCCGCCTACCTGCCCGGCGGCACCCTGCTGTACCGGCTGGACCCGACCACTTTCGGGTTCATGACACCCACCGAGAACCAGCGGCTATCCAGCCTGTGCAACAAGGTCTCCAAGGCCTTTGCCGAACCGCTGGATCATCAGGGCATCCCGCATACCGCGGTGGCTTCGATCGGCGCGGTATCGCTGCAGACCAGCTACGGCGCCGCCGACACCATCCGCTCGCTCACCACCGCTGTGGACGTCTCGCGCGAGCGCGGGCTGGCGTGGAGCATGTACGAGCGCAAGCATGACGTGGCGCAACGCAATACCTTCCGCCTGCTTGCCGCCCTGCCCGCCGCACTAGACAGCGCCAGCCAGCTGCGCCTGCACTACCAGCCACGCGTAGACCTGCACGACCACCGCTGCGTGGCGGTGGAAGCCCTGCTGCGCTGGCAGCACCCGATGATCGGCCCGGTGTTGCCGTCCGACTTCGTGCCGATGGCCGAAAAGACCGCCCTGATCAACCGCATCACCGCCTGGGTCATCGACAACGGCATCGCCCAGGCCGCGCGCTGGCAGCAGCAGGGGCTGGATTTCAATCTCGCCCTGAACGTGTCGGCGGCCGACCTGGACCGCCGCGGGTTTGCCGGCCTGCTGCGGCGCGGCCTGGAACGCCACAAGCTGGACCCGCGCCGGCTGGAGATCGAATTCACCGAAAGCGCGATGATCCGCCACCCCGACCACCTGGCAGAGGAGCTGGCGGCGGTGGCGGCGTTGGGCGTGCACATCGCCATCGACGACTTCGGCACCGGCTACAGCAATTTCAGCTATCTCAAGCAGTTGCCGGCCAGCTCGTTGAAGATCGATCAGTCGTTCATCCGCTCGCTGCCCGACAACCGTACCGACCGCACGCTGGTGCCGGCAATGATCCAGCTCGGCCACAGCCTGGGCCAGCGCGTGGTGGCAGAAGGCATTGAGTCGGCCGAGGCCTACGCGCAGCTGCGCGCCTGGGGCTGCGACGAAGGCCAGGGCTACTGGATCGCAAAACCAATGCCGGCTGCCGCACTGGAAACCTGGCTGCAAACCCCGTGGCACGAACCGCTCGCGGCACCGGTGGATCTGCTCGCAGCCAGCCTGGCTGCAGCGCGGGTCTGAGGCACGGCCATCGACGATGACGATGTCGTTGGTGGGAATCGGGAATCGGTGGGAGCTGAGGCGACCGCGCGCTTCACTGCAACGCTGAAACGCACTGCGGCGCGACACCGGGGTGCCGCGCCGCAGTGCGTATATGGAGTGAGCGGCTGACGCACGCGGCGTCAGCCACTTTTGTAACTGCCGCTTACCAGAACACCGCGTACAGCACGACCAGGATCGCGATCACGCCGGCGGCGCCGACCTTGAAGCCCAACGTGGTGCCATAGGCCACATCGTCGGTGCGGATCAGATCGCGTGCCTGGGTGGCCGGCGTCATCAACGACACCAGAACCGCCAGCACCAGCGCGGCCAGGAACACCACGCCGATGCGGTCCATGAACGGCAGTTCCGGCCAGGCGAACTTGAGCGCGAACGACAACACCACCGAACCGATCGCCGCGGTCAGTGCGCCGGCTTCGTTGGCGCGCTTCCAGAACAGGCCGAGCATGAAGATCACCACCACGCCCGGCGTAAAGAAGCCGGTGAATTCCTGGATGAACTGGAAGCCCTGATCGAAGTTGCCCAGCAACGGCCGCGCGGTGAGGATGCCGATCAGCACCGACACCGCCGCCACGATGCGGCCCACGCGCACCAGCTGCTTCTGCTCGGTGTGGGGGCGGAACTTGGCGTAGAAATCCAGGGTGAAGATCGTCGCCACCGAATTGATCTTCGACGCCAGCGAGGCCACGATCGCCGCCACCAGCGCTGCGAACACCAATCCCAAAATACCGGTCGGCAACAACTGCATCATGGTCGGATAGGCCTGGTCGGGCTTGGCCAGGTCCGGCGCCAGCACCACCGCGGCAATGCCCGGCACCACGATCACCAACGGCATCAGCAGTTTCAGGAACGCCGCAAACACCATGCCCTTCTGCGCCTCGCCGATGTTCTTGGCCGCCAGTGCGCGCTGGATGATGTACTGGTTGAAGCCCCAGTAGCTGATGTTCATGATCCACAGCCCGCCCAGCAGCACGCTCAGGCCGGGCAGATCCTTGTAGAACGGGTTGTCCTTGGACAGGATCATGTGGAAGTGCTCGGGGTGCGCGCTCCACAGGTGCTTGAAGCCGGCCAGCACGCCGGCGCCATCACCGATCCGCGCCAGGGTCAACCCGGCCACCAGCAGACCGCCCAGCACCAGCAGCGTGACCTGCACGATGTCGGTCAGCGCGACAGCTTTGAGACCGCCGTACAGCTGATAGACCAGCGCGAACACGCCGATCAGCGCCAGCGCCAGGGTCTGATCCATGCCAGTGACCTGGCTCACTGCAATCGACCCAAGCCACAGGATCGAGGTGAGATTGACGAACACGTACAGCAGCAGCCAGAACACCGCCATCAACGTACGGATCCACTTGCCGTAACGCTGCTCCAGGAATTGCGGCATGGTGTAGATGCCGTTGCGCAGGAAGATCGGCAGGAAGAACTTGCCCACGATCAGCAGCGTCAGCGCCGCCATCCATTCGTAGGAGGCAATCGCAAGACCAATGGCATAGCCCGAACCGGCCATGCCGATGATCTGCTCGGCCGAAATGTTCGCGGCAATCAGCGATGCGCCGATCGCCCACCACGGCAACGACTTGCTGGCCAGGAAGTAATCCTCGGCGCTCTTGCTGTGGCCTGCCTTCTCGCGCGAGACCCACTGCGCAAGTACGAAGATGCCGGTCAGGTAGACCAGCACAATCACGATATCCAACGTCGCCAAACCCACTGCACTCTCCTGTCTGGCTCTGGGGTATGCGCCGACGGTCGGGCAGGACTGCAGAAAGCCACCGCCGCGCACCAGGTGCACGATGGCAGCGCGGCGAACCGCGGCTGCAGGCCATCCCGGCCGATCGACAACACCGCCCCCGCGGCGGCTGATGACACCACCGCGATCGGTGGCCGCTGTAATGCGTTGCCGATGGCGGCAACGCGCTTGTTTGCTTGCGTTACGTCATGCCCGGCGGCCTGCCGCCAGGCATGCGCATTACTTGACCGGGCAGTCCACGGTGGCTTCGGCTTCGTTGAGCGCGCCCAACGCCACCCTGGACACCGACAGGTTCAGTGCCGCAGCGCTTTCGATGCTGGCCACCTGGGTCAGCTTGGTCACGTCGGCACCGGCCACTGCGAAGCACTTCAACGGCACGCCGACCACCTTCCACTGACCTTGCGGCAGTGCGGCCAGGGTCTTCTGTGCATCGACCCGGCCACCGCACTTGTCGCCGCAGCCCACGCCCAGCCACACCGGCGCGGTCACGGCGCTGTCGCGGCGCACGGTCAGCTGCAGCTGCACGTCGCCGTTGCTCTCACGCGACACATCCACCGGCTTGCCGGACACCAGCAGCACGCTGGCGGCCTTGTCGCCGGACCACACCAGGCGGCGTGCATCTTCCTGCGCCTTGTGATCGACCGCGCTCATCTTCAGGCTGCCGTCGGACAGGCCCACCGGCAAGGTGGTCGCCGGCATGTTGGCCTGGCCCGCATTGGACAGCTGCATGGCAATCCCCAGTGCCGGCTTGCCGCGCACGAAGTACACCCCGCCCACCGACTGCTCGCCGGACACGCCCGATTCTTCCGGCAGCGCCGCCAGGTCACCCTTGTCGGCGTAGGTCAAGCCGAAGCCGAACTTGAACTGCGGGTCGTAGTCCTTCTGGCCGACGTTGTTGGCGAACTGCATCGCGTTCTTGGGCCAGGAGAAGCTCAGCTTGCCCTTGAAGTCGTTCTGCACGCTGCCATCTGCCTTGCGCAGCAGCACATCGGCAATGCCTTCGCCTTCCGAACCCGGCAACCACGCAGCCACGAACGCGTCGGAGGCGTTGATGTACTGGTTCATCCACAGCGGACGCCCGCTCAGGAACACCGCCACCACCGGGATGCCTTCGGCCTTGAGCTTCTTGATCAGTGCCAGCTCGCTCTCGTCGCCCGGCTTGTACAGCAGGGTGGCAATATCGCCCTGGAACTCGGCGTACGGGTTTTCACCGAACACCACCACCGCCACGTCGGGCTTGGTCTTGTAGGCGCCGTCCACGGCCAGCTCGGCGCTGCCGCCGGCCGCCTTGATCTGCTTGTCCAGGCCTTCCCAGATGGTGTTGCCATTGGGGTAGTCGCTGCGCTTGGTGCCGGTGCCCTGCCAGTTCAGCGTCCAGCCACCGGACTGCTTGCCCATGTCGTTGGCACCATCGCCCAGCACCAGCACGCGCTTTTTGGGATCCAGCGGCAGGATGCCGGCCTGGTTCTTCAGCAGCACCAGCGACTCGCGCACCGCCTGGCGGGCGATGGCGCGGTGTTCCGGTGCGCCCAGCAATTCGTACTTGCCACCGAGCGGACGCTTGGACGGCTTGCCGGCCTCGAACAGGCCCAGACGCAGCTTGACGCGCAGGATGCGGCGCACCGCATCGTCCAGGCGCTCGGCCGAGATCTGGCCGGACTTCACTGCTGCCAGTTCGGTTTCGTAGATACCCTTCCAGCTATCTGCGGCCATCGCCATGTCGACGCCGGCAATGAACGAGGCCGGGCAGTTGTCGTTGGTGCAGCCCTTGACCTGGCCCTGGCCGTTCCAGTCGCCGACCACGAAGCCGCCGAAGTTCATGCGGCCCTTCAGCACGTCGGTCAGCATGACCTTGTTGCCGTGCATCTTTTCGCCGTTGAAGCTGTTGAACGAGGCCATCACCGTCTGCGCACCGGCCGCGATCGCCGGCGGGTAACCGGCGGCGTGGATGTCGCGCATGGTGGCTTCGGACACCTTGGTGTCGCCCTGGTCCTTGCCGTCGGTGGTGCCGCCGTCGCCAACGAAATGCTTCACCGAGGAAATCACGTGGCTGCCGTCCAGGAACTGCGGCGTGCCCGGGGTGCCCTGCACGCCTTCGACCATCTTGCCGGCGAAGCTGGCCACCACATCCGGCGACTCGGAATAGCCTTCGTAGCTGCGTCCCCAACGGTCGTCCTGCGGCACTGCCACGGTGGGCGCGAAGGTCCACTCCATGCCGGTGACGCGGGTTTCGGCAGCGGTGACCTCGCCGATCTTCTTGATCAGGTCGGGGTTGCGCGTGGCCCCTAAGCCAATGTTGTGCGGAAACAGCGTGGCGCCGACGATGTTGCTCTGGCCGTGCACCGCATCGATGCCGAAGATGATCGGAATCGCATTGCCGCCCTTGGAGGTGTCCATCGACGCTTCATAGAACGCGTCGGCCAGCTTCAGCCATTCCGCCGGGCTGGCGTTGTACTTGCCGCCCGGGTCGGAATTGCCGCCGGCCAGCACCGAGCCGATACGGTACTTGCGCACGTCGTCCGGGGTCAGGCTGGCGATGTCGCCCTGGACGGTCTGGGCGACCTTTTCTTCCACGCTCATCTTGGCCATCACGTCGGTGATGCGCTGCTCCAGCGCCGCGTCCTGCGCGAATGGCCACTTCGGCGAGGGCCACTGGTCCGGATGGATGGTGGTCGAAGACTCCGCAGGCGCGGTGGCCGGGGCGGTCTTGCTCGCCTCGGCAGCGGTGGTGTCCTTGCCTTGGCAGGCGGCCAGCATCAGCACCGCCGCAGCGGTTGCCAGAGAGAGGGCACGCCGCGCGACGGGCGCGGCGGTACGACGAAGCAGCTTGTCCAAGATCCGGGTCTCCAGGGTGGTTCTCCCACGGCGATGCGTTGCGCCGCAGGCCATTAGGCGGCGTACGCTTGCGTGATTCCCCTACCCTGTCAACAACGCGCTCCCATATGCCAAATGACGGTCAACTTATTGACCGGGGCTATAGCGTTGGAATACCGGCAGCACCTGTGAAACCACGGAAAACTGCCGAATCCGCTGCCGCGCTTGGCATTCCGCGCAGCTGCACTTTGCTGCAATGCACCACCCGCAGGTCCTGGCAGTGCGCAGCCGCCGCCTATGCTGGCCTGCTGCAGCGATCGCTTGTGCGGGCGCGTCCGAACGCACGCCAACGGGTGAGCTCGCCGTCAAACAACTGTCATACCGCCGGCCTAGCGTGACCGGCTTGCCGATGTGCCATCGCCATCGTTGATCGTTGCCTTTGCCTGGAGTTTCGATGTCCGCCTCCCCCGATCCCTCCCGCCGTCGCATCATGCAATTGCTGGCGGCCGTTCCCCTGTTGCCGCTCGGCAATGTCAGCGCCGCCGCGTTCCAGCAACTTGGCAGCGCCGCACTGGCCGCGCGCCCGTTACGACCATCGGAAACCCCGACCCGGCTGGTCTCGGCCACCTTCCACGGCATGCCCGCGCCCAGCCTGGCCAACCCGGCGGCGATGGCCACCACCACGGTCGGCTCGGCACTCACCGTGGCGCGCAGCGACGGCAGCACCCAGCGCTACGCATTGGCATATCACCCGTTCTTCGTCACCGGCGATCAGGTGCCCGATGGCAAGGGCGGCACCGTGCTGGCCGGCGGTTACTACGACATCCAGCACCGCCCCATCATCGACCGCTCCAAGCCCGGTGCCGAGCGGCCGTTCTTCTCTGATTGCCCGGACGGCTCCTCGCTGCTGACCCTGCCCGATGCCAAGGTGCCCGGCGTCAAGGGCAACCACGTGTTTGCGGTGGTGCAGTTCGAATACACCACCCGCGACCAGGCCGGCAACGACACCAACCGCCACCTGCCAGCACCGATCGCCGTACTGACGCTGGACCAGGACCCGGCCACCGGCAAGCTGTCGCTGGTGAAGTACCACAATGTCGACACCGCGCCGGTGCACGGGCTGTGGACCACCTGCGGCGCCAGCCTGTCGCCGTGGAATACCCATCTGTCCAGCGAAGAGTACGAGCCCGACGCCACCGCGCTGGCCGGCAATACCCAGTTCCGCAGCTATAGCACGCATCTGTATGGCGACCCGGAAAAGGCCAACCCTTATCACTACGGCCATCTACCCGAAATCACCGTGCACCCGGACGGAACCGGGAGCGTGCGCAAGCACTATTGCCTGGGCCGCATCTCGCACGAACTGGTGCAGGTGATGCCCGACCAGCGCACCGTGCTGATGGGCGACGACGCCACCAACGGCGGTCTTTTCATGTTCATTGCCGATCGCAAGGCCGACCTGTCGGCCGGCACCTTGTACGTCGGCAAGTGGCAGCAGACCTCGGGCATCGGCCCGGGCGCGGCCACGCTGCGCTGGATCAAGCTGGGCCACGCCACCAGTGCCGAGGTCCAGGCCATGGCCGACCGCCTCACCGCTGCCGACATCCTCGACGTGCATCTAAGCGACCCGGGCGATGCCTCGTTCACCAAGATCCCGTTCAACGGCACCTTCAACTGGATCCGCATCAAACCAGGCATGGAAAAGGCCGCCACCTATCTGGAAACCCATCGCTATGCCGCGCTGGCCGGCGGCAGCCTGGGCTTCACCAAGCTCGAAGGCACCACGGTCAATGCCAAGGACAAGGTCGCCTACATGGCCATGTCCTACATCGTCACCAGCATGCGCAATGGCTCGGGCGACGTGAAGGTGGAAGGCCCGGATGCTGGCGCGGTGTACGCCTTGAACCTGCGCGGCGGCCAACGCGACAGTCACGGCGCGCCGATCCATAGCGACTGGGTGCCGATCGACATGGCCGCCCCGGCCGCGCTCACCGGCCACGATCTGGCCACGCCCGACGCGCTCGGCAATCTTGCCGACCCCGAGCGCCTGGCCAACCCGGACAACCTCAAGTTCTCCGAATCGCTGCGCACCTTGTTCATCGGCGAAGACAGCAGCCTGCACGTCAACAATTTCCTGTGGGCCTACAACGTGGACAGCGGCGCGCTGACGCGGGTGCTGTCGGTGCCGGCGGGCGCGGAATCGACCGGTCTGCACGCGGTCGACGAGATCCACGGTTGGACCTACGTGATGAGCAATTTCCAGCACGCCGGCGATTGGGAAAGCCCGCTGCACGACACCGTCAAGCCGGTGTTGGACCCGCTGATCCGCGCCAACTACAAAAATCGCTTCGGCGCCGCGGTGGGCTATCTCACCGGCGACCCGGTGGCCGTGCAGCTGGGCAAGGCGTGAGCGCAGGGTGTCGTCGCTCGCAGCGCAGGCAACGTGCTGCGGGCGGCATCTTCGTTCGTCGGTCACATCGACTGCGCGACAGTCGCTTGCATGAGGGCGCGCTGATGTATGGCCATCGCGCAGCGTCGAGTGCGCGGTGCCCTGACCAGACAATTAGCTGGTAGCTTTATTGAAGAACGAAATCAACGCATCAGACATTTGCTGGTGACTTCATTGAAGAACGGAATCAGCGCAGCAGACAGTTTGCCGGCTGTTTTATTGAAAGCTGTGCGCACCGACCAACTTGACTGGTCCTTGCCCGCTCACCGTCGCGGGACCTTGAGCGGCATGGATGCCGCGCCAGAGCCTCCAGGGACGGATTCACGGCGTGTCCCGCGATGGTGGGCGGGCAAGGACCCTGCAGCAAACGCGCAGCCTCGGTCGAGGGCGCGGCGCCCTCACCGCTCGCGGGACACGCCGTTAACCCGTCCATGGGGGCTCGGTGGCGGCATCCATGCCGCCAACGGTCCCGCAATCGGTAAGGACACCGCACCAGACCGTTGGCTGGTGGCTTCTTGAAGAACGAATCAGCGCACCGGACAGTTTGCCGACTGTTTGATTGAGAGCTCTGTGCACCGACCAACTTGACTGGTCCTTGCCCGCTCACCGTCGCGGGACCTTGAGCGGCATGGATGCCGCGCCAGAGCCTCCAGGGACGGATTCACGGCGTGTCCCGCGATGGTGGGCGGGCAAGGACCCTGCAGCAAACGCGCAGCCTCGGTCGAGGGCGCGGCGCCCTCACCGCTCGCGGGACACGCCGTTAACCCGTCCATGGGGGCTCGGTGGCGGCATCCATGCCGCCAACGGTCCCGCAATCGGTAAGGACACCGCACCAGACCGTTGGCTGGTGGCTTCTTGAAGAACGAATCAGCGCACCGGACAGTTTGCCGACTGTTTGATTGAGAGCTCTGTTCACCGACCAACTTGACTGGTCCTTGCCCGCCCACCGTCGCGGGACCTTGAGCGGCATGGATGCCGCGCCAGAGCCTCCAGGGACGGATTCACGGCGTGTCCCGCGATGGTGGGCGGGCAAGGACCCTGCAGCAAACGCGCAGCCTCGGTCGAGGGCGCGGCGCCCTCACCGCTCGCGGGACACGCCGTTAACCCGTCCATGGGGGCTCGGTGGCGGCATCCATGCCGCCAACGGTCCCGCAATCGGTAAGGACACCGCACCAGACCGTTGGCTGGTGGCTTCTTGAAGAACGAATCAGCGCACCGGACAGTTTGCCGACTGTTTGATTGAGAGCTCTGTTCACCGACCAACTTGACTGGTCCTTGCCCGCCCACCGTCGCGGGACCTTGAGCGGCATGGATGCCGCGCCAGAGCCTCCAGGGACGGATTCACGGCGTGTCCCGCGATGGTGGGCGGGCAAGGGCCCTGCAGCAAAGGCGCAGATGATCCGCTCTCCGCCTGATCTGCCAGGATTGAGCAATCAGGTAGCGACGCCCGCATCGTGCGTATCGCAAGCGCTTGGTGATCTTCAATTCTGGTCGACTGCGCGGTGCCTTCACCGCTCGTGGGACACGCCGTAAACCCGTCCATGAGGTGCCCCCCGGAGGTTGGACACCGCACCAGACAATTGGCTGGCCGTTCTGGTTAAAGCGATGCACACCCGGTCTGCGATAGGTCGGCATGACGTCGTTTTACTAGCCGATCTTGTTCCCAACGCGGTGCGAATCAGGCAGGCAACTCACGCAGGCCAGCCCGGATGTGCAGCTCAAGACACGCGGCGCGTCTCCAATGCCGCCATCACGATGGGCTTGGCCCAATCGGGCACCTGCGCCAATTCTGCAGGTGTTTGCGGGTAGTGCAGGCCGCCGCGGTCCAGTTCCAGCACCAGCATCGGCGCCGCCTGACCCACCGCGTCGGCCGGCGCGCTGTTGTCGTAGACATGCAGCACTGCCAGATGCGGCAGCAATGCGATCAGGTTGGCACGCGATGTGTCGTAACGCTCGCGGATCTTGTGCTCGGGAATGGCATGGCCGCCGGCAGCGACCCGTGCCGCCACGCGCTGGACGTGCAGGTCCACCGTTGCCAACCCGCAGAACCAGACCGCCACTGTGTGTTGCGCACAGGCCTCGCGCAGCAGGCGCGGAATGGTGCTGGCACCCAACGTCGTTTCGAACGCGAAATCGCTGCCGTCGGCCATCGCCTGGCGCAGCCGTCGCACGCCTTCCTGCCACGCCTGGGCATTGGCCTCTTCCAGTGTCCAGCCCTGCTCCACCAGTTGCCGGGTGAAGGCATCCGGGTTGAACCAGCTGGCGCCGTCTTCCTGCAGCAAGGTGCCCAGCAATGAACTTTTGCCGGCGCCGTTGACGCCAGCCAGTACCAGGATATTTCCCATCGATCAGAGCGACGGGCCCAAGGCGATCTTGCGGCCGCGGCGTGCAGGCTTGGCGATCACCTGGGCCAGCACCGCGCCATCGGTGACCGCGGCAAGATGCGCGTCGAATTTGGCCTGCAAGGCCTGCAGCGACTGCGCGCGCGTGGCCGCATCGGCAAGCGCACTGGCCTGCCGCACAAGATGCCGGTATTCCTCGGCATCCACCACCACCGCTTCGGGGTGGTTGTGATTGGTGATGACCACCGCGCCATGGGTGCGCACCTTGCGCATCAGGCTGGGCCAACCCTTGATCTTGATGTCGGCCGCTGGCGCTTTTTCAAGCTCGGGCAAGTCCTGATGACGGGACATGGGGCGGTCCTGCGATGTGGGTGACGTCAGCCTACGCCAAAACGTCCATTTTGGGAAATTTGTCTATTTTAGACGTGGTAAAAAAAGGTGCCGAACCAAGTACGGCTGATTGATATGCAGCAGACAGTTGTCAGATGGACGCCGACGGCCCTCGGACCCAGACGCACGAGTGGTCCATGCCGCGCCAAGCATCGGCCTCGCCCGCCTGGGGTGAGCGCACTCGTTCGTTGGGCTGCTCCAACGGAAACGGGGCCCGCAGGCCCCGTTCCTTGTCACGCACGCTGCGCCAGGCTCAGCCGCGCAGCTTGCCCAGCAGCTCGCGCGTCACCGGGTCGGCCACCTCGGCCGCTTCGCCCTTCAGGGCCGGCAGCAACTGGCTCGCCAGCTGCTTGCCCAGCTCCACGCCGAACTGGTCGAACGCGTTGATACCCCACATTACCGACTGCACGTACACGCTGTGCTCGTACATCGAGATCAGCGCGCCCAGCGCCTGCGGGGTGAGCGCGTCGAGCAGGATCACTGTGCTCGGGCGGCCGCCCGGGTAGCTGCGGTGCGGGTCGCTGCTGTCCTGGCCGTTGGCCAGCGCCTCGGTCTGCGCCAGCACGTTGGCCATCAGTGCGACATGGTTTTCCGCATACGGGTCGTCGTTGTGCACGGTGCCGATGAAATCGGCCGGCACCACGCTGGTGCCCTGGTGCAGCGCCTGGAAGAAGCTGTGCTGCACATCGGTGCCCGCACCGCCCCACCACACCGCCACGGTGTCGCTATCCACCGCCGAGCCGTCCAGCTTGACCCGCTTGCCCAGGCTCTCCATCACCAGCTGCTGCAGATACGCCGGCAGCAGTGCCAGGCGCTGGTCGTAGGTCATGACGGCGTGCGTGGCGCTACCGAGCAGGTTGCGGTTCCACACCGCAGTCAGCCCGTGCAGCACCGCGACGTTTTCTTCCAGCGGCGTGTTGAGCACGTGCGCATCGAACTGCGCGGCACCTTCCAGCAATTGTTCGAAACGCTCAAAGCCAATCGCCAATGCAATCGGGAAACCGACCGCCGACCACAGCGAATAACGCCCACCCACCCAATCCCACATCGGCAGCACGCGGCCGGGTGCGATATCGAAGGCCTTGGCGGCGCGTTCGGGGTTGGCGCTCACCGCATACAGGCGCTCGCTGCCACCGAGCCAGGCATGCAGGATGCCGCCATTGAGCAGCGTTTCTTGGGTGCCGAAAGTCTTGGAAATCAGGATGCCGGCGGTGCGTGCCGGGTCCAGCGTCGCCAAGGTGCGCTGCATCGCCGCGCCATCGACGTTGGACACGAAATGCACGCGGAAGCGCGCACCGGTGACCGGGCGCAGCGCATCGGCCACCAGGCGCGGGCCCAGGTCGGAACCACCGATGCCGACGCTGACGATGTCGGTGACCTCGGTGGCTTCCAGCTGCTGGATCAGCGCGCCCATGCGCTGGCGCACTTGCGCAGCGGTGGCATATGCCTCGGAGGCAACCGGCGCGTCGGTCAGATCGCCGCGCAACGCGGTATGCAATGCGGCGCGCTGTTCGGTGACATTGACCTGCTCGCCACGAAACAGGCGCTGGAACGCACCGGCCAGATCGCGCTCGCGCGCGATGGCGAACAATGAATCGAGCGCGGCGCGGTCGTACTTCTGGCGCGCGAAATTGAAATACAACGGACCGACTTGCCTGGCGTACTGCGTCGGCCGTTCCGGCTCGGCGGCAAGCAATGCGGGGATGGCAGCGCCGCGCAGGCGCTGGGCGTGGGCGTGGAGCGCGTCGAATCCGTTGGTCTGTGTCATGCGGCCTGGGTGGGGATGCTGTGGTTGGTGTGGGAGATCGCGTTGTGCGCGTTCACGTATACCAGATTGGGCTTGAAGGTCTTGGCTTCGTCTTCGCTCATGCTGGCGAACGCCGCCACGATGATCAGATCGCCCACCTGCACGTGACGCGCAGCGCCACCGTTGAGCGACATGATGCCGCTGCCGTCCTCGGCGCGGATGGCATAGGTGCTGAAACGCGCACCGTTGGTGACGTCCCAGATATGCACCTGTTCGAATTCGCGGATGCCGGTCGCTTCCAGCAGCAGGCCGTCGATGGCGATCGAGCCTTCGTAGTTGAGCTCGGAGTGGGTGACGGTGGCGCGGTGGATCTTGGCTTTGAGCAGGGACAGGTGCATGGACGCAGGCAACAACGAAAGGAAAGCCGGCATTTTAGCGGAAAGCGTCAGCGCCCACCGGTTTGCCGCACGCCCGGTCGTGAGGGCTTCAGGCCGGCCGCGACGCCAGCGCCCGCATGCTAGTCGCGCATGCCCGGCGCCGGCGTCGATCCGGCTGTTCGGCGCGATGCGGCGGCTCAGAATTCCAGATTGTCGATCAGACGCGTCGTGCCCAGCCGCGCGGCGATCAGCGCCACGCGGGCACCGGCATGGCTCTCGCCCGGCTCGTTCAGGTCGGGCAACCGCACCACTGCGTAGTCGACACGGAACCCGGCCTGCTCCAGCGCCTGACGCGCGGCCTGTTCGACCTGTGCACGCGGCGTGCCAGCCGCGTAGCTGTCGCGCATCTGCAGCAGCACCTTGCGGATCTGCGCCGCGATCGGGCGATCGTCTGCCGACAGATACTGGTTGCGCGAACTCATCGCCAGGCCGTCGGCCTCGCGCACGATGCTGCCGCCGAGAATCTCGATCGGAAACGCCAGGTCGGCCGCCATCTGCCGGATCACCGCCAGCTGCTGGTAATCCTTCTTGCCGAAGGCCGCCACGTCCGGCTGCACCTGATTGAACAGCCGCGCCACCACCGTGCACACCCCATCGAAATGCCCCGGACGGCACACGCCTTCCAGCACGTCGCTGACGCCGGGCGCATGGACCGGCGTGGCCAGCGCGGTGCCGAGTGGATACATGGTCTCCACGTCCGGCAGCCACAACGCGTCGCACCCGGCATCCTCCAGGCCGCGCAGGTCGGCCTCGGGTGTGCGCGGGTAGCGCGCGAAGTCTTCGTTGGGGCCAAACTGGGTCGGGTTGACGAACACGCTGGACACCACGCGGTCGGCGTACTGCCGCGCCAGCATCACCAGCGAGTAATGCCCGGCATGCAGGTTGCCCATGGTGGGCACCAACGCCACGCGCAGGCCTTCGCGCTTCCAGCCGGTGACCAGGGCGCGCAATGCGGAAAGATCGGTCAGGGTCTGGATCATGCGGCGTACGCGTGCTCTGCATCGGGGAAGCTGCCATCGCGCACGGCCTGCGCGTAGGCGCGCACTGCGCCGGCGACCGAGCCGCCTTCAGCCAGGAAATCCTTGACGAACTTCGGCCGGCGGTGGCCGCTGTCCAGGCCCAGCATGTCGTGCATCACCAGCACCTGGCCGTCGCAGCCGGGGCCCGCGCCAATGCCGATGGTGGGCACGCTGAGTTCGGCACTGATCTGTGCGGCGATCGGCGTGGGCACGCACTCCAGCACCACCAGGCTGGCGCCGGCCTCGACCACCGCCTGTGCATCGCGGCGCAGCTGCTCGCCGGCTTCGCCGCGGCCCTGCACCTTGTAGCCGCCGAACCGCAGCACCGACTGCGGGGTCAGCCCCAGGTGCGAACACACCGGGATTTCGCGCTCGACCAGGTAACGGATGACCTCGAGCTTGTGTCCGGCGCCTTCGATCTTGACCATTTCCGCACCGGCCTGCAGCAGCTGCGTGGCGGCATCGAGCGCGCGTGCCGGCGTGGCATCGGCCTGGAACGACAGGTCGGCCACCAGCAAGGCCTGCTGCAGCGCCCGCGCCACCGAGGCGGTGTGGTAGACCATGTCGGCGGTGGTCACCGGCAAGGTGGAATCATGCCCCTGTACCACCATACCCAGCGAGTCGCCGACCAGGATCAGGTCCACGCCGTTGGCATCGAAGGTGCGTGCAAAGCCGGCGTCGTAGGCGGTCAACATGACCAGTTTTCGACCCGCCCGCTTGGCCTCGGCCAGGGCGGGCACGGTCCAGGGCTTGCTGTCGCTATGGCTGCTCATGAACTCATTACGTGGGGTGATAAGCCGGCCATTATCTACCCAATCGGCTCCAGCCCGCAGCGATCGATGGCTTGCAGGGCGTGCCGCACTGTTCCATGGCCTGGAATGATGGCGTCCGGCGCCAGCTCGGCCAGCGGCAGCAGCGCAAAGCCACGCACGTGCAGATGCGGGTGCGGCACCTGCAGGCGTGGCAGGTCGATCACCTGATCGGCATACAGCAGCAGGTCCAGATCCAGCGTACGCGGTCCCCAGCGCTCGCCGGCCCGACGCTCACGGCCGAAGGCCTGTTCGATGCCAAGCAAGGCCTCCAGCAGCGGCAGTGGCGCAAGACCCGTGCGCAGCTGCGCGACGGCGTTGATGAAGTCCGGCTGGTCTTCGCGGCCCCAGGCGGGCGTGCGGTACAGACGCGAGGCGGCCACCAGGGTGGTCTGCGGCAGCGCGTCCAGCGCGGCGATGGCCGCGCGCACGCTGGCCTCGGCCGGGCCCAGGTTGGCACCCAGGCCGACAAAGGCGATCTGCATGGCTTAGTCGCCTGCCGGGGCGCCGGGGCGGCGGCGACGGCGACGACGCTTGCGTGGCGCGCCCTCTTCGCCCTCGTGGTCGGACTGTGCCGATTCGATCGCATCCACCAGCTCCTGGCCGGAGGACTTCTGCGCCTCGCGCCAGAACTCGACGTCGGCAGCATGATCGGGCGATGCAAATTGACGCAGCACCAGGAAATCGAACGCCGCACGGAAGCGCGGATGCGACAGGGTGCGGAACACGCGCTTGCGCTGACGCGAGGAGAAGCGCGTCTGCAACAACCAGATTTCCTGCATCGGCAGCGAGAACCGGCGCGGCAATGCCACGCGCTCCAACTGATGCAAGGTGACGCGGTCGGCGGCACGGCGCTGCGCATCTTCCGGTTGCACGCCCTGCGCCTGCAGCCCCATCAAGGTGCGGCAGAACGCCGGCCACAGCAACAGCGCGAACAGGAATGCCGGCGACACCGGCTCGTCGTTGGCAACGCGCGCGTCGGTATTGCGCAGGCCTTCCAGCACCATGGCGCGCAACGCGCCGCTGCGGTTGGATTTCAATGCCGCCGCGCTTTCCGGAAACAGCGCGCCGAGCAGGCCGTAACGCTCCAGGCCCTGGAAACTGGCCACGCCATGTCCGGACAGGAACAGCTTGAGGATCTCTTCGAACAGGCGCGCCGGCGCTGCCTCGGACAACAGACCGGCCAGGCGCGGGATCGGCTCGGCAGTGCTGGCTTCGATGTCGAAATTCAACTTGGCCGCCAGCCGCACCGCGCGCAGCATGCGCACCGGGTCTTCCTGGTAGCGCAGCTCCGGGTCGCCGATCAACTTCATCAGCCGTGCCTGCACGTCTTCGAATCCGCCGCAGTAATCACGCACCGAAAAATCCTCGATCGCGTAGTACAGGGCGTTGCAGGTGAAGTCGCGGCGGATCGCGTCGTCTTCAATGGTGCCGTAGACGTTGTCGCGCACCAGGCGGCCGTTATCCAGCTCGCGGTCGCCGCTGCCGTCGTCGACGTTGGCGCGGAAGGTGGCAACCTCGATGATCTCGCGGCCGAACACCACATGCGCCAGCCGAAAACGGCGGCCGATCAGGCGACAGTTGCGAAACAGCGCCTTGACCTCTTCCGGCGTGGCGCTGGTGGCGACGTCGAAATCCTTCGGGTGGCCGCCGACCAGCAGGTCGCGGACCGCGCCGCCGACCAGATAGGCGCCAAAGCCCGATTCGCGCAGGCGGTACAACACGCGCAGCGCGTTGGGGCTGATGTCCTTGCGCGAAATGGTGTGCTGATCGCGTGGGATAACGCGCAGCGTGAACGGGGATGTAACTGAGGGTTCGATGATGGCGCTTCCGTCTTGTGTTGCAGGATTGCCCAACGGCTATTACCTCACTATACTAGCGCGCTGCACAAGACGCGACAAAAACGCTCCCTTCGTCTAATGGTTAGGACGTGGCCCTCTCAAGGCTAAAACAGGGGTTCGAGTCCCCTAGGGAGCACCACGTTGGTCCTGCTGCAGATCACGCCAAGACCCCGCATTGCGGGGTTTTTGCGTTGTGGTGCAGGCAGTCTGCATGGGGTGTGGATTGCGCCGCTGTGCGGCGGGCGGCGACGGCCTTCTTGTGCATGCCTGGATCCGGACGACGTGGCCCCGGGGCACCATGTGGTCGAGGTTGGTTGCCGCCCTGCGCTGCCGGATTGGTCGCGTTGAACGTGAGCCCCGTGCGGCCGTGCTGATCGATATGTGATGCCCCGCGACCACCACCGCAATGTGGTTCAAGCGCATGCGCGCTTCACAGGCCTCGCACTGCAGATACCACCAGACGCCACATCGGTCACCGTCGCGTCGCTCACATCAGCCACAACAACACAAAACACACAGACGGGTCGAACAGCAATGCGTCACGCATGCCGCGTTCGTCGCGCCTTGCTGGAGCGGTCGCGACACGTGATGTGCGCACCGTTAGTGCCCGGCGCCTCGGCAATTTGCAGTGCATGGCCTCAACTCACACGGCAACTAGAGAAGGTGAGTCGTCGTCGCTGCCGGTTTCGGCGACGGCGTCGTGGGCATGCAGGCTTTCCAGATGGCGCACTGCCACATGAAAGGTCGCGTAGTGCTCTGCCAGCGCCTTGCGCAGGCGTCGCGCTGCGTCTTCGACATACATCAGGTTTGCGCCATTCAAACGCGCAAATTCCTGCTCGTCGGTCCGCCGCACCGCGGCCTGCACCGGCGTTGCCAGCGCCCGCTCGCAGAGATCGAGCAGCTCACGGATCGCAAAGCGCTGCGTCTCCGCGCCCAGCTCAACGCGCACCTGCGCCACGCTGCGTTGGCTATGCGGGGTGGCGTAGGAACCGTGCTCCTGCAGCCATTGCGCAACCTCCTGCAGCGGCAGCGCGTCGCGCCCGGCGTGCTGCTGCACGAACGCATCGCTCAACAACTGCCGCGACAACGCCGCCGAACATGGGCAGGTGGACGCGTACAGCACATCGACCTGTAGCTGGATTGTGGTGCGCCCTGCCCTGCAGTGCGCGACGATGTGCACCGGATAGGCACGCCAGCCGCTCAGCCCTTCGCTGCGCAGAGCCGGCATGCGCAGCAGCAGTTCAAAGCGCAGCGTCAGCCGCGCGGCGCGGCTCCCGCAATCGGCGTGACTGGCGACCAGCGCCTGCAGCAGCTGCGACAGCATGGCCGGCGACACCGGCTGCCGCAGATGCAGGTCCAGCAGGCGATACAGCCGTGACATATGGATGCCCTTGAGCTCTGGCCGCGGCAGATCGACCTGCACGCTGGCGCGCGCGGCAAGCCCGGCGCCGCCAGCTTGCAGATGCACGGGGATGGCGATGTCCTGCATGCCCACCCAGCGCAAGGGCGCACTCAGGGCGGAGAGTTCGGTAACGGCAACATCGGGAAGCGTGGCGGACATCGGGTGCTCGTCGAAGGGTAAAGGTGGCGATCGCGGCTCAGGCGCGACCGGGAAAGGCAGCGAAGTAGTCGTCGATGCCCGCATGCAGCGTCTGCGCCAGTTCGTCCTGATGCGTATCGCCACACAGGCGCCGGCAATCGTCGCGATTGCTCATGAAGCCGGTTTCTACCAGCAACGAGGGAATATCCGGCGATTTCAGCACCGCAAAGCCGGCCTGCCCGACCTGGTGTTGGTGCAGGTGCGTCACCTGCTGCAGGCGCGCCAGCATCAACGTGCCAAACGCAAGGCTGCTGACGATGGTGCCGCTCAGCGACAGGTCGGCCAGTACCTGCGACAGAACCGGGTTGCTCGGCACCCGCAGCCGGCGCGCGGTGTCGCCCATATCGTCGGCCGCGTTCTCGCTATCGGCGATCCAGCGTGCCAGTGCCGAACTGGCACCGGTCTGCGAGAGCGCAAACACCGAAGCACCGCGCGCTTCGCGTGTTGGCGCGGCATCGGCATGGATGGAGACGAACAGATCCGCGTTGTGGCGATGCGCAATCAAGACGCGCTCATGCAACGGCACGAAACGGTCGTCGCTGCGGATCATGGTGGGCCGATAGCGTGCATCGGCGGCCAGGCGCTGATGCAGCCGCCCAGCCACCGCCATGGCGACATGTTTTTCGTAACGCGCATCGGCACTGACCGCGCCCGGATCCTTGCCGCCGTGGCCGGCATCGATGGCGATGATGTAGGAATGCAGGCGCGAGCGGGCCGGGCCTACGGGCGCTGTCGCTGCAACATCGCCGCTGACTGTCAGGGCCGCGCCACCCGGCATGGCGGCAAGCTCCAGCACCAACGCACTGCCATCCCGGCGCACGTTGACCGAACAGGGCTGCCGCAGATCCAGCACGACGCGCAGACCATCGAGATGCGGCGCGCTGCGTATGCGGGTCACCGCAACGCCGGCGGGCATCGGATCGATGCGAGGCGACTGCGGCGACACGCCAGAAAGATCGATGACCACACGCTCAGGATCGGACAACCTGAAATTGCGGTAGGCCACCTGCGCGCCCAGCTCCAGCCGCAGGCGAAGCAACTCGCCCTGCTGTTGCACGCGGCATCCCCGCAGGGCCGGGAGCCTCTGCGCAGCCCCGCACGTCGGCGCAAGCATCAAGGCAGCAGCTCCACCCCGTAATAGGTGCCGACGCTGCATCACGCCCTGCCCTCACAACTCAGGCAATCGACCCGCCACAGCGAACGGCAGCGCAGAGCGCAGTGCGATTCCGGACGGCAGCTAAAACATAGAAGAAGGCAGGACACGGGAGGCAAAACTGCGCGGCAAAGATGAAGTGTTATAAAGTAACATTAATCCGCCAAAAGCAAGCCTGTCACTATCGTCCTGCGCACCCGCGTTCATCTCGTCCAGAAGCCGCCCATGTCCCACCATATCCCCGAGACCTACGACGCCTGGTAATCCCCCCGCTTTGAGCGTTCGCCAAAAG